>NZ_JBXWOB010000009.1:0-142225 GCF_059610685.1 Ruegeria sp. CDSC052
CCAAAGGTATTCCTCTCGGCCATCGCTCTCGCTGCTACAGTCCTATTCTGGCTGTAAATCAATGAGTCTGGAGCCTACGGCTTTTCAAAATCTGACGAATGGGCTGACAGAAGCAACCCACCGAGCTAACTTCATTGCAAAGAGGAGGGGTGAATGGGAAGACGTCTCACGACGGTATTGGCCGCCGACATTGTGGGCTATTCCGCGCTGATGGATCAGGACCGTACTGGCACAGTCGCTGCATTAAAGACCTTCCGCGAGGACACGTTTCTCCCGATCGTGGAAGATACCAATGGTTCACTGATCAAAAGCATGGGCGACGGCTGGATCGTCGAGTTTCAATCACCATCTGAAGCAGCAGCTTGCGCGATTGCAGTTCAGTCCGCCCACAAACCTGACCACATCAAACTGCGCATCGGGGTTCACACAGGGGAAGTGGTAACCGATGGCGATGACATTTTCGGCGACGGCATCAATGTTGCGGCGCGTCTGGAGGCTCTCGCGAAGCCGGGACAAGTGCTCTTTTCAGATACGTCACATAACAGCCTTGACCGTAACGATGCGGGATTATTCGACGGCGGAGAGCAAACCGAACTGAAAAACATCACGCGGCATGTTGGAATCTGGTGTTGGCCAAAGGGTACGAAAGCCAATCTCGCGATCAAAGCGGATGTGAGGCCGGGAATCGCAGTGCTCCCATTCGACAATATGTCGGGTGATCCGGAGCAGGAGTTCTTTGCCGATGGCATAACGGAAGACATCATAACTGAGCTATCTCGGTTTCGTTGGTTGATGGTCGTCGCACGAAACTCTTCTTTTGCTTATAAGGGGAAAAGCACGGACATCCGCGACGTGGGCCGCGACTTAGGGGTTCGGTATGTACTGGAAGGCTCCGTTCGGCGTTCCGGGCAGCGCGTCCGCATCACGGGACAGCTCATAGATACCGAAAATGGGAGCCATTTGTGGGCGGACCGCTTTGACGGTGTGCTCGACGACATCTTTGATCTTCAAGATCAAGTCACCGAAGACGTAGTTACAGCTATTGAACCATCGGTGCGGCACGCTGAAACAAATCGTGCGCGTGCAAAACCCACCAAGGACTTACAGGCATACGAGCTCTACCTCCGAGCATTATCACATTTCCACTTGCTGACTGACCAAGACAACATAGAGGCAATACGACTGACAAAACTGGCTTTGGATCGAGATCCGGAATACGCCTCCGCAGCGGGCTTGCTAGCATGGCTTCATATCCAACGTCTTGTGCAAGGTTTGGAACCTGTAGATCAGGGACCCAAGTCAGCTGTCGCGGCCGCAGAGCAGGTGCTGCGGAGCGATCGCGCGGACGGCATTGCAAAGGCTTATGCCGCACATTCGATCTCTATGCTGGCACAAGACCTGTCCCGTGCGCGGACAGCCTTTAAGGAAGCATTGTCGGAAAATCCCAACGCGGCGACGGTCCACATGCTCGCCGCTGCAAATCTTTATTTGCTGAATCGCCCTGACAAGGCGCTGGAACATGCAGTCCGGTCTGTCGAACTCAGCCCGGGTGATCCATTGCGGCACGCCGCTTTCATGGGACAGGGTGCCGCCTTGTTTCACTTGGGACGTTATGAGGAAGCCGCGCAGGCCTGTCGCGAAGCCTTGTCTGTGCGTGCAACCTTCCTGATGAGCCACCTGATGCTGATTGCCTCGCTTGCTGAGCTCGATGACATAGATGCGGCAAAAACAGCGGCTGTCAAATTGAACGAAATCGCTCCGAATGCGGCTTCGATAACCGAGACAACACGTTTACCATTATTCTCTATTCCAACCTGCGCTGATCGCTGGCGCAGCGGGTGGAAAAAAGCAGGGTTGCAAGTGTGAAGGCAAACGGCACCCCCCCGGTTCCGACAACCATGCATTCGGTAAAGGATGTTTCGCCTTTGTCTTGAAAATCAGTCGCTGACCAAAACTCTGCCTGGCTGGCCCTCCTCATGGACACGGAACACCAAAATGGTTGCCCCTTCGTCCCCTGAGCGAGCGGTGTGCACTTTCTTCAACGGAACGACGCCAACGTCACCTGAAAAAGCTTCTTGTTCGCCTTCGCCGTCTAGGATGAGGGTGACGCTGCCCCGCAGAATGTAGGCAAATTCTTCACCGGGATGCCAATGCATTGGTAAAGTGAGGTTTGGTGGTAGGGCAACATGGCTCACGACAACCTCCAAGCCCTCAGTGCTTTTGAGCGACTCGGTTAGCAAGTCCTGAATAAGCGGTTTTTGCAAAGCCGCTGGATCCCGCACATCGTGCGACATAGCCGCTGCGGCACCAGTCACGACAATCAAAAAAGCAAATATGATTGGTTTCCACATCTAATCCCCTCCTACTTTTAGAAGATGATGGCATTGGGACCTTTTCGAAATCAATGCTGGTGTGCACGCGGTTAACTGCGGCGTTCCAAATTGTTGTGTCAAAGGCTGTTCCAGGGTCCGCAAAGTTCGCGGAGCGCTTCTTAGTGGACGGTGCGGCGAGTGGCGGCTTAGTCCGCTCACCTACCATTTGCCGCTCGGGTCTGAACGTCCGGAATGTGCGGTTCGCTACGTGCCGCACATGCAAAAGTCCGAAGCTCGGTCGACAGCAGGTAAGGGCTCTTACCACCAATCGATGACCACCGCGGAGAATGGCGGCAGCGTGCCCAACCTGTACCTCGGGTTTTTTCGCTGCGTACGCTCGCAACACGGAAATCTCTGCGCACGCACGAATTCTTGTGTTACGGCACAGCGCTGAATTCGGCCATTCACATATTGCCTAGCAAGAATGTGCGCCCGGATTCACAGGTTGTGGACTGAAGCAGTGATCCGTGAAAATCCGTGCAAGCGTCGGCCCACCGGACCGGTGCTTCCACGGTGGGGCTGACGCGCCTTGATTCCGTTCTGGGGTGCATCACAACCTATGTCCGCCAACGAACTCAAAGCGGTTCAATGCATGCACCGAGAACTCAAGTAGAGTGGGCTTCGGACAGCAGGCATCCGATTCGATTGTACAATTGTCTCGTTGGCGTGGTGCCGATGATTGGATGCGGAGGGCGGATTGGAGGGAACATTATGCCTAGAGTTCAACTTCCCGCAGTCACCCCAAAGCGCAGAGCATGAAACAAGGGGCGGATCATCGGCCAGAAACGACCCTTGCTTCCCAAGCAGGTCTGGGCGATCCGTGCTCGAGAACGGGTTTCAGTGGTCCAGAGCAAAACCAAGAAACCAGTACAATTCGAACTGACGGAAAACACACAGGATACGGTTCATGCTTGGGTCAAGTCGCCAAAGATGATGGGCTGTAGCTTCATGTTTCCGAGCCGTTTCCTCGAGCGACCCCATATCTCAACGCGTCAGCATGGTCGGCTTGTCAGAGATTGGGTGACTGCGATTGGATTGGAGTCGAGCGGTTACGGGACCCATTCACTCCGCCGAACCAAAGCAGCGGAGATTTACCGTAAGACAGGGAATCTCCGCGCAGTGCAGCTTTTGCTGGGTCACACTAAGATTGACAGTAGAGTGCGTTACCTTGGCGTTGAGTTGGAAGATGCTCTCACTATTGCGGAGCAGATTGAAATCTGACCCGCGTCGGCGAATGGCACTTGCCGTTCGCCGGTTTGGAACAGACTTACGGCCTTGAAGCGGTAAAACCGGTTATGAAGGGAAGAATAGTATACAGATCACCCTGCCATTGCGTACTACAAAGACGTGCTGGCGGTCAGCTTTTCGAGTGATAGTTCCGGCTTTCGCGCGCTCAGTTTGACGGCACCGCGCTCCATCACGACGAAGGCATCCCCAAGATCATAGGCGAAGGACAGATACTGTTCGACTAGGACGATCGCGATGTTCCCGCGTTCCTTCAGAATGCGGATGGTGCCGCCGATCTGCTGGATGACGTTCGGCTGGATACCTTCGGTCGGTTCATCCAGAAGAAGCACTTTCGGGTTCGACACCAGCGCGCGCGCGATCGCCAGTTGCTGTTGCTGGCCGCCTGAAAGGTCACCGCCCCGCCGTTGCAGGAACTTCTTCAGAATGGGGAACAGATCAAAAATCTCGTCCTTCACCTTGCGTTCGCCACTTGGCAGGCAGGCAAATCCCGTCTCAAGGTTTTCCTGCACCGTCAAAAACGGAAAGATCTCGCGCCCCTGGGGCACATAGGCAACGCCCTTCCGCGCAAGGTCAAAGGCCTTCAGCTTTCCGATGCTTTGGCCGTCCAGATCATAGTCGCCCCCCGACCGGGGATGGGTGCCCGCCAGTGCCTTTAACAGCGACGTCTTGCCTACGCCATTAGTGCCCATCAAGCAGGTGACCTCGCCCTGGGCCGCGTCGAAATCCACGCCGTTCAGAATTTGGCTGCCGCCATAGTGCAGCGTCAGATCGCGGATGCTGAGGAAACTATCGGCCAAGGTACACCTCGATGACTTGCTGGTTCTTGGTGACGTGATCGATCGAGCCTTCGGCCAGAACCGAGCCTTCGTGCAGCACGCTCACTTTGCAATCCAAACGCCGTACGAAATCCATGTCGTGTTCCACTACGACGACAGCGCGGGTCTTCGCCGCGTCCCGCAGAATTTGCGTGGTCTTCTGACGTTCTGCGGTCGTCATGCCTGCCGCAGGTTCGTCCACCAGCAACAGCTTCGGTTCCTGTGCCAAGAGCATCCCGATCTCCAACCATTGCTTTTGCCCGTGGGACAACTCGCCAGATTTCCGTGACAGAACCGCGTCCAGCCCAATGACATCCGCCAGTTCTTCGACCCGGGCAAAGTCCGGTGTTTCGGGTTTGAACAGCAGCACGGCCAGCGGCGACCGCGACTTTTTCAGCGCCATCATCAGGTTGTCTTGAACTGTCTGATCCTCAAACACCGTGGGTCGCTGGAACTTGCGCCCGACCCCTTCCATGGCGATCTTGCTTTCCGATTTGCCCAGCAAGGACACGGGCGGTTCGCCCCAAAGCACATGGCCCTCGTCAGGCCGGGTTTTACCGGTCACCACATCCATGAAGGTGGTCTTGCCCGCGCCGTTCGGGCCGATGACCGCCCGCAATTCGGCCCTGTCAATGCTGAACGACAGGTTGTTCAGCGCCTTGAACCCGTCAAAGCTGACCGACACGCCCGAGACTTCAAGAAGCGCGCTCATGCATCTGCCTCCTTTTCTCTCAAAGAACCGTGGCCCGGCCCCAGGTCGCGCCCATGCCGATTGGGGTTGCGACGCGCTGCCAAGGCGTCGAACAGCCCTCCAATGCCTTTCGGTGCGAAAAGCGTAACCGCCACGAAGGACAGCCCCAACAGGACGGTCCACCAATCGACCCATTGAATGCGATACCCGGCGATGTTCAGGTCAGGGGCTTGCCCGCCGGTAAACCAGGTCGACAAGAGCGAGACGAAAGCCGCGCCGATCACGGCTCCGTACAATCTCCCACGCCCGCCGATGGCCACCCAGACCGCCAGATAGATCGAGGCAATGGGCGCCAGTTCCGCCGGGTTGATGATGCCCGCCTGTGGGTAGTAGATTGCGCCTGCAATGCCAGCGAGCACGGCCGATACGGTGAAGACAAACAGCTTGAACGCCTCGACTGGATAGCCAAGGAAGCGCACCCGCGCTTCGTCGTCCCGAATGCCGCGCAGGACCGAGCCGAACTTGCCCGATACCATCCAAGTCGCCAGCACGTATCCAAGTCCAAGAGCCAGGGCCGAGGCCCAAAGGAACCAGACCGAAACGATGGCCTGACTAGTGCTCTCCAACCCCGGCAGGTTCTGCAGGCCTGACAGACCGTTGTTGCCGCGCAATCCGCTGTCGTTTTGGAACAGGTACAGTGACAGCGCCAGCGTCATCGCCTGCGTCAGGATCGAAAGGTACACACCTGTCACCCGGCTGCGGAAGGCCAGCCAGCCAAAGACCAGCGCCAGAAGCCCCGGCGCCAGTACGACGGCGGCCAGTTGCAGCGGCAGAGAATGGGCAAAGGCCCAGATCGGCGGAAATTCCGAGGCTCCGACGACACCGAAGATCTGGCCAGCGATCCCGCTGGAGACCTCTTCGGGCGTTGGCGGCAGCCCTCCGGCGGCGAGGCTCTCGACGACGATCAGACGCGTCCGCTCGTACATCAGCCACATGCCTATCGCGTAACCGCCCATTCCGAAGAAGGCCATATGCCCAAGGGACAGGATACCGCAATAGCCCCAGACCAGATCCATCGCCAGCGCGACGAGGCAGAGGCACAGGGTCTTGCCCAGGGTCTTGACGAAACTGGTTGAGATGACGCCGATACCGAACCCTTCGGACAGGATCGTCACGCCCAGGGTGAACAGCCCCAGACAGGCCAGAAAGATAAGCACCGACGGATAACGCACCACGAAAGGTGTGCGACGCACAGGGCCTGCTGTCAGTTCCGCCATGCTCATGCCTCCGCCGCCCGGCCTTTAAGCGCGATGATCCCGCGCGGCCGGAATTGGATGAAGAGGATGATGAAGAGGATCATATAGGTCTGTGCGGCCAGTGTGTTCGAGGGGTTCAGCCATTCGATCCCTTTTTGCAGCGAGCCAACCATGGTCGCGCCCAGAAGCGTGCCCCAGATGTTGCCAACGCCGCCCACGACCACGGTCATGAAGCTTTGCACGATATAGTCCGCGCCCATCTCGCTGGTCACTTTGGCGTAAAGCCCAATCGCCACACCCGCAATCCCGGCAATACCCGAGCCGAAGCCGAAGGTTAGCATGTTGATCCTGTCAGGGTTGATCCCCATCGAGGCCGCCATGCGGGGGTTCTGCGTCACCGCCCGCACTTCCAGCCCCAATCGAGTGCGGTTCATGACGAAAAGGAATAGCGCCATGAACAAAAGCGCCAAAACGAAAATTGCGATCCGGATATAGCTGATCGACACGATGTCATTGAACACCAGCGATCCGTCCAGCCAGCCGGGCGAGGTGAGGGGCCGCGCTTGCGTGCCGAAGATGTTCTTGGCGATCTGTTGCAGGGCAATGGAAATCCCGAAAGTCGCCAGAAGCGTCTCCAGCGGGCGATGGTAGAGGTGGCGGATCACTAGCCGTTCCATCGTGACCCCTGCGCCGAAGGTGACGGCAAAGGCCAGCGGCAAGGCGACGATAATGGAAATCGTGTAATCCGGGATGATCTGCTGGACGACGTAGCCGGTGTAGGCGCCCATCATGATGAACTCGCCATGGGCCATGTTGATCACGCGCATCACGCCAAAGGTGATAGCAAGACCGATGGCGGCAAGAAAGTAGATCGAAGCGAGCGACAGGGCGTCAAGGCCAAGGTCAAATGCCTGGTTGAATGCCACCTTGTTTTCGATGCCCGTCAGCACCGCCGCCGCGGCAACGGCCACTGAAGGCGAGCCGCTGTAGCGTTCGTAGAACGTGAAGCCTGCCAGGGTTTCATCCACCTCGGCTTCGGTGGCCACAGGGTCTACCACGCCCTGTTCGGCCAAAGCTTCATAGGCAAGGTCGCGTGCGTCTTCGCTGTTCAGCGTCGCCACATGAACCCCCGCGACCGATCCCTCCGAGATGTTGGCCAAAAGCGCGTTCCGCTTGTCGTACCGGTTGATCCGGGGTTTCGCCAGATCGGCGGCAACCAGAAGGTCATAGGCGGACTCGCGCGGCAGGTCGTCGCTGCCGACGGTCAGGATGCGGGCGATGTCATCGCCCTCGGGTGCTTGTGCCGAAGCCTCGACCTTCACGGCCAAAAGCGGGTTCAATGCGGCCCGGACATCGACACCAAGATCGCCGTCAAACTGCTGGATGGCAGCAATCCTCTCCTCGTCGGTCGCGCCGAAGCGGATTGTCAAAAGTCCCTGAAGGCGTTCCATGCGACTTTGCACAGACTGGTCCGTTTCGTTGGGCAGAACTTTGGTCAGGGCCACAAGATGGGACGCCTCCGAGTCACGCTCGATCGCATTCAGGGCCTGCATCTTTTCGGCAAAGGACCCTGATAGTTGGAATTGCACCAGGGCCGCGCCGATCATGCCGCGAATGCCGCTGTTGGGTTTCAACTGTTTGAAGTCACGGGCAACGAAAGTGCCAAGTTCCGCGCCATCGGCAAAGTCGAACGCCGTCAATTCCTTGCCCGAGGCTTCGCCATAGACGAAAAGCCCGGTGTCCTTGTCGCGCCACATCTCTTTGTTTTGCCAGCGTTCCAGCACGACCTGGGCCTCGACCAGACCACTGGAGGCAAGCGCGTCGATGGCAGGACCGATGGTCTTGCGCGAGGATTTGGCGATGATTTCGCCATGTTCTTGCAAAAGTTGCTGGATCGGCGCCTCGGCGTTCTGCGCCGAAAGTGGCAAGGCAAGAGCGCACAGAAGCACCGACATGAAACCGATGTTGAACCGACGTATAAGCGACATGGATAGTTCAGCCCCCGTAAGGCGTTCTGGGGGCGACATTCGCCGCACCCGTTGGGTGGGTTTTCAACCCACCATGCTTAGTAGTTCGACTTGATCTGAACGCAGGACGACGTTTCGGTGTTGTACATCCCGCAATCGAGTTCCGCCCAATCGGATTTCAGCACCGCCGATTCCGGCAGGAAATCCGTCCAGGCATCGCCCGGCACTTCCTCCGTCTGGCTGATGATGTCGAACTGACCATCCTCGGTGATCTCACCGATCAGAACCGGCTTGGCCAAGTGGTGGTTCGGCAGCATGACCGCGGTGCCACCAGTCAGGTTCGGGAATTCCTGCCCGTACAAGGCGGTGCGCACGGCATCGACATCGGTGGTACCTGCTTCGGTCGCCGCATTCACCCACATGTTGAAGCCGATGTAATGCGCCTCCATCGGGTCATTCGTCACACGCTCGTCGCCCATGCGGGCTTTCCAGGCCTCGACCCATTCGGCGTTGGCATCGGTGTCTGCTGACTGGAAGTAATTCCAGGCTGCGAGGTGACCAACAAGGTTGGAGGTGTCGAGACCCGACAATTCTTCCTCGCCGACCGAGAAGGCCACGACGGGAATGTCGTCGGCGCTGATGCCAGCAGCCGCGAGTTCCTTGTAGAAGCCCACGTTTGCGTCGCCGTTGATCGTTGAAATCACGCCGACTTTCTTGCCATCCGCACCAAGAGCCACGACGTCCGAGACGATCTTGGACCAGTCAGAATGACCAAAGGGCGTGTAGTTGACGAAGATGTCGTCCTCGGCGATGCCCTTCTGCTGAAGATAGCTTTCCAGGATGTTGTTCGTCGTCCGGGGGTAAACATAGTCGGTGCCCAGAAGCGCGAATTTCTCGACGCCAAGTTCTTCCAGAAAGTAATCCGTCGCCGGGATTGCCTGCTGGTTGGGGGCGGCACCGGTGTAGAAGACGTTTTTTGAGGATTCCTCGCCTTCATATTGAACCGGATAGAACAGAAGTCCGTTCAATTCTTCGATCACAGGTAGAACCGATTTCCGCGACACGGATGTCCAGTTGCCGAAAATCACGTCAACCTCGTGTACCGAAATCAGCTCGCGCGCTTTTTCGGCAAAGAGCGGCCAGTCCGACGCCGGGTCGACCACGACGGCCTCCAACTCGCAGCCCAGAACGCCGCCTTTGGCGTTTTGCTGTTCGATCAGCATTTCCATCGTGTCTTTTAGTGTTGTTTCTGAAATCGCCATGGTTCCGGACAGGGAGTGCAGCACTCCCACCTTGATCGGGCAGTCTTGCGCCATGGCCGGCAGCATCGAAGCGGCCAGGACGGCAGCAGAACTAAGAAGTGTCTTTTTCATCGCAGTTTTCCTTCAGGCACTGCGCGGGGAAGCGTTGCTTTCAAGGGTGTGATCCCCCATATGCCCCCCACGCAATCTAATTGCGGAGTGCGGTGGTGTTTTGGAATTGCAAGGCCAGCACCATCGCACGTTCAACGGGATTTGTGTGATCCCGGAAGAAGTCGTTCCATGGAAATTGCTGCGACTGCGAGATCAGCGGGGGTTGGAAAACGGCCCCTGGCGTCAATCCGTCAAAAATTGCGCAGACTTTCGCGGGTTCGCCATTTTATTGTGCGAAAGAAACGCCAAATCTTTGGGCGCTTCAGCTTTCAAGCAAGAATCCTGTGCAATAGACGATCTCGGCCCGGGCACGCCGCACCGCCCATTTGGAGCGATCCGCATCGTGTGAGAATCTGGCGGCGGACAGCAATTTCGCATGCGCCATCTTGGCGTCGATACGCAGGTGAAGGGCATGACGTCGTTGATCGTCGGGCACCGTCGTGTTCAGAAGGTCGATGAACTGCGCCCGGCGATGCGCGATCTGATCCGTGCGGTCATCATTCATAAGCCAGGCATGTTCCAACTCGGCCGAGAACCGTCCTGCACATGCCGCGAATGAAGACATCAGGGGATCATCTGCCGCCGGACTTTGCTTCGGCAGGATAAGAAGCAGGACCAGAAAGGTTTTCAAACTGCTCATGATCCGATCATGAACGACCTAAGAGTCAGCAATCAAGCTTTCTGCCGCCTTATGGCTAACGCACACTTAACAGACGAAGTCCCTGTCACCCGTTCGACACGTCATTCAGGCATTTCCGTGTCGGCATCTCATCATTGCTGAACTTCTGGGCGAGTGGGGTCACTTTCGCACAGCAAATAGGCAGAACTCCGGGATTGGTCTTTTTCCCGGCGCGCAGCGGTGGATCACCCCCCAATCTGCATGGTGAACCATGCGGGTCGAGTACCGGGGGCGACAAACGCATGGGTCAACCACATCTGGCATCACGAGAGGCGAACACCGCCCCGAGATCCATCGGTGCCATGACCTTGTCGACCAAATGCCGTGACGGACGTACGGGCATAAACCGCTTCAGAACCTCGGGCGCTAGCAAGGTGGCTTTTCCGCGTCGCAAGGATGCCGTCGAAGCCATTGTGCTGAACACTTCGGGCGGATTAACAGGCGGCGACCGGTTTGAGGCTTCGGCCAGCGCCGGGCCGGACAGCCACCTGATCCTGACAACCCAAGCCGCAGAACGTGCCTATCGCAGCACATCTGGCGCTGCGTGTGTCAGCACGCGCCTGTCTGTCGCCATGGGCGCGGTACTGCATTGGTTGCCACAAGAGTTGATCATGTTTGACGGTGGTTGTCTCAACCGTCGCCTTGACGTGGACGTCACCGACGGAGCCGAGGCCGTGCTGGTCGAACCCGTCGTCTTCGGTCGACGCGCCATGGGCGAAACCCGTATCTCGGGCAGTTTTCGCGACCGGATCACCCTGCGCCACGATGGTCGCCCGATCTATTGGGACCGCATTAACCTGACCGGATCAATCAGCGCCAGTCTTGACCGTCCGGCCATCGCAGGCGGCATGACCGCCCTTGCCAGCGCCCTTTACTTCGGCCCGCGTGCCGAGGCGCTTTTGCCTATTGTCCGGCAACTTTTGCCAAAGACCGGCGGCGCAAGCCTTGTCGCGCCCGATCTTTTGACCATCCGACTTCTTGCCGCCGATTCCTATCTGTTGCGCCAATGGCTGGTGCCGGTGCTGGAACGCCTGACCGAAACCACCCTGCCGAAATCCTGGAGATTCTGACCCATGCAACTCAGCCCCCGCGAAAAAGACAAACTGCTGATCGCCATGGCTGCCGAAGTGGCCCGCAAGCGCCTTGCCCGTGGCGTCAAGTTGAACCACCCCGAGGCCATCGCGCTGATCACCGACACGGTCGTCGAAGGCGCTCGCGATGGCAGCTCGGTCGCCGACATGATGGAGGTAGGCGCCGAGGTCATCACCCGCGACGACTGCATGGCCGGCATCCCCGAGATGATCCACGAAGTGCAGGTCGAAGCCACCTTTCCGGACGGCACCAAGCTGGTCACCGTCCACAATCCCATCCGATAGGAGTCTCTCATGCGTTACGCTATTCCCGCTTTGTTTCTGGCTTCCCCCGCCTTGGCCCATCCTGCCAGCCTGCCGCATGGGCATTCAGCAGATTGGGCCGTACCCGTCGCATTGCTGTTGATTGGCGCGGCGGCCTTCATGGCCAAGCGCAAGGCAATCCGGGTTCGGAGACGCCAATGATCCCCGGCGAACTCTTTCCGGCGGACGGTGAGGTCACTCTGAACGCAGGGGCGGAGCCGATCACGCTAATGGTCGCCAATACGGGCGACCGACCGGTACAGGTCGGCTCACACTACCATTTCGGCGAGGCCAACGCGGCGCTCGATTTCGACCGCGACGCCGCACGCGGCATGCGTCTGGATATCGCAGCCGGGACAGCCGTGCGGTTTGAACCTGGTCAACGGCGCGAGGTGCAACTGATCCTGATTGGCGGCGCACGGCGTGTCTTCGGGTTCAACCAGCTTGTGATGGGAGATCTCTGATGCCCACCCAAATCCCCCGCTCTGACTACGCCGCCATGTTCGGCCCCACCACCGGCGACAAGCTGCGGCTGGCCGATACTGACCTGATCATTGAAGTGGAAAAGGACCTGACAGGCCCCTACGGCGAAGAGGTCAAATTCGGCGGCGGCAAGGTGATCCGCGACGGGATGGGTCAGGCGCAGACCACGCGCGCCGAGGGTGCGGTGGATACCGTCATCACCAACGCGCTGATCGTGGACGCAACCGGCATCTACAAAGCGGACGTCGGTTTGAAAGACGGCAAGATCCACAAGATCGGCAAGGCGGGCAACCCAGACACACAACCCGGCGTCGCCATCATCGTCGGCCCTGGCACTGAAGCCATCGCTGGCGAAGGCAAGATCCTGACGGCCGGTGGGTTCGACAGCCACATTCATTTCATCTGCCCGCAACAGATCGAGGATGCTCTGTATTCTGGTCTAACCACAATGCTGGGCGGCGGCACTGGCCCGGCCCATGGCACGCTGGCCACGACCTGCACACCGGGACCGTGGCACATTGGGCGGATGCTGCAGGCGGCGGATGCGTTTCCGATGAACCTCGCCTTTGCGGGAAAGGGGAATGCGTCGCTCCCCGCCGCTTTAGAGGAACAGGTCAAGGGCGGTGCCTGCGCGTTGAAGCTGCATGAGGATTGGGGCACGACGCCCGGCGCTATCGACTGTTGCCTATCTGTGGCGGACGACATGGACGTTCAGGTGATGATCCATACCGACACGCTGAACGAATCCGGCTTTGTCGAAAACACCATCGCCGCCATAAGGGGCCGCACCATCCACGCCTTCCACACCGAAGGCGCTGGGGGCGGCCATGCCCCTGACATCATAAAGATCTGTGGCGAGGCCCATGTTCTGCCGTCGTCGACCAACCCGACCCGACCTTTTACGGTCAATACAGTGGACGAACATCTGGACATGCTGATGGTCTGCCATCACCTGGACAAATCCATCCCAGAGGATGTGGCTTTCGCCGAAAGCCGCATCCGGCGCGAGACCATCGCCGCCGAAGACATCCTGCACGACATGGGGGCGTTCTCGATCATCGCTTCAGACAGCCAGGCCATGGGGCGTGTGGGCGAAGTGATCATTCGCACCTGGCAAACCGCTGACAAGATGAAGAAACAGCGGGGCGCCTTGGCCGAGGAGGTCGGCGACAACGACAATTTCCGCGTCCGTCGCTATATCGCGAAATACACGATCAACCCGGCCATTGCGCACGGGCTGTCAAAGCACATCGGTTCGATCGAAGAAGGCAAACGCGCCGATCTGGTCCTATGGAACCCGGCGTTTTTCGGTGTGAAGCCTGAGATGATCCTTATGGGCGGCAGCATTGTGTGTGCGCAGATGGGCGATCCAAACGCTTCGATCCCGACACCGCAGCCGGTCTATACCCGCCCGATGTTCGGGGCCTTTGGCCGGTCGCTGGAAGCCAATGCCGTGACCTTTGTTTCCGAGGCGGCACACTCCGAAGGACTGGGAGATGCGCTTGGATTGGCCAAGACAAGTTTGCCGGTGGAGAACACGCGCGGTATCGGCAAAGCGGATCTTGTCCTGAACGACGCCATGCCCGAGGTCGAGGTGCACCCCGAAACCTATGAGGTGCGGGCTGATGGCGAATTGCTGACCTGCCAACCTGCAACCGAGCTGCCCATGGCGCAGCGGTATTTTCTGTATTGAGGCCTCATGACCGATATTCCCATTGCACAAACGCTCCATCCCGCTGGCACATCAGACAATGCGGTGGCGGACTGCGCGTTGACGTATGACGCCCGATTTTTCCGGCGAAAGAAACTGACAACGACCGAAGGCTGGTCCTTTGTCGCAGACTTCGAACAGACCGTATCCCTGAACGATGGCGACGTGCTGGAACTGGGCGATGGACGTCTGGTCAAGGTGACGGCGGCACCCGAAAACCTCTTGGCCGTTTCCGGGCAAGACCTGCCCCGCCTCGCCTGGCACATCGGCAACCGCCACACACCTTGTCAGATCGAGGCGACCCGCCTTTTGATCCAGGATGATCCCGTCATCGCTCATATGCTGAGCCACCTCGGTGCCACGGTGACCCAAGTCACCGAACCCTTCACTCCGGAAGGCGGCGCCTATGGTCACGGGCGCACCCATGCGCATGATCACGGACACTCGGCCCATGCCCACGCCCATTGATGCGCACTTACTGACGCTGACCCAATGGCTGTCGCCCGCGTTTCCAGTGGGGGCCTTCGCCTATTCGCACGGACTTGAAACAGCGATCAACGAGGGTTGGATTGCCGCCGACGCGACCAGTTTGGAAGACTGGCTGAGAGATTGCCTGAGTGATGGCTCAGGCCGCGCTGATGCGATCTGGATGCGGCTGGCTTATGCTGCCGACGACCCATTGGAGATGGACGCGAAAGCACGTTCCTTTGCTATCGCCGAAGAGCGTCTGCGCGAAGCTGAAAGGCAGGGCGCTGCCTTTGTTGCGACGGTTAATGCTGTCTGGGGTTTGGCGCTGCCTGACATGCTGTTGCCCGTTGCCGTCGGTCGCGCCGCTAGATTGGCAGAGCTGGATATCGATACGACTGCCGTTCTCTATCTGCAGGCCTTTGTCGCAAACCTGACCTCCTCGGCCATTCGCCTGAGCCCCATCGGGCAGACGGCCGGTCAACGGGTGATCCTGAACTTGCAGCCCTTTTGCCTTCAGGTCGCCGAAGACACGAGAAATGCGGACACCACGGACGTTTTTGGCAACGCCTTTTTCTCAGACATCTCCGCGATGGCCCACGAAACTCTTGAACCGAGGCTCTTCCAATCATGACACAACTCAACGGCCCTTTGCGCATCGGTATCGGCGGCCCGGTCGGTGCAGGAAAGACTACCCTGACCGCGAGGCTTGCCGAACTTTTGAAAGACGATCACTCGATCGGCGTCATCACCAACGACATCTACACACAAGAAGACGCCGAAGCTCTGATGCGCATGCAAATCCTGCCTTCGGATCGCGTGATTGGAGTGGAAACCGGCGGCTGTCCTCATACGGCGATTCGCGAAGACGCGTCGATCAACCTGGCTGCCGTGGCCGAGATGCGGCTGCGTCACCCCGACGTCGAGGTCGTCCTGATCGAATCCGGTGGCGACAACTTATCGGCCACCTTCAGCCCGGAGTTGGCGGACCTGACAATCTATGTGATCGACGTGGCCGCAGGCGAGGAAATCCCACGCAAGGGTGGCCCCGCAATCACCAGGTCAGACATCCTAGTCATCAATAAAACCGACCTTGCCCCTCATGTGGGGGCATCTTTGGACGTCATGCGCCGAGACGCCGCGAGAATGCGGGGCGATCTGCCGGTGGTATTTGCCTGCCTGAAAGCCGGCCACGGTTCGGACGAGGTCGCGTCGCACCTTAGATCTCTTTCCGGCATTTGATGAGAGCCTAGCCGGCAAGAACGGTGCTTGGTCCACTTTGCGGGACTTTGAGAGTATTCGAGTATGTGTTAACGCAACGTTTCGGAACGTTTGTTTCTCCCCCCACTCAAATGAACAAGCAAAATCCCCTGGCTTCACCAACGACTTCTGCGGCTTGGGAGGAGGGCGATGACCAGTTTGGATGCAAAACTGCTTTAGCAACGCCCTGATCGATGCACAGCCGAGCATTGTGCTTTGCTGCAAGATACCTCATGCGGCGGTTCTCTCGCAGGCACATCAATTCAATTGAACTGATACCCCACTTCCGCGCGATTGCGATAATGCGCTCGAACAGCGCATCACCAATTCCGATGTTTTGCCAATCAGGTTCGACAGAAAAGGCGGCTTCCGTCTTTGTAGATCCGGTCTGGTCGTCACCGCGGAGTTCGGCGACGCCCCTCTGACGCCCTTTTGCAAACGCGCCACAGAGAATGCTGTCATAATGAGGAATGCTCTGAACTTAGGTCGTCAGACGCTCGTCGCTGACAGTCCACCAGAACCGCGCGCGTCGAGCTTCGGCGTCGAGCCGTCGAAAGTGATCGCAGATCTCGTTTTGGTCGGCTGGATAGTGTCGGCGAATGGCAAAGTCTTGATGATGTCCGAGATGGACCATCGCCTTGTCGCTCCGATTGCAGACGTGGGTTGGGCGAGCACCTTCGGGAGGAGGTGAAGGTGCTGGCCCAAAAGCATTGGCGGTCCCTGTTGATATTTTTCGTCGCCGCTGCTTTTGCTGGCTTACTCTGGGAGGAGCGAGGACCAGCAATTCTTGTTCAAGTTCGCCAGCAATCCTCGGATTGGGGCCCGCCGCATTGGTCTTGGTTTTTTCCGTCTGTTTCCTGCGCCATGAGCCGTTCCGCGTACTGCAGAATCTCGGAGCGCCTGATGCCGATCGCGGCCAATTGCTGATCGCTCATGTTCGCCAAAACCGACTTCGTCCGGGCTGCATGTATTGCCTTCAGAACGGATTTCGCCATTGCTGTGGATCTTGCCGCAAATCTGTAAATCGCGTTGGACAACGTGCCCAAGTTGGCTTTGTCAGGTCGGATCGTCGCGGTTGAATGGACACTAAACGCCATAAGCCGCCTCCAGCGCCAGTTTTTGGATGCCGTTGCGCTCGCAGCACGAATTCTGCTGCACATGCTTGCTTTATGATGCTACTCGGCGGCGGCGATACCTGCCATTTGATCCTGGCGCAGCAAGAATTTAGAAGGCAAGGATCAAGTCGCGGGCCAAACCGGACTCTTGTAGGTGCGGTAATTGCCGATGCAGCATTTTCTCGCAATCGCTGCGATATTTTTTGCCAACTCTGATTTATTCACCAGTTTTGCTACTCAAACGAGTCAACCGCGCTGGATCATGATCCTCCTCTTTCCCACTGCTTTCTGGCACGTCACGCCATCACTACGCTCCTTCGATGTTCCGGCTGCAAAGACAGGAACCTCAGACTGTTTTAGGCGGTTCAATGCTTGCCGCACGTACCAATAACGTTGCGCTTGCCGGGTTGATGGCCAGAGCCGTGTTATAAAGTGTGGCTAGCCGCAAAAGCGACTTCACATCCACATCGTGGGGCAAGGCAGAAAGCGGATCAATAAGGAAGACCAAAGCATCTAAACGCTCTTCTGCTATCAACGCCCCAATCTGGGCGTCGCCTCCCAACGGGCCGCTCTTTAAGCAAGTGATTTGCAATCCCGCTTCTTTGGCTATCCGGCCCCCGGTCGTGCCGGTACCGAATAGTTCTAATCTTTCCAGTTCAGGCTTATGCGCATTCGCCCATTCGATCATGGGATCTTTCATTTGATCATGGGCAACTAGCGCCATCGAGCGGATCGTGGGCACAATTCTAGCGTCGTTTGACATGGCTTTGTTCGATCTCTGAATGGTTGTCCGCCGCCCAACTCCAAGCCAGTGGCGATTTGCGTTTCAATGCTCCGCTAAGGTGCTGGCGCATCCGGTACGAGGCATCGGCAACACTTCCGCGTTCAAGAAGTGAAAGAATCTCTAGATGCTCTGAGCATTGCTCAATCAGGCGATCGCGGTTAATTTCAGCCTTGTATTCCATCAAACGGCGCATCCGGTTAACCCTCTGCAATGACATCAGGAAAAACGGGTTACCGGAGAGTTTGATCAGTTCTTCATGGAACAGCGAACCGTTTTTCAGCAATGACTCGTCCGGAGCGGAGTTGAGGTCCATGTTTAACATACCTTCCTGAATCCGCCGTTGCTCAGACAGAACTCTGTGGTCGAGTTCGAAGGTGGGTTCGAGCATTGCAACAGGTTCGATTGCCATCCGAAAACGGTAGATTTGGTCGAAGGCTTCCGGAGTCTTGGCAACAGGCAAAAAGCGCCATCCATACCCCTCCTTGCGTTCGATCCATCCTTCCCGTGACGCCCTGACCAAAAGGTCGTTAACCTTGGTTTTGGTCCAGCCGTATCGTTGTCGTAGAAATTGTTCTGTGACGTCCTCGGGGATCTGGTTTGTCAGCCAGTCATTAGCCAGTGCTTGATAGTCTTCATGTCCATCAGGTGGCGTATCAACTAAGGTTGCGTTGACTTTGGAAGGAATTTTGTCTGCAACAAAATACCCGCGATTTGTTTGCCGGATGAGGACGCTCTGGTTTTCTAGGTTGATCAGAGCCTCGCGCACTGGCGTGCGTGAAACACCGTATCTGTCGGCAACCTGTTGAGCGCTGATATGTTGTCCCGCAAGAATAGAGCCAGACACGATATCATGCAGAAGTCGGTTTGAAATTTTTTTTGAAAGCTCGCTTGTCCGTCCAGGCACCCTTATCACCAATCGACTGTTTGTTGGCATTTCCCAGATTGGATTCACGCCAAGAGTGCGCTCCAAGATTCTGGCTTTATAGCGAATAAAAAGCAAAAAATTGCATTTTCGTCTACATCTTTTTTCAGATCCCGCGTGGTAATTATTGGTTTTTGGTGGTGCGGCAAAAAGCAAGTAGGGTTCAGAAACTTCGAGGTTGCGGTAAAAAGCACAATTTAACAGCATGTTATGCGTCAGGTCGTCATCTGAGCTTAGCTTGACGCTCATCCAGAAGTGGATTTTTGCCTGTATAAAAGCAAAATAGGATTGGCTTTTGGTGCCTTAATATGCAATCACTGACGCTAGTGCGAGAATCGCGCTATCGAACAACGAACAAATGGGAGGAATTACTCGTGTTCATGAAACTTACTCGTGCAAGCGCGTTCGCAACCGTTGCCTTGCTGGCCGGTGTGGGCACAGCATCGGCTGAATTCAAAGCTGAAAGCCCGCAATGTATCGCACCTTCTAATCCGGGCGGCGGTTGGGATTTCATCTGCCGTACGACTGCTAAATATCTGTTTGATCTGGGTGTCATCGAAGACTCGATGCAAGTCACCAATATGTCCGGCGGCGGCGGCGGTGTTGCCTTCGCGCACGTCACCAAAGAGCGCAACGAAGACAACAATCTGATCGTAGCTGCATCAATGTCCACTAGCGCACGTATCGCGCAGGGCATTTATGAGGGGGCCGTGCAAGACGATGTGCACTTCCTCGCGACCTTCGGTGCTGAGTACGGTGCCATCGCAGTGCGTGCAGACTCACCATTTCAAGACCTCAGCGACATGATGGACGCGATCCTTGAAGATCCGCGTTCTGTTGGTATTGCTGGCGGCTCTTCTGTCGGCAGTTTTGACCACATTAAACCGATGCTCGTTGCTCGGGAAGCTGGCATGGAAGACGTTACGCAACTGAAGTACGTCTCGTTTGATGGTGGCGGTGAAGCAATGACCGGGTTGCTTTCAGGTGCGACAGAAGCTCTGTCGGGCGATTTCTCTGAGATGCTGGGCTTCCTAGAGTCGGGTGACATTCGTATCATCGGCATCATGGCGCCAGAGCGTTTGGCCAACTACCCAGACATCCCGACTGCAAAGGAACTGGGCTATGATGTCGTAGGTGCAAACTGGCGCGGACTTTACATGCCTGCAGGTGCCTCGGACGAAGCGAAAGAGTTCTGGTCAAATGCGATCCAGACCTTGGTTGCTGACCCGGGCTTCCAAGAGACCCTCGAAGCCGCCGCAATCGCGCCGTTCAACAACTTTGGCGACGACATGCACAACTTCGTAGCTGGTAGCATCGCAGATGTAACCAAGCTGTCGAAAGAGATTGGCATCATCGACTAATGCCATCAGGGCTGACCCGCTGCATCGGGTCAGCCCACTTCACTTAATTCTTGGGAGGGAAACATGAGTGACCGCATTTTTGGCGGCTTCGGCTTGGCTTTGGCCATCTTTTACATCTGGGCTGCATCAACAATCAAAGACAGCTTTATGGTAGATGTGGTTGGGCCCCGTGCTTTTCCTTACATCGTTGGCACTATCGTGGCCATCTGCTCGCTCTATTTCATTTTACGTCCCGATGACGAACCGGAATGGCCGCATATGCGCGAGTTCGCTGAAATCGTCTTCGCCGCTGTTGTCATGCTCATTTACAGCTGGGCGCTTCCCGAATTTGGCTTCTTGATTTCTACTGTATTTGCAACCGCTTACTTGACATGGCGCTTAGGGACGCAACCCCTTTGGTCCCTCGTCACAGGCGTCGGCACATCGGTAAGTATCTATGTCGTTTTCCACCTGATCCTCGGCCTTGCCTTGGCCAAAGGTCCACTTGGTTTCTGAGGAGCACTAGGCATGGAAATCCTTTCTCTTCTTGGTGATGGTTTTGCAATCGCACTCACCCCGCAAAACCTCCTACTGGCGGTTGTCGGGTGTTTTCTGGGGACGCTGATGGGTGCGCTGCCGGGTCTTGGCCCAGCAAATGGTGTCGCGATCTTGATTCCGATCGCGTTCTCACTGGGTCTGGACGCGACGGGGTCGCTGATCTTGCTTGTCAGTGTTTACTACGGCGCAATGTATGGCGGTCGTATCTCTTCGATCCTCTTGAATATCCCCGGCGATGAACCGGCCATGATGACCTGTTTGGATGGCTATCCAATGGCTCAGCAGGGCAAGGCAGGCGAGGCGCTGTCTTTGTCGGGCGTTGCGTCATTTGTTGGCGCATTCGTGGCAACTTGCGGTCTGGTCATTCTGGCTCCCCAGCTGGTTAAGATTGCGCTGTTGTTCGGTCCCGCGGAGTATTTTGTGTTGTTCACTGTTGCCTTCGCAACGCTTGGTGGGATCTCATCGACGAACCAAGCGAAGTCAGCCTTTGCAGCAGCGCTTGGTCTTGGCATTGCTATGATCGGCAGTGACAGCCAAACTGGCTCCCAACGTTTCACGTTCGACCACATTCATCTCTACGATGGTATCGACTTCCTGATCGCAATCGTCGGCCTGTTCGCGCTGAGTGAAGTGTTCATTTTCCTTGAACATCATCGCGGTGGTGCCGTTGGCTCGGCCGGAGTGACCAAGGTTGGCCGCATCATGCCCGATTTCGGAATGATCAAGCGCTGCATCCCCTCGATGGCACGCGGCACGGGTCTGGGTTTTTTCTCGGGCGTTCTGCCGGGAGCAGGCGCATCGCTGGGCTCGTTTCTGGCTTACTCGCTAGAAAAGCAAGCAGTTGACCGTGACGGCAAAACCTTTGGCAAAGGTGATCCAAGGGGCGTTGCGGCACCTGAAGCTGGCAACAATGCTGCCTCCGGTGGCGCGCTTGTACCGATGTTGGCATTAGGTGTACCGGGGTCGGGAACCACAGCGGTTTTGCTCGCAGTACTGCTACAGTTGAACATTACACCGGGTCCGCTTTTGTTCCAGAAAAGCCCGGACATTGTCTGGGGCCTAATCGCATCGCTGTTCCTCGCCAACTTCATTCTGCTGGCGATGAACATCCCGCTGGTTGGCATCTTTACCCGAGTATTGATGGTTCCGACCCGGATCCTGATGCCGATCGTCGCGATGATTTCCTTCGTGGGCATCTATTCGATCACAGGCTCGACATTTGATGTGATGTTGATGGTTGGCTTCGGTGTCGCTGGTTGGGTTTTGCGCAAGCTGGACGTGTCGTTGGTGCCGGTGATCCTCGGCATCCTTTTGGGCAACCAGATGGAAGTGAACCTGCGCCGCGCCATGACAATCTCCGATGGTGACTGGTTCATCCTTGTTGGCAGCCCTCTGGCGATCATCCTGTGGCTTATCGCAATTGCTGGCTTCGTTCTGCCCATGCTGATGGGTCGCAGAATGAAGAAGCGTATGGAAGCCGCCCGCAACGAAGAAGAATTCGTCGGCGACTAAGCCGGCGCCCCCCAAAGAATTTGGCTAACTGGCCAATCATAGGAGACTGATATGCGTATTATGACACTGCCTTGCGATGGTATTGGGCCGGAAATCATGGCAGCGACCCTTGAGGTTGTCGAAGCTGCAAACAATCGCTTTGATTTAGGGCTGACTTTTGAGGAAGCGATCTCAGGCTTCGACAGTCTGAAAAAGCACGGTATCACCTTGCAAGAAAGCGTGTTGGACCGGGCACGCACGGAATTCGACGGCGTGATCCTGGGCACTCAGTCCCACATGGACTACCCACCCTTGGCCGAAGGAGGTCGCAACGTTTCTGCTGGTTTCCGCATTGGCCTTGACCTCTATGCAAACGTGCGCCCTGCACGCACCCGAAGCTTCATCCCGAACAAAGCACCCGGTATGGATTTGGTTATTATGCGTGAGGCGACCGAGGGATTTTACCCCGATCGCAACATGTTTAGAGGCGTTGGTGAGATGATGCCCGATCCCGACATGGCGTTGTCGGTGCGCAAGATCACACGACATGGCTCTATGCGTATCTGTCGCGAAGGCTTCAAACTGGCGATGCAGCGCAACAAGAAAATCGCTGCCATCCACAAGGCGAACTCTTTTCTGATGACCGACGGGCTGTTCTTGGATTGCTTCCGCGAGGTGGCAAAAGACTTCCCAGAGGTCGAAACCGAGGAGTTGATCGTCGACGCCTTCGCCGCTTTACTGGTGCGCAAACCCGAAGTGTATGACGTTGTGGTCGCTACCAACTTCTACGGCGATATCTTGTCGGATCTGGCGTCGGAACTGTCTGGATCCCTCGGTCTTGCCGGGTCGATCAATGCCAATGCAGAAACTGGACTGTGCTGCGCCCAGGCACAACACGGATCGGCACCAGATATCCAGGGACAGAACGTGGCCAACCCGACATCTTTGATCTTGTCAGCTGCCATGATGCTGACCTGGCTGGGTGAACAGCGCGGCATCCAGAAGTTGATGGATGCTGGTAACGCGATTGCAGAGGCGGTTGATACAGTGATTGATGATCCAGCGAAGCGAACGCGCGATTTGGGTGGATCCGTTAACTGTGATTCTTTCGGCTCCCTTGTCGCCGAGACGGTGGCGAGAGAAAGCATCGCTGCCTAGAGTTCCTCCCTGCGGGCAAATCGTCCGCATTTACCGGCGGCGCTGCACTCTTACAGCGTCGCCGAGTTATCAAGAGAAATCCAATGGCTGACCATCCTCGAGTTGCCCTGATACACGCCACGAAAGTGGCAATAGACCCGATCGAAGAAGCGGCGGCGAAGCTGTGGCCCGAAGCTGAGACAATTTCGATACTCGAAGAGGGGTTGTCTGTTGATCGGGCGAAATCGGCCGAGTTGTCAGGTGATCTCGTTCGCCGGATCGTCGATTTGTCGCGTTATGCAGAAGCAGCTGGAGCAGACGGAGTTTTGTTTACCTGTTCGGCATTTGGCTCGGCCATCGAGCGAGCAGACTTTGAATCTAACATCCCTGTCATGAAACCCAACGAAGCTATGTTCGATACGGCGTTTTCCCACGGGGACCGTGTTGTGATGCTCTATACCTTCCCACCAGCCGCCGGTGGGATGGAGGATGAATTCCGCGAGGCGGCCCGCGAAAAGGGCAGCACTGCGCAGATCTCGTCGATTTTCTGCGATGGTGCGCTTGATGCAAAGAAAGCAGGCGATGATGGTGCCCATAATCGTTTGATTGCCGACACTGCCGCCACAGTTGAAGACGCCGATGTCATTCTGCTGGCCCAGTTTTCCATGGCTGGTGCCGTGGATGCGGTGCGTGCTCGCACGGATATTCCAGTATTGACCAGCCCGGAGGCTGCGATTGAAGAAATCCGCCGCCGGATCGAACAGAAATAAGAGGTTCAGCCATGTTGATTGGCGTTATCGCGGATGATTTCACGGGTGGCAGCGATGTCGCCAACACGCTGGCCAAGGGCGTTGACGCTGAAGGTGGGCTACGTACCGCCCAATATCCTGGTGTGCCGACGGGGGCCGCAGCATCGGATATCGACGCCGGGATTGTCAGCTTGAAGTCGCGCTCGAATGCGGTCGAAGATGCAGTAAGCGAAAGCCTCGAGGCGCTTGGCTGGCTATTGGATCAGGGCTGTAAACAAATCCTTTTTAAGTACTGCTCCACCTTCGATTCTACGCCCAAGGGCAATATAGGCCCGGTTGCCGACGCCTTGAGCGCTGCGCTGGATGCGCAGAGAGTTGTCGTCTGTCCGGCCTTCCCGGCAACCGGACGCACGGTCTACCAGGGGCACCTCTTCGTGGGCGACGTGTTGCTGAGCGAAAGCGGGATGCAGAACCACCCGTTGACCCCAATGACCGATCCTGACTTACGTCGCTGGTTGCGTCAGCAAACCAAAAATTCGGTCGGGCACGTGCCACTTTCAACTGTATCGATGGGGTCTGAGCAGGTGCGGGCCGCAATTGTTGGCGCATCTGAAAAATTTCTCGTGGCCGATGCCGTGACGGATCAGCATCTTCTGATCTTAGCCGAAGCGCTTCAGGGGGCATCTTTGGTAACGGGCGGCTCCGGCATTGCATTGGGCTTGCCGCGCAACTTCATTCGCAACGGGATGGCCGAACCCAACGCGCCGACTGCCGAGGGTACATCAGGACCCGAAGCCATTCTGGCGGGCTCTTGTTCTGGGGCCACGCGAGGCCAGCTGGCCGAACACCAGAAGTCTCATCCGACCTTTGCCATCGACGTGCCCGGTGTCATGAACGATACTATCACCAAGGATGACCTGTTGACCTTCATCGTCGACAATACGGGAAACGCTCCTCTGATCTATTCCTCTGGCACACCCAAAGAGGTGAAAGATATCCAGACCAAGTTTGGTCGCGAGGCCGTAGCTACGAAACTGGACGATCTGTTTGCCGATACGGCACGTGCACTGGTGCAGCGCGGGTATCGCCGAATCGTGGTTGCAGGAGGCGAAACTTCTGGAGCAGTGGCGCAGGCCGTAGCCGACGAACTAGGCGCACCCGCGATGCGCATCGGCGCAGAGATCGATCCGGGTGTTCCGGTTCTGACCTTGGGCGACGATCAACCGATCTCGCTTGCGCTGAAATCAGGCAATTTTGGCGCGCCCGATTTTTTCACCAAAGCACTGCGCATGATGGAGGGGCAAAAGTGAACACCGAAGCAGAACTCCGCCAACAGATGTCGGACCTTTGTGCGTCGCTGTTCAACCGGGGCTTCTCTGTCGGCACGGCAGGCAATGTTTCGGCCCGTCTGCCTGATGGCATCCTGATGACTCCGACTAACTCCACCTTGGGCGCGATTGACCTCGACCGGATCAGCAAGATCGACCTAGAGGGCAACCATGTCGCAGGCGACCGGCCTACCAAAGAGGTCTTTTTGCATCAGGCCTTTTATGAAACCCGCCAGCAGGCTGGTGCCGTGGTGCACCTTCATTCGACTTGGGCGACCGCGCTATCTTGTTTGGAAGACACCAATCCTGATGACTGCATCCCACCGCTGACACCCTATGTTGTGATGCGGGTCGGCACGGTGAAATTAGTGCCCTATGTCAAGCCGGGCGATCCGAAATCAGGTGATCTGATCCGCGATCTGAAGGGTGCCTACAGCGCTGTTCTGCTCGCCAACCACGGCCCTGTGGTGTCGGCCAAAGATCTGTTCTCTGCAGTGTGCGCAGCAGAAGAGCTGGAAGAAACCGCCAAGCTTCTTGTGGCGTTGCGCGGTCGAAAGACGCGCTTTTTGAGCGAGGCCGACGTGGCCGACCTAAGAGCAACTTACTCAAATATGTGAGGCCGATATGAAAACCGCTGATCTGATTGATAACCATGCGAACGACCTTGCATTAGTGCATCTGCCTTTTCGCCGTTTCGGGACCCGCACCAATTTTGCGGCTCAGGTGCAGACGGTGAAGTGTTTCGAGGACAATACTGAAGTGCGCGCTCAGCTGGAAACTCCGGGTGAGGGGCGCGTGCTGGTTGTCGATGGAGGCGCGTCCACCCGTATTGCAATTCTGGGCGACATTCTGGCCGGGTTGGCAATCAAGAATGGCTGGACCGGTCTGATTTTGAATGCAGCGATACGTGACAGTATCGAGATTGACCAGATGGATACGCTGGTATTTGCGCTTGGGACAAGCCCGGTAAAAAGCGCAAAAGAAGGCTGGGGCAAAGTTGGTCAAAAGATTGGATTTGGTGGCGTCACGTTTGAGCCGAACGATTGGGTTTATGGTGATGCGGACGGGGTGTTGCTCAGCAAAGAGCAACTGGTCTGATTTTGCGACAAAGCTCATATTGCTTTCTCTTTGCGACGATAGCCGCTGCAAGCATCGCTGGATGGGTGGTTTCGCGCACCGGCCTGCCTCTGGGCTGGATGATCGGGTCTATGTTGGCGACGGCGGCGGCCTCGCTGGCCCGTTTGCCAGTTCAAACCCCCAGTTTGCTGCTCAATATCATACGCGCCTCCATCGGCGTGATGCTGGGGGCCGCTTTTACCAGTGAATTGATTTCATCCGTTGGAACCTGGTGGCCGACATTACTTTGTTTGATCCTGTCTCTTGCGGTGATGTTTGCGGCAGGATTCCTTTTCCTGCGCAAGATCTTGCGGTTTGAGGCGACAACCGCTGCCCTTTGCGCGATGCCCGGAGGCATTGCAGAGATGGTGTTGCTGTCTGACCGAGAGGGCGCAGATCAGACCCGCGTTGCAATTATACACGCGCTTCGGATTGCCCTTGCGATCCTGTTCATCCCCGTGTTGATCAGCCAGATTGCGACGATTGAACCAGCCGCAGGCAACGCATCGATGAATGTTGCGACCCTGACGGGACAGGACTGGCTGTGGATTGTGATCTGCATTCTCGCGGGACTCTTCGCGCGCGGCTGGCGAAGGTTGCCCGCGCCCATCGTGATTGTGCCGATGCTGATCAGCGCGGCGCTGCACCTCTCGGGGGCGTCGGATTTCAACGTTCCAGGGTCAATTACAATCGTCATCCAGGTTTTCATCGGAATCAACGTAGGTGGGCGTTTCGCAGGTGCCCCGCTCAAGAGCCTGACTGCTTCGTTTGGCGCGGCCTTCATAGTCGTCGGCGTTCAAATCGGCACGGCCTTCACCGCAGCGCTTCTGGTCGCACAAGGGGTTGGTGTTGATCCGGTTTCGTTGGTTCTTGCCTATGCGCCCGGCGGGCTGGCGGAAATGTCAATTATCGCGCTGAGCTATGATCGTGACGTGGCTTTTGTCGGTGTGCATCATGTCTTTCGGGTCATGCTTGCCCTCGCTTTGGCACCGCTTTTGTTGTCATGGCTCATCAGATCTCCGAAGGACGCAAAATGAGATATTTGCCGGTAGAGACCGGTGGCAAACCGCTTCAGGTGACCGATCAGCCGGGCATGCTTGGGGTTGAGACGACTACGCGAAACCGAAAGAGCAGCTGGTCACTTAGTCCTCTGTTGCGCCATTGCAACGAAAGTGCAGTTTTGAACCAGGCCTCTAAGACCACTCGGCAATGGCCGCTTTGGCGATATCAGCTGCATCGCAGCGACGTGTCCGCCGCACATGCGAGCAAATTCTGCGTCAGCAATAGCCGCACATGCACAAGTCCGCTTTGTCCCGCAATGCGGACATAAAATCAAATTTCCTGAACGTCCGCTATTGGTGCGAAGGGATACTCGAACCCAAAACTCTAGTTCGACGGGCTCCAACCAACAGATAGTGGACCTACCCCAATAAAAGTAGCCTTGGAAAAACGCGTCACAGAAAGTGTGAGAGGCTCACAGGCTTGCGTTCGATCAGCTGAAGGGGTGCCAAGGGGCGGGGGGTGGAGCTCGTCTATGAAGGCAAGGCCCCGACCATGCGACGTTAACAACGGACGTATTTTGCTAAGGCGTGGTCGCCATGTGGTCGCCACTTATATGGTGCCAGCAGAGTAAATCTCGTAAATTATTGATTTTATGGTGCTGCTGGAGAGAATTGAACTCTCGACCTCTCCCTTACCAAGGGAGTGCTCTACCTCTGAGCTACAGCAGCCTATCCACTTCAGGGCACCGGGAAAAACGCCCTACTAATACCCTACTAATTTCCACCACGCTCCACTAACTCATTGTTCGAACAAACAAACTTGGAATGGACCCGCCCATTACCAAGGGAGTGCTCTACCTCTGAGCTACAGCAGCGCTGTGGGCGGGTGATTAGACTCAAACGAAACGCGGCGCAAGGGTGTCTGGACGGTTTTTTTCGCCTCCTGTAGAGAAAGGTTATGGCAGAAAAAAATACACCTAAAAAACACGGCAGATCCGGCGATGTGCGCGAAGAGCGGCTGAAAGCGGCGCTCAAGGCGAATATGGCGCGGCGTAAGGCGCAGGCTAAGGCGCGGGCAACCCAGAACGGCAAAGCCGACAAAGACGAGGGATAAGAGCAGATGGATTCGATTCTGGTGACAGGCAACGGGCCGCTTAAAGGTCAGATACCGATTGCAGGGGCAAAAAACGCGTGTCTGACGCTGATGCCGGCGACCTTGCTCAGCGAAGAACCGCTGACGCTGACCAATGCGCCTCGGCTGAGCGACATCAAGACGATGACGGCTTTGCTGCAGTCCTTGGGGGCCGAGGTGTCGTCATTGCAGGATGGTCAGGTGATCGCAATGTCCAGCCACGACCTGACCAGTCAGACGGCGGACTATGACATCGTGCGAAAGATGCGCGCGTCAAACCTTGTGCTGGGTCCTTTGCTGGCGCGGTTTGGGCAGGCGGTCGTTTCGCTGCCCGGAGGCTGTGCAATCGGCGCGCGTCCGATGGATCTGCACGTCGAAGGGCTCGAGGCGCTGGGCGCTGAGATTGAGCTTAAGGACGGGTATCTGCATGCCAAAGCTGTGGGCGGGTTGAAAGGTGCCGTGCATGAGATGCGATTTGCATCCGTGGGCGCGACCGAGAACATTGTCATGGCGGCCACGCTGGCTAAAGGCACAACGGTTCTGAAGAACGCGGCGCGCGAACCTGAAATCGTCGATTTGGTCGAGTGTCTGAGGAAGATGGGTGCCCAGATTTCCGGTGAAGGCACGCCGACCATCGAAATTCAAGGCGTAGACCGGTTGCATGGCGCCACCCATCAAGTAGTCACTGACCGGATCGAGCTGGGCACCTATATGCTGGCGCCGGCGATTTGTGGTGGAGAAGTCGAACTGTTGGGCGGGCGGATGTCTCTGGTGGAATCATTTGCCGGGAAACTGGATGCGGCGGGCGTGAATGTCTCGGAAACAGCAAACGGTCTTTTGGTCGCCCGCAAGAACGGGCGCGTCAAAGCCGTGGATGTCGTGACCGAGCCGTTCCCGGGTTTTCCGACCGACCTGCAGGCCCAGATGATGGCGCTGATGTGCACGGCCGAAGGTATCTCGGTGCTTGAAGAACGCATTTTCGAGAACCGTTTCATGCACGCCCCCGAATTGGTGCGGATGGGCGCGAATATCGAAGTGCACGGTGGCACGGCAACCGTGACTGGTGTCGAACGTCTGAAGGGCGCGCCGGTTATGGCGACAGATCTGCGTGCTTCGGTCTCGCTGATACTGGCGGGGCTGGCTGCTGAAGGTGAAACAACTGTCAGCAGGGTCTATCATCTGGATCGTGGGTATGAGCATGTTGTGCGCAAGTTGGAAGGCGTGGGCGCCAAAATTGAACGGATCAAAGACCAATGACAGACGCAAGTTTCCACGATGGGCGTGAGGCTCCACTGAATCTGGGTGCAGAGGATGGGGATGACCTTCGGGTGATCTCGACTTTGACACAGGATGCAGTGTTCCCCGTATCCGAAATGACCTGGCATCCGTCGCAGCGCCGCTTTGGCCTGTTGCTGAACCGTTTCCGCTGGGAGGACAAGGATGCGGCCACGCGCCGGGGCCGTCCATTCGAAAGGGTGCAGTCTGTGCTGGTGTTCGCTTCCGTTCTAACCGTGGCCAGCCAGGGTATCGACCGTAGCGAGAAGGATTTGGTGATGTCCTTGCTTTCGGTCGATTTTGAACCCGGCGAAGACGGCGCGGGTCAGATTTTGCTGACATTGGCCGGTGATGGCGCGATCCGCCTGTCGGTCGAGGCAATAGACGTCACGCTCAAAGATGTGACCCGCCCGTATCAGGCGCCGTCGGGGCAAGCACCGCATCATGCAGAATAAGCGCGGTATCGCGCAGGCCTTCTCAGAACCACCCGCTGGTCTGATGTTGCGCCGCGCGACCGTGTTTGATGTCTTTGATTTAAGCCGCGTACTGATCCGTTCGATCACGCAGCTGTGCCGGGTGGATCATGGCGATGATCCACAGGCCGTTGCGGAATGGACCGCCAATAAAGACCCGGAGACCATTCGGGGTTGGATCAAGGCCGGAGCGCAGATTTGGCTGGCCGAGCGCGCAGGTCAGGTTGCGGCTGTCGGCGGATTGCGTGAGGGCGGCGAGATCACGCTGCTCTATATCGACCCGGCTCATACCGGTCTTGGGGTGGGAAGCGCGTTGTTGGCCCGGCTGGAACAGGAACTGGCCGCTGCCGGTTGCACCGAGGCACAGCTTGAGGGGACACGGACGGCCCAGGCGTTTTATATCCGGCATGGCTGGAAACCGACTGGCGGCTGCGCGGCGCGCAAAAGCATATCCTGTTTTGAGATGCGCAAATCGCTGCACCCGGTGGACTCAGGGTTGAGGACAGCCCATCCCGGCGATATGACCCGGTGAAACGCCACGGAGTGCCAGATCATGCCCGTTTTTCTAGACACCACGTCGCCCGAGTTTGAAGCCGCTTTTCAAACCCTGCTGTCGGCCAAGCGCGAAGACAGCCCGGATGTGGATGCCATCGTCGCGCAGATCATTGACGATGTGCGGGTCCGTGGGGATGAGGCGGTAATCGAACTGACGGCCAAATTCGACCGGTTAGAGCTGACACCGGATACGCTGGCCTTTTCGGCAGAGGAAATCGACGCCGCCATTGCGCAGGTCTCGGACGCGGATCGTCAGGCGCTCGAACTGGCAGCCGAACGCATCCGGGCCTATCACGAGAAACAGATGCCCGCCGATCACCAATGGACGGATGAGGCCGGGGCGACCCTTGGCTGGCGCTGGTCCGCAGTGTCTGCGGCGGGGCTGTATGTGCCGGGAGGGCTGGCCTCGTATCCGTCGTCGGTTCTGATGAACGCGATCCCGGCCAATGTCGCAGGGGTCGAGCGTCTGGCCATCGCCGTGCCCACACCAGACGGTCAGGCGAACCCTCTGGTCCTTTTGGCCGCGCACCTGTCAGGCGTGACTACGGTCTATCGCATCGGCGGGGCGCAAGCGATTGCGGCACTGGCCTATGGAACAGATACCATCGCAGCGGTGGACAAGATCACAGGCCCCGGAAACGCTTTTGTTGCTGCCGCCAAACGCAGAGTCTTTGGTAAGGTCGGTATAGACATGATTGCGGGACCGTCCGAGATTCTGGTTATTGCTGACAAAGACAACGACCCCGACTGGATTGCACTGGATCTACTCAGCCAGGCAGAACATGACGAAAGTGCTCAGTCGATCCTGATCACGGATAGCGCCGATTTTGGACGGGCCGTGGCGCAAGCCGTGGAAAAACGTCTTGAAACCCTGCAACGCCGGGCCATAGCCGGGGCCAGTTGGCGCGATTTTGGTGCGGTGATCACTGTGGGCAGTCTGGATGAGGCAGCCTCTCTGTCGAACCGAATTGCCCCGGAACACCTTGAGCTATGCGTCGCAGATCCCGTCGCTCTGAGCGAAAAGACAATTCACGCAGGTGCAATCTTTCTTGGTCAGTACACGCCCGAGGCAATCGGGGATTATGTTGGTGGGCCTAATCACGTCCTACCCACCGCCCGGTCGGCGCGTTTTTCTTCCGGTCTGAGTGTGATGGATTTCCTGAAACGCACGACGCTCAGCCAGATGACACCCGAAGCCCTGCGGGCAATCGGGCCAGCGGCAGAGCAACTTGCGCAGTCGGAAAGCCTCGAGGCGCACGGGCTGTCCGTGACCGCACGGTTGAAACGATTGAACGGTTGATCACCTATGGTCAGAGGGTCACACCTGCAATTACCTCATCCGATTTTCCCCGATAGGGCTTGAAATCAAGGGGCAAATTGCGGCGCTCTTTATGTGCGACCGGATCTAAAGGAGGTTGATTTGGAACGTGTGGCGACCCTCTGGATCGGTAAGCGCTTTAGCTTTTTGGAACATCTGTGCCTGAAGTCCTTCGCCGATGTCGACCAGAAGCCAATCGTCTATCACTATGGCGATCTTGAAGACATTCCGGATTATATCGAGCCGCGCGATGCCCGCGAAATTTATGATACTCCCGAGATCTACCGCGATCCGATAACCCGATCCGTGGCCGTTCATGCAGATCTTTTCCGTCTGCAGTTGATGCAAAAAACCAACTATATCTGGGCCGATGCGGATGCTTATGCGGTCCGGCCATTCGAGACAAAGAACGGGTATCTTTTTCCGAATGCGAACCTCAAGAAACAACGGATCATGAACGGTGTACTTGCGTTGCCCAGCGACAGTCCGGGGCTGCAGGCCATGTGCAAATATGCTTTTGACAGCGATCTGGTGCCGCCATGGTGGACACAAGAACATAGGGAAACCTACCGCCAGATGTTCAACGGGTCGACCTATTGGAGCCTGCCAATTTTCAGCTTTGGTCCGCCCATGCTGTTTCATTTTCTGTATGGCACACCAGAGCATGAGATGGCTGTGCACAGGTCGGTCCTCTATCCTATCCCATTGCGATATCGCGGCCTTTGGAATGACCCCGACCTTTCCAAACTGGATTTTCTGAAGTGGGACCAACAGATGTCTGTCCATTTTTTTGGATCCTGGTTCCGAAAGATCTTTCTTGGCCGCCAAATCAACTCTGGTTCACTGGTCGATACGCTGTTGCGCAAACACGGAATAGATCCGTCCGAACACCCGCTTTGACGATTTTCGTCGGACGGGCGGTCACTGCGTTGCCCATTTATTTCCATTGGGATAAGTCTGTCCCGACCTGAACGGACCAAACGACCATGACCCGAATTTCGCACATCGAACTGGATGATAGAAACTTGCCCCCGCCGACTCCCGAGATCGAGCAGGAGCGCAAGGTGGCAATCTATGATCTGCTTGAGGATAACGCTTTCGCGCTGCCCAAACGCGATGATCGTGTGGTTCCGGAAGGGCCGTATCATGTGCAGCTCTCGATCCGTGACAAGCGTTTGGTCTTCGACATTGCCACCGAAGCCGAAGAAAAAGCGGCCGAGTTCCATCTGTCCCTTGGACCATTCAGGCAGGTGGTCAAGGACTACTTCCAGATCTGTGAAAGCTATTTCGACGCCGTAAAGACTTTGCCGCCCAGCCAGATCGAAACCATCGACATGGCCCGGCGTGGTATCCACAACGAAGGCAGTCGGGTGTTGCAGGAACGTCTGGAAGGCAAGGCCGAAGTTGATTCAGACACAGCCCGCCGCCTGTTTACGTTGATCTGCGTATTGCATTTCGGGGGGTGACGGGTGACGTCTCTGCCGCAGTCCATCTTGTTCTGTTGCGACCACAATTCGGTCCGATCTCCGATGGCCGAAGGCATCATGAAGAAGTTTTATGGCACCGGCACCTATGTGCAATCCGCCGGGGTGCACAACGATCTTGAGATCGATGGCTTTTGCATTTCGGTCTGTCATGAAATCGACGTCGAGCTTTCACGTCACCGATCCCGGTCGTTCGATGAAATGCAGGAATGGGGTGACGACCTCAGCTCGTTCGATCTGATTGTAGCGCTGTCGCCGGCCAGCCAGCGCCGTGCGCTGGATTTGACGCGGGTTTTTCATCTGGATGTCGATTATTGGCCAATAATGGACCCTACCGGGCTGGGCGAAAGCCGCGAGGAAAAGTTACATCACTACCGACAGACCCGCGATCAGATCATTCAGCATCTGAAGGACCGCTGGGGCGAACCAACGGAGTGACCATGAACGAAACCGTCAAAACCTATTTCGAAGCCTTCAACGCCGGGGACGTAACCGGCATGCTGGCCTGTTTGTCCGACGACGTAGCCCATCATGTGAACGAAGGGCAGATACGAGTGGGCAAAGAGAAATTCGCAGCTTTTTGTGACCACATGAACCGCTGCTATCGCGAGAACCTCACCGATATCGTTGTGTTCGCGGCCGAGGGCGGTACCCGTGCCGCCGCTGAATTCATCGTGAACGGCACCTATCTTGAGACGGATGAAGGCCTGCCCAAAGCACGCGGGCAGACCTACCGCCTACCAGCCGGGTCATTCTTTGACCTGAAGGATGGCAAGATCACGCGGGTCACCACCTTTTACAACCTGGCCGACTGGACCAAGCAGGTCTCGAATGGCTGAGGTCACAGGCGTTCGCGCCTTGACCGGGGCGGCGCTTGAGGCGGCTCTGGATGACGTCGCTCGCTTGCGGATCGAGGTGTTTCGGGCATGGCCGTATCTTTATGGCGGCGATCTGGAATACGAGCGGAAATACCTGCAATCCTACCGTGACAGCGACAGATCCATCGTTGTTGGTGCCTTTGACGGGGATCGTCTGATCGGCGCATCGACCGGCGCCCCGCTAGCCGACCATGCCGCCGATTTCGCGGCGGCCTTCGATGGCTCTGGGCTGGACTTGTCCCAGATCTTCTACTGCGCGGAATCCGTCTTGCTGCCCAACTATCGCGGGCAGGGCGTGGGGCATAGGTTCTTTGACTTGCGCGAAGCCCATGCGCGCAGCTTTGGCTTCACGAAATGCGCCTTTTGCGGTGTGCAACGCACGACCGATCACCCGATGCGGCCTGATACCTACCGCCCGCTGGATGCTTTTTGGAGCGCGCGGAAGTATGAGCCGTTGCCCGGCGCTATTGCGCAGTTTTCGTGGAGGGATATCGGTGAAGAAGGCGAGACGCTGAAGCCTTTGCAATTCTGGATCAGGGATTTGTAGGTGGTTTTGCCCGCTGTGCGGAGAAAGCCGAAATCAACGTCTACCGGCCCTCATCCATCATGATTTTCTACGCACCTGATCACAGACGCTTCAAGAAGCTCGCGATTGAAGGGCATGCTTTTGGCTGGCGTGCCTAGAAGGACAAAAGATGTTTTCCAAGTCGCTTCGCAAAATCCAGCGGCGCCCATCCATGCGACAAAGGCTGAGAATCGCATACCGCTGAGCTCTAGTTCGACCGGGTCATAGACAGGTTCAGTCGGTAACAGCTCCAGGTCCAGTTGCTTGCCTCGGATTACGTTCAGAGCAACCTTTACTCCAGTGCTGTCAATCCAATCCTCTGACTCGGCACCTGTTCTTTCCGACTCCAGATAATCCAAAAACTCTTGAAGAGTTTCTTCTTTGGTGTCCGGGCTCTCAAGCAGCTTTGCAAAAGTAATTAGTCTTTTTTGATGGTATCCGCCCGGCTCCAGGCGTTGCGCTAGGCTGCGAAGTAACTCGGCATCTCCGGTGGCTATTGGCATATAGTATTGGCTTGTCAGCGAGTTGTTCGTCGAGGCAAGTAATTCAAGCGCTTCCTCGACGCACCCGTTTAACCAGTAAGCGGAGATGATCCTGCTTTGATCCCTCGGGTTCGAACGGGAGAAGTCAGTCAGTTGAATGACATCATAAAGCGAACCATCTTGCAGTTTCTTCCTGAGCGCCCCTTTGTCGCCATCGAATTGCATTAATGCCGTCCGCATCAAATAGAACTTTAACTCATCCCGCTGTTCGCGGGCGGGTTCTTTGGACATAAGCAACATGGTCAAACTGGCTCGTCTAACGTCTTGCTCTTTGCCATCACCCAAACCATCCAAAAACAACTGAGTAAGCGGTTCGTCGTGCCATGTTGGCGTATCAAAACAGTCCGCAAGCGCGGGCACAGATAAGCACGTTGTTCCTAAAACCAAGCAAAGGATTCTAAAATTCATCACTGGAAAATCCTCAATTTTCTTGCTCTCATTTACCAGTGCTGAAGTTCGTATGCCATGGGCTTACAAATGAACTAGCTGTCCTAAATTCAATGTGTCACGGTTGGGCTATACAGTCCACGAACGCACACTTAGATTTCAGCCGAGTTAAGACTGCAAGGAATGCCCCATGAGACTTGCCTCCGCCGCCTATAACCTCGACTGGCTCGAAAACTGGGCGCAGTATGAAGATAAGCTGGCCCGCTGGGTCTCGGATGCGGCAGGGCAGGGGGCAGATCTTCTCGTTTTCCCCGAGTATGGCGCGATGGAATTGTCGACTTTGGATGGGGCCGAAGTAGCGGGTGATCTAGAGCGTTCGATCCGTGCTGTTTCAGATCGGATGGGGGACGTGCAGGCCCTGCATTCGCGTCTGGCTCAAGAGCATGAGACCTACATCCTGGGCGCATCCGCTCCGGTGATTGACGGGTCAGGCCGTCCGGTAAACCGGGCTGTGTTCTACGCTCCGAACGGGACGTTTGACCATCAGGACAAACAGATCATGACCCGCTTTGAACGCGAAGACTGGGATATCGCGCCGGGCGGACCACTGAAATTGTTTGATACCCCACTTGGAAAAATCGGAATCCTGATCTGCTATGACAGTGAATTCCCCCTGCTGGGTAGAGCCCTAAGTGAGGCGGATATAATCCTGGTTCCCTCATGCACCGAGGCGTTGGCAGGATACTGGCGTGTCCGCATCGGGGCTATGTCGCGTGCGCTGGAAAACCAATGTGTTATGGTCATGGCGTCTCTGGTGGGCAAAAACGAATGGTCCGATGCGGTGGATATGAATACAGGAACGGGTGGTATTTTTGGTCCACCTGACAAGGGTTTTCCCGCGACCGGAGTGTTAGCAGAGGGAGCGCTGAACCAACCTGGCTGGACCTATGCCGACGTCGACTTGACTACGATCGCCAATGTGCGCCGGGATGGCCATGTGTTGAACCGCGCCCATTGGGACGAGCAGTGCGGTCGAGTCGAAACAGTCACAATATCCTCTCTTTAGGTGAATACGCCCTTGAAATAAGCCCCAAATAGGCTCATTTAGGCGCACATCCCCGTAGATTCTGCGGGTGCAACGTAATTATGGAGACAACATGGCCAAGGAAGATACGCTCGAATTTCCCGGTGTCGTGAAGGAACTCCTGCCTAATGCGACGTTTCGGGTCGAGCTGGAAAACGGCCATGAGATCATCGCACATACGGCAGGCAAGATGCGCAAGAACCGCATCCGTGTTCTGGCTGGCGACAAAGTTCAAGTCGAGATGACCCCCTACGATCTGACCAAAGGTCGGATCAACTATCGCTTTAAGTAACGCCCGACACATGGCGTTTATTCTTGGATCGGGCAGCCCAAGGCGGCTGGACCTGCTGGCGCAGCTTGGCGTACAGCCCGACGCCATCCGTGCCCCTGACATTGACGAAACGCCTTTGAAGGGTGAGTTGCCGGTGCCTTATTGCCACCGGATCACGCGCGCCAAAGTGCAAGCAGTTCCCGCCGAAAGCGATGATGTCACGCTGTGTGCGGACACCACGGTTGCGCTGGGCCGGCGCATCCTGGGAAAACCCGAAGATGCAGGTCAGGCGGCCGAGTTTCTGCACGCTCTGTCCGGGCGGCGGCACCGGGTGATCACTTCGGTCGCTGTTCGCCGCGGAGAGCGTGTATTGCAACGCGACGTCGTTTCTCAGGTCAAGGTCAAGCGCCTGTCGGATGTTGAGATCAATGCCTATCTGGCGACGGGTGACTGGCAGGGTAAAGCCGGTGCATATGCGATCCAAGGGCCTGCAGGAGCCTTCATCCCATGGATTTCCGGATCGTTTACGGGCATCGTGGGCCTACCATTATCCGAGACCGCCGGATTGCTGCAGGGCATCGGCTATCCTTTGTATCGCGAGGCACCATGAAGGGGCGTACCATCGTTTTAGACCACATCAACAACCGCGAGGCCGCGGCGTTGATGGTGGACGGAAAGCTTGACGATTTCCTGATTGCTTCCGAAGCCCCGGCACCCGGTACTATCTACCGGGCGCGGGCGGATCGCCCGGTCAAGGGGCAGGGCGGGATGTTTCTGGCCACGCCGGACGGCCAGGCCTTTTTGCGACAGGTCAAAGGATTGGCCCCTGGAGAGCTTAAGCTGGTCCAGGTGACCGGTTTTGTCGAACCCGGAAAGGCGCTGCCGGTGACGGATCGCGTGCTGTTCAAAAGCCGCTTTGCGATTGTCACTCCGGATGCACCGGGCCTGAATATATCGCGCAGTATCCGGGATGAGGATGAACGCGACCGCTTGCTGGAAATCGCACATGAGGCCATGGCAGGCAGCGAACACGGGTTGATCCTGCGGTCCTGCTGTCAGGGCGAGAATGCCCAAGAGATTGCCGAGGATATCGGCGTCATGCTGGCTCATGCCGATGCTGTGATGAACGATCCCGGTACCGAGCCTGAGGTTCTGCTCGCAGGTGATGGGCCGCATGTTTTGGCCTGGCGCGACTGGACCGACCCGGCCGAGGTCGTCACCGAGCCCGGCGCCTTTGAGGCGCATGGTGTCTTGGATGCATTGGATCAGGCGGGCGGAATATCAGAACCATTGGCCGGGGGCGGACACATCTATATCCAGCCCACCCGCGCCCTGGTGGCCGTAGATGTAAACACGGGTTCAGACACCTCGATGGCCGCCGGAACCAAGGCCAATTTCGCCTGCGCAAAAGCACTGCCACGTGCATTGCGTGTCCGTGGGTTGGGGGGGCAGATCACGCTCGACCTCGCTCCAATGCCCAAGAAAGACCGGCGCGGTTTCGAAGCCGCTTTGCGATCTGCATTCAAGTCTGATCCGATCGAGACGATTCTGGCAGGATGGACCCCGTTGGGTCACTATGAGTTGCAACGCAAACGCGGCCGGATTTCCCTTGCGGAAGTGCTGAAATGAGCTGTCCGATCTGTCACGAACCAACGGTGTCTCAATTCCGTCCTTTTTGTTCGAAACGCTGTGCAGACATTGATTTGGCCAAGTGGCTGAACGGGTCTTACGCGGTTCCTTCGCAGCGTGAAGAAGACGTTGAACAGAATGTTTCTTCAACTGAAACTGAGATGCCGCGCCCACATTGAAAAAATGTAAAAAAGCCTCTGGACACTGCCAGTAGCAAGTCATAGAACGCCTCCACCCAACGGCAAAAGCCGTATCCGTGCCCGGGTAGCTCAGGGGTAGAGCAGTGGATTGAAAATCCTCGTGTCGGTGGTTCGATTCCGCCCCCGGGCACCATTTATCCAGGATCAGATTGTAGCTAACAATCTGTTTTATAAGCCTTAAATGTAGACTGCGTCTGCTTGATTGAATGGGCAAGGGGCTGTTTGCTCCACAACTTGCTCCACAATTAGCTCCGCTCAAGATGTGTACTTCACTTGGAAATGTTGGGGGTGTCCGAAAACAGTGTTGGCCCGCCATGCGGACAAAGCTGCCAATAATCCATCTTGTTGGAATGTGTGATAACGGCCCTGAGCAGTCCTTAGTGGCAAGTGCAGCGAACGATTGCTTGACCGCCCCACTTGCCATTCTGATCTTATACTGCCCCCTTGGCCTCTTCGAAAACCAGTTCAGGCACTACGACTTCCCAATTGGCGCGTTTAATCAGGTGATGAAAACGCTCATCGGCATCTTCCTTACGCCAGTGTATGATGGCCGCGATCTCGCCGGTGACAAATTTCGTGCCAATCGGGGGCGTAAATGCTCTTGCCATCCGCCCGAGGACCCGCCCTTGAATATCCTCGATCTGCCAGCGATCTCCAACACTGGCGAGCTTGATTGGCGCGCCGACCTGCGCTTCAGCGATCGCGTCATGAACAATGTGCCGATCACCTTGGCGCCCTGCAAATGACAGGTCGACCATCTTCATTTCTGGCGATTGAAAGAACCGGCGCGGGCCAGGGACTGTCGCCAAGTCGGGCACCACGTTCCGCTTGACGACGGAAGGAGACTCGGTGGGAAGGTATTCGTGATTGTCGTTACTCATGACGATCAAATTGCGCCGCGCACGTGTCATGGCGACATAGAACAAACGCCTCGGCGCGTCCTGATCTTCGTTTCGCGAGGGCCGCTCCCAACCACCATCCAGGATCACGACATCGTCGAATTCGAGGCCTTTCGCGCGATGCGCCGTCAACAACTTGAGGCCACGCTGCTCGCCCCATGAGTCTTTCGACCATTCAGCAAACCATTCGATCACGTCAGGGCTCGGAAGCGCTTTGCCATCAACTTCACGCGCAAGTTGGCCAAGTCCCTCGCCGATCCGGTCAGTCCAACGGCTCGTGGGTATCGCATTCAGAGTTTCGGTAAGGTCGCCCAAGCTGACCAAGGCAACGTGCCTCTCGCACAGGCCACCAATGAACCTCCGCATCTCACGGGTGCGCCACACACTTGGCAAGTTTTCGTTCGCCATTTCGACTGGAATTCCATGCGCCTCGGCAAAATCGCGGACTGGCAGAAGCTTGCGCCAATCACGAGAAATGATTGCCGCGCCCTTCCAGCTCCAATCCGGGATCAGTTTTGACAGGCGGATCATCTCGTTGACCGCCGCAAGGGCCTGAGCGTCATTTCCGGCCGGGCAGCCAAGGATTTGGACCCGCCCCTGCGCAACCGGGTCGAGGCTTTCCATGATCCCCCCGGCCGGGTCCTTTTGCCTCGATTTGTCGACTGTAATCCCATGGCCAGTTTTCATACGTTCCCGAGATCCTTCGATCACGGCATTCGCTGCGCTGATGATGTTTTTCGACGAGCGATAATTGTCGGTCAGAAAGACCGGCTTGGCTGAATAATCCTGTTCGAATTGCCGGATGTGGCGCACCGATGCGCCGGCAAACGCATAGATATTCTGGTCGTCATCGCCGACCGCGAACAGGCTGATGCGTTGATCGGGGTCGTCGATACTGCGACCGGCCACCGCTGCGATCAAGGCGTATTCCTCGGGCCCAACGTCCTGATATTCGTCCACGAGAATCCATCGGAACCCTTGGATCAAGGTCTCTCGTAAGGCTTCGGCCTCGATTTTGTCCAGCCCGTCGCCACGCAAAAGACGTGCCGCATCGATCAGAAGCGTCTCGAAATCAGGCTCATCGGCCGTTTCCCGTCCGGCGAAGCTCGCGCCAATCAACCGCATGGCTAAGGCATGGATGGTCAAGACGGTCACAAAGCGAGCATCTTCGCCAATCAGCAGACGCAAGCGTTCCCGGATCTCGGCGGCCGCGTGACGATTGTAGGCGAGCACCAGTATACCGTTTGGATCTTCGCGCTTGATCCGGAACAGATAAGCGACGCGATGGACCAGCACGCGTGTCTTGCCCGACCCCGGCCCCGCGAGGACAAGGACATTGGTCTGTTCGCGGTCGTCACGCACGATCTGCTCTTGTGTCGAATTCCCCAGATTGTCGACGATCTCGGCGTAAGACTGAGGTGTTGCCTGCCGTCTGAACTCCGAAATTTTCCCTGGCATCCAAGTTTTCATGAAGTCGGACTGATCCATTGCGAAATAGTCATGCGCGAGCCGCTGGGCCTGATCGATATCGTCGATACCTTTGCCCGCATATGCCGCCATCACGTGGGTCTGGATGGTTTGTTCAGTGTAGTGGTCTTCGAGCGGCGCGAAATGCTGGGTGGTAAAAGCGCCGCCCTTCTGATTGATGTGCAACGTCATGGCCGAGCGGAACACGGACAAACCCTTGCCCAGAGTCACCACCTGCTGTTCGTGCAACCACAGAAGCGCCCGGTCCATCAGCTTTGCAGGGTGATTGACAGATGTCCGCAATAGCGCATCGCTGTTGATTGCTGCAAGAAGGTCGCCAAGCGTGGTCTCGACGGGAACATCTTTCCCACGCAGGCCAGCCTGAACCTTGTTGATCAAGAATGAAACCAATCGCTCTGCGGCCTGCCTGCGAAGCTGAGCGGTCTGTTCGATTGTCCCCCATGATCTTTGCGTTCGCACCATTACACTGCCTTTAGACACCTTGCGCAGGCCAATATTGCCTCTGCCGCCATCCATGTCGCGGCCATCCTGCGCAATCCCACGGAGCAAACCCTCGACAATATCGGGCCGCACGGAGGCGTGTCCCCGCTCCCGCAGGTCCTGCGCCACTGAGGCCAGATGGCAGGGCACAGCCTCATTGATGTCCGCGTCTGGCGCGTGCTCTCTAAGGATCGCAATCAGGTCAGCTTCCAACCGGGACGCCGCTTGGAATCGTTTCGGCGAGGCATTCTCGACGCGCACATGCACGAAGATGGTGATGTTTGTATCATCTTTTGCAATCCCCAAGGCCTCGAGGTCCGCCAAAGCTTTGCGAACGCCCGACATCGTCAGCCCACTGACCCCGCAGAGCTCGTCCGTGGTGATGCCCTCTTCCTGCGGCGCGTTGATGATATGCTGCACGATGGCGGCCAGATCCTCGCGCCGCCGCTCGGTGATCTCAGCGGATGCAAGGATTTCACGGACCTCCTTCATGCTTCTTACTCGGAGCGAGGCGGGGAACACCTGCACCCGGTTTTCTTCGCGGTTCAGAAGGTGTGCTTCTTCCAGCCAGGCGACGGCCGTCTTCACTCGCGTATCGTCGGTATTGCTGTCCCGCTGGAAATCTCGCTCTTTCTCCTCATGAACGATCTCACCGGGTGTAGCGACTATTTCACCGCCTTTTCCGGTCCGAGCATCAAGGCGCCGAAGCGCCTTCAGGATCGCGCCGATTTCGTGCCGCGCGAGTCGAGAACGCGCGCTGAGGTTGAACTGACGATCAACGTCTTCGGTATTGAACAACAGGACGCAGTTTGCAGGTTCGCGGTCTCGCCCGGCGCGACCCGCCTCTTGCAGGTAGTTTTCCAGCGACCCCGGCACGTCCCCGTGAACCACCAGACGGATGTCCGGCTTGTCGACCCCCATCCCAAAGGCATTGGTGGCCGCGATCACGCGCAGATTGCCAACGCGGAAATCTTCCTGGATCTCACGTTTGTCATCGGCGCTGAGGCCCGCATGATAGCGTTCAGCGGCGATGCCTTGTTGTTTTAAGAACTCCGCCACGCGCTCGGTTGCGTTTCGGGTCGCACAGTAGACGACGGCCCCTGACACGCCCTCGCGCGGAAGCTGGGCTTCGATCGTGTCGAGGATATCGGTCATCTTGGTGGCACGCTGCGTTGGCAGCACCTGGAAGCTCAGGTTCGACCGCGATGCGCCACCGTCGATCAACACCAGTTCGGACCCCAAACGCTCTTTGAAATGATTGCGGATGTCTTGCACGACGTCTGGCTTCGCTGTCGCGGTCAAGCAAAGCACCGGAGCCGGTTCGTCGCCTGAGCTCTCCTTGATAAACCGCGAAACGTAGCGATAGTCGGGTCTGAAATCGTGTCCCCATTTGGACACGCAGTGCGCCTCGTCCAACACCCACAGCCCTATCTCGCGCTGTGCCAGAACGGACCGAACTGTTGTGCTGCGCAGTTGTTCGGGCGAAATCAAAAGGATCGCAGCATCCCCGAGCCGCACCTTGTCAAGCGCATCCTGACGCTCGGGCAATGACAATAGCCCGTTAATAGTCACTGCCGAGGAAATTCCGGCCCGAACCAGGCCCTGAACTTGGTCCGCCATCAGCGCCACAAGCGGCGATATTACGACGGTCAAGGCCCCGGTCTTGTCGAACCGAGACAGCGCGGGGATCTGGTAACAGATGGATTTACCCGTGCCCGTCGGAAGGATGCCCAACAAATTGTCGCCTTCCATGGCCGTCGCCACAATCTTTTCTTGAAGCGGGCGTCCGTTCTCGTCGATTGGTTCCGGGCGGAAACTTGGAAAACCGAACCATCGTTCGAGCGCACGAGTGGGATCATTGTGCTCTGCGCAATAGGCACAGTGCTGATCACGACAATTCGTATCTCTCAGGTCTTTGACCAGCCGTGCTGCGTCACGGAATTGCGCCCGCACCCAAGGCGGCATAACAGAATCCCCACCAGCGACCGAAATCCAGGCAAGGGCATATGCCATCGGCCAGCCCAGCCCAGTGTCCGAGAGCCGCTCGAGCAAGGCGTCCACCTGCGCGCCGCAGGCCAAGTCTTTAAGCAACTTCCGAATGGCCTCGTGCGCTTCTGCTTCTGTCGGGATAGGCGCCCCGCGCACGTCGCTGAACAACCGATCAAACCCGTCGCTACCGGGACCTCGGCAGCACAACCAGTGATAGGCCATCATCGTTTCTGGCGACAACGTGTTCAGCGATACCAAGGCGTCGATCTGATTGCGAAGAACCTCGAACACAAGACGCGCGTCGAGCTCGGGATCGTTGACGTGACCACTTTGAAGCCGCCCATCGCGGTAGTGCTTGACCAGATGATGGTAGGGATTGCGCGGGAACGCCAAGGGGTTGAGCCACAGCGTGTCAATCGGTCCGTCCGCGAGCTTTGCGAAGCGCGGCGAGACCGCCATGAGATGCGGCAGGTCATGGCGCAGAATATTGTGTCCAATGACATGTGCGAAACCGGCGCAAAACAAGTCGAGCTTTTCAAGCGCGGCCTTCGGATCGCCTTTACGATGAATTATCCCCTCTCCATCACCGTCTGGCACGGCTGCAAAGGCGAACAACTTGGCTTCCTTGGGATCAACCTCCAGATCAATCGACAGACAACGCGACAATACGTTGGCTTGTTCCCGCGGCATTTGAATATGCTTATTTCCCGGCGGAATAGCCTCGGGGCTTTCAAGTGGCTGTTGTTTGCCACGGCCAAGGGCCTTCGATATGCCGCGGGAAATTAAGTTTTTCATATTCGCAGGCTAATAATTATTCACAAGGAGCGGAACCTTCGGCGGCCATTTGACAAAATATGTTGTCCCGATGCCATGCCAAGTTTGCGAGGTGCGGCCAGTGTCTTTTTCTTCGGATTTGAAGATCTTCCCATCCGGAGCCAACAGCCGGTCGACAAAATCACTCGGCACCTCTATGTGAGACCGGTGCTGGCAGGTTTCAGACAGGTTTGTTGATCAAAGTTCGACTGTTCTCCGCCCCGCCGATCTTTTACGAATGCAGAATACCCCCGGTTCCCGCCCAAACGACAAATGCTGCGCTCATCCCCTAAGTCGCCTTTGGTCCCGAAACCGACCTCTGTGCGGCGCCCGGTCTACGATGCGCGCACATCCTGCATTCTCGTGCCGACGGTCGCTCCGCCGTCAAATCCGCCGCCTACACCGCGCGCACCACCTTCCGGGATGCGCGGGTTAGACGACGGTTTTCGCCGGGCAGAAAGGGTGGCCTCCTGTCTCATGAATTGATCAACTGGACAGGAAACGCCGAGGAGCTCTGGAACGCTGCTGAGCGTTCGGAACGCCGAAAGAATGCAAGAGTCATCCGCGAACTGCGCCCATCCCTGCCGCGCGAGCTACCGCTTCCCGAGCAGGTCCGGCTTGTCCGCGGCTTCTGCCTCTGGCTTCGCGATGAATACGGCGTTGCCGTTCAAGCCGACATTCACGCGCCGCGTTTCCTGTGCCCTGAGGAAGAGAAACGGCACAGCGCGGGCAAAGCTGACTTTGCAAAGTTGCCGTTCAAAGTTTCGCTTGCCTAATTTGACCGGCCCAGATGGTCGGAGGCTCTTCGTGGAAGTGCGGCACTTTAGATTGTTGGCCTATTTGAAGTAAATATAGGTACGGAGCATTGTTGGGCTACGTCAGCCAACGTAAACGCCAGGGAATAAGGGCAATACGAAAGCCAGTTAACCAGGTGACAATTGACGAACTATTGGTCGATTAATCTCATTGTCCGAGCAAAACCTACCCAGCGAGCTTCAGCGCTGCTTTCGTTTGACCGAGATAATGCATCCGGAATGCTTCGGGTGCCGTGCTGGTACATCACGAGCCATCGCATCCACATTTCCAAGGTGTCGTAGTGCCCCGCTGTTCAGCAACACGCCGCGCCCGGCATCATACCGACGTTGCCCAAATCCGCTGGCAACGCATTCCCAGTTTTCCTTGGCCGCTGCGCTGCGGAACCTCGGCAGGTCGTGCGGGTCATGCCGTCCAGGAGTTGCTGCGACGTGATCGTGTTTCTTAGAATTACGTTGGTGGGTTAAATGGTGGGTCACTTGTGTTGTGCCAGGTTGCTGAACAGTACCGGTTGTCGGCCTCGGCTTTGGGCGCATGATTGTCACGACGCCTTGTGGCTTCGGATGTCCTGGGACGGCCACGTGAGTTGCCGTAGGTTTTGGTGTCAACTGTGGAACCTGGCCAGGAACCGCCGTGGGAACCTGATTGGGGGTTGCGGTTGGGACAAGCGGTGGCGTCGCTGTAGTGCCGCTGGGTTGCGGAACACGGCCTGGCACTGCGACTGGTATTTGGTTGGGTATTGCTGTTGGCACAAGGGGCGGCACAGCCGTCGGGCCAGTAACTTGAGGCGGAACCTGGCCAGGGATAGCTATCGGAACTTGATTGGGAGTTGCAGTCGGAACTTGCGGCGGCACTGCGGTAGGACCGGTAGCCAATGAGGGAACCTGATTTGGAACAGCTGTCGGAACCCGGTTTGGTGTCGCGTTTGGTGTCAAAGGCGGAACTAGGGTCGGCGCTAGGACCGGCGTGGGAACCTGACCTGGAACCGCTATTGGTGTCGCAATAGGAACCTGACCGGGAATTGCGTTCGGGACCGCGCCCGGCGCAAGGACTGGAACAGTAACTGATGTGGGCGTTTGCTGTGTTCCTTTAGGCGGCAACTGATTTGCCACCGGCTGCGTTGGGCCGGTAATTTGATTGCCTGCCCCTTGCCCACCGGCCTGCCCACATCCTTGGCTCGACTGGTGCGGATTCCCTACGCCACGGCACCACCCAAAATGATTTCCCTGCGCGACGACCTGCGTAGCGGCCAGCTCTGCGACCAAACAAGCTGCGGTAAGTAAAACAATGCGGTTCCGTTTCATAACATTCTCACCAACTTGTTGTCAGAGCAAGATACGCGCCAGGATCGCCTGAGTCGGTCAAAGGGCCGTCTCTCAAAGGGACACCGACATATCCGGACAGGAAAAGGTTTTGCTTAAACTCAATGTCCAAACCCAGACCTGTCGATGCCAGTGTAGCATTATCAACTTCAAAACTCGCTGGGTCATTGTTCGAGATGTAACCCACGTCGAAAAAGACAAAAGGCGTTAAGCGATGAATGCTTTGGGAACTTGGAAAGTAGGAGTGAGACACTTCGAAAATCGCGGAAACCCCGGAATCACCGTCTACTTCGTCGAACCGATAGCCGCGCAATGCATAGCGATCACCAAGGAAGTACTCCTCGACCGAGGGCAACCGGTCGGTTGTGAACTGGCCCCAGATCTCGGTGCGCCAAGCTGTGTTGGGTGACAAGTTCGTAAGTGGACTTTCGTATCCGATGCCGCCCCGCAGATGCCAGAACGAAGAGTCTCCGTCGTCAAAATTTGCGTCTGTCGTGTCATTGTCATTGTCACCAAAAGATAAGGTTAGCCCCGCTTCCAGAGCTTGCCCTTTCGGATAGTTTTGCCCGTAAAGATACGTAAGACCAGCAACGCTCGCGTCACTGGACAATGGAACGCCGCCACTGACTGAGTCCGCTTTTGAAAGGCGATAATCCAGCAGAAAATATCCATATCGGGCTACATCGCGGATCACGGGGTAACCCATCGCGACGGTGAAGTTCTCGCCGTCAATATCCGTTCTTGCAAAATCCCCCGAGAGGTCACGTTTTGCGTTTATGTTTCCGTAGAAAATCTCACCGTAGAGACCATTGCTGTTCAGCGGAGTGCGATAGGTAACAGCGCCCCACAAAGAGTGTTCGTCTTTGTCCCAATTGTAATTGCCTGATCCCTCAAAGCGCAGTAAATCCCCGACGGTCAGCGTCGAATAAAACTCTTGTACGACATAAAAGCTGAGCGCTTCTCCAAGCTCACGCGGAGGGTTGTCGAGTGTCGCACTCCCGGCTTGTTTGCGCAGAGGCTCTCCCAATACTCTCAGCCTGGCACCTGCCTGATCCGGATAATCAAGTTCGGTCGACAATTCCAAATCAGGTATGTCCTCGGCCAACATAACCGCCCGCTCAAATTGTTTGAGAGTTATTGGATATGCGGTGGTGAGGGGGCGAAAGATCTTTTCCAAGGTTTGGAACGTGCGCGTATCTACACCTTCAATTTCGATGGTTTGAATACGCCCTTCATCAACAACAATGCTCTGCCCATCGGGGCCAGGCCAGGCCTCAGCCAAAAAATAGCCGTCTTCTCGGTAGATCTGCGTGATCGTTGATGCGACCTCCACCGCTGTGATGCGCCCTGACCGATCAAAGGCCAACTGACCGGCAAAAGTTAGCAGCTCATCTGAATCATACACCGTTACGCCGCTGACAGAGTGCTGTGATGCTATGTCCCAAGTTTGTGCAATGCTGTATTTTGGAACTGAAACAATGGCCACAAAAGTGCAAATGATCGCAATTACAACCGAGTTGGTTACGGACATTTTCTACAACCTTAGCATGATTGAGCATGTTAAAACCCAATCCTATTACGAGGTTTGAATGTCTAAGCTTGCCGTTATTCAAATTTGATCACGACTGGTGCTTTCGAGATACACAGCGAACAGACTACAATGCGCCTTCGTCGCCAAGGAACTCGATACCAGCTGTCGTGCCATCACTGTAGGCAATGCAATTCCACGGAGCGCGATCCTCACCAACGCCTACAGTGACCTGTGTTCCCGCCTCGCTAAACGCGGATGAGAGCACCACGACTTGCGAATTGTTCGTCGTGTTGGCTACATCCCGTAAACATGCCTGCTGAGCGGGCGTGAGCTCGGCGGACGCGCTGGACGTACTCGTGTCGTCGCAGGCTGCAAGCAATGCGAAACATGTCACGCCTGCAATCATAACCTTCTTGTTAGTCATTTTTTTCTCCCTCAGGTTCCTTTGAAATTAGTGAAATTGGATGCGCATGTTTGAAGCTTTGGCGTCTGTGCAGCCAACAGAACACACCTCGATCCTTTGACTACCTTTCCCAAAAACTTGCCGCGGGGGGCTTGTGGGGCAGAACGACATTACGTTGACTACCGAGGCCGCCAACAACGTGTGATGGCCGTATGACGTCACTGGTAAAAGCTAGAGCGAACTTGGGAGAGAGGGCGAGTACGTTAAGTCTGAGCATCGTGTTCTCCCAAGCCGGATTATTGTGAAGTGCCTTCCGACCGCCGGCACTCACTCCAGCAGTCGGAAGGGCCCGGTAGATCGGGCGACAGCGACAACAACGGAGGTAAAAAAAGTTGTGTCGAATTCGTATGTTCGAATATATTTTTTCATAAATCAATACTTTTTCCGCGCGTAAACTTCTTTACGCTCTCGTACGATAGGCTTCTGCTTTCAAACAAAAAGGTAAGTGGGAGTCCCCAGAGGGGAGAGTGTGTTCTCCTGAGCGGCGAAATGTTTTGAGGCCGCACAGAAACTGAGAAAGGAATGAAAGATGGGATTCGGTGAAGCAGTTAAAACGTGTTTCTCGAAATACTTCCAGTTCTCCGGGCGGGCTATACGCTCAGAATACTGGTGGTTCTTCTTGTTTGTGGTTCTCGTAAGTGCCGTTTTTGCCGGGTTGGATTCGATCCTGTTCGGGACAAACCCCGAAACAGGCCAAGGATCTCGGGTTCTGTCCTCTGTTTTTCAACTGGCCGTTCTCATTCCAATGCTAGCCGCCGGTTGGCGGAGGCTGCATGATACAGGACGACCTGGTTGGTACTTGCTGCTGCCGATGGCGCTCAGCATTACAACGCTTTTTGTTATGCTGGGTGGGGTGGCGTTCTTTTCGGTATTGGAGCAAGGGACCGAAAACCCCGATGCATTGCGAGGACCCGCGGCAGTCCTGGGCTTGACCGGTATTGTCGTTGTCTCAATTCTGCAATTCGTTCTTTCCATTCTGATGATCTGGTGGCTGACACGACCTTCCCAAGAAGGCGCAAACGAATACGGCGCACCTGCTTCCTGACCTCGCTGTGGGGGCAACAGGTCGGAATCTCTGCTGAATGAAAGTGCAAACCGCAACACCATGGAGAGAGAAAATGAGTTTCAGACCGATTTCCATTGGAACGCTAATGATGGCAATGGCGACCACAGCATCGGCGGAGTGGTCGTTCAGTTCCGGGCCTAATCCCAATGCATTTATTCAGACCGGAAACATGACGCTGGAGCTTCAGTGTAACAGTATTCGCTTTGCTCCAGCTGGATATGAGGACAGCCAGGACATTGCGGAGAAGCAAGGGCTTTCCATTCGTTTTTTGAAGAACGGCACCACCGAGGTTGGGGCATTTCAGGTTGGCGCTGAAAACGCTGTGTTGCAGATCGTTGACAATTATCCCGTCGAGATCAGTTTCAATAGTCAGCAGGACTATGGTTTTGTATTGGACCAGCTTGCGGCCAATGCATCGGTTAATTTGTCGATGATTGATCAAGATGTCAGCTATGGAATCTTCGACTTAAAAGGTTCCAGCGCGGCAATTCGGTCCCTTCGTTCTGAATGTGCTTCGGATGCCAGCCAGGGAGCCTCCTACGAAGCACCCGAAGGCATCGTCTATTGTGGAGGCGGAGCGATAGAACGCGTGATCGAACCCATGATTTTGGAAAACCCGGAGGGGGAGTGGGACGCACGAGTAACGGTCAACGGCGAGTTAATCAGAGCCATGACGGCCTACAGTTACTTCGGAAACTCCGAGCCACCGGCCGGATTTGTCGTCGCCCTGCTTGGGGAAGACAGGTCCGAATTTCTGATTTTTAGCGAAGGCTCGGCAAACTGGCTGGAGTACGGGGACTACAGGTATGATCAGTGCAATTGATGCCACCCACCAACCAGCTTCCCAAATAGTGCGCCAGTCGAAAGGTTTGGTTTCCGCGATTGTACTTGCTTCGGGCCTTGTTTGGACCTCACCAGCTGTCGCGGCTGATGTTTCGCAACTTCCGCCCGGTTTTGCGGGCCCGTGAGGCAGTATTGTCGAAGTCGATTATTATAAATGGGTTACCGCTGATGACCCAAGAAGGTATGGGGAGTCAGTGGCACTTCGACGATCTTGACGTCTACTACCAGAACTGTGTGACAGGCGGACCTGGTTCATTCGTAATCCCGGTGCTTGACTAGAAGGGCTTTGCGGAGGCCGTACGACGAAAATTGGTACTGGAAATTGCGTCAGCGCCAGCAACAGGAGAGGTTATGAAGGCGCAATACACCTCACCCTCAGACTATGACTGCCTGATTGGCGAGAAGATCTGGGAACGGAACCAACAAATCTGGAGCGAACCCTAGAAGCGGCCTTTGCATCAACCACCCGAGGCTCGATACAAAAAGCCAGCAGCAATTATCTGAGGAAAACTAGTGTTCTGCGCTTTCAATAGAAATGCACAGATGGTGGTAGATCTTCGACGCAGTGTGAGTAGACAAACTTATTGACATCGATTTGCACGAACCGAGTGAAATTTGCACGCTTATGGTTAATTCGCAATCATAGAACGACAACAGGCTCTTGGGGCTAAACCCTCCGAGAAACTGGGGAGGTTTCGGGGGCATTTTGCGAAGCGCGAAACGAGGACAAAGGACGAGTGAGCACGGGGCATTTCTGACCGCTAGAGAGGCCGCTGCGAGACCACTAGAGACCCGCCCACTGGTGCTGAGACGACCGCTGGCGAGTCTCGTTCCGGGGGCTGACGGGGGTCGCTGGTGCTGGCGGGTTGGGGGTGTCCGCTACTCAAAAATAGACCCGACGCTTGGCCGGGTCAGTTGGTGACGGCGAGGATCGTCACTCCGTAATGTGGTGGTCAATAGTATTCTAGAAAGCGCCTCATTCTGCTTGTTGGGGCTTGCGCCTGACAAAGCGGGAGAAAAGCCGGCCGTCGGTTACAGCAAAGCCAAGGGCAATGATGGCGAACCCGACCCAAGCCTCTGGCTCCATCTTTTCACCCAGGAATGAAACGCCAAGGCCGATAGCGAACGGTGGAATCAGTAAGGTTACCAAAAGAAGGTTGGCAGCACCTGCGCGCGCAAGGATTGCGAAATAGAGAACATAGGCCAGTGCTGTTGATAGTGCGGCCATCCCAAGAAGCGCAGCCCATACGCCAGAAGACAGAGCCAAGTTTGGGGGGCCATCCATCACGAGAACAATCGGGATCATAAGCACTGTGCTGCCGATCAGCATACCAAGCGCATTCACCAGCGGTGGTTGGCCCGAAAGAGCAGTCCTGCCCCATACACCGGCAAATGCATAAGAGAGCGTCGCCCCAAGAATAGCCAGCTGTGCCAGATTGCTCGGATTGAACTCGGTCAATGCGCTTGGCCCCATAATGAAGGCCACCCCCAAAATACCCAGTGCAGCACCTGCTATCTTCTTCGGAGTCAAGGGCTCGTCCTTAAGAAGCAAACCCGCCACGACCGCTGCAAACATTGCTGTCGTTGCATTTAGGATTGAAGCCAGCCCGCTGTCGATTTGCGTTTGCCCCCAGAAGATCAGCGAGAACGGAATGGCATTATTGAGCGCCCCCATTACGAGGTAAGCGCCCCATGCCCGAGGGGTGCGTGGAACACTCAGTTCTTTGAATATGACGATTAGCGCAAGAATAGGAACCGCCCAAAAAACCCTGTGCAATGTAATTGTAAGTGGTGGCACCTCTGACAGGGCTACTTCACCAAAAAAGAACGACCCGCCCCAAACCGCGGCGAGCAAAAGCAGCATGACGCCGGCTGTTAAATCCATTGCTGGCATGGGTTGGTTTGTCATGTCTTCTGAATCCGTCACTAACTATTACCTAACGGATTAGCTTACGTGACCGCGACACCGCGACCCGTTTCTTGCGGAAATCCAATACAAAGCCAACTTTCATCTATCCAATTGTGAACGGCTGCGTTCGCCTATCGGTGGAGTGCCTCAGCAATCATTTCCGCAAGCCTTTTGGGCTGATCTACGCTCGCCCAGTGAGTGGCGTTTTCGAGAATAATCCGATCCATCTTGTTTTCTTCCAGCCACCGGACGGTGCTGTCCGGACAGTTGTCAGGATTGTAGAGATAAATCACATTTGCCGCGCTTTGCAAAAGCTCGCCGGGCACGCAGCCTGCTGAAAAATGCCGTGCGTCGGTGCCGAGTTGCCACAGCGCCAGAGTATCGGCCTTCGATACTTCATTACGATACCGTCGGATGATTGGTGCCGTTTTCGCCATTTCATCAAGCCGCTCAAGAAAAGCTGCACGAAACGCAACCGGATCACTGTAGTCCGCGGCAGTTCCAGAAAAATAGGCATCCTCGGCGGTGATATTACCCTCTAGAGAAATAATGGTTGTCAAAGGACAGTCGGCCCTTTTGGCGGCCAGGGAGGCTATGATTGAAGCAACCGAATGAGCGACAATGATCTCAGCTCCGTGCTTGATCGCTTTGTCGGCGACGGTTTGTGCAAGTGCTTCAAGAGTTGTTGCCTTTGCCAGAGGCTGAGCGCCAAATCCCGGAAGATTGATGGGTAGCAAACGATAGCTGTTGGCGAGGTGGGTGTCAGCCAAACCTTCAAACATGCTCGCATTGTCACCAAAGCCTGCAACACAGAGAATGGCGGGTCTTTCATCGTTCACTTGACTGGGGTGTTTGGTCATTTTGGCTTCCAGAGCATCGTATGCAGACATTAACACGGCTCCGCAGTATTCGACAATTTGGGCTCACTCCCTGGTTTCGCCGCCTGAAGCGCGAACTATGGCTCCTGATTTCCCAACGTCCGTGCATTGAACGACATGACACAAGATCAAAGACTTGCCCCGATCCTCCTATGGCCGGTCTCGATCAGCCGATCACAACGGTATTGCCGCGCGAGCAACGGGCCGAGCTGAGCCCAAAGCGGACTGAAATGTGCTCGCAAAAAATGAAGTGCGGCGATAGACATTCTCTTGAGTGGTCCAACCCATCACTAAATGCATTCACCGCCATCGATAACCAAGGCTTGCCCAGTCATAAAAGCGGATTCATCTGAAGCTAGATAGACGATCCCATGGCCAATCTCTTCAACTGTCGCCCACCGGCTCATAGGGATCGCCTGCTCGATGTAGCTTTCCAGTTTGGCACGGCCACCCATCTGCTTCTCGAAGCCTGCATTGAAGGGGGTGTCCACAAATCCTGGACAAAGGGCATTGAAACGGATTGCATGGACAGCGTAATCGGCTGCCATCTGCCGGACCATCGCAACAGCTGCGTGCTTTGTGGTCGCATAGGCGATCATACCCCGGTCGTATTGAACGCCAGAATTGGAAGCAGTGACGATCACGCTGCCTCCACCTTGTGATTTCATATGGGGGACGGCTGCACGCGCGGCAATGAAGTGGGCGCGGACGTTCAATGCCCAAGAAGCATCCATTCCAACCGGTTCCACTTCTTCCAGCGTTCCTTCGATCTGTAACCCAGCATGAGAGTGCAACACGTCAAGCCGACCGAAGTTTTTAACTGCTTCGTCTATGGTTTTGGTAAGGGCATCGTCATCGGTTACATCAAGCTGTAAGGCAGATGCTTGATTTCCCTGTGCAATGATCTCGGCCACAGTGGCGTCAGCAAGTGTTGCATCGCGATCCGTTACCATGACATGCGCACCCTCTTGCGCCATTGCCATTGAACCCGCCCGACCAATTCCCGATCCCGCGCCCGTCACGAGCGCGACTTTACCTGCAAGCCGCATGTCACTTGGCTCCTTTATTTAACTATTCGATTTTGAGGCGCCTCGGCGCAAAAGAAGTTGCGCAGTAACGAGAAGCAAGAGCGACGCGCCCATAACCATAGTGCCTATGGCATTGATCTCGGGCGTTACGCCGCGCCGGATGGATGAGAATATGTAGATTGGCAGGGTTGTTTCTGAGCCAGCTACGAAGAACGCGATGATGAAATCATCAAATGAGAAAGTGAAGCTGAGCAGGAAGCCCGCCAAAATTGCCGGGGCTATCAACGGCAGTGTCACCTGCCGAAAGGTGCCCCAGGGCGTCGCAAAGAGGTCCGCCGAAGCTTCCATGAGCGCGCGGTCCATACCCGATAGCCTTGCACGTACGATGATTATGACCAGCGCCATTGTGAACATGGTGTGCGCAGCGACAAGCGTGGGCATCCCCATGGAAAGTTGCGGGGGATTTGCTCCATCGGGCCATAGGCTGGCAAGAACTGGGTTAAGCCAGCCGAATACGGTAACCAAGGCAATGAGCGTCGCGATACCGATGACGATACCGGGTATCATTATCGCAACATAAATCATCGCGTCGAACAAAGTTCGGAGCCATCCCTTAACCCCTTGTAAAGCGATGGCAGCCATAGTTCCGAGAGTGGATGCGAGGCAAGCAGTTATGAATGCTGCAAGCAGACTGGTCTCGAGCGCGTCCATAACAAATGGGTTGTTGAGCGCTTTGCCATACCATTGGGTCGAGAAACCCATGAACTGGCTTGCGTGTCGTCCGGCATTGAAGCTGAAAAGCGCGATGATGCCGATGGGAATATAGAGAAAAAGGTAGACGCAAATCGCGTATAAGCGCATCGGATCCTCACATCAGCGAGACATCTTCGCGCTGGCCACCCAGACGCGAGATGAATTTCATGTAAATTGAGACAGTGACAAGCATTACGACAACCAGAGTCATTGCGACCGCCGATCCGTACGCCCAGTTTCGAGACTGCAGGAACAGGTCCACCAACGCATTTCCGACGAAAAAGACCTTTCCGCCACCTAAGATCGCTGGGATCAGAAACTCGCCCATCAGCAAGATGAAGACCAGCATGCAGCCAGTTGCGATACCAGGTACCGACAAAGGAAGTGTCACCTGACGGAACGTACGCCATGGGGTAGAGCCGAGATCAGCCGAGGCTTCCAGAAGGCGTTTATCCAGTTTGTCCAAGCTTACAAAAATTGGGAAAACCATCAAAGGTAGATACCCATAGACAATCCCAACAAGCACGGCGAACGGCGTATTTATCAGGCGGACATCATCGATGCCGATCGACTCCAGTAAAGCGGGCAAGCCACGCCCCCCAAGGATGAAAATCCATGCGTATGACCGGATCAGGATCGATGTCCAGAACGGCACGATCACCAGGATCAACAGCGAAGTTCTCCACTTTGGTGAACAACGCACCGCAAGAAAGTAGGCGAGCGGGTAGGCAATTACCAACGCAGCGATAGTCCCCAGAGGTGCAAGGATCAAAGTGTTCTTAAACGCCGTCCATCGCGCAGGAAGGTTGGCATATTGTTCCAACGTGAACGCTGGAACATAGCCTCCGGCGGCACCCCGTTCGCCAAAGGAAAAGACGAAGACGACCAGCAGAGGAAGGGCAAGCATTACCAAAAGCCATATTCCTGCCGGTGCCAGCAACAGTGCTTTTCTGCCTCGTTCGGTCATATTGTCCTCGTCTTTTCCGATATTGGCGGCCTTGCCGCTTAGGCCGACTTGAAGCGGGCGAGCAACTCGGCACGGTTTGGATCGGTTAGCGTAGCCGCCGCGCCGAACTCGAGCGCACTCAGAAGGTCAGCTGCCGGATAAAGGATCGGATCTTCCAGCAATTCCTTCGGCAGCAACGCATTGGTGCGAGCATCAGCCGATGGATAGCCATGAGCGAGGACTTCTTTCGCATTAACTTCCGGGTTCAGCAGGAAGTCGATCAAGGCATAAGCGGCATCCATATGGGGTGCGCCCTTAGGAATAGCGTAGTAGTCGGACCAGAGTTCACCGCCCTCAGCTCCCAGAACGTAGGCGATTTCAGGCATGTCGACATTCATCTGCTTGCCGTCACCTGTCCAGCACATCGTCATCCAGGCGTCACCGTTACGCATCGGTGGCTGATAGTCCGACGAGATTGCAAACAGATGCGGTTTAGCATCCAGCAACAATTTCTCGGCATCGGCCAGTTCCTTCTCATCGACCGAGTTGAAGGAGTAGCCGAAGTATTTCAGGGCATTACCGATGGTGGTGAGTTGGTAATCATGCACCATTGTCCGACCTGAGTAACCTTCCATAGTAAGGTCCCAGAACTCTTTCCATGTGGTTGGAGTCGGAGCGCCGTCAAGCTTGCTAGTATTCACTGCAAAGCCGGTCGTGCCCCAGTTTTTCGGCACCGCGTAAAGTTGGCCATCGACAGAGCCGGCATCCGAAAAGCGTTGTTCGAATGAACCTGCGTCGTAGTTTGGCAGTTTGGACGTATCGAGCGGGATGATCAGATCTTCGCCCACATACGTAGTGATCGTGTAGTTCGTCGGTACGAAAACGTCCCAACCAGACCCACCTGCCTGCAGTTTTGCCAACATCTCTTCGTTCGAGCCAAAAACATTGACCTGAACATGAGCGCCAGTGGCTTCCGTGAAGGCTTCGAAGTTCATCTCGTCATGGTAGTTCGGCCACGTGGCGAGGATCACTCGGTCGCCAATGTCTCCGGCAGCAAATGCCGGGCGTGGACGCAACCCAGGCATAGCCGTGCCCAGAACGGCCGTTGCCATCCCAAGACCTGTCACGCCCAAAAAATGTCGCCGTGTGACCGAACCCTTTTGGTACCGGCGAAGCTCTTCCATGAACTTTTGCTTGGAAATAGTCCCATTATCCTTGGTCATTGTGAACCTCTCTGTTGTTGGATTGCGGGATTTGTTAATTTTCCAGGATCAGCAGTGCGCCTTCGCCCCATGAAACAAAGGCCTGCTCTCCCGCATTGAACGTCCCCTCGTTCAATTCCGCTTGCCTTGGCACAAGTACGTGGAAATCACCCAGTGCTTCGTTGCGCGCAAGGTATTCTGTGTGCTCCCCAAGGAAGATCCGATTTTGAATGGTAACTGGCAGAGCGATTTCAGCTGCGGGTAGCGCGCGGGTCAGCGTGATCTGTTCAGGACGGATACTGACGCACACTACCTGCCCTACATCGATTGGGATCTCCGGAGTTCCGTGCACCTTTTGGCCACTCGCTAAACGCACAGTGATTTGCTCGGCTGCTGCGTCAGTTACGGTTGCATCAAAGAAATTCGAGGTGCCTACAAATCCTGCCACATAGCGGCTGCGGGGCATGTCATAGAGTTCACGTGGGCTGCCTACCTGCACAATACTGCCGCCTTCCATCACACAAATTCGGTCGGACATTGAAAGCGCTTCTTCTTGGTCGTGCGTGACGAGGACAAAAGTTATTCCTAGTTGTCGTTGCAGGTTCTGAAGTTCAAACTGCATTTCTTTTCGAAGCTTTCGATCCAGAGCAGCCATTGGTTCATCGAGCAGCAAAAGCTTGGGCTCGTTTACGATCGCACGCGCCAAAGCGACGCGTTGCTGCTGACCACCAGACATCTCCCAGATGCGACGTGGGCCAAATCCACCAAGACGGACAGTTTCCAGCGCTTGCTCAACCTTTGTCGCGATTGTTTGTTTGTCTACGCGTGGTCGTTGTTGGCGCAGGCCGTACGCGATGTTGTCGAACACACTCAGGTGAGGAAAAAGAGCGTAGTGCTGAAACACCATGTTGACTGGGCGATGGTGCGCATCCAAGTCGTTGACGACTTCTCCATCGAGCAACACCTGACCTTCGGTTGGCTTCTCGAAACCTGCCAGCATTCTAAGTGCAGTGGTTTTGCCGCAACCAGATGGGCCTAAGAATGACAGGAACTCTCCTTTCCCAATGGAAAGATTCAGGTCTTTGGCAGCGACCACATTCCCGAAGGTCTTGGTCACTCCTCGGAGTTCCGCAATCGTCTGCATGGTGACGCTCATGTCAAAGCTCATATACTGCCGTTTTCCTTTTGCTTGATTTTTTGGCATTTACTGGCATACCACTCAAACAAGGAAAAAGTAACAATAACTCGGAATAACTGTATATACCACAATTGGGGTATAGGGGTGCTTTTCGAAAATCTGGAGCTGCGTGTGTACGATTGGATGGAGGAGGCCGGCAGGGTCGTGGAGAAGATCGGAACCCCAGAGTTTCCCTGTGTTTTAGCAGATGGCTTACGGCAGGTCGCGCCATTCGATTTTACTGTAGTGTTTGGCCATGTCGGAACCGAAGCACCAATAGACCTTCACGACGATTTCCCCAAAAGCAAACGGCGTATTTTTGTTGAGGACTACCAAGCCGGGCCCTACGTACTTGATCCATTTTTTTTGGCCGCGACAAAACCGATAACACCGGGTCTGTACCGCATGCGCGATATCGCACCGGACAGGTTCTATCAGGGCGAATACTATCGCAGCTATTACAAAAGGACTGGGTTAGCAGAGGAAATTGGCTACTTTATCGATATCCCAGGCGCTGGGATGGTTGTGGTCTCGCTCATGCGAGCAGAGAAGCCTTTTTCCGCCAAGGAAATTCGCCATTTGCACGCTCTATGGCCGCTCGTTCGGGCAGCCTGTTGCAAACATTGGAGTGACTTTCCATCGATGGCCCGCGGCGCCGCAGCGAATGGCGTTAGTCGTCGCGTCGATCTAGCATTCCAGGCATTTGGCGATGGCGTTCTGACACCACGAGAACGAGAAGTTGTTGAGTTCACATTGAAGGGCCATTCGGCAGAAGCTGTCGGCACAATTCTCGGCATCTCTCCAGGCACAGTCCGCATCCACAGACGCAACATTTACGCGAAACTTAGGATCAATTCGCAGGGTGAGCTTTTTTCAAAGTTCATTGAAAAGGCACTTTAAAAGGTTCCTTGAACACCCACTTTGTCCGTATTGTCGACCTTGCTACCGTGTGATCCGGAACGCCCCAACTCTACCTGAGGCGGCAACTGATATCGAAAAGGACGTGGCATTACTTGCTCGGCAGATCAGCAAGTGGGTTGTCCGCTATAAAAATCAGTTCTATCTACCTGAACGTCCCTCACATCCTCTGTCGCAGGCGGAGGCCAAACGTATCTGCTTGGGTAGGATGCGGAGCAACTACCCCACGATGGAGTTTACTCCAGGCCATGTGCGAGCGGTGTTTCAGCGGGCTTTCGAAGAAATCCACGATGATCCTAGCTAGAATGTTCGGATATGGAACGGAACTACGAAATGCCGCCCCGACATCAAAGAGCCGATCATACCTGAGGGCGATACAGTTGCTCTCAACGCTTGGAATGAACCGGCCTATCGCGACCTTGCAGTGGCCGACGCTGACACGACTATGTTCGATCGGTTTCTTGAGCGTATCTTCGGCCACGAGGCTGACCGCCGCGTCGTCAAGGATTGGGTTTCGTGGGGTCTTCAGAATGAGGCTGAGAAACTAGCTTGGGCTTTGTTCTTTTACTCCCGATATAAAGGGACAGGTAAATGCACCCTCTGCACCCTGATCACCAAGCTGTTCGGGGAAGAAAACTCGATCACGCAAAACAGCGTTGCCAAGCTGACCGGGAAGTTCAACAAGCCGATTCTGGACAGTAAGCTTGTGGTATCAGAGGAACTTCAACTGAAGCCGGATTCAGGTCGCTGGTGGACGGGTGAGAGGTTCGGTTGGTTATGACCGCCGTGATAACCTTGAGGATGAGAGTGACCGGCAGGCGAACGGGGTCGATTGGGATATGCTATAGACCTGTGGCTATGCAGAAACCTCGACTTCGGAACAGCTAACCCGTTCCTCCCGCAACGTGGGAGGGGCACCCCCGCAGAACCCGCTATGATTGTTAACGGGTGGTTCGGGTGGCTGGGGCATAAACGGGGGCATTTCTCGGAGGGTTTAGCCCCAAGAGCCTGTTGTCGTTCTATGATCTGATGAACTGGCTGTGCGCGCAGTCTCAAGCTATCCAGTCTGCCCCAAATTTCCCTGTAAACAGGGAAAAATACAGGGAAAAATAAAAATTTTGACTATTTACGGCGTTTTGACGCTACATTGTTATAAAGAAAACAGTGGCTTATGCGCAAATTCCCTAAAACCGATAACAGGGAAATTTTCTCAGTTTATCAGCGAAATAATTGGAGCAAACAGGGAAGTGAAAACGTTGGGCAGCCAGTCACCAAGCTTTCGCGAGAAGACAGTTCAGCCATCGCTCATTACTTTTGTTCGGATCACAGATCGCTGACAAGGGAAACCAAGATGCTCAGAGGATCTGGTGGCGGAAGTTTCAGTCGTCCCGCTCCAAATTCCTGGATCAATCTGATCGCCTCCGCGCCGTTCACCCGCGCCATTTCAAGTGAGCGTTCGAGCGCGGAGATCTGGCCCTGCCAGAGCTCGATGGGTACGCCTTCCGGCTGCGAGCTTCTGCGCCGCTCCAGTCTAAGTTCCCGGTTCCGGATTTCAATTTCGAATTGACTGGAAACCTGGGTGGCGAACTCTTCCAGCACCGGGAAGAGCTGTGCAATGCTGTCGTGAGCAAACTGATGCGCTTCAGATCGTACGAGTTCCATCTGTTTTGCACGAAGTGCGGAAGCTACTTCAGGCTTTAGGAAGTTTGACATAGGCCTTCGTCCACGGGCCATCGCTTTGTCGGTAGACTCCGTAATAGGTTGGAGGCATTGGTCAACATCCTCGGCATTCATGCGTTTCCATCCGTCTGAACTTTTTACAGCCCCCGCTCGGATCAATCTTCCCGGAATTTCAAGACGCACTCTTCGCTGCAGGGCGTAGAAAAGTGCTTGTAGAGCTTTCCGGTCTTCAAGTAGCGAGCTTCTCTGTGCGTCGGTTGTCGCTTGGTCAAGAAGGGTCCTGGCTTCCGAAGACCAAAGGCGCGGCATCACTTGATCCGGGAAAGGGTCTAAAGGCGCGACTGTTAGGAACGCTAGAGATCCAATTCCCCGAGCTGGGTGGCCTTCGGGAAGAATAACGCTCGTTTGCACAACCGGTGTATCGGGTCCGAATTGACTGCTGACGGCTTTCGCATATCCGCTCAGCAAAGTGTCATGGACAACGCTCCCATGGTCGAGGAAATGCAAGGGCCTGGCCGTTTCTTCGCCTTCATCCGTGAACACAGCCTTTCGTGGCGGTGTGCCAATATCTGAGCGGCGATATATGAATGGAATATGATCGGACATCCAATTGTCGCGGGAGGTCGCTGGCAGCTGAAATGGGCTGGCGCCTGCACGTCCGGTTGCGGCTTCGCGATAGTACCACAACGTCTTGAAGCGATAGTCGTCTAAGTTGTCGCGCCGCGAACTCACGTTAAAGTCGTCAGATTTTCCAATGGTTTGAAGCCATGCTCCCAAAGCGCGTTCTTCTCTTCTGACGGGCGTGTCCTGTGGCCGCGCGATATCTTGCATCATAGCTGGTGCTGGGCTGGTTTGCTCTTGCCACTCGGAGAACGCTGTGACCGCTCGCTCTGGCGTGTATGGATCTTGTGCAGTTAGTCGGCTCGTCAAACCGGTTCCGTCACCAGCAAGCCGCGCTATTGATCCGCGAACTTTTCGCGACTTTGCTGCTTTGCCCAGCTGGGCTTGAACGTGTTGCAGTTCGTCAGCGGAAAGTGGCGGCATCGGTGCATCAAATATGCCCATCGAAGCAACCACATCCGCAATTGCGGCTTCCTGCGAACCCTCGATAAGGATGCGCCATATATCAACGGTATTCTGCGCCCTGCGCCGGGACTTCGAGCCGCCGAGGCGGTCGATCCGGCCGATCAGCTGATCGATACTGTCGATTTCCCAAGGCAGCGAGAAGAAAATGATACCCTGCGCAACGTGATGTAAATTCAGTCCGGCCTGTACCCAGTCACCCACAAGAAGAAGCCTGCTCTTTCCAGCGAGTAGCGGAGCAAGAGTTTCCTGAATCTCTCGAAGGTTTGCGACGCCGTCGAGCTCACTCGTTGCAGGGCGCCGCATCACCGAAATCGCCCCTGCCAGATCAGGAAAATAACGAGGTAGCGTTGAGCGGAGCATATCGATTGTAGGGTTGTCGCCACAGACGACGATGAAGGCTCGGTCCGCTGCCGAACTCCACTGATCTGAAAGAATATCTAAAAGAGCGTCGAGACGGCTGTCCCCGGGATCTTCGAGTGAAGCGAGGCGCGCTCGTTCCGCCTTTTCACCCAGAGATCCTTCCTGCGTTGAAAGGTCTCTCAGAACGATTCGCGCAGCTTCTGCGCTTCTCTGCAAGGCGCGGGCAGCAGTCCACTGCCGTCCTTGCAGACCTTGCTCCGGATCAGCTTCTTGCAGCAGCCTGTCGGCAACTTCATACCGGGCCCTTTCAGACTCAATGGGTTGGATGCGAACTTCATGATTCCTGCGTTTAGGTAAGAACTCACTCCACTGGCTCCGTCCGTTACGGATCACTTTCCTGCCGGCAGCGGCTCGCAGGAAACTTCGCGACCATTGTTGTGTGTCGGTGCTATCTCCGATGAGATCAATAGCGGAATTCTCGCGTTCCCAGAGGACATCGTCGAATTTACGGCCCTCCAAGCGCGCCAACTGGCTGGCCCCCGGTTCAATCATCCGCAGGATCAATTCACGCCATGCCGGATCACCGAGGCGCGGGGTAGCTGATAGTACGAGTGTTTGCCTGAAGTTGTCAGAGGCCTGTGACAACAGTTGGATCGTCTCGCGGGGCATAGTTTGCGGTTCGTCTACTACCAGCAGATCAAACAGAGTTGGGTCCGCAGAGATGGTGCGTGTGCCCTCACTCTGTCGGATCATCAGATCACGAGGCCTTGCAAGTGTAACAGCTGCCGTTTCGTCGATGCTACTATCGATGGTGCCAGCAAGGGCAGGCATAATGTGCCCACGAACCCAGCATTCCTCCTGCCACTGCGACAAGAGGTTGTCGGGCGCAACAATAATTGTGCGATGCGTGGGCTGCTGCCAGCGCAAAGCATTGATAATCATTAATGCTTGTACCGTTTTCCCGAGACCAACTTCATCTGACAAAAGGTGTCTGACGTGGGTATCGCCGAGCACGCGTCGTACCGTTGAAAGCTGGTGAGGAAGAGGATCGGCGGCCACACCGAGAGCTCCGCAAAGGCCGATGCTTAACGCCGAGGTCCTGCGGCGCAGTGCCTCAACTCCATTGACGAAACGAAGGTATTGATCTGTCACGCTGGCACTCCATCGCGCATATCGAGGCGTGCTAGCTTGTAACGGAGAACAGCATAGCGAACGGCGCGGGCCGATCGCACATCTGACAAGGCTTTTGACAAAAGCCGTGGCCAGTCTTCCTCAAATATTGTCGCTTCAGGTGACAGCCAAAATTGCACTAAGTTCCTTAACTCAGCCCTGCCAATCCATCGCTGGCCAGGCCGACGGGATGCATCAACGTGGCACTCGTCAAGGAGGTCAACAAGATCGTTCTCGGTAAACTCGTCATAAGGTGCATTGGTCAGGGCTATCCAGCGTGAGTCCGGCAAGATGAACCGCCTGAACATTGGAAGTAGTGGCATTTCCTGTGCCTGCTCCAATGCCCTTAGCCAGTCCTCTGCCGGGCGCGCCATATCAACTTCTTCGAACGCTTCACGGCCGTTTTCCTCCAGATGAAGTCGAAGGTCTTCGTAGGCGTCGATAACGGCAAGATCCAAATCTCCGCCCACGTCCTCTTCCCAGTGATGCACGGCTTCCGGTATTGTGGTTATTATTGCCCGAAAGCGGTCAATCAGACGGTCTCTGAAAAACACCCAGTCGGAATTGATTTCAATCCGCGGCAGGTCTTCGCCTGTAAGGAGCCCAAAAGACTCTGCACATCGAAATAGCGCACCGTGTTGAGACAAAATGGAAAGGTCTATTCCCGCCTCTGTTTTCTGCCATTCGGTGCCACAAAGCAGTCCGATCACAGCCGCTTCGAGATGGTCGAGCACAGAGAAGCGACGCCAATTACTGATCAGGTGGTCTGCTTCGGCCAGTTGCCAAGCCAATGTAGCCCGAGCAACATCGGTCAACCCTGCGTAGCCGTCACGGGAGTTGGCTTCACGCAAGAGAGTCGGTAAATTGACTTTCTCTCCGGCCAGTTGTGAAAAGCTGAGCCGACGGTCGTCAGAAACAATAATACCTGAACTTAGCGTCTCGTGCCGAGGGGAAGCAGGCAAGAGTAGCCTCAGGTCGCCGTCTACAGAGGCGTCAGCATGGGGCAGTGGAGAGCCCGGGGTCGCAACGAGAGTCGAGAATGTTCTGTTTTCGTTGCTTTCGTCAAACCAAAGCCCCGAAGCCTGGTCGAAGCTAAGGTCCAGGCGTCCAGGTGTAATTAGAGCATAGGCCGGGCGAAGACCTTGGACTTCCACGTCGAGGCGCACGCCGTTTAAGGGCGTTTGATGCTCGAGCAATTGCGTCTGCATGCGCCGCAGCGGTGGCGAACTTCCGGCAATGACGTGAGGTAGTCGGTCTATTGTGTCTTCGACCATGGAGATCTGCCGGTCGCCCGACGAAATGCGAAGGCAGACTGGCACCTGTTCTAATGCTACCGGCGAAGAGATTTTTATCTCCAGTCTGCCTAGCTCAATATCACGCAAAGTTGCCCTTGCGGGCTGAATACTGATGGATGCCGGTTCAATATCGGGAGGCTCCACGACCTCGATGAGGATGGAATCAGCCTCATCGAGGTCGGGCGATGAGAGCTTATGCTCTCCGGGAGAAGGCTGAAAAGAAGCCCATTTTTTACCGCGCAGCTCGAGCCAATTCGTTGGGTGTTTCTCGCCGTCGAGAAAGGGAGTGAGGCCATGATTTCGAGCTGAAACAAGGATTGGAAACTGTGCAGAATAGCTTGGAGTGACGCTAGGCATTGGAATACCTAGAACTCGTAGTACTGGCTGCTTTGATAGCAGCGTGAAACCATGCCGTCGCAGGTACTCGGCATCTGAAACGGTCTCGAGACGACGAAATTCTGGCGAACCGGTTTGGTCGGAGCGAATCCAATGTATGACGGCCGCGCCTACAGGAAGCGCGTCTCCAGGTACTACAGCGGTAGCAGTGTGCCCCTCTGGCTCAACCAGAAAGAACGAAGCCTCTGCAGGCTGTAAATTCTCCAAGAGAATGTCTGCAGTTTCCTTCTGTGCGCGAAGGAAGGTATCGCCTCGGTAGAGAGGAGACTCTGGCAAAATGTCGAGTGAGCCCAGCACGATCTCGCCGCCGGCAAGGAAGGAGCGCAATGAAATACTGTGCTCCGAGCCCGTTGCTCTTATCTTGTCTCCTTGAATACGCAACCCGGCGATCACTTCTTCTCGCAGACTTGCGCTCAAAACAGGTCCGCGAATTGCCAGTTCGGTCGGCAAGCTATCAGAAAGGCTTACCACGAACCGGGACGGTGGAATTTCTTTCGGCCGTGCGATCCTTCGCGTGGAATTGCGGCGAGCTTCGGAAATTGCGCGGAACGATCGGGCGTCCTTACGGACATCCTTATCAATCCGATGGAGTATGCCAGCAGACATCCACCCCTCAGAATCGGGAAGGAGCAGGCGCCGCATAACCTCAAGCGCGACATCAGCATTCCTTATCCAATGCTCAAAGCGACGGCTGGCGTGTCCTGCGGCCAGCTTTTTGAGATACTCGATTATCCCCTCTGTGTCCTCGAAAGAAATTCCTGCACGTATAGCTCGCCGCAGTGCGTCTGTAATCTGGGGCTGAATCTCCAGCGGCACCAAAGCGTTACCAATTGGCCATGCTATTAGTGGAAAATGCCGTTCCCAAGGGCTGTTCCCGGGGCGAAACAGCTGAAAATTTTTAGCGCCGAGCTCAAACAACCGAGTAATCGCAACCCTGATTTCTCCATCGGTCTCAACCGTCAGCTCCCGAGACAGAAGTGGCCAGAAGTCCGTTCCCGTGCCACGGTAGCGATAGCCAGTTTCGGCAGCCGCCACTAGCAACGGGAGGTAGCCCCACGCCCATTGGGCTCCCTTCAGTTGAGGGTCATGCTCAATTCCTAGAGCCAGAGCTGCCTTGAGTTCCGAGAGAGCCCGTTGGTCGAGGTCATGTTCTATCGCAAAAACCGGAAAGGCTCCGCGTTCACTGGCTAGATCAGAGAAACGATCGGCAAGCGAAGCGTGGTGATCCTCCAGAGCCTTTCGGAACCACGTCATTCGCTCTCCTATATCTAAATAAAATCTATTACGCGTTGTGCGGTTGAAAAATGGTACCGCCTCGACGAGAGTGTTCATTATTAAGCCTATGAAGGTCAACGCTAATTTAACAGAGAGCTCATTTTGAACGTGAATACCCAAGAGTTTTCAAATATGGTTGTGCCCGCAGATCTCGGGCCGCGTGCCAGACGGGCGATCGCCGACCTGGTGCGTAGTTTTGTTTATGCTCGGAAAGGCATCAGCCGGATTGCTGTCGTGGAATTGGTGACTAAGTTCATGAGCGGCAGTGCCTCCTCAGAGGCAATAACTACAGTTGAGAATGTGATCGATACGTTGTGCAGCGTTCACGACATCGGCTTTGGGACGATGCGTGGTGAAACTGTCTTAGTATCATTGTCTGAGCGGCGCATATCGCTGCCGGATGGCCGCACTATCTTGCTTGGCAGCCATGGTATCGGTGCCGGCAAGGACCTTGATCTTCTTTTCCCGGTGGTACAGGCGGGCGAAACAGAAACCCTGATCGACTTGCTGGGGGAATTAGGCCTTAGCGATTTGGAGGGTGTCACCGAGTTGCTGCCATCAGAGGGCCGATGGACGAAGCCGGAGCCTGTGCCTGAGACTTTGAGTCTCGCGCTTCAACTGTGCGGTTCCTTCAACCCTGTGACGCGGGAGTGGTCCTTGAGCGACCTGAATGCCAGATTCCTGAACGAATGGTTCGGGATAGTGCCATTGTTCGAGGATGCCGAAGGCACCCGCCCACGCGATCCGAGTCAGGACAGAGTCATCAAAGCACCGGGCCCGGCCCGCCTCGTAGTCGAGGCAGGACCAGGGTCGGGGAAAACCCATGTTGCGTGTGAACGCGTGATTGCGCTCGTACAAGAGGAAAACCTTTCTCCCTCCCGTATCCTGCTCCTGAGTTTCACGCGCATGGCTGTGGCGGAACTCAGGGAGCGGGTCTATACGCGACTAGCTAAGCAGCCGAATGTAACCGCCCTGCAAATACGGACCTTCGACTCTTTCGCCTCACGTCTTCTTTCCGTCACTGGCGCCGTAGGCGCGGCTACCTACGATGCGAACATAAGAGCCGCAGAGCAACTGTTGCGTTCCGGTGACCCGCTCGTGGCAGATGCAATAGGACAGCTTGAGCATGTCATTATCGATGAGGCGCAGGATCTCGTGGGCGATCGAAAGGCGCTTTGTGATGCTCTGGTCGAGCTGCTGCATCCGGAATGTGGTGTCACGATTCTTGGTGATTTCGCTCAGGCAATCTATGGCTATCAAGGCCGCGATAGGACTGAGGCCACTTTCCTCTCTGATAAGGCTGATACCAATGATTTCGAGAGCTACAGACTGGAGCATGATCACCGCACCAGCAACATTTCACTTAAGCAGCTTTTTTCAAATGCTCGGGAGACCCTGCGGAGTGACCCTGGAGGCTCTCGAGATACGTACTTCGAGGTTCGTCAAGCGATACAGGGCGCAGCTCTGGAGACGGATGTAAAGAGCTTCACTACCCATCCGTCTACGACACGCGGCCTGATCCTTACTCGGAGTCGCAACGCGCTCTTCACAGCGGCCGAGGCCCTGCGAGCGGAGGGCCGTCAGTTCCGTATGCGTCTTCCAGACCGCCCTATTCGGATCGCGCCTTGGATAGGTGCAACACTCGGCGGACTATCAGGGTCGGAGAGGCTGTCGAGGGATGCATTTGAATTTTTGCATGGTGCTGTTCATCCGGCAATTGACCAGAACTGCGAGGAGTGTTGGGAAATCCTTCGGGAGCTTGATGGAAGCGGACGTGAATACATCTTAGTCGGTCATGTGGCTGAAGCGCTTGAAGATGTACCTCTGGAGCTGCTTTGCGACTATGAAGGCAAACGTGGGCCATTGCTTTCAACGATCCACGCCGTAAAGGGTCGTGAAGATCAACGAGTGATGTTGCTTTTGACGCGTGCCCCATACGGCGACAAAGTCGATTGGGGAGAGGAGGCGCGTACTCTCTATGTCGGTTCGACACGTTCTTCTGCTGAATTGAGGACGTCATGGATCCATCCGGATAAGTATTATTCCACAGGCAAGCCCGAAAGATACTGGGCGCCTCGCAAAGACCACAGATTGATCGAAATCGGGCTCGAGGGCGACCTCGAAAACTGGCAGGATTTTCTTCGAATGGCGCAGGTAAGTGATGCTCGGCATGTGAGCGAAGCGATCTGGCGAGCGGCGGCGCACGGGGTATCTGCTGAGACGTTCTTAGATCCTGAAGGCAGGCTTCTGGTTCGGGCCGACGAAAGCGATGCCGTCGCAATTGGTGGCCTGTCTTCCGGTTTTGCCGAAGCGCTGCATTCTGTATGTCAGACTACTTCGGATAGTCCAATGCCAGAGCGGATTTCTGGTTTTTCCGTTGTGGGAGCAACAACCGTTGCCGTGCCAGACCGCACGGGTAACGTTCCTTCTATTGGGTTGATGCCTCTGCTAGGGGGCTTTGCAAAGGTGCCTCGCTGGAGCGAAAACAATTTTGGAGAATGCGGATGAACGATGCCCGAGATATAATGCTGGAACGACTGAAAGTCGACCTCATCGGGCCGGAAGCGAACGACGAGCTAATCACCGACAGGCCGACGGACCGATATCTCACCGGCATTCTCTTTGCTCACAGAACAACAATTTCTGCGGAAGAGGATGATGAGGCATCTGATGCCGACGACGCGGACTATGCAGGCACCTCACTCGACGGCGTAAAGGCCGCATCAACTTTCAGGCCAAGCTCCATTGGCTTGTCGTTCGGGGTTCAGTCGCTGGGGAATGGCGCTTCATTGCGTGTGCGGGTTGAAGGAGCCCGTTATCGATCCGAGGAGCCTGAGAACGAGGATGAGGGGTCCCAAACTCGACGCAGAAAAGATTGGCGACGCGAGCCGCATGTGGCGGAACTCGTTCTTCAACTCGATAAATTACGATCTGATGAAGTTCCGACAATCAGTCTGGCGGACCATGGGCTCTCCGGCGCAAGCCTTCACTACCGCGTCGCACCGTGGGAGGGTGTTCTGCTGGTTACTCTGGCACTGACCAACGATACCAAGCCAGCGCGGGAAAAAAGCCGTGAGGCAAACGAAGAAGCCGCTTTGTTCCAGGTTTCGTTGTCTGTTCAATGCGATCAGGAATGCCGCCTGGTTCCAAAGCCAGAACGCGTGGCGGGAGCAACTCAAGACGACGATGCAAAATCAGCCGGTCTGCTCTACAAGAATGTGCAGCAATGGGCTGTGGGACACACGTGCTCCGCAACCTGGAAGGAGCCGGTCGATGGCACAATCAAGGAGATAGAAACCAGCTGGTTTCCGGAATCGACCGTTCACGTTGTTAGCGCAGCGGGTGATGTAGAGTTCGAAAGTGACAAAGTTCGTGCCGCACTTAGCGCCCGCTGGCTTGCAACGCAGGACAGAATTGAGCTTTGCGAAGCCCTGAGTGCATTTGTGGATGCATATTCGGCATGGATCGCAAAGACCGAGGGTGGTGTTGCCGGGCTCCCAGCGCAACTGGCTGAACAAGGTGATCTACACATGAGGCGTTGCCGTGCGGCAGAGGACCGGATGCGAAGAGGTATCTCGCTTCTGGCAGAAGCGCCTGATGTTCTCGATGCCTTTCGTATGGCCAATGCTGCACTTGCACTTCAATATTCCTGGAGGGTCGAGCCCGACCCGCCGGAACTGTCATGGAGGCCTTTCCAGCTCGGTTTTGCACTTCTGAGTTTGGAATCTCTTGCCAATAGCGCCTCTCACGAGCGTGAGACAATGGATCTCCTTTGGTTCCCAACCGGAGGCGGAAAAACAGAAGCATATTTGCTCCTCACAGCCTTTACTATCTTCCTGCGGCGCCTCAGAGCCGCCGGTGATCCGGGTGGTGCGGGGGTGACCACCTTCATGAGGTACACGCTTCGTCTACTTACAATTCAGCAATTTGAGAGAGCCGCTGCTCTTATTTTGGCCTGTGAATTGATCCGGCTCGGCAAGACCGATGCGGGCTTCAGTCAGGTGCCACAGCACTTCGCCACTGACGCACCGATCTCTCTCGGCCTCTGGGTCGGCGAAGGTGCGACCCCAAATAGTGTGGCGGATGCCGAGAGAGCATTGGCAAATAACGGCGAAAGTTCTCCCGCGCAGTTACGAACATGTCCTTGCTGCCACGAGCCTATGGAGTGGAAACTTTCCGCCAATGGTGATCGGGTCGAAGCGCGTTGTAATTCGGCGTCTTGCGAAGTGGCCCAGGCAATAGGCCCCGTACCTGTCTGGACCGTTGACGAGGACGTGTATCGCGAGCAGCCAACACTCATCATTGGAACGGTGGACAAATACGCACAGATCACACGAAATCAGACATCGGGCCGTTTGTTCGGTATCGGAACACCGTCAGACCCGCCGGAACTTATCATTCAGGATGAGTTGCATCTTATCTCAGGGCCTCTTGGAAGTCTCGCGGGCCTCTATGAAACTGCCATCGACGAGTTGTGCCGTGGCACGTCGGGGTATCGACCAAAAATCATTGGTTCGACTGCAACAATCCGTCGTGCTGAAGCGCAGATCCGAGCGCTGTTTGACCGTAACTCTTTTCAGTTTCCGCCGCCGGGGCTCGACCACACCAATTCAGGGTTCGCTGTCGAGGATCGCACTGTACCGGGCCGCCGGTACGTTGGCATAACTACGGTCGGACGTTCGGCCAAGTTCACTCAACAGGCGGTCGCAGCTTCGCTTCTGCAGGCGGCGACCGACAAGAGATTGGATGACAAGTCGCGAGACGGCTACTGGACGCTGGTAAACTATTTCAATTCGCTACGGGAGCTCGGTGGTGCGCTGGTTCTGATGCGAGACGACGCGGCACGAAGTATTCATGATTATGCTGCGCGCCATGGGAAGGAGCCAGAGCGCGATGCTCAGACACAAATCGAGTTGACGAGCCGTGTTCGCTCAAGCGAAATCCCTCGCTTCCTGAAGGATCTTGAGCGGCCATGGACTGATCCGGATCACATCGACATCGTGTTGGCCAGCAACATGATTTCGGTTGGAATGGACGTTTCGCGGCTTGGCTTGATGTTGGTCAACGGGCAGCCGAAAACTATCGCTGAGTATATTCAGGCTACCAGCCGCGTTGGTCGCAGCAGCCGTGCTCCCGGCCTTGTGATTACCCTTTTCAACGCCGCGAAATCTCGAGACCGCAGCCGGTATGAGACTTTCGCCAGCTGGCACCGCAGTCTTTATCGAGACGTTGAGGCTACAAGTGTCACACCCTTCGCGCCGCGCGCCCGAGACAGAGCACTTCATGCTCCGTATGTAGCGCTGGTTCGCCACCTTGTAGACGGAATGACGGACCCGGGAGCCATTGAACAGCATCAGAAGGACGCAGAGGAGTTGCTGGATAAGATCGTTGATCGTATCCAGCGCATTGATCCAGCCGAGGCTGAAGCTGCGCGCCATCAGCTCGACAGGTTCCTAGATGACTGGTTCGACCATCAAGGTCTTAGTGATTACTGGAGCGACTATCACGATGCGCTCTTAACCTCCGCAGAAGCAGCAGCTGAACGCGGAAACAGAGCGCGCTTCAGCAAGCAGAAACCGACGCCAAATTCACTACGGACCGTTGAGGCGTCGACGCCGTTCGTTCTCCTTGGTGGATCCCGCGAAGCGGAGACAAATCGTTGAAACCTATTGGAAAAATTCGAAGAAGTCAGGTTCTCTCCGGCAATGGTCCCGGGGCTATTATTGATTTTCGGGGTGAAGACGGGGCGCCAATTTCTGTGGTGGCCGCTGGCCTCGAATTTTGGGATAAGCTTTCGGCAAAACCGGGCTTGCTTAATGACCAGCGCATCAATCACGAGCCCCTCCAGGCGCGCCTGCAAGTACGCGGATTTCGCTTACCTCCTGTCGGTGAGGAACGGTTCGGACCGTCCAAGAGGCCGCGCCTGTTGCCCGCATATCGCTTTCCTGACTGGCATGTTTGCCCGAGCTGCAATCTTTTGCAGAGAAGCCGATTCTGGGGCTCTGAGATTGAAAAGCCAGAACTCTACTGCACAAATTGCAGTACCGGCAGAGGAAAGCGGATCAGAAAAGTCTACGCAGTGCCGGTTCGATTTGTCGTCACTTGTCCCGCCGGACATCTTCAGGACTTTCCGTGGATGTCATGGCCAAGACATCTTGAGAAGTGTTCAAAAAGGAAGCCTCTAAAACTGATTGGCGATGGCGCTGGTTTGAAGGGGCTGAAAGTTCACTGTACCGAGTGCAAACAAGAAAGGGATCTGGACGGGGCTCTTTCCCCAGGAGCACTTGGAAAGCTGCCTTGTGATGGAAAGTCGCCCTGGCTGAAATCTGAGGCTAAGGGTTGCAGCCATCAGCCTGTAGCAATTCAGCGAGGTGCTTCAAATGCTTACTTTCCGGTCATTGCCTCGGCGTTAGATGTACCTCCCTTTGGTGGTTCTTTCCGAGATATGCTGGAGGAATTCTGGGATGATCTGATATCGCTGGACGATCGGAACCAGCTCCCTCTCTATGTGAAGAGAAAGATACACCCGGTTTGGCCAGATCCACAGGTTACTGCAGAGGAACTGGCGGCAAGAATCCTGACTTTGCTTGTTTTGCTGGATGACCAAACGGGCGATCTTCGACCCAACGAACATATGATGCTTTGCTCCGGGATTGCAGGTGACGAGCATTTCCCCGAGTTCCAAATCAACCCACAGAGCCTGCCACCTGAGATGTCAGGATACCTGAGTCACCTCGTGTCAGTTGAACGATTGCGTGAGGTCCGGGTGTTGCGAGGTTTCAGTCGGCTCAATGCTGTGGAAGCCAACGATAACAGTGCATTTGTTGCGCCACTTTCGGACACAAAGCTGAACTGGCTTCCTGGTATTGAAGTGCGTGGAGAAGGGATCTTCATAAACTTTGATGAAGAAGAGGTCTCAAAATGGGAGGCGCGAAAGGAGGTTTCTGACCGGGCTAAAGAGGCGCACTTTGCGGCGGAGAACGCTTGGCGAGAGCACAATGGAGACGATCGCCCGTTCCCGATGACGATCTCGCCGCGTTTCCTTTTGGTACACACGACTGCGCACGCCCTTGCGGAGCAGCTTTCACTGGACAGTGGATATTCTACCGCTTCCATCAGAGAGCGGTTGTACGTTTCGTCTGGTCCGGGTGGAATGTGCGGCTTCCTTCTCTATACATCGGCGCCGGATTCCGATGGCACATTGGGCGGGCTATCGCGAAAGGGGCGAACAAGTGAATTGGGGCCGCTTTTGGTTTCAGCCTTACGTGATCTGGAATGGTGCTCCTCTGATCCACTTTGCAGCAGTGGGATCCTGTCTTTGTCGGAAGGCTCAGGGTCTGCGGCATGCCATTGCTGCACATTTCTTCCTGAAACTTCTTGCGAGCATTTTAATCGGCATCTTGATCGCGGTATGCTCGTCGGCACACCGGACCAGCCTAAAATCGGATTCTTCAGAAAAATTCTCAACGGGGGTGAGTGATTATGGCCCGAATGTATCCGTCGCAGCTTCCTAAACATGTTATTGAAAATCAAAAACTGTCTTCTGAAATTCGTGTTTACGAGAAGCTTCGCGACCAACTCGCAGGCGACTACAATGTCTATTATTCACGCTCGTGGCATGAAGCGGATGCCGGCGGTGGCGAATTTGACGGTGAGGCCGACTTCATCGTTGCACATCGCGAGAACGGACTCCTTTTTCTTGAAGTTAAGGGTGGCCGTGTAAGCTGTCGCAGGGAAGATGGTCAATGGCTGACCACTGACCGGGATGGATTCACGTTCAGAATTAAGAATCCGATTTCTCAGGCTCGGAGTAGTAAGCATCACTTTCTCAAGCGAATAAAGAAGCGTCTTGGCAGCCGTTTCCTACGAGTTCGTCACGGGGCAATTCTCCCGGGAAGCACGAGACCGTCCCGGGCACTTGCATCTGATGCGCCGCTCGAAATCGTAGCCTTTGGTGACGACATGGAGAAACTTGATCATTGGGTCGTGCGCCGAATGACGGAAGGTGCTGATGTGCGCGAGGAGCCACTTGGCCTTGATGGATTGAAGGCGCTCGAAGAACTCTTGGCTAGCCACTTCGAACTCCATGCTCATATCGGTGGCAGCCTCGCAGATGACGCCAGGGAAATAGAACGTCTGACCGGCGAGCAGGCTTGGATTCTTGACTCCCTGACTGACAACCATGAACTGGCGATATCTGGCGGAGCAGGAAGTGGGAAAACCGTATTGGCAATTGAAGCCGCCATCAGGTTTGCAAAGGACGGACAGCGTACTTTGTTAACCTGTTTCAACGCGCCACTGGCAAATCATCTTCAGAACTCGTGCGGAGATCAGGAGAACCTTGTCGTCGCCAGTTTCCATTCACTCTGCCGCAAGTTTGCTAAAGAGGCTTCAGTTCATTTGCCAGCGAACGCCGGGCAGGCTTTGTTTGATACTCACCTGCCAGAAGCTCTGATGGAGGCAGTGGGTAGCCGACGTGATCTCGGCTTCGATACAATCATAATCGATGAAGGTCAGGATTTTCGTGACTCATGGTTGAACTCTTTGCGCCTGATCCTAAAGGATGGAGGAGATCAGCGCTTCTGTGTGTTTTTCGACGACAATCAGCGTCTTTTCACACAGGACGACAACTTCATCTCAGCGTTGCCGCAGTCAGCCATTCCACTGACGCGAAACCTCCGGAACACTCGGCGCATTCATGCACTTATTTCCAAGTGGTACGAGGGCCGGCGGTCAACTGCCATTGGCCCTGAAGGCGAACCGGTTGGCATCATGGAGTGTCGCTCAAGCGACCTCGCGTTTTCCAAAGTCAATGAGCGCATAGCTCGCCTGTTGTCATCCTCTCAAGTCGGTGCTGGGCAGGTCGCCGTGCTAACAGGCAACCCGAATGACTTGAGGGCGCCGCCAGGAAAAATTGCTGGCGTCGAAACTTGTCGCGCGGATGACTTGGTCCCCAACCATATCATCTTCGACTCTGTCCGCAGATTCAAAGGTCTGTCTCGCCCCTGCGTCTTTGTAATTGGCCTTGAGGAATTGCGAGATCCTGAGCTGATTTATGTTGCCACAAGCCGGGCCAATATTCTGCTTGAGCTGGCAGGAACGTCTGAAGATATCGCTCGAATAACTATGGTTAAGGAAGATGAGGGCTAGTAATACTTGTCAGACAGGCCCTTCGAAAGGGCCTGACCGGTCCGGCGTCATTCCCGAAACCACCTTTTGCAGGGACGGCGAAATGTCGTTTCTAACCGGGACTGAAACGGGCTGGTCCGCGCGAACAGGTGATGTGCTGAAAATTCTGAAACGCACGAAACGCGGCTGGCGGTTCAGCTCGCACGATTAAAACGAGTCTTCAATCAAGCCATTGCTGCAAGTGGCCACCCACCAACGGGAAACTTAGGCGCTTCTCGTGTTAATAATTCGATAGAAAAAAGGCGGCTCGAAAGCCGCCCTTCTCAGTCACTGACAATTTGTGGTTTTGTGACGGCGCGTTTTTGCACAAGTTTTTTTGCAACGTGACGGCGCATATGAAGTTTGTTTTCCATGTTGGCGCTCAAGTATTGTACGTCGTCGCCTCGATGGATCACTATCTTCGTGACACCGTTTTTCGAGAGACAGTTTGCAACGCGAAGTAAGTCGCTTCGTTTGAGTTCGATGGGTCTCAATATGTTTATTCTATGCATCATTTGCTCCTTTTATGATGGCTTCACATTCTGGCCAAATTCTTGTGAAATGTGGCGCAGGACCCTTATCCGGCAGCGAGACAATGAAAGCAGTTGAGCAGAAACTGGACGTCCTCAACGAAATCGCAGATGCGGCGATCACGACGTCTGGAGATGCTCGCGATGCCTGGCGCGTGATCGGTGTTTGCATCACCGAAGGTCGTGACTTGCCAGAATGGATTAAGGCGTATTTGCAAACGACTGCGGGGAAGGTCGAAACATCGAGACATGAAGACATGGCATTGGCCTTGGGCTTCTACCCGGAGTCAGAAGAGACGCATACAAAACCGGCGAAGGCTTACTATGACAGCCTGACAGTGTTTTCTGTGATAGCAGGATGGCGGCGCGAGGCAGTGAATGACGGGCAGAAGGTGTCGCTTGCGGATTGTTTCGAACGGTATGTCATCGAGCACCTCAATGAGCGGGAACACGAGGAAACCGTTAAGACGGCCTACTATCGTGGCAAGGCAATTGCGCAGGCAGAAATCGAATTATCGAATGTGCTCGAAGAAAAGGGAATGTGACGAGCGTCCGCTATAAACAGCGTGCTCTCTTGCAGTCTTGTCCTTCCAGGGATGAGTAAGTGAATATCTGCGAAATCGCAGGCTGCATCAGTTGATTTTGCCTTTTCATCAATATCAGCGAAAGACTGTTGAACCTGATAGCGAGTTATGGCTCTGCCTCTGGTCCGATTTGGCCGCTAAGAGCCAGATCCACCGAGCTGATTGGTGGCTGACAAGCGGATTTGAATTTCCTGGACGCAGAATATGGCCGCCAGGAAGCGCTAATAATGCTTATTTTTCACTGCCAGACAGAGCGTTTAAACGCTCCAGGTGATTGAAAGAAATAAAATAAATCTTCAGTCCCCTTGCAGTATTGAATTGAATGCCCATTTAGTCGCCACGTTAAGAAATCGAAGTGAGACGGATCGAAGGCCTTCCCCTCTCACGCTGCGAAAGCGGCCCTTCGTACGGGACTGATGTTGGTCCGGCCTTCCATACATCACATGAACCGCTGTGTCGCTTTGGCGAGGCAGTTTTGTGTGCCGTGCTGAAATGCGCGGCTTAAACCTAAATTCATAGGTGATTTATGCCAAATAATGACAAACTAGACCTTGAAACCTCGATGGTTGCGCCGGTGTTGCGCGACAGATTGTTCCGGGTGAACCCCGAGAATCTGACCAGAGACTTTCAGCCGATGGGCGAACTCGATGAAGAAGCAATTTCTGAAATCGTGGAAACCCTGTGCGTCATGGGCTTCCTGACGCCGGTGCTGATTGACGGCAACAATGTTATCGTTGCCGGACAAGGTCTTGCAGACGCTGCCATGCAGACAACTCTGGAAGATATACCGGTACTCAGACTTGAAGATTTGGATGCAGAAGATCGAAAAATCTATTTTCTTATGCTGCATCATTTCTTCAAGATTTCTGGGCTGGATATGAAGATATTCCGGATCGAAGCACAGCAAATTCTGTCCTTCACTGCGAGTGGCCGTCTGGCGCTCGAAATCCAGACCAACTCCACTGGCACTGAACTGGTCTGAACTGCCAAGCGAAGTGATCGGTGGGAGGGCCTGCCGATCTTGTGCCGGAGTAATCCGGCCCTTCGCACAGAGCCATGATCGGCTCGGCCTTCACATCCCTTGAAACCGGCTGCGCTCTTGAGACAGGGGCGTAGCCAGCGTCAGCCCCGGCAATTCCGGGTGGCGCACAAGTTGTGGGGTAATCCCTATGTCTATAATCTCCAACGAAGCGCATGCTTCGACCCTTCCGGCCGAAACCCGGCTGAAAATCGTAAATCGCGATCCTGCCAAACTGACTGCCTATGATGGCAATGCGCGGACGCATTCGGACAAACAGATTGCGCAGATCGCGGCATCCATCAGAACATTTGGTTTCCTGAACCCCGTTTTGATCGGTGCCGATAGCATCGTTATTGCGGGTCATGGCCGCGTTGCCGCCGCAAAGCAGCTTGGCCTGCGCGATGTTCCAACGATTGAACTTGCGCATTTGTCTGATGCTGAACGGCGCGCATACGTCATTGCCGACAATCGTCTGGCTGAACTTGCTGGCTGGGATCGCGACATTCTCACAATTGAGCTGCAATCCCTTGCTGACATGGAGCTGGACTTCGATCTGGAAATCACCGGCTTTGAAACGGCCGAACTGGATTTACTGCTTGATGGCGATATCGGTGAAGGTAAAGACCCGGATGACATTTTGCCCGAGACTTCGCCTGATGCGCCGGTGAGCCAGCCTGGCGATATCTGGTTACTGGGTAATCATCGTTTGATCTGCGGCGATGCTCAGCTGCCTGCAACCTACGCCGCACTAATGCAGGATGATCGGGCTCGCATGGTGTTCACTGATCCGCCATACAATGTAAAAATCAGTGGCCATGTCTGCGGCTCCGGCGCCATTCAGCACCGGGAATTTGCGATGGCGTCCGGTGAAATGGATCAGGCGGGCTTTACGCTGTTCCTGGCCAATGCACTCTCTGGCATGAGTAATGTCAGCGTCGACGGTGCTATACACTTTGTTTGTATGGACTGGCGCCATATTGACGAGTTGCAGAAAGCCGGCAGCGGTATCTATTCCGAGCTGAAAAACCTCATTGTCTGGAAAAAGACGAATGGCGGAATGGGTACGTTTTACCGCTCTCAACACGAACTGGTCTTTGCATGGAAAGTCGGGACAGCGCCTCATATCAATACCTTTGGTCTTGGCGATACCGGCCGCTATCGCACCAATGTCTGGGAATATCCTGGCGTGAACAGTTTTGGGGCGAACCAGAAAGATCTGGAACTGCATCCGACAGTGAAACCTGTGGCGCTTGTCACCGATGCGATCAAAGATGTGTCCCGCCGTGGCGACATTGTGCTGGATGGCTTTGGCGGCTCCGGCACAACGCTGATTGCAGCCGAGCGCTGTAGCCGTATTGCCCGGCTTGTCGAACTGGATCCGGTCTATTGCGACGTGATCTGCCGGCGCTATGTGGCGCTGACAGGCAGTGAAGCGGTTCTGGCGGAAACCGGCGAAAGCTTTGCCAGTGCCGCTGTGCGGCGCGCTGATGAAGCGGCAGTGCCTGCAGTGGAGGCAGAAGAATGAGCGATCAGAACAAAATCCCGGTTGGCTACATGAGCCCGCCGGAGCACACCCGCTTCCAAAAAGGCAAATCCGGCAACCCCAGGGGCCGGCCCAAAAAGAAGGACGACATCTTCACGCTGTTGCAAAGGGTGCTGAAACGCAAAGTCCGGGTGAGCGGCGCAGACCAGCAAATGCCGATCCGTGAAGCCCTGATCCGCAAGCTGCGGGAGCTGGCATTGTCGGGTGACGCGCGCGCGATAAGCCTGCAGCGGCGTATTCTGGACGAAGCCGGGGTAAATCAGACTGAACGCGTCGATCCGGAAGAGAAAAAACGGCGCGTGCTTGATGCGCTCAGTCGGATGGGCGTGACAGTCAAAAACGATGGAGATGGCAATGGTTGACGACAACAAAATCGGTTTTGCTAAACCTCCGAAATCCGGCCAGTGGCAAAAGGGTCAGTCGGGCAATCCAAAAGGGCGCCCGAAAACAAGGTCGGATCTGATCAATGATGCCGCAGCGATCCTGTCCGAACCTGTCAGTGCGCGGACACCACAGGGCAAAACAGTGACGCTCAACGGGTATGAGGCTTCCTACCTTGCGCTTTGCAAAAGGGGACTGAAGGGCCATTTTTCGTCCCTGATCAAAGCGATCAATATCATGCTGGAAGTCCAACCTGCGGTGGATGCCCGCGAAAGCGACAAACGCCAGAGCCGGGAAAATGTGATCGCTCTGCTGGAAAAAATGGGCGTGAAGACGGATGGCCTGAAGAAACGGGTCCGCGACTAATCCCTCCTGGTTGCGCATCCCGACTCCGCCCCACAGCGGCTCGCTTTGCCGCTGTGGGGCCGTTTGTAATCGGGTAGGTTTGGGTCGAAAACCCGTAGGGCGGCTGCCAGCGGGCCTGTCAGCCGCCCTTCATACGTCCCGGCAAGTGGTTCCCTATGAAACCGACCGGGTTCACAGTTCGACCAATCAGAAAAATGGAACAGTCAGGGCCTGGATAGGGTATCTCTTAACCAAAAATACACCACATGTCCGCATTTTGTTCTTGTCTGGCGGGCAGAGTCCCGCCATGGTGTCAGAAAAATACCCAGGATGAGAGCAGTCATGACAGACTTTGAGATTCTTCTGAAAAAAGCAGGTTATTCTGTGCCGGAAGCGGCAAAGCACCTCGATTATTCAGAGGGTCACATCTACCGCTGGATCCGCGGTGAAGAAAAGCCCCGCGCGGGCGTCACCCGCCTTCTGGAACTTGAAATTGAAGCCCGTCGCCCGGTTCCTGGTGCTGGTGATTTCAGTTTCATTGATCTCTTTGCCGGTATCGGCGGCCTGCGCAAAGCCATGGAAGGGGCCGGGGGTCGCTGTGTATTCACATCGGAATGGGACAAGTACGCGCAACAGACCTATCTTGCGAACTTCGCAGACAACCGGCCGATCGCGGGCGACATCCGTGAAGTCGACGCAGTAGCAATTCCCGATCATGACGTTCTCGTGGCCGGGTTTCCGTGCCAACCGTTTTCCATCGCAGGGGTATCCAAGAAGAATGCGCTGGGTCGAGCCCACGGGTTTGACGACGAAACACAGGGAACCCTGTTCTTTGATGTATTGCGGGTTTTGAAGCACCATCGCCCGGCTGCCTTTCTTCTTGAGAACGTCAAAAACCTGAAAAGCCACGATAAGGGCAAAACCTTTGCAGTTATGCGGCGCAAACTGACCGAAGAACTGGGTTACACACTGCATACGCAGATCATTGATGCCGCGCATTTTGTGCCGCAGCACCGGCAGCGCATTGTGATGGTAGGTTTCCGAACTGACGTTCCCTTCAGTTTCGAAGATCTGATCATTCCACCCCGGGGTCACAAACGCATGCGGGATATATTCCACCCGGAAAACGGTACCGAAGAACCGGAAGGACATTTCACCGTTGGTCCCGATGCGGCTGTCAGCGATAAGTACACGCTGACGGACAAGCTCTGGGCCTACCTTCAGGGCTATGCCGCAAAACACAAAGCCGCCGGAAACGGATTTGGTTTTGGTCTTGTGGATGGAGACAGCATTTCGCGGACGTTGTCGGCGCGGTATTACAAAGACGGGTCGGAAATTCTGGTTAGCCGAGGCGAGGGCAAGAACCCGCGTCGACTAACGCCCCGGGAATGCGCCCGCTTGATGGGTTACAGTGAGGATTTCCGGATCCCGGTTTCCGATACCCAGGCCTATAGGCAGTTCGGTAATTCAGTCGCAGTGCCGGTGTTTGCGGAGGTTGGACGGATCATGCGACCGCATATCCTGTCGCTCACGGAAAAGCAGGCGGAGGTCGTGCGCAAGGTTGGCTGATGTACATGATGAGGCCACCCGCAGCCGCAACATGGCGGCGATCCGGGGCGCCGATACGAAGCCTGAAATGATAATCCGCCGCGGGCTCCATGCCCGCGGTTTCCGTTTCCGGCTGCATGAACGCAAATTGCCGGGGCGTCCGGACCTCGTCTTCCCAAAACACAGAGCAGTGCTCTTTGTCCATGGTTGCTTCTGGCATGGCCACGGCTGCCATCTCTTTAAATGGCCCGGTACGCGGGGAGACTTCTGGCGCCAGAAGATCGGAGCCAATGTTGCCCGGGATCAAGCCAACACAGAGGCTCTGCGCAATGTCGATTGGCGTGTAGGCATCGTCTGGGAATGTGCTCTAAAGGGACGCAAACGACAACATCTGAGCGATGTTCTTGGCGCGATCTCCGATTGGCTTATCGCTCAGAATCGTGACCTCAGCCTGCAGGGTTTGTTTGAGGATGAACCAGTGGCGGTGCCCTCATGAAATTCGGTGTTCTGGCAGATCTGTTTGAGGGCGCTGGGGCCAAAGTGTTGACCGAGGTCGAGATCAACCGTCAGCGCTCAAACCAGCACGAGTTTCAGGGCGTGAGTCGATTCCGTGAATTTCTGGGCACACCAGCAGAGAAACAGACGTTTCCCGCGACTTTCTACTGGCTTGTGGATGATGAAGACACGGAGCCCGTAAAGGTAGCATCGTTCTGCACGTGGAGTGATGTCCGTCGTGGACAGCGCGGGCGCAGCCCCGAGTATCATCTGTATTACGCGACTGAATCTGAGCCTGTCGTCCATAAGGCCCGCGCGGGGGATCAGGTTGTGATTGCACGCAGCAAAGACGGCGACCTGATGGTTCTGCTGACTCCCGCCGGATCTACGACCAGCCAGCAGCTACTGTGGCTCTTCGGTCTTGATCTATTTGAAGGTCGCTCTGTCGCGAGGCGTCTGGAGCGTGACGATACCGTTGAACTGGGCTTCGCCGCACGTGCGGTGTTGGCCGATCTCGGTATTGAAGTTGAAGAGCCTGAGCCGGATATGTTTGAACATCTGATCGGTCGGTTCGGGCGACAGTTTCCCACCACAGCTCAGCTGTCAACTTTTGCACGGGAAACGCTTCCAGGGATTGATCCCGTAGCCGACCCTGACGGCACTCTCATTGCCTGGATGGAGCATGAGGAAGCGCTCTTCCGTTATCTGGAACGCGAAGTAGTTTCTGATCGGTTGCAGAGCGGTTTTTTTCACGAAGGGCGTGCGGATGTCGATGGCTTTCTGAGCTTTTCCCTGAGCGTTCAGAACCGTCGCAAATCGCGCGCTGGCTATGCCTTCGGACACCATGTCGAAGCCATCCTGCAGGCCCACGCGATTGGCTATACGCGCGAAGCCACGACTGAGAAACGGAATGCTGCCGACTTCCTGTTTCCTAGTGAGGATGAATACGCCGACCCTCGTTATCCGGATGATCAGCTCGCCATGCTTGCGGTGAAAACAAGCTGCAAGGACCGCTGGCGACAGGTTCTGGCGGAAGCGGACCGCATCCGGACAAAGCATCTGCTCACTCTCGAGCCTGCCATTTCGAGAATCCAGACGACGGAGATGCAGGGACAGGGTCTGCAACTGGTTCTGCCGGCCTCACTGCACAAGACATATCAGGTTGATCAGCGGGCTTGGCTTATGGGGATCGGGGACTTTCTCGCAAGGGTGCGTGAACTGCGAGGGAGGCAACGATTGCTCATATGAAAAGCGTGTATTTTAGCATAAGCTGGAGCGATTTGCCTGTAAGTCCAAGGGCTTTCGCGTATGCTTTAGAAAACAAGTTAATAATTGGAATCTAACAATGCCACGGCGTGAAAGCCATCGAGTAGGCAGTGAACTTTTCATTGTCGACAATAGCGAGGAAGATTGGAAGGCTCTGCGGTATCTGCGCGACTGGTGCCAGATTGCAGAGGCCATCGATATCGCGACTGGGTATTTCGAAGTTGGCTCTCTTCTTGCCCTCGAGGACGAGTGGCAGAAGGTCGACAAGATCCGAATACTGATGGGCGATGAGGTTTCAAAGCGCACAAAACAGGCCTTTGCGGAGGGTATTCACCAAATTTCCCATCGCCTCGATCAAAGTATTGAGCGAGAGAAAGAAAAGAATCATTTCCTCAACGGTGTAGGCTCGATCGTGCAGGCTCTGCGTTCCGGAAAGATAGAATGTAGAGTTTATCGAAAAGATAAATTTCATGCAAAGGCGTACATTACTCACGGCCGCCTCGATGTGGTGGGGTCGTCTGCGCTTGTGGGCTCGTCCAACTTCACTGTGCCGGGCCTCACTCAAAACATCGAACTGAATGTTCAGATCACAGGCACACCGGTAGCAGTGCTTCAGGAGTGGTTTGAAGAGCATTGGGAAGAAGCAGAAGACGTTACCGTGGATATACTCAACGTATTTGAAAAACACATTCATGAGTATCTGCCATTCGACATCTATGCGCGGTCTTTGCAGCAGTATTTTCTTGGACATGAAGAAACAGCAAGTGAGTGGGAGAAAAATAACTCAAAGATCTATCCTATCCTAGCTCGATATCAGAGGGACGGGTATGGGGCACTTCTCAAACGATCGGACAAATACAACGGCGCATTTCTCTGTGACGGTGTTGGTTTGGGCAAGACCTTCATCGGTCTGATGCTAATCGAGCGTTTTGTAAAATATGAAAGTAAAAATGTTGCTCTCTTCGTCCCAAAAGCGGCCAAAGCACCGGTCTGGGAGCGGGAGCTAAGAAATCGATTGCCTGACGTTTTTAAAGGATACAGTCGACTCAAAGTATTTAGTCATACCGACCTGATGCGGGAAAAGATGACAGAGGAGCTTGAGCAGGTTGCAGCCCAGGCGGATGTGATAGTTATTGATGAGGCTCATCACTTTCGGAACACAGGCACCAGGGGCGAAGAGGATGGAAAACGACGGTCACGATACTGGCGCCTCCACGATATTGCTCAAGGCAAGCAGCTATTCATGCTGACGGCGACGCCGATTAATAACAGCCTCCTTGATTTCCAACACATGGTTGAACTCTTCTCTCGTCATCAGGCGGATTACTTTAGCCAGGCTCCGCTTGGGATCCATTCTCTGGCCGGCCACATTCGCCAGCTTGAAAAATCTATTGAAAAGCAGCTTTTGAGCCATGACGGCGAAGGGGAAGGCGTGGACATTGATATGTCCGACGTTGGAGATCTCTTTTCGTCGGACAGTTTATTTGATGCTCTCGTGGTGCAGAGGAGCAGAAGTTACGTCAAGGCCAGTATGGCTCGCGAGACAGATCAGGAAATTATTTTTCCTGAGCCAAGAAGACCAAAGGTTGTCGAGTATTCAGTAAAGCAGACTTATGGAAAATTGCTTGATATGGTCGCTGAGGCTTTCCACAAACGCGAGCCTCTTTTTGTTCTCGGGATCTACAACCCATATGCCTACTACATAGGAGACGACCCAGACGTAATTCCGGCACTGGAGCTGGGGCGAAGAAAGCAGGTGGTCGCACTCATCCGAACGAATTTCCTGAAGCGCTTCGAGAGTTCCGCCGAGGCTTTCAGGCAATCCTGTTGGCGGCTTCTTTACAAGATCTTGGCCTGGCTGGAGGTGCATGCTGCAACAGACCACGAGCGCCAGGCGCTTGAGCGCTGGAAACGAAGGAACGGCAAGCTCATCGGCTACAGCCCACAACTTGATCTTCTCGACGAAGACGAAGACAACGAAGACCTTTTGCCTCCTGAGCTTCTTGAAGCTGTGGACGAACTCTCACGTGACGAGTTCGACATTGAAAAGATCGTTCATGACAGCATTCAGGATCTGGAGCAGATTGCAGATTTCCTGAACGAACTCGAGAAGTTCAAACCTTCCCAAGACAAGAAGTTGAACGAGCTTCTCAGGCTTCTGAAAAAAGACAAGATCTTGGGTTCTCACAAAGTCCTGATATTTTCTGAGTTTAGTGATACCGCCCGGTACCTTCACGATCAGCTTGTAGAGGCTGGTATTCATGGCGTTGCGCAAATCGACAGTGGCACGAAAGGAGATCGCGCAAAGCTAATCCAGCGGTTTGCGCCCTACTACAATGAGAGTTCAAGCAGTGACCTTGTATCTTCCGGGCAAGACGAAACCCGCGTTCTGATTTCAACGGACGTTTTGTCAGAAGGTCTGAACCTTCAGGATGCGACGCGGCTGATCAACTATGATCTGCACTGGAATCCGGTGCGATTGATGCAGCGAATTGGTCGTGTTGACCGACGGATGAACCCGGATATTGAAGCACGAATTCTGGAGGATCACCCTGATCAAAAAGACTTGCGAGGTACAGTTGGTTACTGGAATTTCCTCCCACCTGACGAACTGGATGATCTTCTTCGGTTATATAACCGCGTCTCGCACAAAACGCTCCGCATTTCCCGAACGCTTGGCATTGAGGGCAGGAAACTCCTTCGCGAAGACGACGATTACGAAGATCTGAGGAATTTCGCCGAACAGTATGAAGGTAAGGCTACGCCCGATGAGGAAATGCATCTCGAATGGCAGGATCTGATCAGCGAGCAGCCGGACCTCGAGGACCTGCTGTCGGCTTTTCCAAACGGGATTTTTTCCGGAAAATCCCACATCAAATCCGGCTCGAAGGCCATCTTCTTCTGCTTTGCGAGGCCAGCGTTTGATCGGGAGGCATCTGAGACATCCGGACGCGACGTCTGGAACGAAGCCAGCGGTGACGTGAAATGGTACCTGTATGATCTCGCGACCGAAAAGATAATCGAAGAGGCACCTCAGATCGTTGAGTATGTACGCAGTCAGGCTGACACGCCCCGCCAGGTCGAACTGCCGCAAGCAGATCTGAGCGAAGTTCGCCTCAAGATCGAAAAGCACATTAACAGAACATATCTGCGCAAAGTTCAGGCCCCGGTCGGTGTTAAGCCGGTGCTGAAAGCGTGGATGGAACTAAATTAGCCTGGAAGCCGAACAGCTATGTCCAATATCAAAACAGAAGACCTTGAGCGTGTAGCAAATTTCGGAAGCCTCGTTGCGCTCTTGCGTGACAAGCTCGACTGGCCCCTCGAAGAAGAAGGAGATTTTGAGGATATCACCTTTGACTGGGATGCAGATGAGCTCGGTTTGAAAGACGAGGAAGTCGCAAAGGTTCGTGAGATCCATCAGCTTCGCCCGCTGACCACTGGCCAACCTTGGGGGATTTTTTTCATATCCTTCGAAGAGAAGTCAGTTTCGGTCACGGTCCTGAGGCGAATGTTGCGTGCTTTGGTTGTAAGGAAACGAGCGGGCAGTCAGTCTTCCGACCGTCAGGCCTGGCAGCAGAATGATTTGATTTTCGTTACGAATTTCGGCGCCTCGGGCGCCAGAGAACTTGCATTTGCACATTTCTCAGACACCGGTGGCGCTGGTGACCTTCCCGCATTGCGTGTCCTCGGTTGGAATGCCCTCGATACGCGCCTGCACAACGAATACGTAGCTGAAACGCTGTCTTCCAAATTGCGATGGCCCGAACACCCTGAAGATCACGACAAGTGGCGGTCGGAATGGCGCGGCGCATTCGAACTTGAACACCGCCAAGTCGTCCGAACCTCTCAGGAACTCGCGAAAGCGCTCGCGGACCTTGCTGCAAATATCCGGGCCCGCGCGAACGAGCTGCTGGAGGCTGAGACAGAACAGGGCAATCTTCGCAAAATGCTGGCGGCCTTCAGAAAGAACCTGATCCACGATCTAGACAAGGATGGGTTCGCCGACATGTTCGCGCAGACGATCAGTTACGGTCTACTCGCGTCATACATCTCGCGCCCTAAGGGAGAAGCCACCCCCGACAGCCTCGTGGAGATGATCCCAAGTACGAACCCATTTTTGAGAGAGCTGTTTTCGACCTTTCTGTCCTTGAGTGGCCGGGACAAACGACAGGCGATGGATTTCGACGAACTCGGTGTTAGGGATGTCATTGAGCTGCTTGAAAATGCAAATCTCGAGGCCGTTTTGCGAGATTTTGGGGACCGTAACCCCAAAGAAGACCCCGTCATACATTTCTATGAACTCTTTCTTAAGGAGTACGATCCGGAGAAGCGGATGCAAAGGGGCGTATTCTATACGCCGCGGCCCGTAGTGAACTTCATTGTCCGTGGCGTGGATGAGATCCTAAGGACAGAGTTTGACCTTCCTTTGGGTTTGGCTGATACCACGACTTGGGGGGAGCTGGCAGCCCGAAACGACAAGATTGTAGTCCCGGACCAGATCGATCCGGATGAACCCTTTGTTCAGATCCTCGATCCGGCGACCGGAACCGGCACATTCCTTGTCGAAGTTATCGACCTGATACACGATAGAATGGTCGAATTCTGGAAGTCCGAAGGACGCAGCGCGGCTGATGTTGCGGCAGAGTGGAACGAGTATGTACCGCTGCATCTCTTGCCCCGACTTACTGCTTTTGAGCTGATGATGGCTCCATACTCCATTGCGCATTTGAAGGTCGGCCTGAAATTAAAAGAGACAGGCTACCGTTTTGATGCAAACGAGCGCGCACGGATTTTTCTGACGAATGCCTTAGAGCCGGCAAGAGACTTGGATATGGAATTCGTATTCATGGCCGAAGCACTGGCGCATGAGTCGCAGGAGGCAAATTCAGCTAAAGCTGAAACGCCATTTACTGTTATTCTAGGAAACCCACCATACGCCGGGCACTCAAAAAACAATAATATTAAGGAGATAGTGGAGCTAGTTTATGATTACAAACGTGATTGGCCAGAGCTCCTGAAGCCGGGACAAGGCAAGTGGCTGCAAGATGATTACGTTAAGTTCATTCGGCTAGCTCAATTCAAACTCGACCAAACTGGATACGGCGTTCTTGGTTACATCACCAACCATTCCTTCCTAGACAATCCAACCTTTAAGGGAATGCGCGCGAAACTGAAGGAAAGTTTCGGTCAGATCCGCATCCTAGACCTGCATGGTAACGTAAAGAAAAAAGAGATGGCCCCGGACGGTACCGCAGACGACGGCGTCTTCGAAGGTGTCGCTCAGGGGGTTGCGATCACGGAAGCGATTAAGCTTTCGGACAATGAGCAATCGAGCCAGCTGTGGCGTGATGATTTATTCGGCTCGGAGATTCAGAAACTTGATTTTTTGGTCAACCCATCCGCACGGATCTCCGGACAACTAAAGTGTCCAATAGTTTTACCTGAGTGTTTCTTCTATCAGGTTGACTTGGGCCTTAAACAGGAGTGGCAAGAGTTTGAGGGTCTGCCGCGAGTAATGGGTGAGAATGGCGACCCCGCGCCGGGCATCGTCACAACACACGATCAGTATGCAATTTCATTTACCAAAGCAGAACAAATAGAGAAGGTGGAGTGGTTGATTGCCACCCCTAACGAAGAAACCGCGAGGGGCCGACTTCGTCTGTGCACTCAGAACCAATGGAACTATGGCGTCGCAAAGCAAAAGCTAAGTAGCATAGATTGGAAAAGTGAGATTGTATCAGTAGCGTACAGGCCATTTGACCATCGGGTAACGGTCTATAACAACCAAATAGCCGTACATCTTCGTGATCGCGTCATGCGACACATGAGCAGCGGAGGAAATGTGGCACTTTCAACCGTCCGACAACTTGCAACCACGCCGTGGGAACACGTACTTGCATGTGACGCTATTCAAGATGACTGCTATGTCTCGAACCGCACGAAAGAGCGCGGTTATCTCTTTCCACTTTGGCTAAATCTCACAGCGGGAGAACGCAACCGCCGCCCCAACATAAACCGCGATTGGGCACAGGGCGTCGGCAAGTCTCTCGGCTTGGCTTACGAAGACGGCATCCCTCGTGGCGAACAAAGAAACCTCGGACCTGAGTTCCAACGCCCAAAGGCCGAACAGCTTGGCCTCCTCGGAGATCAATGGGACGGACGCGGCGATCTCGCGCTACAATTCGGTCCGCGCGATCTGTTCGACTATATCTATGCTGTCCAGCACAGTCCCGGCTACCGAAACCGCTATGTCGACTTTCTGAAATCCGACTTCCCTCGCATTCCCACGCCCAAGGACCGCGCCATCTTTGCAGATCTTGTACCACTTGGTCGCGACCTCGTTGCGCTGCACCTCCTACGTCAGGACGAGGCCCCGGTTCTTGAAACGCCAGTTATCCGTTTTGCTGGTAGCGGCGAGGCAAGGGTCGAGAAAGGCTACCCAAAATACGAAAACGGAAGAGTTATGGTGAACGGAACCCGTTGGTTTGAGGACGTGCCCAAAGCGACTTGGGATTTCTATGTTGGTGGCTATCAGGTCTGCCAAAAATGGCTGAAGGATCGCGCAGGAAAAGGCGGCAAAAAGCCCAGCCCCGGCCGCGTCTTGACCGATGAAGACATTCTGCACTACCGGCGCGTTGTCGTCGCCCTGACGGAAACCCGGCGTCTGATGGGTGAGATCGATGAGGTGATCGAGAAACACGGCGGCTGGCCGGAGGCTTTCTATCTGCCTCCGCCTCCGCCGCCGTCGGTGGAAGAAATCATCGAGTCCGACGAGAGTAGAGAACTTGAATTTAAGAGCACCTTTCAGTGGGATATGCGACAGGGAAAACAAAATACGTCCCTCCGAAAGCAAGTGCTGAAGTCCTTGGCCGCCTTTATGAATACGAAAGGGGGCACGCTTGTCATTGGCGTTACCGATGACAAAGAAATCATTGGTCTCGAACATGACCTCAAGCTTGTCAAAGACAGTCTCGATGCCTTCGAAAACAGTCTCTTGAGTGTGTTCGCGTCAACCATCGGAGCGCCTTACTCGCTGCATTGCAAGTTGCGGTTCGCCGATGCACCGGATGGAAAGAAGGTCTGCGTGATTGATGTCACTGAAGCGAAAGAACCTGTGTTCGTTGAATTCGAGAAGAAGCAAGAGTTTTTTATTCGCCGCGGCAACGCCACGGTTAGTCTGACTGCAAGCGAACAGCACGCCTACACTCGAGAAAGGTTCTGAGTGCAGACCGCACTGATGGCGGAATAGATCGGTTGGGCTCTGCAGATCGCATTGGGAAGTTTTGGCTATCAGGTGTGCGAAGTGGAGGTGCTGATGGGTAATGAGGCCATCTACGTTTTGAACCAGCTCCGCGGGCTAGTTCGCGACGCGCGTAAAAGGAGCTTCGAGCGGGCCTGGGCGTTAATGGAAGCCGAATATTGGCGCGAATGGCGAGAGATCGAACAGGAGTCTATCCACCGGTCACTTCGACTGCAACTACTCAATATAGTCCGAAAACTCGACGTAGAGTTGCCGGATATCGAGATTAGTGCGGAAGTCACTCGGGAGTTCAATGAGGTTATTTGGACCATCGGCAGCGAATTCGAAGCCGCAGCACCGAGGGAAATTCTACGCGGCTTTCTGGTTCCAATTCGCGAGATTCCCACGGATGTTCAGATCACCCTGAAGGTTTTTGATTTTCTCACGATCAACGGTTGCAAGGATCTTTTGGATCGCCACCTTGAGCAAGGTATCCATTATCATTATGCGCTTCCCGATGGGCGGCATACGACCACCATGATCTGTTGGGATACCCGCTGGACATCAAACCCAAAGATTGCCCAACAGATCCGCCCATTGTTTCACGAGTTACATGGCAAAGGAGCAAAACGTGCAGTCGCCAAACCAGAAAGGTGGGGAGACAAGAAACGCAATTCGATCCGAGATGCTTGCAAACTGGATCTCTCAAAATGGCCCATCAAGGATTTCCGCTGCGCTTCAAACGGCTCGTCGCCCGTCTGGCCTACCAAGGCTGTGCTGACGCCTCGGCCTGCTCCAACTGCTAAGCCAAAGCGCTGAAAGGGCCAAATTAAGTTGTTCACTTTGGGCGCCGGCACAACCGCCAAAGATTCAATTTAGCAGAATTCAACCAAAAGGTCTCGAAAAGGCGGGATCGCGTTTTTTTGTCTGCTTGGATCAGATTGCAGTTCGCAAGTTTTGACTGGACTTCTGAGTGCGGCAGAGCGGTACTGAACACATACTAATACTGCCCGGGGAATACCGGGCTCCACTCAGTACAGGGCGAGGGATTGGCCTTTGCCAGCAGAGTGGAGAAACCCATGACTAAAACACCGAACTCGAACAACACGACCCGGGTATCAAATCGGATCAGTGCCAAATCTGCGCGCCAGGCGCAGCTGAGAAAGCTGCTGGCTCGCAAACCCGGAGCATCGATCGCGCAGATCCAGAAGGCTTTTGGCTGGCAGCCCCACACAGTAAGGGCCGCGATCTCCGCACAGCGCAAGGCAGGATGCACAGTGTTGCGGACTGATACCGACAAAGGATCGGTGTATCGGATTGTTGAGCAGGGTGATGTTCAATGAGCACGGGCCAACCCGATAAGGTGTCGGTTCTGTTTGCAGAGATCGAAGCGCTTGATCGCGCCGGATGCCTTGACCGCTGGAGGCAGGTTTTTGGTCGTCCACCGCCCAAATATCTGTCGCCGCAATTCATGAAGCGTGTGCTGACATGGGATAGCCAAAACAAAGCGTTGGGCGACGTGTCAGTCAAAACAACGCGCCGTCTGAAACAGATTGCCTCGGGAAAGACTATGCTGGCCACAGCAAAACCGGGTTCCCACCTAGTCCGGGAGTGGAATGGGCGCACATATCAGGTCGAAGTGGTGAATGGCGGCTATGTCATGGATGGCAAATCCTGGCGGTCGTTGTCGGCGATCGCAAAACACATCACCGGCGCGCACTGGTCCGGTCCGCGCTTCTTCGGGGTTCAGTGATGCGCCGGATCCGATGCGCCATCTATACCCGCAAGAGCTCTGAAGAAGGGCTGGAGCAGGACTTCAACTCACTCGATGCGCAGCGCGAGGCCTGTGAAGCCTATGTCGCGAGCCAGAAGCACGAAGGCTGGGAATTGCTTCGGGACCGTTATGATGATGGCGGGATCTCTGGCGGACATCTTGAAAGGCCATCCTTGCGGCAGTTGATGGAGGCCGTCGATGAAAAGCGTGTTGACCAGATTGTCGTTTACAAGATTGACCGATTGACGCGCTCGCTGGCCGACTTCGCCAAGCTGGTAGAAAGGCTGGATGCGGCGGAGGCGTCCTTTGTGTCTGTGACACAGTCCTTCAATACGGCCACCAGCATGGGCCGGCTGACGCTGAATGTGCTTTTAAGCTTTGCCCAGTTTGAGCGCGAGGTCACGGCAGAGCGAATTCGAGACAAGATCGCGGCGTCGAAACGCAAAGGGCTCTGGATGGGCGGTAATGTCCCGCTCGGATACCAGGCGCACGGCAGGACGCTGAAGATCGATGATGAAGAGGCTGTGACGATCAGGAACCTCTATGATCTCTATCTGCAACATGGACTGATCCGGGTGGTAAAGGAGCGCGCGGAGGATATTGGGCTCAGATCGCGGCGGCGTGTTCGCGGGGCAGGACGTACCTCTGGTGGCAAGCCATTTGATTGCGGGCACATCCACCACCTCCTGAGCAACCCGATCTATGCCGGGCGGATCCGGCATAAAGGGCAAGTCTATGACGGACAGCATCCCCCGATCATCGATCCGGTCATCTGGGAAAAGGTTCAGGAGATGTTGAAGGATGCCGCATCCAAGCCTCGCGGCACAAAGCGAATAGCCTTGCGATCTCTGCTGGCGGGCAAGCTCTTTGACGACACCGGCGACCGTCTGACACCCAGCCACAGCCGGAAGAATGGCAAGCGCTTGCGCTATTACATCTCTCATCGGCTGGTGAAAGATCGAAGCCAAAAGCATCCGGATGCCTGGCGTTTGCCAGCGGAACAACTGGAAGAATTGATCGCCGGTCTGGTGAGAAAGCATCTGCAGCTCCACGATGGTGTAACGCGGTTTATCTGCGATCTGTCTGCGTCAGAGATTGCTCAGAAATCAACCAGACTGCATGCGATCCGACAGACCAAGCAATATTTGCATCTGGTCGAGCGCTCTAACGTGAAGCCGGGGAAACTGACCGTTCGTCTGAACGAATACGAACTCGCCCGGTCGCTGGCATGTGATGCAAACCGGATCAACACAGAAGCGCTCACCTTGACAACACCGTTTCAAATGCGCAAGCGCGGCGTCGAACTGAAACTGCATCTGGGTGATGCCCCTCCCGAGGTCGATCGGACACTCGTGCAAAACATCGTCAAAGCGCAGAGATGGATGGCGATGATTATCGCCGGAAAGACATTTACTGAGATCGCGCAGGCCGAGGGTACATCAAATCGGCGCGTTCAGGATGTGGTCGATCTGGCGATGCTCGCGCCAGACATCCTCGATGCAATTGCGGCTGGTGAACAGCCCGATGGTTTGAACTCTGACTCTCTCATTAAGTTGGGTGTGCCAGCTTGCTGGTCAGAACAACGCAAACAGTTCGCGAAGTTCTAAACCAAAACTTCCCCCAATTCCACATACTCGTACCGCCGGAATGGCAAACTGAGACTGGGGCCCGAAGTTGACCGGATTTGCTCTCACATAAGCGTCTCTGTCTTAACCCAGATGCGGCAAGAGTCGGAAAACACGCCACAATACGGCGGCGATCTCGCGCTAGCTCACAATTAGGAAGTGTTTGGCTGGGGTGGTAGGATTCGAACCTACGATACACAGTACCAAAAACTGCTGCCTTACCACTTGGCTACACCCCAACGGTGAGGCGCTATCTACGATTGTTGTTGGTAGGGTTCAAGAGCTTTCAGGCAAAAAAATTAGGCCAGTTATAAAAAAAATTCAGAGCATCTTTCACGGGTCATGTTAGCAGCACCTCTTCCTGCCCGAAGGTGTTGAACATGGTTTGACGGCAACGGCTGTGAATTGGCTCTTCCGCCAAAGAAGCATGACTCTGCGGACAGATGTTGAACGGCTGGGCCGGGCGAGGATTCGTCTGGCAGGCGGACAGGAAGCAGGTTTTCGATTGGTTTAACGAGGGCGAGTGGCAGTCGCGAATGTGGTCTTTCTGGCGCTGCACCCCTTTGTTGCGCCTCCTGCTTACGTAGGGCCGCCCAATGCCGAAGCAGATAACAAGAATAAGCAAGTTCGAGAGTGGCGGATCGGGAACTTCATTGCCGGTTGCTCTGAGATCAGCGCTACTCGCGAATCTCTGAGGGATCGACGCCCCAAAGGTTGGATTTCAGGGCCCAGCCACGATATCCACCTGCAGAGATGCGACACCACTCGATCGTGCAGGTTCCAAGCCGCGCGACAACGCCGGTTTCAAACCGCGCACTGACCTGCGAGTTTGGGTCCGGGTTGGAATAGACCGGCAGCAAGTCGGATTCGATCAGTACTGTGCGCACGCCAGACAACAAGGCGTAATGGACCCAACCCCCTGCGCCATCGCGGTCCTGAACCTTTCTCCAGTTGCCATATTCCGCCGTCACCTGCAAAGGCATCCCGCGCCGTTTGAACACCCAGTCGATTCGATGCGACAGGGATGGTCCTCTGCGCACGTTTCCCTCGGCCGCTTTCATGGAAACATACCGTGGCAAAGGCAGATTCGTGACCTGGCCGCGCTTATCCTGTGCGCTGGCCACAAAGGGACCAAGCACAAGCAAAATTACTGAAAAAAGCGCCAGAATCCGGCGATTTACTGGTAGGAGAACACTCACTGACAGTCTGCTCTTATGCCTGTTAATTTTGCTTCGAAAAAAGGTTGGATCAATGCCCAGGGGTTCTTGTGCCCCGCCCTATCCTGCGCCACGATGCCATGACGCGCGAAAGTTTGCAAAGCAGTGGGAGTACACAGGTGCCTAGAGAACGTCTGAGTGTTGTCGTTACGCGACGGTTGCCCGAGGCTGTTGAAACCCGATTGAGCGAGCTGTTCGATGTCCGGTTGCGTGCGGACGACGCACCCATGACCCGAGAAGAGCTTGTAGCGGCCGTACAAGAAGCGGATGTACTTGTACCAACGGTTACAGACTCGATTGATGGCGGGTTGCTGGGGCAGGCGAGTGAAAGGCTGCGACTGATCGCCAACTATGGGGCCGGGGTTGACAATATCGATGTCGCAACCGCCCGTCAGCGCGGCATCCTTGTGTCGAATACGCCCGGTGTGCTGACCGACGATACTGCGGATATGACCATGGCGCTGATATTGGCCGTGACCCGCCGCATCCCCGAGGGGCTGTCCGTCATGCAAAAGGGGGACTGGCAAGGATGGTCACCCAACGCGTTGCTGGGTGGGCGGATCGGTGGGCGGCGTCTTGGCATTTTGGGGATGGGCCGGATTGGTCAGGCGGTTGCCCGTCGTGCCAGTGCCTTCGGAATGCAGATACATTACCACAACCGTCGTAGGTTGAGGCCGGAGACAGAGCAAGAGCTTGAGGCGACCTATTGGGAAAGCCTTGATCAGATGGTCGCGCGGATGGATGTGATCTCGGTAAACTGCCCGTCTACGCCTTCGACTTTCCACCTGATGAATGCCCGGCGGCTAAAGCTGATGAAGCCCAGTGCAGTGCTCGTCAATACGTCACGTGGCGAAGTGGTCGATGAAAACGCGCTAACCCGCCAAATCCGGTCAGGCGATATCGCAGGTGCAGGTCTTGACGTTTACGAACACGGAACGAAGGTGAACCCTCGCCTACGGCAGTTGCCGAACGTGGTTCTGTTGCCGCATATGGGATCTGCCACGCTTGAGGGGCGGATCGAAATGGGCGAGAAAGTTATCATAAATATCAAGACATTCGAAGACGGCCACCGACCACCGGACCAGGTTGTTCCGTCCATGTTATAGTACGCGGCTTGGTGGCCGGACGATACAAAGTCAATTTTTCAGGAGGATACTATGAAACGAAGTCTGATTTCGGGATTGCTTTTGGCAACCATGACCTTTGCCGGGCCGTTGGCCTCTCAGGAAGCTGCGGATGCGGTTGCACCTGAGGGTGGTACTGACGGGCAGGTTCAAGGCCTGACCGCAGAAGTCATAGCCTCACTCGAAGCGAAATTGGCCGGTGAACCCGTGACGTCGCAGAACTGGATGGTGGCCGCGGCCAACCCTCTGGCGGTTGAGGCTGGGGCCAAGGTGCTGCGGGCAGGCGGTTCGGCGGCTGATGCGATGGTTGCCGTGCAGGTTGTACTTGGTTTGGTCGAGCCGCAATCCTCGGGCCTTGGTGGTGGTGCATTTCTGGTCTGGTATGATGCGGCCTCTGGCAAGTTGACAACACTGGACGGACGTGAAGCCGCCCCGCTTGAGGCCACCCATCGTCTGTTTCAGGACGAGAATGGCGAACCGCTGAAATTCTTTGATGCGGTTGTCGGGGGACTTTCTGTCGGCACACCCGGCACCCCGGCTTTGTTGGAAGAGGCGCATCGCCGCTGGGGCCGCAGTCCGTGGCCCGGCCTGTTTTCTGACGGCATTACGTTGGCTGATGAGGGTTTTTTGGTTTCCCCTCGATTGGCCAGCCTTGTTGAGAATGACGCGGAACGCCTGTCGCGATTTCCCGAGACAGCCGCGTATTTTCTGCCGGAAGGACAGCCGCTTGCACAGGGGCAGCGGTTGACGAACCCGGCCTATGCGGAAACGCTGCGCATCATGGCTGCGGAAGGATCAGCTGGATTCTACGGAGGAGAGATTGCCGCCGGGATCGTCAGCGCGGTTCGCAGCGCGCCTGGGAATCCGGGCGTGCTGTCTGGTACAGATCTGGCGCTTTATCAGGTCATCGAACGTGACCCCGTCTGCGCCACCTACCGCGTTTATGAAGTCTGCGGAATGGGCCCGCCATCCTCAGGGGCGCTGACGGTCGGGCAGATTCTGGGCATGTTGAACGGCTATGATCTGGCAGCGTCAGGCCCCGAAGATATCAGATCCTGGCGGCTGATCGGGGATGCTTCGCGTTTGGCTTTTGCCGACCGTGGGCGCTATATGGCTGACCATGATTTTGTCCCGATGCCGACACAGGGGCTGGTCGATCCTGCCTATTTGTCCGAACGGGGCGCGTTGCTGAGCGGTGAGGCCGCATTGATCGACGCCGTTCCGGGGAATCCCGAATTTGACCATGCCTCGAACTGGGCGGATGATATCTCGCTGGAACTTCCGTCGACCTCGCATATTTCGATCGTGGACCAGTTTGGCAATGTGCTGTCCATGACCACGACGATCGAAAACGGCTTTGGATCGCGGCTGATGACCAACGGGTTCTTGCTGAACAATGAGCTGACGGATTTCTCGTTCAAAACCCACAGTGATGGCGTTCCGATTGCCAACCGTCTGGAACCGGGCAAGCGTCCGCGCTCATCCATGAGCCCGACCATTGTGATGCAGGACGGTGCACCGGTTCTGGCCATCGGGTCGCCGGGCGGAAGCCGGATTATCGGCTATGTTGCCAAGTCGATCATCGCCTGGGCAGATTGGGATATGGATGTGCAACAGGCCTTGGCACTGCCGCATCTGGTCAATCGTTTCGGCACGTTCGACGTGGAACAGGGCACCGGGGCCGAAGGGCTTTCGGATGCGCTGACCGAGCTTGGCTATGAGGTCAACGCGCGTGATTTGACATCAGGTCTTCATGCCATCGAGATCGGGGACATGCTGACAGGCGGTGCCGATCCGCGACGTGAGGGCATTGCGCTGGGCGAGTAGTCTAGCGGCCAGTCAGAAAGGGAAAGCATGGTGCAAGCAAAGTCGCTTCGGCGAAACGAGGCGGGGATTGAAACGGTCGTCGGCATTCTGAAACAGAAATTCGGCGACCGTTTGCAAGCGGGTCAGGCGATCCGCGAGCAGCACGGGCATACGACCACATGGATCGAAAACCAGCCCCCTGATGCAGTGGTGTTTCCGCATTCGACCCAGGAAGTCTCGGAAATCGTCAAGGCCTGCGCCACGCATAAGGTCCCTGTGATTGCCTTTGGCACCGGAACCTCGCTGGAAGGTCATGTGAACGCGCCAGCCGGTGGCATTTCGGTCGATCTGTCTCAGATGAACAAGGTACTGGCCGTTCATTCCGGTGATTTGGATTGTGTCGTGCAACCAGGTGTAACGCGAGAGGAGCTGAACACTCATCTGCGTGATCAGGGTCTGTTCTTTCCGATTGATCCCGGTGCGAACGCCTCGCTGGGCGGTATGGCGGCGACCCGTGCCTCGGGAACCAATGCGGTGCGCTATGGCACGATGAAGGACAATATCCTTAGCCTTGAGGCCGTGATGCCGGACGGGCAAATCATCCGGACCGGGCAGCGGGCCAGAAAGTCGTCGGCCGGGTATGACTTGACCCGCCTGATGGTAGGCGCAGAGGGCACGCTGGGCATCATCACAGAACTCACTCTGCGTCTGCAAGGCATCCCCGAAGCGATCACCTCGGCGCGTTGTGTTTTTCCTTCTGTCGACGCGGCATGTCAGGCTGTAATGATGACGATCCAGTACGGCGTTCCCGTGGCCCGGATCGAGTTGTTGGACGAGGTGTCGGTGAAGGCCGCAAACGCCTATTCGGGACTGGCCTTACCGGAAACCCCGCTTTTGCTATTGGAGTTTCATGGATCGACTGGTGGTGCGGTCGAGCAGGCTGAGACATTTGGTCAGATCGCCGAAGAGTTCGGCGGCACAGATTTCGCGGCCACTTCGACAACCGAAGAACGCAACAAACTCTGGCAGGCACGCCATGATATGTATTGGGCCAGCTTGCAGTTGCGCCCCGGTGCGCGGGGCATATCAACCGATGTTTGCGTACCGATCTCGCGACTGGCAGAATGCGTGACTGCGACCCGGAACAAGGCCAAGGAACTTGAGCTTTTGGCGCCGATTGTCGGGCATGTAGGGGACGGTAATTTTCACACCTTGCTGTTGATCGATATGGAAAACGCCGACGAAGTGGCCAAGGCGGACGGGTTTGTTGGGTGGTTGAATGACCTTGCGATCGAGATGGAGGGAACCTGTACCGGGGAACATGGGATCGGGCAAGGAAAGCGGTCATACCTGGCCAAGGAGCTAGGGGCAGCGCTGACCTTTATGGAGGCGGTGAAAAAGGCGCTTGATCCCGACAATATCATGAACCCGGGAAAAATATTTCCGGCTCGGGACGGGTAAAAACCGCGCGGATTATTCCGTATCTAAGCCACAAGGATGCCTCAATTTTCAAAGATTCTGCGCGAAATAAGCAGTGAATGAATATTGAGGTAATTTGATGGACGCGTTGCGGCTGATCGGGTTTGCGCTGATTGTTGGATTGGTTGTCGCCGGGCTGGATTACTACCAGCAGGATAAGAAACACCAAGGTACGCTGTCGGCAAACGGCTATGTGGAAACGCTCAAAACGCGGTTCGCCCTTTATCATGAAGAACTGGATGCCGAAGCGGCAGAACGCGACCGCCAGAAGCGTTGGCGCGCAGGGGGCAAGCCCTATATGCCGGTCCCGGATTCAGAGCTTTCGCGTCGGGCAATAATGGACAGTGACTTCACGCTCGATGCGCGTGAAGGGGGGGGCTTGAAATCAGTCAGTGAGGCCGCGCGCCCGCTTGCCAGTAAGGTGGCTGTTCAAAAAGCTGAAATACAGGCCAAAAAACTGGATAAGGTAAGCTGGGTTTATGAAAAGGCTGGTCACACTTACTGGATTGAGATCAAACTGCGGCAGGAGGCTTCCGCGGATTCACTTGCGGGCAATATCGCAAGATCGATCGACTCGATGGATTTCGGCGCCAGCAACTATGCTCCGTTCGGTGTGATCGGGGGCGTTGCCTATTTTCAGTTCGTCGAAGCAGAGTACAGCCCGATCCATCTCGATGTCCGTAAAGTCTGGTCGATGATCACTGCCAAAGTGACGGATCTGACACAGCCGGTTGGGTTCCAGATCTATACGGGCACCCTGGGTCTGGGTGAGGAAATCCGTGTTGAGATGTACACGGATGCCCCGGAGCAGGATGTGCGCATATTCCTCAGCCAGCTTGACTATGATGGGATGAACGCGTTGCTTAGCCGGCCGGTGCCTGGTGTAGGAAACGAGGCGGTTACCGACCCGGATGGCGGCATTGAGCGCGCCTTGCAAATGGCCGAAGTCCGGGTCGAGTTCACCCGGCTGCGCAGCGAGATTGCTCAGTTGCGGATCGAAAACATCAACGGGTTGGCCTTGCTTGCCAATACAATGGCGGCACAACACGGGTTGCCATCTGATGCTTTCGATCTGACGGCAAACAATATCCAATCCCCGGATGATTTGATCCAGATCGGGTATCGCAAAGGGTTGGCTGGCCTGGAAATTGAAAACGCAGATGCGGATGGATCTGGCGGCAGTGTTTTTGGGCGACTTTTCGGGAAGCTAACGGGTGGGTCGGAAGAAAAAGAGGTCGAACCGAAAAGCTCGAGCGGTTTGTTCGGCGGCCTGAAGTCGTTTTTTAAAGGTTCAGAAACTGCCGATGCTTCTGGGAAACGTGTGAACGAAGCATCCGAGATTCGTGTGAACAAGGGTGGAGCAGGGTCTTCGGGCAAATGCGCCTTCAAAGATGCGCGCAAGACCTGCTCGCTGTCTGGCGGCTGAGAAAGTTCAAAACTTTTAGGAAAAACGACCCCCAGATGTCTGAGGGTCGTTTTTTTTATATCACTGGTCGGATGAATGTCGCGCGGTGGGCGCTGATTGCGCCATATGGTGGCAACAGATTCCAAGGGGAGACACCCGGCTATGAAAACCCAAGTCAAAGCACTGGTCGTTGGCGGCGGCGCCGTCGGCACTTCGATTGCCTATCATCTGGCCAAGGCAGGCTGGGACGATGTCATGCTGATCGAGCGGGATGAACTGACATCAGGCTCGACCTGGCATGCGGCGGGTTTGCTGCCGCTGTTCAACATGTCCTATGCGACCACGCATATCCACAAATACTCGGTCGATTTCTACAAGCAGCTTGAGGATGAGACCGGCCTGAACGCGGGTTTCGCCGTGGTTGGTAACCTGCGCATGGCGCAGACCCAGGAGCGCATGGACGAATACATGCTGTACGCGTCGACCGCCGAAACCTGTGACGTTGCCTATGAATGGTTGACTCCGGACCAGATTAAAGAACGCTGGCCGCTGATCGAGACCTCGGACCTGAAGGGCGCGATATATCACACCGAGGACGGCTATATTAACCCAGCAGACGTGACACAGGCGATGGCCAAGGGTGCGCGTCAACGCGGTGTTGAGATCGTTCGCAAGCTGCAGGCCGATGCCTTCCATTGGACCGGCACTCATTGGGAAGTCACCTGCACCAAAATGGTCGAGAAGGGCGGTAACCTCATTCCGTCGGATGAGCAGGTGGTTATCACCGCCGAGCATGTCGTGACCGCATCGGGCAACCACGCACAGCGGACCGCGAATATGCTGGGCATCAAGATGCCTGCGATCCCGGTCGAACACACCTTTATCGTCATGGACAAAGACCCCGAGTTGGTCAAATGGCGCGAGGCGGGCAACCCGGAACACCCTGTTGTGCGTGATGCCGACAACGAATCCTATGCCCGCGAAGAACGCGGTGGCTGGATTTTGGGGATCTATGAACATGGTGCGCCGGCGCAGTTCGAACACGGCGTGCCCGATAGTTTCCGCGCAGACTTATTCCCGCTCGATCTGGACCGGATTGCGGATCAGTACATGGCGATGGCCGAGCGTGTGCCGTCCTGTGCTGAATCCGGTCTGAAAGACGATTTCAACGGCCCGATCTGCTACACACCCGACGGTAACCCGCTGGTTGGACCCGCGCCGGGTCTGCGCAATATGTGGCTGGCCGAGGGGTTCTCGTTCGGTATCACCGCTGCGGGTGGCACCGGTTATTATCTGGCCCAGATGATGGTCGATGGCGAAGCCGAGATCGACATGGCCTCTCTGGACCCCAAACGCTATAGCAGCAACTGGATGACCACCGAGTTCGCGGCACGCAAGAATGAAGAGTGCTATGAGCACGTCTATATCCTGCACCACCCCGATGAAGAACGTGCTGCCTGCCGCCCGCTGCGGACTGTTCCGGCCTATGACCGTCAGAAAGCGCGTGGCGCACAGTTTGGCTGGGTTAACGGCTGGGAGCGCCCGAACTACTTCGGTCCGCTGGATGCACCCGAAAACTTCGACCATGATGCCCGCTCGTTCCGCCGCGGTGGCTGGTGGCAGCATGCCGTTGACGAAGCAAAGGCGATCCGCGAAGGCGTTGGCCTGATCGACGCATCGGCCTTCACCAAACATGTCGTCAAAGGCCCTGGTGCGACCCAGTTCCTGGATTGGTTCACCTGTAACAAGCTGCCCAAGGTCGGTCGTATCAACCTGACCTACGCGCTGACATCGCACGGCACCACCCGCACTGAATACACCATCGTTCGCAATGGCGAGAACAACTACTATATCGTCTCTGCCGGCGCATGGACCGAGTATGACGCCGACTTCCTGCGCAAGGCGGCCGAGGACAAGATGGAGGAGTTCGGCTATATCGAGATCCAGGACGTGACCACTCAGTGGGGTGTCTTCGCCATCGCCGGACCCAAGTCGCGGGACGTTCTGAAAGAGGTCATCAAAGACGCCGATCCGGAAACCGCGCTGTCCAACAAGCGTTTCCCATGGCTGTCGGCCCGTCAGATCGAACTGGGCATGTGCCCGGTCAACGCGATCCGCGTGGCCTATACCGGTGAGCTGGGTTGGGAACTTCACCACCCGATCGAAATGCAGAACTACCTGTTCGACCTGCTGGAAAAAGCCGGTGAGAAGCATGGCATGAAGCTGGTCGGTGCCCGCGCCCAGAACTGGCTGCGTCAGGAGAAATCCTATCGCGCCTTCGGCACTGAGCTGGGCCGCGACGCGACCCCGCTGGAAGCCGACCTACCGCGCTTTGTCGACCTGTCCAAAGACTTCTATGGCAAGGCCAAGCTGGAAGAGACTGGCGTGCGCGTGAAATGCTGCACCCTGCTGATCGACGGACCGGAGGATGCCGATCCGTGGGGCCGTGAAGTGTTGTATACGCCGGAAGGTGAACGCGTCGGTCGTCTGACCTCGGGCGGTTATTCGGTGGCGTTCGAGAAATCCATCGGCATGGGCTATGTGAAACCCGACCTGGCGGTCGAAGGCACCAAGCTGAAGGTCAAGCTTCAGGACAAATTGTGGGATGCGGTCGTCACCTGCGACAGCCCCTATGATCCGAAAAACGAGGTCATCCGCAAGGACGGCTGATCTGGATAAGAACGGCGGCACCTTTTTGGTGCCGCCTTCAAATGCCCGCAGCACGCGGGCTTTTTTCATGCACTCAGCTCGTCGAAACAGTCCAGCGCCTTAGAGGCGTACATCATCGACGGCCCGCCCCCCATCTGAACCGCCATGGACAGAACGTCCGAAATCTCGTCACGTGACGCGCCGGCTTTGATCAAAGCTTCGGTGTGCAGCATGATACAGGGTTCGCATCGGTCCGCTACGGATATGCCAAGAGCGATGAATTCTTTGGTCTTGTAGTCCAGCGTTCCGCCTTGCTTGACCGCCGCGCCAAGCGCACCGAAGGCGCGGGCGGTATCAGGGATTGCGCCGTTCAAATTGCGAAGACCTTTTCGCGTGTCGTTGATCTTTTCCTGCCAGGGCATGCTACATTCCATTTAACATCGTGTATTTGGAATATGTTTAGTTGGCCTCGGTCGGGCTTTGATCTGGATCAGGTGTTAGATTTTTCCACGATGAAGGCCAGGTTATTTGCAGGCATCTCCGCGACTTCCAGGATTTTCAGGTCGTGATTGGCCAAAAGCTCAGAAACGTCTCCGTCGTTTTTATATCCGATTTCAGCATCCTGCTGGACCAGAGCCGTATGAAATCGTTGATCCCCTGCGCTGGTCAGGCGATTGTTTCGCATGAAGGGACCATAGAGGACCAACCGACCATTCGCGTTCAGTGCTTGCGCCGCCTCGCCGACAAGCGTTTCCACTTCGGCCCAGCTGATCAGGTGCAAGAGATTGATCAGAACGATCAGATCCCTGCCGCCAAACGGCTGATGCCAACCCTCGATGGTTGCATCCAGAGCGACTGCTTTAGACACATTCGGCAGGCCCGCGGTGTAGGCATTGATGCTGGCCCGCCGTTCGGATTCAACCTCACTGGGTTGCCAATGCATGCCGGGGCGGCACTCGGCAAAGGCTGCGATGTGCTGACCGGTGCCACTTGCCAGTTCCAGCGCTTGTCCGGTCAAAGGGGCGAACTGGTCCAGAAGATCACACAAAGCCCCGACGTTACGGCTGGCTGCCGGAGCGACCAACTGACCGTTCTCTCCTACAGTCGCGACGCTGGCGTTGGAGGGTAACGGGCGCTTGTTCATCTGTGCAACCTGTCTGGTCTCAGAGAGGCGATGGTCGCCGTGTCCAGACTTGATTGGTTGTCGACTGTCAGATCCGCTACCAGTTGGGATGCAGCAGGGGCCGTCTGAAACCCGTAACCACCCTGACCGGCAGACCAGATAAACGTAGGATCGGTCGGATCGGGCCCCAAAACCAGACTGCCATCCGGTGCGAAACTGCGCAAGCCCGCCCAGTTGGTTTCGACCCGTGTCACAGGCTCGGTGACCATTGCCTCGTACCGGGCCAAGCCCTCGGCCAGAACCATGTCATCGGCAAATGCATCATGGGCAGCGGTCGGATCGGCATCGGCAGGTGAGACCAGCAATTTGCCCGCGTCGGGTTTAGCATACCAGCTTTCGCCCGCACCCAACATCATGGGCCAGGCGCGCAAGTCATGCCCGCCGGGGGCCGGGATACGGGCCATTGAGCGGCGGCGCGGCTGGATACCAATCGGCGCGATACCGGCCATCGCCGCGATTTCGTCAACCCAGGCGCCGGCTGCATTGACGATGTGTCGTGCCTCAAAGCTCTCGGTGGCCTCGACGATCCAGTGCCTATGTTTGCGAATTGCCGTGACGCTTTGCCGGGTCAGAACGGATCCACCATTCCCACGGATCGTCCGGGCGAAATCCTGCATCATGCGGTCGGTATCTATATCTTGTTCACTGTCGCTGTGCGCCGCGAACCCGACGGTTTCGGGGTTCAGGATCGGGATAAGGGATTGTGCCGCGTCAAAGGAAATCTGTCGGCCGCCAAGTTGATCGGCATCCCGGTGAAACACATCGTGTTGGTCTTTCCCGCCGATCAGAACCCAGCCGCGTGGCGACAGATAGTCATTCGTCTCAAAATGCGCTGCGCTGGCAAGGTTGAGGGCAATAACAGCAGGCGGACCATAGGCGGGTGCAAACATAGCCGCGGACCGGCCTGATGCGTGATAGCCCAGCGCCTCTTCGCCTTCGAGCACGGTGACCTGGCCGCGCTCTGACAACCGCGCGCCCACGCTAAGCCCGGCAATACCGCCGCCGATAATCAGGAAATCTATCATGTCGCCCCTTTGCTGGCCGCAGTCGTGATTTTCTGACGTCGAATGCGTCGTGCACGACCGTAGAATTCTAATTGAGACTTTAAGCAGGGTTGAATTTGCGCATCAACCCATCCAAAGAAGTGGAAAGCAATTAGAGGAGGGCAGGGTGAGCACAGCAGATTTACACCCATTGGCCACGGGGCACATTCCGTCTTACGTGACCCAGGCGGATGGCAGCGATTTTCTTTTGACGGTCATGTTCATTTTCACGGTTGTGGTAATCATCCTGATCGGCGTTGGCTATTTCACCCTGCATTCGATCCCCGAAAAGCTCGCGCATGAATCCAACCACCCGCAGTTTCAGCTTGTGGGAATTCTTGCGCTGCTGGCTTTGTTCACTCATAACGGATTGTTCTGGATTGCAGCCATTCTGGTCGCCGGATTCCAGTTTCCCGACATAGGTGCGCCCTTGCGTGCCATTGCCGATGCGATCCGATCTTTGGCGCCGCAACCGCCTGCTGATCCCGATCCCGTTCCATCCCCCGAACCCGTCGCGCAGCAGGAGCAATAGGACATGCTTGAAACACTGATGTGCGCGCTGGTTACAGTGCTGCCTGATTATCTGTTCCGCCGCTTTGTGCAGGGAAAACGTATCGGGCACGAGATCACATTATTCACCATGTGGTACGAGTTGCGCTGGGGTCTGACAACCTGTGCCATTATGGCGCTGACCGTGATCACCACTCTGTTCTATTTTCACCCGGCCAGCAAAACTGCGGCGTCGTATTTCCGCACGGTAACGATCTTGCCGCAACTGGGTGGGCGAGTGTCCGAGGTCTATGTCTCCAACAACCAACAGGTCGTTGCTGGGCAGCCAATCTTCCGGATCGAGGACTTTACTCAGACTGCAATGGTTGAGGCAGCGCATGCGCAGATCGCGCAAGTTCAGGCGTCACTGAAAGTCGCGGAGACCGATCTGGCCGAGGCCGCCGCCGGGATCGCGGGCGCAAAAGCGGCGCTGGATCAGGCGCTGGAGGACTTGCAACGCAATACGACCCTGCGGGACGAAGGGTCAAGCGCCGTCCGCCTGGCCGAGATTGACCGGCTGGAAAACCTTGTCGCTGAACGAGAGGCCAAGCTGGTTGCGGCTGAATCGCAACGCGCTGCCGTCGTACAGCAAATCGAAGAGCTGATCCCGGCCCAACTGGCCAGCGCCAATGCGAACCTGGATGCTGCTTTGACCGAGCTGGATAAGACTGTGATCAACGCGGGTGTGACGGGGAGGATTGAACAGTTCGGCCTTCAGGTTGGCGATTACGTCAGTCCTTTGCTGCGTCCAGCAGGTATTCTTGTGCCGTCAAATTCCGGGCATGACCGCTTTCAGGCTGCGTTCAATCAGATGTCGGCGCAGGTTATCAAGCCCGGCATGGTCGGAGAGCTGGGCTGCATGACCAAGCCGTTCACGGTTATTCCGGTTGTGGTGGTCGAAGTTCAGGATGTGATCCCATCGGGACAAATTCGCCCGTCAGACGAGCTGAGAGACGTGCAGTCCAACAAGGTGCCGGGCTCGATCCTGGTTTATTTTGAACCGCTTTATAAGGGCATGGCGGATGATATCCCGCCCGGCAGCAACTGTCTGGCGAATGTCTACACCGATAACCACGAGCGGCTGGAGCATGAAGATTTGGGCTTTTGGCACTCTGCTTTCCTGCATGTGGTCGACACGATCGGCGTGGTTCATGCGGCGGGTCTGCGCCTGCGTTTGATCCTGATGCCGGTGAACACGCTGGTTCTGACCGGGCATTAACGGCCCTTACTTAGATCAGAATTTGCCGTTGTCATTCTTCCACTCGCTACGGGGCGCTATGGTTTCCATAGTGCCCCACTGCTCGACGATCACTCCGTCTGCGACCCGAAACAGATCATAAAAGCTGGTATGTTTTCCGTGACTGGCACCTTCGCTCATGCACAGGACGAAATTCCCTTCTGCCAGCACACGATGGACGCGGTGATACTGAACGATCAACTCCGCGTCTGATCTAGCTTCAAGCACCATGCGATAGGCGTCGATGCCGTCAACACCATCGGGATCGTGTTGTATCAGGTTCGCATCAACAAACGCCTTCATCCGCTCGGTTTTCCGGTCTATCAGGACCGTTTGCGAGAAGTTGTCGACCAATTCCCGGTTCTGTTCGGTTCTGTCAATATCCGTGATTTCAGTTGGCCCATCAAGCATGCCGCGTCCCGAAGCGTTTGGGCCGCGCAGGGGCTGAATGTTATCCCAGTGCTCAACAGCTTTGCTGTCTTCAAACCGAAAGACCTCGAACGCGGCCTTAACTTCGGCAAAATCATATTCGTTATGGGCAAAAGCGAATTCGCCATCTTCAAAAACGCGAACAAATTTAACCTTGGGATTTGTTTTCGACAGGCGGGCAAACAACGTGGCCAGCCCCTCGCTGCCTTCATGGGTCTGGGGATTGTGCTGGATGTATTTTTCTTCGTTGACGACGGCTGCGGCCTCGGCATCCCCGGTTTCGATACCTTTCAACAGTTTCTGCAGCAATTCGCGTTTTGAATTCATCTGGTCCTCGTTGATCGGTAGAGCCGCGGATCAATGTGCTTGGCGCTGGTTTCGGGCTATCGAAGATCAAGAGTGGCATAAAACAGGTGGCAAAATCAAAAAAGGCCCGCACATGGCGGGCCTTTCTGCGTTATCCTGTGCCGCCTTACTGCGGAATCTCACCTTGCAAGCCTTCGACATAAAAGTTCATGCCGGCCAGTGTACCGTCGTCTGCAGTCTCGCCTTCGGCCAGCCAGTCACTACCGTCCTGCTTTTTCAGCGGTCCGGTGAAGGGGTGGTATTCACCCGCGGCCATGGCCGCTTTCAGCGCCAGTGCCTCTTCTTTGACGTCAGCGGGAACCGCGTCCGAGATTTCGCCGATTGCAACCATGCCTTCGCGGATGCCATCCCATGTATTGGCGCTTTCCCATGTGCCATCCATGACGGCCTGGGTCCGTGCAATATAGTAAGGCGCCCAGTCATCGATGATCGACGAGACGCGCGGGTACGGAGCGTATTCGCTCATGTCCGAGGCCTGGCCGAAAGTGATGACGTTGCCCGCCTCTTGCGCAGCTGCTTGCGGTGCGGTCGAGTCGGTGTGCTGCAGGATCACGTCCGCGCCCTGTTCGATCAGAACAGTGGCGGCATCTGCTTCTTTCGCCGGATCGAACCAAGTGTAGGCCCAGATGATCTTGAACTCGACATCCGGGTTGACCTTCTTGGCGTGGATATAGGCCGAGTTGATTCCGCGGACCACTTCGGGGATCGGATAGGACCCGATATAGCCAACAATGTTCGACTTGGTCATCTTGCCCGCGATATGGCCCTGTACCGCACGACCTTCATAGAAACGTGCCGAATAAACCGAAACGTTGTCGGCTGTTTTATAGCCGGTCGCGTGTTCGAACTTCACGTTCGGGAATTTCTTGGCCACGTTGATGGTCGGATCCATGTATCCGAACGAGGTGGTAAAGATCAGGTCTGCACCTTCCAGCGCCATCTGGGTCATCACCCGCTCTGCATCCGGGCCTTCGGGCACGGATTCAACAAACACGGTTTCGACCTTGTCGCCGAACTCTTCTTCAACCGCCAGACGGCCCTTGTTATGTTCATAGGTCCAGCCGCCGTCGCCCACCGGGCCGACAAATACAAAGCCGACCTTGGTTTTGTCTTCGGCTATGGCAGTAGTTGCCAAACCCAGCGCCATGGCAGCGCTTGCCAGAAATGTAGTAATTTTCATGTGTTACTCCCCAAGTTGGTTCAGTTGTCCCCGTCTAATGCGAGGCATGGAATATCCGGCCGAGTGAGGCAGGTGCGCTGCTTTTGTCGGCGGAAAGGATCACAAGCACAAGGATCGTGATGATGTAGGGCGACATTGCCAGATACTCGACCGGGATGGCAACGCCCGCTGCCTGCAAATTCAGCTGCAACACGGTGATACCGCCGAACAAATAGGCACCCAGCAGGGCGCGCCATGGCTTCCAACTGGCGAAGACGACCAAGGCCAGGGCGATCCAGCCGACACCGGCTGTCATGCCCTCGGTCCACTGTGGCACCCGGATCAAGCTGATATAAGCCCCACCCAGCCCGGCACAGGCACCGCCGAACAGGATCGCCATGATGCGGATCTTGATCACCTTATAGCCAAGCGCATGCGCCGCATCGTGGTTTTCACCTACCGCGCGCAGGATCAGTCCGACGCGAGTGTATTTAAGCGTAGCCCAGACGGCCGCTGTCAAAGCGATGCCGACATAAAGGATCGGGTCATGCTGAAACAGGATCGGGCCAATCACCGGAATATCGCTGATCACCGGGATATGGATATCGCCCATGCTGGGGGGTTTGACCCCCACATAGCTTTGACCGAGCAGGGCGCTGAACCCTAAACCAAACAGAGTCAGCGCCAGGCCGCTGGCAACCTGATTGGCCAGCGCCACCTGCGTCAGCAGCACAAACAGCAGGGACAGTACTGCACCGCCTATGGCCGCGGCGACAAAGCCCAGCCAGGGCGACCCAGTCTCGACCGAGATCGCAAAACCGCTGATCGCGCCAACGATCATCATGCCCTCTACGCCAAGGTTCAGAACTCCTGCTTTTTCGACGACCAATTCACCGATCGCGGCCAGAAGCAGGGGAGTTGCAGCCACCATCAGTGACGCGACCAGAAGTACGGGATTAATCTCACCTAGGTCCATGATTACGCCACCTCGCTACGGGCCGCACGGATGCGGTAGTTGGTCAAAAGGTCGAAGGCCAGCAGGAAGAACAGCAGCATCCCCTGGAATACTTGAATAGCCGCGGCAGGAAGACCCATTTGGGACTGCGCAATTTCACCACCGATATAGGTCAACGCCATTAGACCACCGGCTAGCAGGATGCCCACCGGATGCAGTCGACCCAGAAAGGCCACGATGATCGCGGTAAAGCCATAGCCGACGTTAAAGTCGATGCTGACAACACCCGAGGGGCCCGAGACTTCGAACATCCCCGCCAGCCCGGCCAGTGCGCCTGACAGGCCAAGACAGAACAGGATCAGTCGTGCTGGGTTTACCCCGGCGAATTTGGCTGCGCGCGGGGCCTCACCCGTCAGGCGGATGTGAAAGCCCAGCATGTGCCGGTTCAGCAGGATATAGGAAAAGATCACGGCTATCAGTGCGGTCACAACGCCCCAATGCATCCCCGATCCTGCGATCAGCTCGGCATTATGCGCACTCTCATAGGATTGCAGATTGCGTGAACCCGGAAAACCGAACCCTTCGGGGTTTTTCAGTAGTCCCAGCGAGACCGAGGCCATCATCTGTTCAGCCACATATACCAGCATCAGCGAGACCAGAATTTCATTGGTGCCAAAGCGCACCTTCAGAAAGGCCGGAATAGAGGCCCAGAGCCAACCGCCAAGCGCACCTGCCATCACCATGATCGGAAAGACATACCAGGCATCCAGCGGGTAAAAGGCCAGCCCGGCCCCCGCACCAAAGATGGCGCCCATGATATACTGACCCTCGGCGCCGATGTTCCAGATACCGGCGCGGAAGCCTAACGACAGGCCAATCGCAATCAGCACCAACGGCGCGCCCTTCACCAGCAGCTGCGGGCGGTAATAAAAGGCGAATTCACCGAACAGAGGCTCCCAGAAAATGGTGCCGATGGCCTGAACCGGGTTTTTACCCAGGACGGCAAACAATATGCCGCCAAACAGCATCGTCGCCAATACCGCCACAAGCGGGGTCGCATAAGACCACGCCTTGGACGGCTGTGGCCGTTTCTCCAATACAATCATCTGCTCACACCCCCGTCGTCATATTTTGTTTTGCATCAGACATGGGCTACCTCCATGCCATGTGCACCGCCCATCATCAGGCCGATCTCATCCACGGTCAGACCCGTGGTTGTGCGTGGCGCGCTGAGCCTGCCTTCGTTCAGGGCGGCAAAGCTGTCCGAGATTTCCATCAATTCGTCCAGATCCTGGCTGATGCAGACCACCGCCGTGCCCTTGGCGGCAAGGTCCAGAATGGCCTGTCGGATCGACGCAGCGGCAGCGGCGTCCACCCCCCATGTGGGTTGGTTCACGACCAGTACATCGGGGTTCTGCAACACTTCGCGTCCGATCACGAATTTCTGTAGGTTGCCGCCTGACAATGACCGGGCCGCATTCTCGGGCCCTGGCGTGCGCACATCAAAGGCGCTGATGATCTTTTCAGCAAAGCTTTTGGTATCTGCCCATTTCAAGAACCCGTTGCTTTCCAACCCTTCGCGGACCGATCCGGTCAGCAGGGCGTTTTCGGTCAGGCTCATGTCTGGGGCGGCTGCATGTCCCAACCGCTCTTCGGGGGCGGTCAGTACGCCCAGCTTGCGCCGTGCGGTTGGGCCCAGTTTGCCAATCGGCTGGCCATCGAACTTGATCGCATCGGCAGCTGTCTGGATTTCGCCAGACAGGACACCCAGCAGTTCGTCCTGTCCGTTGCCGGCAACACCGCCAATTCCCAGCACTTCGCCTTTGCGAACTGTCATGTGGACATTCTTCAGCGCGGTGCCGAATTCAGACGGTGAGGGCACGGAAAGCCCGCTGACATCCAGCGCGACCTCGCCGAACTCGCGGCCTCCGCGCTCAGGTGTTTGCAGGGTTGAACCGACCATCAACTCGGCCATCTCCCGGGCCGAGGTTTCAGACGGAACGCATTCGCCCACATTCTTGCCCAAACGCAAGATCGTAGCGTGGTCGCATAGGGTGCGGATTTCTTCAAGCTTGTGCGAGATATACAGGATCGATGTGCCTTCAGACCGCAATTTATTCAGCGTTTCGAAAAGGATATCGACTTCTTGCGGAGTCAGAACACTGGTTGGTTCGTCCATGATCAAAAGCTTTGGATCCTGCAGAAGGCAGCGAATGATCTCAACCCGTTGGCGTTCCCCCGCAGACAGGTCGCCGACTGTACGAAAGGGGTCCAGCGGTAGGCCGTAGGTTTCCGAAACTTCCCGAATGCGCGAGGCCAGGTCGCCCATTGGCGGCGGGTTCTCCATCCCCAATGCGATGTTCTCGGCCACGTTCAGCGCGTCGAACAGCGAAAAATGCTGAAATACCATCGCGATTCCGTCAGCACGCGCGGCGCGCGGCTCGGGCGGAGCAAAGGGTTGGCCACGCAACAGCATGGTGCCGCTGTCGGGCTTCACCAAGCCATAGATCATTTTGACCAGCGTGGATTTTCCCGCGCCGTTTTCGCCCAACAGGGCATGAACTTCGCCCTCACCGATGTCAAAGGACACCTGATCATTGGCCACGACGCCGGGATAGGCTTTGGTCAGTCCTTGCAAACTTAGCAGTGGAGTGGTCACGCGCTCAGATCCTTCTTCAAATTGTTTTGCCCGATCGGGCGCAGCAGTTGTGATGCGACGCCCACGGCAATCATCTGCGGGTGCTTGCCCAGGCCCGGGTCGCCAATCGGGCAGGTGATCCGGCTGATCCGCTCGGGCGAGTGCCCCAGCGCTGCCAGCCGAGACCGGAACCGCGCCCATTTCGTAGCCGAGCCGATCAGCCCCGCAAAGCGGAAATCGTGCGAAAGCAGACGGTTGCACAATTCCAAGTCCAGATTGTGTGAATAAGTCAGCACCAGATGTTCAGCATCACGCGGCGCATGCCGAACCAGTTCCGCTGGTTTCGCGGCAGGGACGGCGGTGACTCCGTTCGGTACGGTTTCTGGAAACCGCTTGGATCCTGTATCGACCCAAGTGATTGCGAGATCGGGCAGCGGTGACAGGACATCCACCAGGGCGCGACCGACGTGACCCGCGCCCCAGACCCACAGTGCACGCGCTGGTTTGTGGACCGGCTCGACCATCCAGCCTTCGATCAGCTGTGCCTCTGGTGCAATCCCCTGTCCGCGGGCTTCGGTCAACAGGCGTTTGACCGACAGTGGCATGTCCTGGTTCGATGTTGGGCGCGCGATGATGCTGTCGTCCAGATCGTTGATGTTGTTGCGGTCATAGACCTCGCTTAGCAAGGAAACAGCGCCACCGCAGCACTGGCCCATGTCGGGGCCAAGCGCGTGATGGGTCAGGCGCGATTGGGCGGTTTGTATCCGCGCCGCTTCGGCTGCCTGAAACTCAAGTGTGCCGCCGCCGATCGTGCCGGATTGCCCGTCCTGCCAGACCAGCATTGCGGCACCAACCTCACGTGGGGACGAGCCCTTGATCCCGGCGATGACTACCCGGATCACGCGCCCATGGGTTTTGACCGCCTCCCTCAAAGTCTCAAGGTCAAATCCCATCAGTCGTCCCCCTTCATCCTTTGGACACCATGCCAGACTTCTTCTGCCGTGGCGGGGGCATCCAATGCGGGGTAGCTGTTTCCGCAGGCCGCCACCGCATTCGACAGTGCCAGCCAGGCGGATATCCCAAGCATGAATGGAGGTTCGCCTACCGCTTTCGAGCGATAGATCGTGTCCTCACGGTTTTCAGCCTCCCAAAGCGCAACGTTGAAGATGTCGGGGCGGTCGGAACAAGCCGGGATCTTGTAGGTCGATGGCGCATGGGTGCGCAGATTGCCTGTGCCATCCCAGACGAGTTCTTCGGTCGTCAACCAACCCGCGCCCTGCACATAGCCACCTTCGACCTGACCGATATCCAGCGCAGGGTTCAGCGACGCGCCCGCGTCATGCAGGATATCCGTGCGCAAGATGCGGTTCTCACCGGTTAGTGTGTCCACGGCAACTTCGGTGATCGAGGCGCCATAGGCGAAGTAGAAAAACGGACGACCTTGGCCTTTGATCCGGTCCCATTCGATCTTGGGTGTCTTATAGAAGCCGGTGGCCGAAAGGCTGATGCGGCCCTGATAGGTCAGCGCAGCCGCTTCGGCAAAGGTATAGCGTTCCTCACCAACCGATACATGACCATCCCCGAAGGTGACAGCCGACGGGTCGGCCTGATGTCGCTCGGCCAGATACTCTGCCATCCGGTCGCGGATTGTGTCACAGGCGGCTTTCACCGCCATGCCGTTGAGATCGCTTCCCGAGGATGCCGCCGTTGCCGAGGTGTTCGGCACTTTGGCCGTGTCTGTGGCGGTGATCTTCACCATCTCTAGCGGAATACCAAAGCGTGAGGCGGCAACCTGGGCCACTTTTTGAAACAGGCCCTGGCCCATCTCGGTGCCGCCATGGTTCAGGTGCACGGACCCGTCCTGGTACACATGCACCAGCGCGCCGGCCTGATTCAGATGGGTCAGGGTGAAGGAAATGCCGAACTTGACCGGAGAGAAGGCGATGCCCTTTTTGATCACGCTGTTCTCGGCATTCCATTTCTGAATTGCTGCCTTGCGCGCGGCATAGTCGCTGGAATTCAACAAGGCTTCGGTCATGCCGTGAAGTTCGAAATCTTCGACTTCCATGCCATAAGGGGTGGTGTTTGGCGTATCGCCGCCATTGCGATCAGGGGCATGGTCATCGGTACCCGCCGGGGCAGCGTAATAGTTCCTGCGGCGCAGTTCGACCGGGTCCAGACCCAGCTCATGCGCGGCGTGGTCCATGACGCGTTCGATTCCAACCATACCCTGAGGGCCTCCAAACCCCCGATAGGCGGTGGCAGATTGGGTGTTGGTTTTCAGCCGGTGACTTTCGATCCGCGCATTGGGCAGCAGATACGCATTGTCGGAATGCAGCATCGCCCGGTCCGCGACGGGCAGCGACAGGTCTTGTGCCCATCCGCATATGGCATGGTGCAGAAAGGATACCCCCTGAATATGCCCATCCTGATCGAACCCGGCCCTATAGCCAATGCGAAAGGCATGCCGCTTACCGGTGATGATCATGTCGTCATCGCGGTCATAGCGCATCTTGCAGGCTGTGCCGGTTGCCCGCGCAGCCACTGCGCAGGAAACAGCCAGAGCGTTGCCCTGGCTTTCCTTGCCCCCGAACCCGCCGCCCATGCGCCGGGTTTCAACGCGCACAGCATGCATGGGAACGCCCAGAGCCTCTGCCACTTTGTGCTGAATCTCAGTCGGGTGCTGGGTTGAACTGTGGACCAGCATATCAGCACCCTCATTCGGCACCGCCAGTGCAGCCTGACCTTCCAGATAGAAATGCTCTTGCCCGCCAAGCTCAAAACTGCCTTCGATCACATGCGCCGCGCCTGCGATGGCGGCGTCTGCATCACCTTTGGTGTAGATGCGCGGGCCGTCCTCGAACCGACTGTCGGCGGCCAGCGCCTCTTCAATCGTCAGAATTGGTGTTTCTTCAGTATAGTCGATCTTGCCCAGTCGTGCAGCTTTGCGCGCGGCCAGATGGCTGGTGGCGACAACCAAAAATACGGGCTGCCCGATATAGTGGACAGAGCCGTCCGACAACAAAGGTTCATCGTGAATGGACGGTGAGACATCATTCGCAAAGGGCAGGTCTTCGGCGGTCATCACCATGACGACACCGTCGGCGGCTTTGACTGCAGACAGGTCAATCGCGGCGATTGTGCCCTTGGCGATGGGACTGAGACCAAAGGCCAGATGCAACGTGCCTTTTGGTGTTGGGATATCGTCCACATAGCGGGCCGAACCGGACACATGTAGCGGCGCGGCGTCATGAGGCAGTGGTTTTGTCACGCTCATGCCGACACCTCCAGCACATTGGTTACCTGGCCCTGATCTTCAAGGAAATAACGTTCCAGCATCGCTTTCGCCGTCTCAAGGCGGTAATGAGCCGAGGCGCGCATATCTGACATTGGCGCGTAATCCTCGGCAAACATCGTCAGAGCGGATTGAACGGTAGCAGCTGTCCATGGCTTGCCGGTCAACGAAGCTTCGACTTGAGTGGCGCGTTTCGGAACGCCCGCCATGCCGCCAAATGCGATGCGCGCCTGAGTGACGGTACCTTCTGCAACGGTAATGTTGAAACACCCACAAACGGCCGAAATATCCTGATCAAACCGCTTGCTGAGCTTGTAGCATTTCAACCGATCCGCTTGGCGCGGGAAGCTTACGGCTTCGACGAATTCTCCGGATACGCGATCCTGTTTTCCATAGTCGATGAAGAACTCTTCCAAGGGCAGCGTTCGCCTTGTGTCGCCTTTGCGCAGGTGCAGGCTGGCGCCCAGGGCAATCAGTGCAGGCGGGTTGTCACCGATTGGTGACCCATTGGCGATATTACCGCCTACGGTTGCGGCGTGCCGCACCTGTACGCTGGCATAGCGGCGGATCATTTCAGCATAAGAGGGGTGCAGATCGCCCAGCGCTTCGCCCATGCGGTTCATATCGACCATGGCACCAAGGCGAATTTCATTGTCAGTAACCGTGATCTGTTTCAGATCATCGCAACCGTTCATGAAGATTACTGTTTTCAGGTCGCGCAACTGTTTGGTGACCCAAAGGCCTACATCGGTCGCGCCAGCGACCAGGGTGGCCTCTGGGTGTTCGGCATAAATGGCGGCAAGCTCGTCCGAGGACCGCGGCAGCATAGGAGACGCGGCGGGTGCTGCGTCAGGCTTGTCCTTGACCCAGACGGGAACAGGGTGCTTTTCGGCGGCTTTGGCGGCACGGATAATCGGCGCATAGCCCGTGCAGCGGCACAGGTTCCCGGCCAGCTGTGTGTCGTGATCGGTTGCACCATTCGCATGCCCGGCCACCATCGACATTACAAAGCCGGGGGTGCAAAAGCCACATTGCGACCCGTGCATATCAACCATTGCCTGCTGAACCGGGTGGGCCTTCCCGTCCGGGCTGCTGGCGCCTTCGACGGTGCGCACCGCTTTGCCGTGGAGCTGAGGCAAGAACAGAATGCAGGAGTTCAGAGCTTTGGCTCCTCCCTGATCCGTCACCATGACAGTGCAGGCACCGCAATCACCTTCGTTGCAGCCCTCTTTGGTGCCGGTCAGAGAGCGATCCTCGCGCAGCCAATCCAACAAGGTGACTGTCGGATCGACATTCGCCAACTCCACTGTCTCTCCGTTCAGAAGAAACGTGATATCCATTCGTGAAACCCGTCGCGTTACCGAATTGCGCCTCTGAATGCTCTCCTTCGATGCGACGTAGAAAGAGTGCGGGCGGATAGCTTGCCACTAGATGTTAGAAACAGCGCAGCCAATCTGGCAAGAAAAACCACGCTTCTGATGTATCATTTCATTGGTCCGATCCTTGTGTTTCATGTGGTTTCGATGTTCATCACATTGAAACTAAACGGTTTTGTAGCATGTTTCACCCTCAGAGTCCGAAGCACCTTATGGATTTCCCGAACAATCAACGCATGTTTTTTTGGCAATCCGAACCTACGGTTCAGGCTTTTGTACCATCACCGGCTGCGATAGCGTGGGCGGCATGAGCAGCACTCCACGATTCATCCACCTCCGCGTTCACACCGAATATTCCCTGCTGGAAGGCGCCGTGCGGCTGAAAAAGCTGCCTGGTCTGTGTGAAAAGTTTGAGATGCCCGCCGTCGCCGTCACGGACACCAACAGCATGTTCTCTGCGCTGGAGTTTTCGGTCACCGCTAGCGGGGCGGGTGTTCAGCCGATCATGGGGTGCCAGGTCGATCTGACCTATCTGCAGGCGCAACCGGGCGAGAAAGCGAAAGCCCCCGCGCCGCTGGTGCTGCTGGCGCAGTCAGAGGTCGGGTATGAAAACCTAATGAAGCTCAGCTCTTGCCTGTATGTGGACAAGGGCGGGCAGTTGCCGCAGGTGACATTGGATGAACTGTCAGAGCGCTCGGATGGTCTGATCTGCCTGTCTGGCGGCCCCGACGGACCGGTGGGGCGCTTGTTGCAGCAAGGGCAGCGCCCAGCGGCCGAGGTCTTGGTGGATCGCCTTGCAACCATGTTCCCGGATCGTCTGTATGTCGAACTACAGCGCCATCCAGGCGAGGGTGGTCAGCCCGAGGCCGAACGTCTGACCGAGCGCGGCCATGTTGAAATGGCCTATGCCAAGAACCTTCCGCTGGTGGCTACCAACGATGTCTACTTCCCGACCACGGACATGTACGAAGCGCATGATGCGCTGATCTGTATTGCCGAGGGCGCTTATGTCGATCAGCAGGATGGCCGCCGCCGTCTGACCGCACAGCATTATTTCAAGTCGCAGCAGGAAATGGCGACCCTGTTCGCCGATCTGCCCGAAGCAATCGAAAACACGGTCGAGATCGCCAGGCGCTGTGCGTTCATGGCCTATCGCCGTGATCCGATCCTGCCGAAATTCGCCGATGACGAGGTGGCCGAGCTGCGCCGCATCGCCAATGAAGGTCTGCAGAAACGTCTGGCCGTGATCCCGCATGCGGTAACCCCTGAAGAGTATCAGAAGCGGCTGGATTTCGAACTGGACATCATCGAGGGCATGGGGTTTCCGGGTTATTTCCTGATCGTTGCCGATTTCATCCAATGGTCAAAGGATCAGGACATCCCGGTTGGGCCGGGGCGGGGCTCGGGCGCGGGGTCGCTGGTGGCCTATGCGCTGACGATCACCGACCTTGATCCGTTGCGTTATTCGCTGCTGTTCGAACGTTTCCTGAACCCCGAACGGGTATCGATGCCTGACTTCGATATCGACTTCTGCATGGACCGCCGCGAAGAGGTGATCCGCTACGTGCAGCAGAAATATGGGCGCGACAAGGTTGGGCAGATCATAACTTTTGGCGCGCTGCTGTCGAAGGCCGCCGTGCGTGACATCGGGCGGGTTTTGCAGATGCCATACGGGCAGGTGGATCGCCTGTCCAAGATGATCCCGGTCGAAGGGGTGAAACCCGTCTCGATTGAAAAGGCGCTTAAAGACGAACCGCGTCTGCGTGAAGAGGCGCGTAATGAAGAGGTTGTCGATCGCCTGCTCACCTACGGCCAACAAGTCGAGGGGCTGTTGCGGAACGCATCGACCCACGCGGCTGGCGTGGTGATTGGCGACCGTCCGCTGGATGCGCTGGTGCCGCTGTATCAGGATCCGCGTTCCGACATGCCTGCGACCCAGTTCAACATGAAATGGGTAGAACAGGCCGGTCTGGTTAAATTCGACTTTCTGGGTCTGAAAACCCTGACCGTAATCCAGAATGCGATGGATCTGATCTTCAAATCCGGGCGCGACCTGCACATTGCTGCTGATGGCACCGAGCTGTACGAAGCCGCCGAAGGGGCCGCGAACCAGATTAACGCCATCCCGCTGGATGATGAAGCGACTTACAAACTCTACTCAGCGGCCAAGACCGTAGCGGTGTTCCAGGTGGAATCCTCGGGCATGATGGATGCGCTCAAGCGGATGAAACCGGATTGTATCGAGGATATCATCGCCCTCGTCGCGCTATACCGTCCGGGCCCGATGGAGAACATCCCCAAGTTCTGCGAGGTCAAGAACAAGCTGAGCGAACGGGACACGCTGCACCCTTCCATCGACCATATCCTGGACGAAACCCAAGGCATTATCGTCTACCAGGAACAGGTTATGCAGATCGCTCAGGAAATGGCGGGCTATAGCCTTGGCGGAGCGGATTTGCTGCGCCGCGCGATGGGTAAGAAAATTCAGGAGGCGATGGATGCCGAGCGGCCTAAGTTCCTCAAAGGCGCTGCTGAGAATGACGTGGACGAGGCTAAGGCGACCGAGGTCTGGAACCTGTTGGATAAATTCGCCAACTATGGCTTCAACAAATCCCACGCTGCCGCCTATGCCGTGGTCAGCTATCAGACCGGCTGGTTGAAGGCGAACCACCCGGTCGAGTTCATGGCCGGGGTCATGAACTGCGATATCCATCTGACTGACAAGCTGGCGGTTTACTTCGAGGAAGTCCGCAAAGGGTTGGAACTACCTTACATACCGCCCTGCGTGAACCGCTCGCAATCCACGTTTGACGTGGTGGATCAGCATCTGGTTTACGCGCTGGGCGCGTTGAAAAACGTCGGCGTTGAGGCGATGAATTTGGTAGTAGAAGGACGTGCAGGCAAACCGTTCGTCAACCTCTTCGACGTTGCCCGCCGCGTCGATCTGAAGAAGGTCGGCAAGCGGCCCTTGGAAATGCTGGTGCGTGCTGGCGCGTTTGATGAACTCGACAAGAACCGCCGCCGCGTCTTCGAAAGCCTTGATCCGCTGGTGCAATATTCAGCTGCGATCCACGATCAGAAGAACTCGAACCAGGTATCGCTTTTCGGCGAGGCGGGCGACGACCTGCCCGAGCCACGCCTTTCGCCGACGCCGGACTGGTTGCCTGCCGAGCGTTTGAGCGAAGAGTTCAAGGCCATCGGATTTTACCTGTCCGGCCACCCGCTGGATGATTATATGCCTGCCCTAAAACGCAAGCAGGTACTGACACTGGATGAGGTGATGGAAAAGGCACGCTCGGGTCCGCTGATCGCCAAGATGGCCGGTGTAGTGGCTGGGCGGCAGGAACGGAAATCTGCGCGCGGAAACCGGTTTGCCTTTGCCCAACTTTCTGACCCTACAGGTGCCTATGAGGTCACACTGTTTTCCGAAACGCTGGAGAAATCCCGTGAGTTTCTGGAAACCGGTGCACAGGTGGTGCTGACCGCCGAAGCAACGATGGAGGCCGATCAACTCAAACTTCTAGGCCGGTCCGTCGGGCCGGTAGATGCGGTCGTGGCCGAGGCAGGGGCGACCGGGCTGCGCATTTTTGTTGATCAGCCGCAGGTTCTGCCCACAGTTGCCAAAGTTCTGGAAGATGCCGCTGGCGCAGCCAAGGGGGCTGCGAAAGGGCCTATCCATCTGTGCCTGCTTGATCCTGGCCTGCCGGGAGATGTCGAGATGGACCTTGGCCAGGAATTCCCGATCAACCCGCAGATCAAAGGGGCGATCAAGTCGCTGGACGGCGTGATGTCGGTTGAGGAAATCTGACCGCCCCGGAAAAGTTGCCTGACATTCGCCCGCCGGATAGGCTGAGGACTGAAAGAGATTTTCTGGTGATGCCACAGGAGGGCAACCATATGACGATCCCACATTTCGGTTTTCGAACATTGATATTGGCCGCGTCGATGGCCTTGGTCACCGCCGGGTCGGCGGTGGCGGACGACAAGAAGAAAAAGAACACCATCGAAGGCGCGTTGATCGGGGCGGGCGTCGGTGCTTTGATTGGTGATGGCAAGGGCGCGGCAATCGGCGGCGTGGCCGGTGCCCTTATTGGACATAACTGGAAATGACTACGATGCGTTTGACCCAAATGAAAACCGCTCTCGCAAGCCTGTGCATGATCGTTCCGGGCATGGCCATCGCCGACGAAGCTGCTGAACAAATGGTTCAGGACGCATTGCCCGTCATGTATCATACCTGTGCAACGGTGGTTGAAGAGTCGGACGGTGATGAGGCCTATATCTTTGCGGTTGTCGAGAAGATGACAGCACTGTCGATCTATAACCGCCAGATTGATATCAATGATCACGCAAGCACGGACGAGGACAAAGCGAAACTGCGCGAGACCTTCATAGCCGCATTGAGAGAGGGCTGCGCCGAGGACCAGCATGCCCTGTTGGGCGGGGTTGTCGACAATGCGGTGAAAACGACGCTCGGCTTGTAATCGCTCAGTAATGCGGTGGGCGTTCGTCTCCTAGGATGATGCCGCCTGATCCTTCTTGTGCCCGTTCACCTTCGCGGCGCATCAGCACCTCAACCCGGCGGGTCAAGTTGTCGATCTCATCCTGCTGGCGCGTGACGATTGTGTTCAGATCTTCGACCGTGCGGGTCAGATGGGCGATCTGCTCTTCCAGATGTTGCATTGGAAACTCCTGTCTCGGGCCGGTCATAACGGCACCGGCTGTGCAAGGCCAGCGAAAGCGCGCCTTGCCCCGAAACGGGCCATGGGATAGACCGCGCGCGGAACACTTAACGCCCAAGGACGCCCCAAATGGCCAAGCCCAAGAAACAGCCCCGCCCCAAGGCCGTAACGCCGAAGGGGTTTCGCGACTATTTTGGCGAGGAAGTTACGCAGCGCACCGAGATGCTGCGGACTATCGCGGGTGTCTATCATCGCTATGGCTTTGATGCTTTGGAGAGCAGCGCGGTCGAAACGGTCGAAGCGCTGGGCAAGTTCCTGCCTGACGTAGATCGTCCGAACGAAGGCGTCTTTGCCTGGCAGGAATTTGATGAGAACGACAAGGGCGATTGGATGGCCCTGCGCTATGACCTGACCGCGCCATTGGCCCGCGTCTATGCGCAGCATCGCAACGATCTGCCGACACCGTATCGCCGCTTTGCGATGGGTCCGGTCTGGCGCAACGAAAAGCCAGGCCCGGGGCGGTATCGTCAGTTTTATCAATGTGATGCGGATACGGTGGGTACCGCATCAATGGCGGCGGATGCCGAGATTTGCGCCATGTTGTCGGATACGCTGGAAGAGGTCGGAATTGATAAAGGTGACTATCTGATCCGCGTCAACAACCGTAAGATTATGAATGGCGTGCTTGAAGTGATGGGGCTGGGTGATGATCCGGCGGCACGGGAAAACGTCCTGCGCACAATCGACAAGTTCGATAAGGTGGGCGAGGCCGGTGTGCGAGAGTTACTAGGCAAAGGGCGTCTGGATGCATCGGGTGCATATATCGATGGCGTTGGGCTTCAAAAAGAGCAAATAGATCGCGTCACCCAATTTCTTACGGCGCGACGACGACTGGATGTTCTCGGCCCAGATGACGATCCAAACTTCGGCTACAATGAATCTGTCTTGAACACAATTATGAATTTGGTATCGGAGTCTCGTGAAGGCATAGATGGCGTAAGAGAGTTGATGGAAGTAGTAAATCTGCTTTCTGCTCAAGGTTATGGCCCAGACCGTATCGTCATCGACCCATCGGTCGTGCGTGGCCTGGGCTACTATACCGGCCCGGTCTATGAGGCCGAGTTGACCTTTGATATCTTGGATGAGAAAGGCCGCAAGCGGCAGTTCGGCTCTGTCGCAGGCGGTGGGCGCTATGACGATCTGGTCAAGCGTTTCACTGGACAGGAAGTGCCAGCGACCGGTGTCTCCATTGGTGTCGACCGCCTGTTGGCTGCTCTGCGCGAAAAGGGGCGGATCAGCGCACAGGCCAAGGGGCCGGTGGTTGTCACCGTGATGGATCGCGACCGCATGGCGGATTATCAGGCCATGGTGGCCGAGCTGCGCAATGCCGACATCCGGGCCGAGGTGTATCTGGGCAACCCCAAGAATTTCGGCAATCAACTGAAATACGCTGACAAACGGAACTCACCCATTGCCGTGATCGAAGGCGGCGACGAAAAGGCAAACGGGATCGTGCAGATCAAGGACCTGATCCTTGGTGCAAAGATCGCCGAAAGCGCCACGCTTGAGGAATGGAAAGAACGCCCAAGCCAGTTCGAAGTGCCGCGCGGTGATCTGGTCGCCAAGGTGCGCGAAATTCTGGACAATCAGGACTGAGCCATGGCCAACCGTACTCAGATACAGACGCGCGCAGCAATGATGCGGGTGCGTTTCGAGACCGCAGGTGCCCGGGTTGTTGATCCGCCTCTGTTGCAACCGGCTGAAACGTTGCTGGACCTCTATGGGGAAGACATTCGCGCCCGTGCTTACGTTACCTCGGATGCGCTGCATGGTGAACAAATGCTGCGCCCGGATTTCACGCTGCCGGTGGTGCAGATGCACATGTCCGACGGTGCCGAACCGGCGCGCTATACCTATTCGGGTGAGGTGTTTCGGCGGCAGGAACACGATCCGGATCGCGCGAATGAATATATCCAGGTCGGGTATGAGGTGTTTGATCGCACCGATCCGGCCAGTGCCGATGCCGAAGTGTTTTCGCTGTTCGCGTTGCAACTGCGTGGGTTGCCCCTGCGGGCGGCAACCGGCGATATCGGTATTCTGACCGCTGCTGTCCAGGGGCTGAGGACTTCCGACCGGCGCAAGGCGGCGCTGATGCGCCATCTGTGGCGGCCCCGCCGTTTTCGCGTCTTGCTGGACCGTTTCGCTGGGCGCAAGCCGGGGCCTGAAGGACGCAAGACCTTACTCGAGGCTGCTGACCCTTTGGCAACCGACGCGCCTATGATCGGCAAGCGCCGCGCCTCTGAAATTCAGGCACGGATCGAAGCCCTGCGTGAGGATCGTGATACCCCACCGATTTCCGACAACGAACTGGCCGGGTTGGAAACCCTGCTGAACGTCCGCGAAACCATGCCCTTTGCGCTTGAACAGCTGCGCGACGTGGCGGTGGACTTGCCGCAGATCACCCCGGCGCTGGACCGGCTTGAGGCGCGGATCGCGGCCTTGCAAGCGCGCGGCGTGGATGTGGACAGGTTGGATTTCGAAGCGTCTTATGGCCGGACCTCGATGGAGTATTATGACGGGTTTGTCTTTGGTTTCTACGCCGAGGGCCGGCCGGATTTGCCGCCTATTGCCACTGGGGGGCGCTATGATGCACTGACCCGCCACTTGGGCAAAGGCGCAGAAATCCCCGCAGTTGGCGGCGTGCTGCGCCCGGACCTGATGCTGGAGATAGAGGAGGACGCGCAATGAGCCTGAAACTGGGCGTGCCTTCAAAGGGCCGGTTGATGGAAAAGACCTTTTCGTGGTTCGAAAAGCGCGACATCACCCTGTCTCGCAGTGGGTCGGACCGCGAATATGCCGGTAAGGTGGAAGGGATCGAGGGTGTCTCGCTGATCCTGTTATCGGCGGGGGAAATTCCGCGTGAATTGGCTGCTGGTCGCATTCATCTTGGCGTCACCGGAATTGATCTGGTGCATGAAAAGCTGCCGCGCTGGGAACAGCAGGTCGAAGAAGTATCTCCGCTTGGGTTTGGCAAGGCCGATCTGATCATCGCTACGCCAGCCTGCTGGGTCGACGTGGACACGCTTGATGACCTTGACGCGGCGGCGGCGGCTTTTCGCAAGACCCACGGCCACCGCCTGCGGATTGCCACCAAATACCACCGGTTGGTGCGTGAATTTCTGACAGATGCGGGCGTGGCCGATTATACGCTGGTCGACAGCCAGGGGGCGACCGAAGGCACGGTAATGAATGAAACCGCCGAAGCGATTGCCGATATCACGTCAACGGGGGAAACCCTGCGCGCCAACCATCTGAAAATCCTGACAGACGGGCTGATCCTGCAATCGCAAGCAACCCTATGGCGCAGCCGGGTGGCCAAGTATACGGACGAAGACAAGGATGTTCTGACTGAGGTGCTCGACCGTCTGGCCTGATTACAGCACGCCGATATCCGCCAGCGCGCGGTTTAGATCATCGGGCAGGGCATCGTCCTGCGCGCGGGTTTTTGGCAGATCGGCGGGGGTGTCCTCGGGCTTGAGATAACGCCACCCCTGAAAGGGGCGCTTCAGGGCGTTCTGGGTGCGATGAACCTCAGGATCCAGAATGATGGCGCAGCGGCGAATGCCGTCATCCCCGATCACTTCGTCCATTCGTAGGATGCGCTGACGGCATTGCACAACGCCTTTGATCACCCAATAGATTGATCCGCCATTCAGAATCTCTGCCTCGCGTTTGGGCCACATGCGTGTCACGTGGCGCGGCAATCCGTCCTCGTACAGAGGCATGCGACTCTCCTGCCATGCGATCAGCGTGTCGACGCTTTCTGATCCGACGGACAGTTTTATAAGGTTTACGTACTTATCCACAGCTTTCCCACAGAGTCGTCCCAAGGCTACCTTTATATTGTAGTCTTCTGCACCGCTTCATCAAGGTGTTGTGGTGAAGGTGCGAATTGGGCTAATCTGGATACCTCTTTCAAGACAGGGAATCACCAATGAGCCGCTTTGCCGCCCCCATCGCCGAGCAGATCTGGGACATGAAATACCGCTTTAAACAGGCGGATGGAACGCCCATAGACCAAACGGTTGAAGACAGCTGGCGCCGTATCGCTCGCGATCTGGCCCGCGTGGAACAGGACCCTGCTCATTGGGAAGACAAGTTCTTTGAGGCGTTGGAGGATTTCAAATATCTGCCCGCCGGACGCATCACCGCCGGTGCGGGCACTGCACGCCGGGTGACCCTGTTCAACTGTTTTGTCATGGGAACCATACCAGACAGCATGGGCGGTATTTTCGATATGTTGAAAGAGGCCGCCCTGACCATGCAGCAGGGTGGGGGGATCGGCTATGATTTCTCAACCATTCGTCCGCGTGGGGCGGATGTACACGGGGTGGCGGCGGACGCCTCGGGGCCGCTGAGCTTTATGGATGTGTGGGACGCGATGTGCCGGACGATCATGTCTGCGGGGTCGCGCCGCGGGGCGATGATGGCGACCATGCGCTGCGATCATCCCGATATCGAACAGTTCATCACCGCCAAATCCGACCCGGCCCGTCTGCGCATGTTCAACATGTCGGTTCTGGTGACAGATCCGTTCATGGAGGCAGTCAAGGCCGATGGCCCGTGGGAACTGGTGTTTGATGGCAAGGTCTATCACACCATCCAGGCCCGCGATCTATGGAACAAGATCATGCAGGCCACTTACGACTATGCCGAGCCAGGTGTGATCTTCATCGATCGGATCAATGCGGCCAACAACCTCAGCTATGTCGAGACCATCGCGGCGACGAACCCCTGCGGCGAACAGCCCCTGCCGCCTTATGGCGCCTGCCTGCTGGGCTCGATCAACCTGGCGCGTTTGGTGACCGGACCGTTCGAGGATGCCGCTCATCTGGATGAGGCCGCGCTGCAAGAGCTGGTCGCCACCGCCGTTCGCATGATGGACAATGTGGTCGACGCCTCGAAATTTCCGCTGGCCGAACAAGAGGCTGAGGCGCAAGACAAACGCCGCATTGGTTTGGGTGTCACCGGGCTGGCCGATGCACTGTTGATGCTGGGTCTACGCTATGGCTCTGACGAGGCGGCGCGTCAGACCGAGCGCTGGTTGCACGCAATCGCCCGCGCCGCGTATCTGGCGTCGGTCGATTTGGCAAAGGAAAAGGGGGCGTTTCCCTTGTTCGAAGCCGAGAAATACCTGGCCAGCGGCACAATGCTGCAGATGGATGACGACGTACGCGATGCGATCCGCGAACACGGCATCCGCAACGCGCTGCTGACGTCGATTGCCCCGACGGGGACGATTTCCCTGTACGCGGGCAACGTCTCTTCGGGGATCGAGCCGGTCTTTGCCTATGCGTATACGCGCAAGGTCCTGCAAAAAGATGGCTCGCGCACCGAAGAAGAAGTCGTGGATTACGCCGTTCAGATGTGGCGCGACAAGTTTGGTGATAAGGACCTGCCCGACTATTTCGTCAACGCGCAGACGCTGCCTCCGTCTGATCATGTCAAGATGCAGGCGGCGGCACAGAAATGGATCGACAGCTCGATTTCCAAGACGATCAACTGCCCCGAGGATATCAGCTTTGACGCTTTCAAAGATGTCTACATGCAGGCCTGGGATCAGGGCTGCAAAGGGTGCACGACCTATCGCCCCAACGATGTGACGGGGTCGGTTCTGACCGTATCAGAGAGTGCCGACAAAGCTCCTGGAGAAAGCGCGGATGCGCCGCACGAGGTTGATGGCGGCGATGTCATCTACATGTCCGAACCGCTGGACCGCCCACAATCGCTTGAGGGGTCAACATATAAGTTGAAATGGCCCGACAGCGAGCATGCGATTTACCTGACCATAAATGACATTGTCATTGGCGGCCGCCGTCGTCCGTTCGAGGTATTCATCAACTCCAAGAACATGGAGCATTATGCATGGACGCTTGCGCTGACCCGCATGATCTCGGCCGTGTTCCGTCGGGGCGGCGATGTGTCCTTTGTGGTCGAGGAACTCAAGGCGGTGTTCGACCCGCGTGGCGGGGCCTGGGTGAAAGGCAAATACATCCCCTCGATCCTGGCCGCGATTGGCGGAGTGATCGAGCAGCACCTGATCAATATAGGCTTCCTTGAGGGCGAAGGGATGGGGCTGAAATCCGACCCTCAGGCGCAAGTGGTCAACCTCGACGGCCCCCGCGGCAAAGCCTGCCCGTCCTGCGGTCAGTTCGACATGGTGATGATCGAAGGATGCATGACCTGCCGTAGCTGCGGTCACTCTAAATGCGGGTGAGCTGAAGTAGTGGATTCTGTTGTTGGTACACCAAGCAATTGAGACCCAAATCAGCGATTTTTTCGCCCAAAGACAAGGTCTTTGTCGGCCTAGTATCAAAATCCCCTTGTTATCATAGGGGTGGGAAAGCGTTTGATTTTCTTAACAGATGCTTTCTCAGCCAGTATCAATAGTACGAAGGTATTGACGTGCGTCCGGCAATAGGGCTGTTTCATTCTATGACGACATCACAGCATATCTTTCTCATACGATTTCTCTGATCTGCCCCTGTTAGTGCCGACCGTTGGCTGCTTCTCAATTCTACTCTTCTTCGCACGTTGTCGGTCGGTTTTTCTCACTGGATAGATGAGGGAACTGCTATGAAGACCATCAAACTCCTACTCGCCACTGATCCCAATTTTAAAAAAGATGCTCTTACGCATCGGTTCACTGAATATTTGAAGAAATAGCGCAAAACGCGGCTGGCCAGAGAATTCATCGGAGACGATGAACATTCGGTCGATCTCGGCGGAGATGATTTCGATAAAGTTGCTCGCGAACTATCGGATGGTGTCGCGCTAACTTGAGATGACAAGCGGCGCATCAAAAATCTAGTTCAGCGCATCCCAAAACACAGGGCTGAAGCCTCAGGTCTTGGGCATCTTTCGGAGAAAGAAATCTAACGACTGCGCCCACTAATGAATGAGGTTCGCTTGGTGGAGCCGAGAGACGAGCACTGGGTGGACGAGACAGTATCTTCTTTACATGAAGAAATGCCGTGGATGTCTGCCGACACCAATGAGGGCTGGCACGCGTTGCGGCGCATCTCTAGTATCAAAGATACAATCTCGTTGCCGAAGGACAGGTCCGTGTACATATAGTCGGTGAGAAAGCTCCATTTCCCGTTACTGGCGGCAAAGGCTCCGATAAAGGCAAAGTCCAGATTCTCAAGCGCGTCGCCAAACATGAGTGCGCCCTTGATCTGCCCTGCGGGTGTATCGATTGCGGTTTTGGTCTCGGGCGCGAACAGGTAGATCGTTGCCTCGTAGTTCCAGTCAGTATTCTGAGCAGACGCGGGCCCGGATGCCGGCAACTGCCGGCGCGATTGCGGTCAAGATCGTTTTCATAGGCAGTGCCTTTTGAGCTAACGTTTCATTGTGTGCCGGGTGGCTTCAGAGATAGCAGAAGCTGAGCAGCTCAGCGGTCCGCTCTGAGGTTCCGGATTCTGGCAAGAGCAGTCACTCGCTATCTCCTTGCAGTGCAGGTTTTCCTTCCAGCTCTGCCTGTGTGGCCAGAAGTGCGGGATGTTCCGGATTGGCTGACAGAGCTTCTGCCACAACCGCGGCGGCAGCAACGCGTCCTTGGGTTGCCGCTGTGATCCTGGCCAGCATCATCCATGCATCCAGCCGTTGCGGATCCAGCCGCACCACCTCGCGGAACGCGGATGTGGCCATGCCCATGTTGCGCATGGTCAGTGCCACACCGCCCAGTTGGAGGTGGGTTTCAGGAAAATCGAGCCGGTTTGCCATGGCATCCTGCCATTCAGCCATGGCGGCTTGCAGCTCTCTGGCGGTTCCATTCTGGAGGCCGTTCTCCGTATCACCCAGCATCGCGCGGGCAGCGGCCATGCGCACATTGCGGGCAGGGTCGGCAAAGACATCGGCCAGGCGCTTGCCCCTTTCCTGAAGCGGTGCAAGGCGCTGCAGAGAGGCCGCGGCAGCGCGGACAAGCGGATCCGGGTCCCGCAGCAGGTCCGTCAGCCTAGCGGCGAACAGCGGGTCGTTGGACTGCTCCAGAAGCCAGAGCGCAGTGGCCCGCACGATGCCCGGCTGGCTGGTATTCTGCGCAAGCGCTGTCAAGTCGCCGGCGGCCGCTGCCGCATCGGCACGCCCCCGCGCCAGCACCTCCCCGTAATGTCGGCCACGATTTCTGTCGTCCGGGTACCAAGCGGAAATCTGTGCAGCTGCCCAGGCTGCGTCCTGGCCGCGGTGGCAGGCGGTGCAGGCATCCGGTGCTCCCGTCACTGGCGAAAGGTCCGGCCGGGGAATGCGGAAGGAGTGATCGGCGCGCCAGTCGTTGCCCATGTAGACGCGTTCTGGCATGTGGCAGGACTGGCACTTCGCTCCGGCGCTGTTTTCCGGGTGGAAGTGATGTGCAGGGCTGTCGTAGTCCGCTGCTGTGAGTGTTGGGAAGTCCGGATTACCCGCCGGGCTGTGGCATTGGGTGCAAAGGCCGTTGCCTTCTGCCTTCAGGTCCAGACTGTGTGCGCCGTGGCAATTCAGGCAAGTCACGCCCCGAGCGTGCATCTTAGATTGCAGAAAGGAGCCGTAGACATAGACCTCGTCCTGGATCTGCCCGTCCGCGTGGTAAAGTCCTGGGCGCAAAAGTGCGAGCGTGTAGGCATCATGAAAACGCGTGCCTGGCACCGGGTTGCCGTCCAAGTTGGCTTCGCGTCTGGAATGGCACGTCGCACATTGTTCGACTGCCTGCCGAGGATCGGCGAAATCCACAGGAAATCCATGGTTTGCGGGCGGCGGTGTCCTTGTCGTTTCCCACGTATCAGCCCAATCAACGTGGTCCTTTCCCGGTCCGTGGCAGGCCTCGCAGCCAACGCCTATTTCGACCTGGGTTGATGCATAGCTTAAACGGCGTGCGTCGTAGTTTTTGCGGAACCCGGTGGCGTGGCACTCCGCACAGCGCGCATTCCAGGTCTTGTAGGGACCCGTCCAATGCAGACCATCCAACGGGGGCAGGGTCTGGTCCGGATAAAGGTGGAACCACTTCCCCTCTTCGGTGTCCCAGACCACGTCAAAACTCTGCAGCTGCCCCGGTTCGGTCTCGAGAAGATATTGCTGCAGCGGTTCGATCCCCGCAACCGAATGCACTTTGTATTCCGCATGCGATCCATCCTTTTCGATCACCTCGACGTAGTATCCGCCCTCAGCTCCTGTCTGAAACCGGGCGGTCATACCGTCATGGTGAAAGGCCGTTCCGCCGAAGTCACCTGCGACCGTCTCCTGCGACGGCGTTGTCCAGGCCTGAGCGTGATGCGATCCTGCCCAGCCTGCGGCACTGTCCTTATGGCAACCGGTGCAACTATCCGACCCCAAGTAGCCGTCAAGGCTCTGGGCCATCGCTGGCAGACCCAGCAGCAAGAGAAGGATCAAGACTACAATCTGCATTTTCAGAGGGCCATCCGATTTTCTGGGTCGTTCATGGACAGGGATGGTGCAGGGCTTCATTCGCGGCTCGGCCAGATCCGCTCCCAATCACGGGCCATGTCGATTACCAGCCAACCGCGGCTGGCTGCTTCATCAAGTCCGCGTGCAAGCTGCCCGATATGGCTTTCACGGCCGTAAGCGTATTCGCGTTCGCTGTCAGTATGGTGCAGCAGGATGCCCAGCCGCGCACCATCGCCCGCAGTAGTCCACTCAAGCATCTGGAAGTCTCCATCGGAATTTCCCACTGCGATCACCGGCCGGCGCCCGATGCGGGCCTCGATAGCAACGGGCTTACCTGCCTTGTCGTCGATGAAGAATAAACCGGGGTCCTTCATCACCCGCGGCGGTCCGTCCCCGGCGGAATAACTGCCATTTCCGATGGATCCGATGACCTGCTCGGGCGGAATGTTATAGGCGCTTTCAGAGAACACCCGGATGAAATGCAGGCCGCCGCCTGAGGCGATGTAGGTACGGAAGCCTTCATCGCGCAGATAGGTCAAGAGCTCCAGCATGGGTTGATAGACCATTTGGTCATAGGCCAGGCCTGTGCCGGAATGCCTGGCCGTGTCCAGCCAGCTGCGCACGGCGGCCTGGAACTCGTCCACCGTCAGGCCGGAGTGGGTGGTGGAGACGATTTCCAAAAGTCCCTCAGTGCCCGAGGCGGCCACTGTCTCCATGTCGCCTTCGACTGCGGCCCGCAGCACGTCAGACGTGAGCACCCCGGGATCAGCGGCAGCCATTTCTTTCAATCGGTCGATGGCAAATAGCAGTTGAAAGTAGACCGGCTGTTCTGCCCAGAGCGTGCCGTCATTGTCGAAGGTCGCAATACGCGCGGCCGGGGTGACATAATCAGGTGAATCCGGGTCCGTTATGCCTTCGACAAACGCAATGATCCGATCCTTGGTGGCCGTATCCGTCCAAGACGGCAAAGGGTCAGCGAGCGGAGCTGATGCAAACAGAATTGTCAAAGGAATTGAAATTAGCAGAGCACGCATAGGGACAACCTCCGCAAATGCAGGGAAAGGGATGCCGAGGCAACCGGAAAATTAGGCGCCCCGACGGAATACTCCGTCGGGACGAAGTGGGATGAGTCTACTGCGAGCCGCCCGGCTGCGACAGCTTCTCCATTACCTTGTCGAGGCTGAACGAAGCCGCCTCCTGCCGTGGCGGGTATTCTTCGAAGGTTGCCAGGAACTGCCCAACATAAGCCTGGGCCGGCACCAGCATGAAGGCGTGGTCCATCAGCCAGTCGTAATAGGTGTTCGACGTCCGGTAACCGCGTTCATAAGGGTCGCGGCGCAGGTTGAAGATCAGCGGCACGCGCAGCGGCGTCAGCGGCTCCATCCAGGCCCGGAGAGTTCCCCAGGCCTTCTGCTCGAGGAAGGTGATCTTCCAGTTGTTGAGCCGGATCGCCGCGAGGTCGCCGTCGTCAGTGAAGTAGAAGATCTCATTACGCGGGCTCTTGTCCGTGTCACCCTTGAGCATTGGCAATAGGTTGTAGCCGTCGAGATGGACGCGATACTCGCGGCCTGCCATTTCCGGAACGGTGATGCCTTCGAGCAAATCTTCCTTGATGGTTTCATTGCCTGCAGCGGCCAGGAATGTTGGCAGCCAATCCATGTGATGCACGATCTCGTTCGAGATCGTTCCGGGCGCGATATTACTGGGCCAGCGGACCATAGCAGGCACCCGCCAGGCGCCTTCCCACTGGGTGTTCTTCTCGCCCCAGAACGGGGTCATTCCGGCATCCGGCCATGTGTTCATATGGACGCCGTTATCAGTGGAATAGAACACGATGGTGTTATCGGCGATGCCGAGCTCGTCAAGCTTTTCGAGGAACTTGCCGATATCCATGTCGTGTTCGATCATGCCGGCAGTGTATTCATCAGCTTTTTCCCCATTGTATAACTCATCCGCGAGCGCGCGGTTCTCTTCGCTGACGTGGGTACGGAAATGCATCCGTGTGCCGCTCCACCACAGGAACCACGGGGTGCCGGCGTTGGTCTGTTCCTCCATCCAGGCAATTGCAGCATCTGATGTCTCGTCGTCCACAATCTCCATCCGCTTCCGGGTCAGTGCCCCGGTATCCTCGATATTCTGGGTGATTTCATTTTCGCCGTAGGTCGCGGTCACGTTCAAAACACCACGCGGACCGAACCGTTCAAGGAACGTCGTGCCGTCTGCCAACACCATATCCTTCGGGTAGTCCTCGTTTTCCGGCTCTTCTTCGGCGTTCAGATGGTAGAGATTTCCGAAAAACACATCGAAACCGTGGTTCGTCGGAAGGTGTTCATCCCGGTCTCCCAGATGGTTCTTTCCGAATTGACCGGTGGCATAGCCTTCGGCTTTGAGGAGGCCGGCAATGGTGGGATCTTCGATCTGCATACCTTCCTTGGCACCGGGCAGGCCGACCTTGGAAAGGCCGGTGCGGAAGACCGACTGGCCCATGATAAAGGATGACCGGCCAGCGGTGCAGGATTGTTCACCGTAGTAGTCGGTGAAGATCATACCTTCTCTGGCAACCCGGTCGATATTCGGCGTTTGATAACCCATCAACCCCATTGTGTATGCGGAGATATTGGACTGGCCGATGTCGTCGCCCCAAATGACGAGAACGTTCGGCTTGCCGCCCGCGCTGCCTTCCTGGGCAAGCGCCGGCGCAATCCCAATGCTTAAAATCAGGAACCCGGCCGCGACGGCCCTGTTCAAATACGAAACTGGCATAATCGGTCACTCCCTCACATTCGCTAACAGTGAAACTTGAGTTGGTAGCAGACAAGCACCAAGCGAGAGGCTTTGTCCGCCCGTAGAACATTTCGAGTGGGATCAACTATCCATAAGTTGAATGTATGGCGCAACACTTTCTTTTTTTTGGCAATCTTTCGGTTGTCGGCCATTGTGTCTAGGCCGTTGCGGACCGGCACGTCATCAGGAACTGCCATGGCCTGCAAGCGGAGTCCTTGGCGCACAAGCCGGAGGCCCACGCGCACAGCAGGCTTTCCGGTCATCTTTGCCGATAAAAGTCAGGACACAGACCCGGCCTTTGTGGATGCGCTCCGCGAAGTGGCGCAGGCGGTTTCACTAGGCTTCTGTCTCGGCTTCTTCTGCGATCCGGAGCAGAAAATTTACATGCAAGGTGCCGGACAAATTCCGCCTGAAGAGGGATGGGAGATGTCTGACGTCAGCGCCAACCTGACGTTGACGTATTACAATATCATCGAATGCTGCGTTTGCTTCGATGGCCGCTATGAGCCGATTGTGTTGAAAAACTCGAGTATGTGACGGCTGCATTTGCGTCGCCGCTGGCGACATACACGCCTCCCAAAGCAATGTGCCCGCACGCAAAATCCCAGTCGAGCGTCATCCAAATGCCGTGACGGGGGACTAAACTTCTGAAAGTGGCGCATCCTTCCAGTAGCCCGAATGGCAGATTTCGGGATCAGCCGAGAAGATCGAACCTTTGGCTCAACTGCAGCTTTGGGCGGCACTTTGACGATGGAACCATCCAAAGAACGATACAATGTCTGGCTGCGTGTCCGGCTAACCAACTTTTACGACCATCTTTCCAAAGTTTCCGCCGGCCAGCAGTTGATTGAATGCTTCCGGAGCATTTTCCAGCCCCTCAACCACATGTTCCTTGTAGCTTATTGAACCGTTTTTGAGCCAAGCCGTCATATCGCGGACAAACTCCTGATACACGTCGGCACCAAAGTTGTCGAAGATTATGAAACCCTGCATTCTGACTTTCATCCGCAGGATCGTGCCCATGATCGCAGGGCCCATATCCGGGCCGTCCGGTAGGCCGGGCAGGTTGTACCAGGATACAATCCCGCAGACGGGCACCCGTGCAAACGGGTTCAAGAGTGGCAATACGGCATAGAGAACTTTGCCGCCAACGTTTTCGAAATACACGTCAATTCCACTTGGACAAGCTTCGCGCAGTTGCGCCGCCAGATCATCAGATCGATGGTCCAAACACGCGTCAAATCCAAGGTTTTCGACTACATGAGCACATTTTTCAGAACCGCCTGCGATGCCCACTACGCGACATCCTTTTAGCTTTGCGATCTGACCGACTGTTGCGCCTACCGGGCCGGCTGCGGCAGCCACAACAACTGTTTCACCGGCTTTTGGCTCCCCGATTTTCAGAAGCCCGGCATAAGCCGTGTAGCCTGGCATTCCGAGAATTCCGAGCGACCAAGACGGGTTGTCCGGGGATTTCCCCAACTTAACGACCTGCGTTCCATCTGAGACAGCAAAATCCTGCCACCCGCTTGTATTGAGCACATACTCTCCGACGTCGTATCCTTCGATGTTGGATTTGACCACCTGCCCGACGACCTGCGCCGTCATAACACCGCCAATCGGAACGGGTTCGGCATAGGATTTTGCGTCATTCATTCGGCCACGCATGTAAGGATCCAACGACAGGTACACCGTACGTACCAGCATTTCGTCTGGTCCAGGTTCAGGAACGCTCGTGGTTTCCAGGCGCAATGTATTCTCGTCCAGTTGTCCGGCTGGGCGATTGGCGAGAACAATACGACGATTGGTGGCGGATGCTTGGGGCATTGTGACCTCTCATAAGACGACTTTCTTGCAACAGAGACCAAATTCCGCTGCAGAGCAACACGACAGCACCAACGAGTTCGAAAAACCTATAGACTTGGCCCAATCACGCACGATCTGCGCATTGAAATGCCCAAACGCTCATGGAAACGCCCTGCTAAAAAGTAATCAAACCCGACCCTAGTTTTGTCTTCCATTCACCTCTCGACTGAGTTCTGGTTCCTTCAAGAATCTCGAAGTGGAGGGGTCTCCGAGTCTTGCTTTGCAGGTCTGAAGCTTGCTCATGGATCTGACCAGAAGCCATGACATCATAGACTTCAATCGTGACCAAGCCACAGCCGCACAATTTACTGTCGATGGCCATATCGAAGAGAGCGAGATCGCGATGGTTAGCTGCGAGCGCACGCAGTGTCTCAAATGCAGTGCGAGAGGAGAATCTGGTGTTGCTGTTCAGCGGAAGGGGTAACCATTCATGCAGACGGTAGCGGCGATTAGTGGTCGAATTTACAGATCGCAGGACAAAGCCAACTGTTGTCTCTATTGACCAAATGACTGGTTTTGGCCCAAGCAGTTAGGTCAGACCTGTGGGCTTTTCCGAATGCCATTATCCGTTGCTTTGTATCAAAAGCAATTCTCGCAATAGCGATGGCTGGCCAATAATCACCAAGTAATCCGTATTGGCGACATCGCCCAGACCATTGTGGCCTCTTTGTCAGTCCGGTTGCGGAACCGATGCGCGATCATTGAAGGGTAGGAAAAGCTGTCGCCTTTGCGAAGAACTATGATTTCTTCACCAAGGCGCAGCTCCACTTCGCCACTCAAGACGATCGCATGTTGCTCGCCCTCGAAGGAATAGCCTTCCTGGGGTTCGGGCGGTGTACCGGCCCCTGGGCGAAACCGGGACAGGATCAGATAGCATTGTCCGGATAGTGTGCTGGATAGCAGTTCGTCTTCGAATCCCAACTCCTGGGTTGTACGCGTGTACATGTTGGAAAGCGCCCTGCGATTTTCTTTGCGTACGACATGTTTGCGCTCCAATGGTCCGGCACCCGATTGCTTGGGAAAGAACCAGTTGGGATCGACCGAGAGCGCTTCACTGATCTCTCGCAGAAGCTCCGCCGATGCTTTTGCTGATCCCAGCTCGATCCGGCTCAGATACGCCGTCGAGCAGGATACCGTTTCCGAAAGGTCTTGTAACGTCAGGCCACGCGCCTTGCGCACTTCGCGGATTTCGCTGCCAAGCCGTTGAGTGTCAGTATCAGTAACGTTGCTATTCATGCATTCGGGATAAGAGATTTTTGTTGATTTTTCGAGTAAAATTCAACTTAGTTGAAAATAGGGTAAAAATTCAACTTATCATATCTGTCCGGGAGATCGCTATGCGCTTTGATTTGATTGCCAATTTCAGTCCTGGTGAGACGATTCCCTGGACCCGGACATTGGAGATGATCCTCGAACAATGTTCGCTGGCAGAGCAGGCTGGATTCACGACCGCCTGGTTCACAGAACATCACTTTGCCCATAACGGCTATATGAACGCGCCGCCCAACCCGATCCAGATGGGTACGCATGTGGCTGCTCATTGCACAAAACTGCGGGTTGGAACGGCGCCCATCATCTTGCCGGACTGGCACCCATTGCGCGTGGCCGAAGACGCGGCGATGCTGGATAACATGTCGCTGGGCCGGTTCGATTTTGGTGTCGCCAAGGGCATCAATGAGCGCTCGACCATCCAGTTCAACTCGGATGCGGATCGGCGCGACAACGCCAAGGTGATGCGCCTCTATCAAGAGAGCCTGGATATTATTCTTAAGGCGTGGACCAACGAGGCCTTCACCCATCAAGGTGAGTTCTATGAGTTCCCAGTTCCAGGCTGGAAAGAAGCCAACCGTTTTTTTGAACCGCTGGACCCGCGCTATCACGACGAGAATGGCGAGTACAAAGCGATATACGTGCATCCACGCCCGTATTCTGATCCGCACCCGCCGGTCTGGCTCATGTCGAATGCGCCTCCCACATTCAAGCTTGCTGGTGAAAAAGGGTGGGGTGTGATCTCGATGGCCGCTGGACCCAAGGCGACACTGGCCTGCTGGGAACCCTACCGCGAGGCGCTGTCCAAACGTGAAGGGCGCGATGTGAAACCAGGAGAAGGCGTTGGCGTCTGCACGGCCTTCTATGTCGGTGAAAGCATGGAGGAGGCGGTGAACACCATTCGTGGCCCGATCAATGCCTATTACGAATTCCTCGGCGGGTCGCGCCCCAAGGGCGAGTGGACAAAACATGGCTATCTTGATGTCGGTGAAGAGATGACTTCTGAGGACGAAGAGATGGATTGGTTCGATTTCCTCAATAAACGCGGGATCATTGTGGTTGGTGACGCCGAATATGTAGCGGATCGTTTTGCCGAGCGGCAGGAAACCATCGGCCTCGACCACCTCATGTTGATGCAGCAATACACTGGCGTTCCCTATGAGAAAATCCTGTCCAGTTGGCATCGACTGTTTGAGCATGTCGTTCCAAAATTCGGGGCACAATCCATCGCGCAGAAAAGGATGTTGGAGCATGCTTGAAATTTGGGGGCGGCCCTATTCATCAAACGTTATTCCGGTGATTTGGACAGCCAATGAGTTGGGATTGGACTATACGCTCCAACTGGCCGGGGGCAGCTTTGGCAAGCTCGACACTGATATGTACGCGCAGATCAATCCCAACAAAATGATCCCGGCGATCCGCGATGGGGATTTCGCGCTTTGGGAAAGCCTCGCCATTGTGCGGTATCTCTGCGACCGGTACGGCGCGGGAACGTTTAGCCCCTCTGACCTACAGACCCGCGCCATCGCGGATCAATGGATGGAGTGGTCCGCCAGCCGCGCCTTCGGGCCGGTGATTTACCTGTTTTTTGCAACTGTGCGCACCCAATCCGACCAACGGGACCAGGAACAGATCGCCAAACTTCGCGATGAGGCGCATGAAGCGCTGACCATTCTGGATCAGCACCTTGCGGATAAGGCCTATGTCTGTGGCGACAGCTTTACCATGGCGGATATTCCGCTGGGTTGCGTGGCGTATCGCTATTTCAATGTCGAGGTCGACCGCCCACCGTTGCCCAATGTCGAAGCGTGGTACGAACGATTGGCGGAACGCCCCGCATACCGGGGTCACGTCATGCGTCATTTCGGCACAAACCCGGATGAGTGGGCCGCCCTTGAAAAGGCCTGTGTCAGCGAAGGACTTCTGTGATGGACCTGCATGACTTTCGCCGTGCGCTTGGCGCTTTTCCGACAGGGGTTACAATCGTGGCCACTTATGACCCCGAGGGCATGCCATGGGGCCTGACCGCCAACTCCTTCACCTCGGTCTCACTCGAACCGCCTGTGATCTCTGTCTGTGTCGCAAAATCGGGTCGCGTGTTCCCGACGCTGTCCAGGTCAGATCATTTCGCGGTCAACATCCTGTCCGCGGATCAGAAAGCTTTGGCGTTGCATTTTGCCAGCAATGTGGAAAACCGGTTTGCCGATACGGAATGGACTCCTGGGGCCAAGACGCCTTTGGTCCCCGGTGCATCTGCGTATCTGGAATGCACCGTGCACAACCGGGTTGATGCGGGTGATCATGAAATCCTCTTGGGACGTGTCGTGAACTATGCCCATGCACCCGTTCCTCCTCTGGTCTTTTGTCGCGGCGCGTTCTTTTCCGCGCCCCAATCGGAGGCAGTATCATGAGTGATCACCTGACTTTCCACACTCGGTTCAGCCCTGACGAATTCGACGCGCAGTACAATTTGCGGGCTGGGCGGCCGGACTATGAAGTGACCGTCATTCCCGGGTGGAGCCGCGACAGCGCGCACGCGCGTGCAACATCCGATTGCAGCCTAGATATCCGCTATGGAGAAGGCGAAAAACAAAAGCTGGATGTCTTCCGCTGCGCGGACACTGCCGCACCGACATTGGTCTATTTCCACGGCGGCTATTGGCAGCGTGGCGACAAATCGATCTACAGCTTCATTGCGCCGCCGTTTGTTGAGGCGGGGTTCAATGTTGTTGTCATCGGATACGATCTTTGCCCGTCTGTGACCATCACGAGAATTTCGGAAGAAGCGCGTGAGGCCATGTCCTTTGTCTGGCGCAACGCGGGCGCATTGGGCATCAATCCAGACCGTTTCTGCGTCATGGGCCATTCCGCTGGCGGCCATATTACCCAGATGATGATGGCGACCGATTGGCCGGCATTTGACGATGACTTGCCAACAGACCTGATTAAATCTGGCATTCCGGTCTCACCGCTCAGCTATCTTGAGCCGGTCCGCCTGACCGAGGCTTTGAATGCGGGCATCCGAATGGATCCGGCAGAAGCCCAGGCCGAAAGCCCGATGACCAAGCACCCTCCGGGTACCAATGCCCCTCAGCTGGTCGTCGTCGGCGGCGCGGAAACCGATGAGTTCCACAGGCAGGCACGAATGTATGTCGAAAAATACGAAACAGCAGACCGCAAGATGGGCCTCTATTTCGTGCCCGATGTGGATCACTTTGACGAACTGAATGTGCTGGTCGACCCGGCGAGCCCCTTCTTCAAACACACTTGCGATATGCTTCAAGGAAAAGGACCGAAATCATGACCGCTTTGACCCGGGACCTAGTCGACTCTGTCGGTGACGCGTTTAACGCCAATGACATCGATGCCGTAATGAGACACTTCGCAACCGACGCTACATTTGATCACGCTGTTGGCCCCGAAGAACATGGCGTGCGTCTGGAAGGAGCCGAAACCATTCGTGGTGCTTTTGCAGCCCTGTTCGAAAAGGTCGCGAACGTGCATTGGGAAACGCTCGACTGCGCTATTTCCGGCAACAAGGCTTATTGCGAATATCGCCGTACAGCCGTGCACAAGGATGGTTCAAAAGAAGAGTTTCTAAGCGTTGACATCCTGACCTACCGAGACGGGCTGATTGTCCATAAAGACACGTATTACAAGCAACGTACAAGCTGACCCGACAGCCTTTGATGCAGCCAAGCACGCAGCAGTTTTGTAAGAGGGAACCTATCTCGCTTTGACAAACCGCTGCGTCGGCAATCAAGTTCCGTTTCGCGCAATCCGTTATTGCGTAATGAAAAGATGCGAAAACATCTAGGGTCAGGACCCATTGATTTCCGTTTTGCGGCGTGATTCACGGTTCAAAAACGAGCGGTGAACATGTCTGATC
>NZ_JBXWOB010000010.1:0-118011 GCF_059610685.1 Ruegeria sp. CDSC052
ACTGGATCATCGAAGTGGTCGACGGTCTGGCCGCAAATGGCGAGGACGGTAACGGTGAGGTCGAGGCCAAAGTCAAAGCCGAAGTCGCAAACCTCTGCGCCAGATTCCCTATCTATCCAAACTTGTAAGAATTCAGTCATCCAAGAAACAAAACGGCGCCAATCCGGCGCCGTTTTTTTGTGGTCAGATAAGCCCCTGCCACAACATGAAGATCAGCAACAAAGCAGAAAAGGCCAACAGGTTAAAAGTCAGCCCGCCCAGCATTCCCAGAAACCACCCCATCCGCCGATCCGCCAAATTGATGCCCCCCAGATGTTTTTGAACCTCTTCCGAGGCCTGGATCAGTTTTGGATTGTCCAGCACAAGTCGCAGTTTTGGATGGGCCGCCATCTGCTCTGCTTGAGCCAGGACCATTGCCTGTTTGTATATCCGGCGCGGCAGTTGCCTTTTGGCCTTTTTGACCGAGGCGGTCAGCGTTTTGTCGCGCACACCCAACTTGTCACGCAACAGCTGTATGGTCTGCGCAATTTGGGTTTGTATATCTGTGTCTTGCGGCATGCTGCGGCCTCCTGAGCTGACAGTTTACCCATGTGGAACAGGAGCCACAATGGGGCTGGCCGTTTCAGATTGCGGCGGGTATCACGGCTATATGCTGAACACGATCATACATGGTGAACCTACCGACAAGCCCCCTTTGCTGATCGCCCATGGCCTATATGGCTCGGCCCGGAACTGGGGGGTCATCGCCCGCCGGCTATCTGACGAGCGGCAAGTTGTGGCGGTTGATATGCGCAACCACGCAAACAGCATGTGGACGCATGACCATGGGTATTCCGATCTGGCGAATGATCTGGCCGAAGTTATCGACCAGTTCGGCGGACAGGCAGATGTCGTCGGACATTCGATGGGCGGCAAGGCATCCATGACTTTAGCCCTGCTGCACAGCGCAAAGCTGCGCAAACTGGTGGTGGCAGACATCGCCCCGGTGGCCTATAGCCACAGTCAGATTCAGTTTATTGAAGCAATGCGCGCGGTGGACCTTTCCCGGGTCGAGCGTCGCTCGGACGCTGAACAACAACTGGCCGACAACGGAGTCGAAAAAGCCCTTCAGAGCTTTTTCACGCAGTCACTCGACATCAACGGACAGCGTTGGCTTTTGAACCTGGATACTTTGGCCTCTGAAATGCCCAAGATCATGGGCTTTCCTGAAATAGACGCATCCTGGGGTGGTCAAACACTGTTTTTGTCCGGGGGGGAGTCCGACTATGTGCTGCCTGAACATCGCTCAGTGATCCGCGGAATGTTCCCTTCGGCACGTTTTGCAAAAATACCTGGTGCAGGACATTGGTTGCATGCGGAAAAACCGCGTGAGTTCGAGGCCGCCGTCAGGACGTTCCTCAACGCCTGACCTGACCTTTCGACCGATCACAGCTCGGGTTCTGGCGTTTCCTATTGGCTAGGCGACTTCGCCCCCGCCATTCACCCAATCGACCAAGCCACCCAGGTTATAGACCTGCTCATACCCCATGTCCTGCAACAGCTTTCCCGCAAGGGCAGCGCGGCCACCCGAGGCACAATACAAGACAATTGGGCGATCTTTGCGAAGCTCTGGATCATGTGATTGCAGAGTGTCATCGGCCCGAAATTCCAACATACCGCGCGGGATATGATGTGACCCCGAAGCACGCCCTGTCTGCTGCAATTCCGCTGCATCGCGGATGTCCAGAAGCAGGCCACCTCGCTCCAGGATCTCGACCGCTTTGGCTCTCTGGATTCGCTCGACGGTGGAGTTCGCAGCTTCCATCATTTGTTTTACGGTCAACGGCATATGGTGTCTCCTGAAGAATTTTACGGGATGCTAACATGCAGGAACTGGAAGGTGTAGCCTGACAGGCCCTCACCTTAGGCTGGATAGATATTGGACATTTAATGCACGACACCGATTTTTGCGCTGGACCAATCCCGGTATTCAATTCCCGCCGAACCCGAACCAAAGCAAATCGGGAGAGGTTCCGCTGCATCGAGACTTGAAAATCAATCAGGGTGTTAGAGGTGGTGCGGGCGGTGGGACTCGAACCCACACGGGCATACGCCCTTCAGATTTTAAGTCTGATATGTCTACCATTCCATCACGCCCGCACAGCGCGTTGGGCCAGTTTTTAGGCTGAAAGCACCAGTAAGGCCATAAGGCTATGAACACAATGCGTTTCGCCGATGCAACCTGCGGAAATTCAATCGCCGCCTTTGACCACCACCCCATTTACGCAGGCCATCAGAAAAAGTCCTCGGAGAAACTCTTCGTTGCGCAAAGCGCCTGCGCTGTCCCAAACATTGTGACTTTAGCAAAATCAAGGAACAGAAGGAATCTTAGAGTGAAATGGTGCCCCCACACGGACTCGAACCGCGGACCTACTGATTACAAATCAGTTGCTCTACCAGCTGAGCTATAGGGGCACTTGGTGTCGATTAATGCCTCTCGTTACGGACTTCAAGACAGAATTTTGCCGCCGCTTAACGATTTTCTGTATTCATGGCACTGGGTCTGGCCCAGAGATTTTACTCCGCCTGGTTTGACTGTGCGGAGTACAGCCTGTAACCCAGCAGATAATATGCACGAACGCGAGGGTAAAAACCGAATATGCAGGTTGCAATCCACGCAGGTGCTGCGTTCACCGATGAAGGTCTCATATTGCGGTCCCTTCAACGCAACACCGGCGCGTTGCATCAAAATGGTGCGTCCGTATTTGGCCCGCGCCGTTATCGGCAAATTTTCGAACCCGCCTTTGCTGCCATTGAAAACCAGGATGAAATCGGTGCCGCAATGGAAATGCTTCGGGCTGGGTTGCGATCGGCTCCGAAGGTCGATCGTTTGATTTACTCATGCGCCAGCTTTGCAGGCGATGTTGGAAATGCGCTGGACGACGGGCAGCTATACCCAAATGCGGGACGCCGAATGGAGTTGCTTGAAAAGTCCTTTCCTGACCACGAAATTGAGCTTTGTATGGGTTTTTTAAGCCCTGGCAGATTTATTCCCAAAGCTTTGATGTCGCTACCTGAACAGAGTCGCCTCGACAAAATGCGAAGTACCGATATCAGCTGCCTCAGCTGGATCAGCATGGTCGAGGACATCAGAGATCTTGCGCCCAATGTCAAAATCACACTCTGGAGCAACGAGGACGCACCACTGATCTGGGGAGATATAGTCCGTGCAATCGCGGCCCTTCCCTCGGACAACACGCTGGTTGATGAGTTTGATTTACTGCTGTCACTTCTAGACGATTCAGGCAAATCCAAAGGTCTGGCATTGATTGATCAAAGCCTGGAACAGGACGAACATTTGCGTGACGACCTTGCCACGGTTTTGGAGGAACACGCCAAAACCGAGCTCACAACAGAAGAGCTTGATCTGCCAGATTGGAGCACGGAAATCGTCGACGCGTTTGCAGAATTATATGCGCAGGACATGGACCGACTTGAGTCCATGCCCGGAGTGCAGGTTCTAAAACCTTGAGTCTATAGCGGGAAAGCAGCCGTTACATTCCCAACGCTTCCTTGTACATTTCCAACACCGCCTCTTCCTCGGCGATGTCGTCTTTGTCACGTTTGCGCAATGCGATCACTTTCCGCATGACCTTGGTGTCGTAGCCCCGCGCTTTTGCCTCGGCCATCACTTCTTTTTGTTGCTCCGCCAAATCTTTCTTTTCCGCATCCAGACGCTCGATCCGTTCGATGAACTGGCGCAACTCACCCGCGGTTACACGGTAATTCGCGGCGGCCTGATCTTCGGTATTCTCTTCCATCTAAGTCTCTCCCAGAGGCTGGTTTGTCATGCTGAAAAGGTGGGCAACAAGCGGGATACATCGGTGCGAGCCAAGCCGCAAGCATGCAAAAAACCAGTCTCGCTTGTGCGGGCCAGCGCGATCAGTTAAGCGCTCATGTCAGACGCTGAAAAATGGAAAACGATGTTCGAATTCATCACCTGGGGCGGTGCCGCCCTGTCACTTATCGGTCTGGCTGGGCTGGTTTGGTGCATTCTGCACGTAATGAAAGCGCGCAAATCCGGCCTGTCTGACGATGAACTGCGCGCCGTTGTCCAACGGGTGCTGCCCTGGAACATGGGCGCGCTCTTTTTGTCGGTGATAGGTCTTATGCTGGTTATACTTGGAATCTCGTTCGGTTGACTGCGGCTATCAAACCGGCAGATTGTCGAAACGCGCTTCCATAACGTCCTCGCACAGGGCCGCATCCAGACGGCGCAGGCGCGCAGGAACCTCAACACCCTGCAGACGCATCTTCTCGATGACCTTTGTGACACTGGGCTGAAGGGCAAGGCGGGTATCAACACTGGCGCCCTTCAGTTTTTTCTCAAGTTGTTCGGCTTCGGAATACAAATCGATCCTCGGCATATCCATCCTCCCAAATGTCATCAGTTACCTATAGTTTAGTAACGGTTTTAAGACTTACATCACTCGGTTATTCTATCGCGCGAAAATTCGCCCGATCGCCCCCAAACATCGGCGCGCTTTCGCAGGATGCCAGAATTTTAGCCCAACTTTGCCGCTTTTGCCTTGACCGGCATCAAATCACCAAATGTTGATTGCTTCACATTCCGTTATTAATATATGACTAAGACCTAACCGGCGGAGGAAACCATGACGCCCAAAGTGAAAGCATTTTTTGACGCAGAGACATTCACGGTGTCTTATCTGGTTCAGGATCCTGAAGGCGATGCCTGCGCGATCATAGATAGTGTTCTGGATTTCGATCACGCATCCGGCCGGACCAATACGCGATCTGCGGATGAGATCATCAGATATGTCCAATCCAATTCGTTGCGAACCGAATGGATTCTGGAAAGCCATGTCCATGCCGACCACCTTTCAGCAGCCCCCTATTTGCAGCAGAAACTCGGAGGCAAGATTGGCATCGGTGATCAAATCGTCGCCATCCAGGAAACTTTCGGGAAAATTTTCAACGAGGGTACCGAGTTTCAGCGCGATGGTAGCCAGTTCGACGCCTTGTTCCGCGACGGCGACGGATTTCATGTCGGTCAAATGAGAGGTGACGTCTTGCACACCCCCGGGCATACGCCCGCCTGCATGACCTATGTCATCGGCGACGCGGCATTTGTCGGAGACACGCTGTTCATGCCGGATTTTGGCACTGCGCGATGCGACTTTCCCGGCGGATCGTCCGGAGATTTGTACAACTCGATCCAGAGGATCCTTTCACTGCCGGATACGACACGCATCTTTGTCGGGCATGACTACAAAGCTCCTGGGCGGGACGAGTTTGCGTGGGAAACAACTGTTGAAGAGCAAAAATCCTTGAACGTGCATATCGGGCAAGGTCGACCTATCGAGGAATTCGTTGAAATGCGCGACGCCCGCGATGCCACTTTGGCCATGCCGCGGCTGATCCTGCCCTCTTTACAAGTCAATATGCGGGCGGGTCAGATGCCGCCTGAGGATGAGAATGGCGACGTGTTCCTGAAACTACCAGTGAACAAACTTTAGACGGCTAGAGCCGAACTTCTTGGGGGAACAAATCAGTGTATTCAGAATGGATATGGGGACTGGTAGGCGGCCTGTTGATTGGTCTTGGCGCAGCAGTTTACCTGCTTGGAAACGGTCGTGTAATGGGGGCGAGCGGTATCCTGGGAGGGCTTGTCGATCGCTCTGACCGCTCGGCCGAGCGGCTGTATTTCCTCGCTGGGATGATTGGGACGCCGTTGATGCTAAGCCTGTTTTTGTCGCCGGGGCCGCAGACAAACCTGACCTCGAATTTGACGGTTGTGATCGGGGCTGGGCTGCTTGTCGGTATCGGGACACGAATTGCCAACGGGTGCACCTCTGGACATGGGGTGTGCGGCATTTCCCGGTTTTCGGTGCGCGGGATCGTGGCAACGATCCTTTACATTGCTGCCGGGGCAGTGACGCTGGCCTTGTTTCGCCATGTTTGGGGGTTGATCTGATGCGCAATCTGATATCGCTTTTTTCGGGCTCTTTGTTCGGAGCAGGCCTGTTGATTTCCGGCATGACTGACACAACCAAGGTTCAGGGGTGGCTGGATATTTTCGGCAACTGGGATCCGACACTCGCATTTGTGATGGGGGGAGCCATTGTGCCCATGATGATCGCATGGAGGCTGGTTCCAGATCGCAAACCGCTGTCGGGTGGGAAATTCCCGACGATGGTTCAGCATGAACTGGATCGCCGCCTTATCATCGGATCGGTCATGTTTGGCATGGGATGGGGATTAGCGGGACTGTGTCCCGGTCCAGCCATAGCGTCTCTTACGTATGGCGGGACCGGAGGCGTTGTGTTTCTGGTTTCCATGCTCGCAGGGATGTATGCAGCTCCTGCCGTAAGTGCTAAACTGGACAGAACCGTAAACGCGACCTAAGCAGTAGCCATGGAGATTCGACCGATAACCCCCCGCTATGCCGTCTCGCCGCAAATTTCGGTCGAGGATGTTCCCACTATTGTCGAGGCAGGCTTTGTCAAAGTGATCTGCAACCGGCCGAACAGCGAAGTTCCCGAGGATCTCCAGTCAGATGCTATCGGACAGGCCGTGCGTGCTGCCGGGTTGGAATACGAAGTGCTAGAGCTGACGCATCAGACCATGACGCCCGAAAACGTCTCCTTGCAACGTGACCTCGCAGAATCCTGTGCCGGTCCGGTTCTCGCATATTGTGCATCGGGCACGCGTTGTTCTGTGATCTGGGCATTGGGGCAGTGCGAAAGCATGAGCACCGAAGACATCCTTCAGGCGACGACCAAGGCAGGCTATGCGTTGGACAACCTGCGTCCAACCTTGGAAGAAATACGCAGATCAGTGACTTGAGCGTCTGCTAACTGCCTTTCAGCGCGCTTTCATCCCCGGATAAACCAGCCAGTTGAGATATCTCGGCAACCATGTGTTCCGAATTCTCGAGGTTCAATTCTGTCCCCTCTTGGCCCAGCGCGCCGGGGGAAAATGGCATTATTTCCTGCCCGTGTTCGGTTGGCCCCTCTTCGTGTATACTGGCTGAACTCGCCTCAAGGAACTCATTTGCTTCGGGCTGGGAAAATGTCTGAGTTTGGTAGGTTTCGTTCAGGCGCACCGCACGCAATCCTCCGCATTGGCCGAGCCGTCCGATCGCGGCCCGGCTGCGGTCGATCGCCACAATCTCGGTACGATCCAGCCGCGCCCCGATCAATGGCAACACATCCCCCACCACCAGTTCTGTCAGCGTCGCCAGGGACAAGGGCATCCGGCAGACCACCGTATTCAAATCTGCCCTCAACACGCCCGATGCCTGATCAAGCCTGCCCTCTGGCTCATCATGAATCACCTCCGTCTCGGCCGTTTCAGCCGGTCGGATGGGCAACAGTACTGAAAGCTGACCTTGTCTCAGCCCACCGCCAAGTTCGACTGTCAGTTCAAAAACTCGGTATTCCTCTTCCACCATCGCCAGGGTCAAAGTTCGCAGATCCGCAAGGCGCGAAGCATATTCAAAACCGATCAGGCACATGCGGTCACTCGCCGTTTCGACAAGTGATGCCGCGCGGGACAGCCCCTCTTCGATCCAAGGGGACACCATGGCCGCGTCCGTATCGGTGAACCCCCGCGCAGAAGGCGCTCCCGGCATCACCTCGCCTATTGTCTGAGCCTGCACGACAGCCGACACTAACCCTATATCCATGCAGATCGCAGCCAAGCTGCTGTCAGAGCCTGAAAAGAGCAGCAATATCCATTCCTCATCCAAAGACTGTGTCAGCCCACCTGGTGGCCGACAGGATTGTTTGGCGCCGATTACCGACAACGGCAGCTGCAAACGATCTTCTGCCGCGCGAGCAAAAGCCAGACGCAGCGCACGTAGGATCGAGCGAGGCTTGTCACCCTTTTCCTCCTGACTGATCGAAAGCTTGCGCGCCAGAGCCGCGCTGACAGATTGCGTCATGCCTAAAACCGCTGATTGTTCCTGCATTCTCTTTCAGGTCTAACCCGGCGATAGTTACCAACCTGTTTATACAGCCGTCACTGCGCAGCCTGTCGGTAGGCCTGTGGCAGCCTGACCCGGAACGCAGCCCCACCATGGCCGGGCAAGTAGCTGATATCGCCCCCCAGTCTTTGCATAATCTCACGGCAGATCGCTAATCCCAGCCCCGCACCACCTGCCTTGTCGCCTCCGACGCGGGCAAATTTCTCAAAAACCATCTGCCGGGCATCCGGGGGAATGCCGGTGCCGTTATCAGCAAAATCAATGACGACTTGTCCGCCGACATCATGCGCGGAAATGGTCAGAACCGGTTCTTTGGCATCACAATATTTCTGAGCGTTCGAAATCAGGTTGATAAACACCTGCCCCAGACGGTCCAAATCCGTACGCAGGAGAACGCGTTCGGAGGTTTTCGACCGCCGGACGGTTAGTTTCTGGCTGGTTCCAGCCAAGGCACTGGACACAGCACGATCCAAAACCGACCGCAGGGTGTCACCGCTCTTGTTCAAATTGACTCGCCCACTTTCCAGAACGCTCAGGTCCAGCAAGTCATCCAGCAGCCGTGTCAACCGAAGCGCCTCGTCATGGATGATGGCAGCGTAACGCGTTCTTTCTTCGCTGGTCAGACCTTCGGTATCCCGCATGATCTCGGAAAATGCTCGGATCGAGGTCATGGGGGTTCGCAATTCGTGGCTGACTTGGCTGAGGAACCCGTCCTTCTGTTCGGAAATTTGCGTCAGCTTGGTGTTCGCCTCACGCAGTTGGCGCGCCGTACGGCTGAGTTCAGCGGATTTCGCTTCCAGTTGGCTGGAGTATTCCAACATCTGCGCGGATTCGTCGGCCACGGCGAGCAAATCCTCGACCGAAACGGAGGAACCACCAACAATCTGCCCGATCATCGCATGCGCTGTCGCCGCCCCGACCGAGCCGCTGAGTTCACGTTCCAACCGCTCCAAAAACCCAGGCGTAGGTTCGGGCAGGCTGGAACGCCCACCCTGCTGTTCCGCCTGCGCCTGAAAGAACTCTTGCGCCGGACCTGCGCCCAAAATGCGCTGGGTCATGATCATCAGGTCTTCGCTTTGCGCTACCGATCCGGTCCAACCGCGCAGCGCAACCGAATGGTCGAATACGTTGACGAATTGCGCCCCCTGCAAACGTTCGAGCGGGCTTGGAAAACTCAGCAAAGAGGCCGCGCAAAATGCCAGCGTGTTCAGCGACAGCGACCACAACACAGCGTGCACCATCGGGTCCATTCCGTCGATCCCGAACAAGGCCTGCGGGCGCAACCAGCCCCATCCGAACGGTCCGTTCTGCAGGACACTATCCGACATAATCGCGCTGCCCATGCCGGGCAACAACAGCGTGTAGATCCACAACAAGAACCCGACCGTCAGTCCGATCAGAGCCCCTGTTCGCGTCGCCCCGCGCCAGAACAGCCCGCCAACCAGCGAAGGCAAAATCTGGGAAATCCCGGCAAAGGCCACCAGACCAATCGAGGCCAGCGCGGCCCCGCCGCCGGAAATGCGGTAATACGAGAACCCAAGCACCATGATCACGGCGATTGAAATCCGCCGGGACAGCAAAACCACATTGCGGACATCACCGGATACGGCGCCAGCGCCCTCCTGCCGGCTAAACCAGATCGGCATCACGACGTGATTTGACACCATGGTCGATAGGGCCATTGCCGTGACAATCACCATCGATGTGGCGGATGAAAAGCCGCCAATAAAGGACAGCATCGCCAGCCATTCATTGCCCTGCGACAGGGGCACCGTCAGCACGAACAGATCCGGATTCGATCCTTCGGGCAAAAGGTCCAATCCTACGACCGCGATTGGCACGACAAAGAGACTCATCAACAGCAGATACAGGGGGAAGGCCCATGCGGCTGTCCTCAGATGCCCTTCATCGGCGTTCTCCACCACCATCACCTGAAACATCCTCGGCAGACACACAAAGGCCGCAGCCGATAAAAATATAAACGTGGTCCAGCGTCCGGCATTCACATTCCACTGCCCGATCTCAGAGGCATCGATGCGGTCCATCATCGGACCGACTCCTCCGGCTATACCCCAGACAACGAAAATGCCCACGGCCAGCAGCGCAAAAAGTTTAACGACAGATTCCAATGCGATGGCCGTGACAACGCCATGATGGCGTTCGTTGGCATCCAGATTGCGGGTACCGAACAGAATGGCGAACACTGCCAGCCCCGCCGCAACCCAGAACACACTGGACCCTTCGCGGTAAAGACCGCTTGGGTCGGCCTCGGCAAAGATTGAGAATGACAGCGTAATGGATTGAAGTTGCAGCGCAATATAGGGCGTCCCGCCCAACACGGCCAGAATTGTGACGCAAATCGCCAGAGTGTTCGACTTGCCATAGCGAGACGAAATCAGGTCGGCGATTGAGGTCACCCTCTGGCTGCGGCCAACCCGAACCAGCTTGCGCAATCCCCACCACCAACAGATCATGACCAACGTGGGTCCCAGATAGATCGTTACGAACTCCAGCCCCGACCGGGCGGCGTTCCCTACCGCGCCATAAAAGGTCCAGGCGGTACAATAGATCGACAGCGACAGCGTGTAGATCAACGGAGATCGCAGCCACGCCCCCCTGCCCGCCGCGGCCATTCTGTCGGCGGCAAATGCGACGCTGAACAACAGCACCACATAGCCCAAACAAACCAGGATCAGCACGTTCAGCGTTGCCATCAGTCTTGACCTGGCTCGGAATCATCGCCGGTTGATATGCGTCTTGCGGCGAACCCAAAGAGAACGCTGGCAACGATCAAAACCGCCCAGCATGTGAAGATATAGAGAATCGCAGAAGACAGCGGCACTCCGTCCGCTGCATCGCCCCCACGCGGCCACAGCAACGGAATCGCAATCAGCGCGCCCCCCAATATAGGCAATAAACGGGCGGCGTCGGTTAGCCTGCGTCGGCGGTAACTTTGGCGCTCAAGAAACAGCGACGGCCGCGCACCAGATGGTTGGCGGTCGTCCTGCATGCTCATGACCGCGAGGCCTGCGCGTGCAAATCGCGGACGGCGGTCAGAACTTCTGCATTGGAAAACGGCTTTGTCATGAACCGGCTGACCCCTGCATTCTCGGCCATCTCACGATCTTTCGATTGGCCACGAGCCGTTAGCATCAGAACCGGAAGATTTCGCAGTTCTTCGAGTTCGCGCAAGTCGCGCAAAATCTCCATCCCGCTTTTGCCCGGCAGCATCACATCCAGAATCACAAGATCGGGCTTCGCGCCCTGAATCACCAGCAGCGCATCCGTCCCTTCAGCATGCGTTTCAACCTGCCATCCCTCGCGGGTCAGCAAAAACCGAATGGCTTCAGCAATGTTCGGCTCATCCTCGATCAACAGAACCTTTCGGCTCATATATTTCATTCCTCCCCGAGACGGGCTGCACCACTGTCAACCTGTCCGAAACAGCTTATGCGCAGTGTCACGAAACTGTCAAAAACCTTCGCTCAGAATCGAGGGCTCTCGGCGCGATTCACAGTCCTTATTGGGGCAGACCCGGCAACTTGGGCCAACATGGGCAACCGCCTGACTGCCCTGAGGGCTTTCTTCGACGGATCGAACCAGCATGACAGAACGATAAACCGGCGCATCATCATAGCCGGAAATGGATTGCGGCCAGGCATAGGCATAACAATCGAATTCCGCGGCCGTTCGCCCCAACTGAACGATCCGTTTTCGGATCGGAACCAGCGGCCGGTTCAGCGCCTGAAACAGCGGCCACAGAGGACACGCCTCGCCGAACCTGGGCATGGCAAAACCGGGCACCGATTTGCTGAACAAAATGCTGCCTGAGGCATCACATATCACCAGCCCGGTCGGGCGCGACAAATACCCTTTGGGCAAGGCGGCCAGCCGCCTCAGCACGGTGGCGATGTCGACTGAATACTCTGTTGCCAAAAGCAAAGGATCTGTAACTCCCCGATCCAAAGCCCCTTTGAGCGCATCCAGAGGCAAAAGCCGAGCGTCGGATTCGTAGACGTCCAGAATATCCCGCGCCACTTTTCGCGCGGCAGAGGAATCAATCTCATTCAGATTAACATCCGCGCTTCCCCCTCCGGTTTCGATTTCCGGGAAATGGTGATCATGCCTGTCAAAAAATGCTTCGACATCTTCCAGAGGGACGCCGCGACGATCCTCGGCCCCCTCGGAATCATCCAGATAGGCCACCAGCGATTTGGAGCTATCGGCCAGCCGTTCGGCATCCTGGTGCAGGTTCCGGTGGAATCGGTCTTGCCACTCGGGTTCAATCTCTTGCGTTTCAGCAAGAATGGCAGCGGTGGAACGAATCGCGGCGGCTGTCGAAAGGACCTCGTGCATGGATGCTGCCAGATGCGGATCGTGCGTCAAACGATCCGACAGGGTTTCAATCGTTCGCTCTAACGACACCACTCGGCTGTGCATTTGCGCCAAAACGCCCGCCCACCCTGGAAACCTACTTGCGAACTCCTCAAGCCCGTCCACTTCGGCTTTCTGGCCAACAGCATCTGCCGCAGCCTCGCGCAGCGCAGAAATCAGCGTCGCCTCGATCCCCTGGGTTAGCACCGAAGGCTCAACGGTCAGGGCCGCAGCGATATCCACCAGCAGCTTTCCTCCGATCCTGCGGCGGTTATGCTCGATCAGGTTCAGATAGGATGCCGAGATTCCAACCTGCCGTGCAAGCTGGGCCTGACGCAATCCTGCGATCTGCCGCCTTTCGCGAATACGGCTGCCTGTTAACGTGTCCCGCAAAATTTTCCTCTTTTTCCGCTGGCTCCTTTGGTCAACCTCAGAAGCATTTTCAAAACTATTATTTAAATATAAGTCTTTAGCAATTAATTTTCTTGAGCAATTTACTTTCTTCACAAACGCATCCCGCAGTTCCAAACACCCGGACCACGGTGTAACCCATTTGCATATTTCGAAAATCACAGGCCTTCCCCTTCTATTTTCGGAAAAACACCTGCACCATGGACATATGAGCGACCCAGCCTTTGAATATGCGCCGATCGGATTGGTCGAGTTGGAGAACCGCGTGATCCGCCGGTGCAATCTGCAGTTCGCACGCACTTTCGGCGGTGAAGAGGCCGATTACCGCAACATGCCCCTGCTACACCTCTACCCTTCTGTCGCAGATTGGGAACGTATCGGCGCACGGAGCCTGCAAATCATGCGCGACACCGGATATTACACGGATGAAAGGGTCATGCGTCGCCGTGATAGCGACTTATTCTGGTGCCGCGCGCGCGGACGTTCGCTAACACCTGAAGATCCTTTCCGCCATGGCATCTGGAGTTTTTCGGATATTTCCGAGGAACGCCCTTTGGTCGAGCTAACCAGCCGTGAGCGCGAGGTTGCCATTCTGTCCTGCAAGGGCTTGTCGGCCAAGGAAATCGGTGCGGAACTGAACCTGAGCTATCGTACAATCGAAGCCTACCGTGCGCGGCTGCTTGAAAAATTCGGGGCACGTAAACTGCCTGAACTGGTTGCGAAACTCTCCGGAATGCCGCTGTAGCGCTGTTTACCACTGGTAATCTTCAGCAAAACCCCCATCTGACAGGCCGAGACTGTGCTTTTCATGGCCGTACGCTTAGCTTATAACGCTGCGTAATCAGACCAAAGCCCGCGCGAAACAGACGGGCCAAAGGGGAACCGTCGAGGACACTCATGACAGATACCAAACACGAAGCGGATGTGGCGTTTATCAAGGCACTGGCCGAACTGCTGCGGGAAAACGACCTGACCGAGTTGCAGGTAAAGCGCGATTATGGCGAAGATGACAGCCTGAACGTACGCGTTAGCCGCATGTCACCCGTCGCCGCTCCGGTCCAGGTTGCGGTCCCGGCGGCCGCGCCAGCCGCAGCCCCGGCAGCCGCACCTGCAGCAGCTGAAGCACCCACAGCAAGTGACGATCCAGCCAGCCATCCGGGCGCTGTGACTTCGCCCATGGTCGGCACCGTGTACATGCAGCCCGAGCCGGGTGCGCCGTCCTTCATCTCCGTCGGTGCCAGTGTTTCCGAAGGCGACACGCTGCTGATCGTCGAAGCGATGAAAACCATGAACCACATCCACGCGCCTAAATCCGGCACTATCAAGCGTATTTTGGTGGGTGATGGCGATGCTGTGGAATTCGGCACTCCTCTGGTCATTGTTGAGTAAGGCGGCCCCATGTTCGACAAGATCCTGATTGCCAACCGAGGCGAGATCGCCCTGCGCGTCATCCGCGCCGCACGCGAGATGGGGATTAAGACAGTCGCCGTCCATTCAACCGCAGACAGTGACGCGATGCATGTACGCATGGCGGACGAATCGGTCTGCATCGGCCCCCCGCCCAGCCCACAAAGCTATCTGTCAGTGCCTGCGATCATCTCAGCCTGCGAGATCACTGGCGCTCAGGCGATCCACCCAGGCTACGGCTTTTTGTCTGAAAATGCCGAGTTTGTGCAGATCGTCGAAGATCACGACATCACCTTCATTGGACCCACCGCTGAGCATATCCGCGTGATGGGTGACAAGATCACCGCCAAGGACACGATGAAGGCCTTGGGCGTTCCCTGTGTGCCTGGTTCAGATGGTGGCGTGCCGGATCTGGCCGCAGCCAAGCGGATCGGTGAAGAATTCGGCTATCCTGTAATCATCAAGGCCACCGCCGGTGGCGGCGGACGCGGCATGAAAGTCGCGATGAGTGCGGATGAGATGGAAAGCGCCTTTATGACCGCGCGCGCCGAAGGCAAAGCCGCCTTTGGTAATGACGAGGTCTATATTGAGAAATACCTGACCACGCCGCGCCACATCGAGATTCAGGTCTTTGGCGATGGCAAGGGCCAAGCGGTTCATCTGGGCGAGCGCGACTGTTCCCTGCAGCGCCGCCACCAAAAGGTATTCGAAGAGGCACCCGGCCCCTGCATCACCCCCGAAGAACGCGCAAGGATCGGTAAGGTCTGTGCCGATGCGGTTGCCAAGATCAACTATATCGGTGCAGGTACGATCGAATTTCTGTACGAAAATGGCGACTTCTATTTCATCGAGATGAACACCCGCCTACAGGTCGAACACCCGGTCACTGAGGGCATCTTTGGCGTAGATCTGGTGCGCGAACAAATCCGCGTTGCCGCTGGTCAGCCAATGTCATTCGGTCAGGATGATCTGAAAATCAATGGTCACGCCATCGAGGTTCGGATCAACGCCGAGAAATTGCCAAACTTCTCGCCCTGCCCCGGAAAAATCTCGGCCTATCATGCGCCGGGCGGTTTGGGTGTGCGGATGGATTCAGCGTTGTATGACGGGTACACGATCCCGCCCTACTACGACTCACTGATCGCCAAACTGATCGTGCAGGGCCGCGACCGGCCCGAAGCACTGGCCCGTCTCGAACGCGCATTGGGTGAGTTGATCGTGGACGGAATCGACACGACGGTTCCCTTGTTCCACGCACTTCTGCAAGAAAGTGACGTCCAAAGCGGTGATTATAACATCCACTGGCTGGAGCACTGGCTTGCGGAGAATATGGCCGACTAACTCTGCTGGGTCGGAAGGTTATCGCTTTCCGACCCTGAGGCGCCTGGCATGAGCCTTTCCCCGGAATTACTGCTCCATGGATATTCCATCGGTATCTTCCCGATGGCTGAACATCGCGATGATCCGGACCTGTTCTGGGTTGATCCTAAGTTTCGCGGCATCTTCCCTCTGGACGGATTTCACATCTCACGCAGCTTGGCCCGCAGGATTCGGAACTGTGGGTACACGGTGTCAATCAACAGGGATTTTCCCGGCGTTGTTGATGGCTGCGCTGATCGCACGGATACCTGGATCAATCAGGAACTTCGCACCCTTTACCAAAAGCTGAACCAATCCGGTCACGCCCATTCACTGGAAATCTGGGACGGCCCGAATTTGGTTGGGGGCGTTTATGGCGTTACTCTTGGCGCTGCCTTCTTTGGCGAAAGCATGTTTTCCCGACGCAAGGATGCCTCAAAAATTGCACTGGCTTATTTGGTCGACCGGTTGCGGTCCTGCGGGTTCAAACTGTTCGATACACAGTTTTTAACCGCGCATCTCGCCTCGCTCGGTGCGATTGAGGTGCCACGGGCACAGTATCGGAACGCGCTGGAAGAGGCAGTGACTATTGCAGCAGATTTCTCTGCTGATCTCGTTCAATCGCCGGATGGCGTGATACAGCGGATCACCCAGACGTCATAGCGCGAATGATCAAGCGCATTCAGGGCTGGCGAGGTGGCAATCATCCACCCATCAAAGAGCTGATCCGTTCCGCCTTGTTCCCAAATGGTCAGGTAGGCAAACGCGTCCCCTGTTGGGTTATCTGCAGGATAGCGGCAATCACCCAGTGCGACATCCAGCCCAAAGACTGTCTTGGATTGGCCGTTTTGCAGTTCGACATCAACGGTCTGGCCATTGACCTTATCCAGCCCTCTGAGCATTGCACCCGGTCCGGATTGAACCTTTTGCTGTGCCGCTACCCCAGAGGCTGCCAGTATTGCCGCGATCAGAGCATATCGCTTCATTCGCCGCCATCTCCGGCGACGAACTTAACCAAAAGCGAAATCAGGCTGACTGCGCCCTGTGTATCCTCGACCTGATCGCCCGGCTCAAAGTTAAAGAGCGATCCGCCTGGCATGACTTCTACAAAGTTACCACCCAGCAACCCTTCGGATGAGATCACGATAGCACTGTCATCGGGGACCAGAATTCCATCAGAAATCGCAAAAGTCGTGTCCGCCCGGTAGGTTTCCGGGTTCAGGGTCACCCCTGTCACGGTGCCGATTTTGACCCCGGCAAGCCGCACGTCCGTTCCGACGCCGACGCCTTCGAGCGAGCGGAAAGAGGCGTTAAGCTCATAACCAGAACCGCCCTGGGACAGGCCTGTCGACTGGCTCGCATAGACGCCAAACGCTATTGCCCCGGCCAGGACGGCGCCTCCGACCAAAACTTCTGAAACTTTGTAAGATGACATTGCTCGCCTCGTCTTATTCCGGGTTCCAGGCCTCATAATCCGAACGCTCGACCGGATCCGGGCGGCGCAAAGACCCCGCCGGTGCATAAGCAAGCGCGGTTCCTGTCAGGTTTTCCTGATGCGGTTTTTCCCAGGATTTATGTGCCAGAGGTTTGTCGGTTGGAGGTTCGTCCCAGGTGCGGTGCAACCAACCGTGCCAATCGGGATCAACCCTGCTGGCCTCGGCCTCGCCGTTGAAGATCACCCAACGCCTGCTGTCATCCGCGGTACGATAAAATATATTACCTTCATTATCTTCACCGACTTTCACGCCTTTGCGCGCGGTGTAAATCTGGGTGTTCAGGGTGGCCCCGTTCCACCAGGTCACGGCGCGCAAAAGACTGTTCAGGATTCCCATCGGCTGCCTCCGGCATTTTTGTCTCTGCAGATATGGACCAAAGGTCCGCCAAGGTCCAGTGCTAGGGTAACGTTGCGCATCAATCCGGCAAAACTGCGGTCACTTCAATCTCGATGCGGTCCTCTGGCGTGATCAGGTTGCATTCGGTCACTGTCGCCGCCGGCGGGTTTTCACCAAATGCCTCAACCAGCAAGGGCCAGCACAGTTCAAATTCTGACATGTCCGGAAGGTAGTAGTTTACCCGAACCACATGCGCCAAATTTGATCCAGCCTCATCCAAGGCCTTTTCAATCGCCTGCAGCGCGGATTTGCACTGTCCGACGATATCTTTGGGAATGATTTCGCCTTGTGCGCAGGTCCCGGCAACAAAGACAAAACCGTTTGCAACCACTGCCCGGCAATAGCCGACTTTGGCCTCATATTGGCCGCCCGAGGAAATTCGCCTTATCGTCATCCTGCCCTCCCAAACACAAAATGGCGCGGGATCACCGCGCCATCTGTTGTAATTCAAATTCAGTGATTACCCGGCCGAAGCTGATTCCGCCGCATCCGCATAGATGATCAGCGGCTGCTTGTCCGAGGATACAGCCTCTTCATTGACGACAACTTCGGTCACGTTCTTCATGCCAGGCAATTCGAACATCGTGTCCAGAAGGATGTCTTCAAGGATCGAGCGCAGCCCGCGTGCACCGGTCTTCCGTTCAATGGCGCGTTTGGCGATAGCCTTGAGCGCATCGTCGGTAAAGCCCAGCTCGGCATCTTCCAGTTCGAACAGACGCTGATACTGTTTGACCAGCGCGTTCTTGGGTTTGGTCAGAATGGTGACCAGCGCATCCTCGTCGAGATCTTCAAGCGTGGCCAGAACTGGCAGACGTCCGACAAATTCCGGGATCAGACCGAATTTCAGCAGGTCTTCAGGCTCCAGCTCTTTGAAAATCTCACCCACGCCGCGGTCATCATTGTCCCGCACATCGGCACCAAAGCCCATGGCCGAGCCTTTGCCGCGCTGTGCGATAATTCTATCCAGACCCGCAAAGGCACCACCGCAGATGAACAGGATATTCGTCGTGTCCACTTGCAGGAATTCCTGCTGCGGATGCTTGCGTCCACCTTGCGGCGGAACACTGGCGACTGTGCCTTCCATCAGCTTCAGCAGCGCCTGCTGCACGCCCTCGCCCGACACGTCGCGCGTAATCGAGGGATTCTCGGATTTGCGCGTGATCTTGTCGACCTCATCGATGTAAACGATGCCGCGCTGCGCGCGTTCGACATTGTATTCGCTGGCCTGCAACAACTTGAGGATGATATTTTCGACATCCTCGCCCACATAACCGGCTTCGGTCAGCGTGGTCGCATCGGCCATGGTAAAGGGCACATCCAGAATGCGCGCCAGAGTTTGCGCCAACAACGTCTTGCCGCAGCCTGTCGGGCCGATCAACAGGATGTTGGATTTGGCCAGCTCGATATCGCTGCCGGCCTTCTGAGAGTGATTCAATCGTTTATAGTGGTTGTGAACCGCCACTGACAGAACCCGCTTGGCCGTAGCCTGACCGATCACATAATCGTCCAGAACTTCGCAGATGTCTTTCGGCGTCGGCACTCCGTCAGAAGATTTCAGCCCGTTGGCTTTCGTCTCTTCGCGGATGATGTCCATACACAGCTCGACGCATTCATCACAGATGAACACGGTCGGACCTGCAATCAGCTTACGCACCTCATGCTGGCTTTTGCCACAGAAGCTGCAGTAGAGCGTGTTTTTGCCGTCACCGCCTGAATTCGTCGCCATGATCTACCTTTCGGGCTCCATCCTATGCCCCTTGCGGGGCCGCGCTTGCGCCTGTTCGTGCAGCTTAGGCCAGCACTGTGGCGGCTACAATCTCAAAATACCCCCCGTATCGGCGACACGAGGGGTCTGGGCTTAGCCCTCTTCGCCGCTCATCTTGGCGCGGTTTTCAACGATCTCGTCGATGTGACCCCATTCCTTAGCCTCTTCCGGGCTCATGAAGTTGTCACGGTCCAGCGCCTTTTCAACAGCCTTTTTGGTCTGTCCAGTATGGCGTACATAGATATCATACAGGCGATCCTTCAGCTTTTGCGTCTCAGCTGCGTGGATCATGATATCGCTTGCCTGCCCCTGATATCCGCCACTGGGCTGGTGCACCATGATGCGGCTGTTCGGCAGGGAAAAGCGCATGCCCTTCTCACCACCGGCCAGCAGAACCGACCCCATCGAGGCCGCTTGACCGATCACCAATGTGGAACATTTCGGTTTGATATACTGCATTGTGTCGTAAATCGACAAACCGCTGGTGACCACGCCACCCGGCGAGTTGATGTAGATCGAGATTTCCTTGTTCGGGTTCTCCGCCTCAAGGTGCAGCAGCTGAGCAACCACAAGATGGCTCATCCCGTCGTGGATCGGGCCGTTGATAAAGATGATCCGCTCTTTCAGAAGGCGCGAGAAGATATCATATGCGCGCTCACCCCTGCTGGTCTGCTCAACGACCATTGGGACAAGCGTGTTCATGTATGTGTCAACGGGATCGAACATAAGAAACCTGCCTGCTTTGCTATGGATCGGGACACTACCCGAAAATCTGTTACCTGAGTCTTAGTATCGCCACAGTGGGGCTGCAAGGGGTGCAGGAAACTTCATGCCCTGCAAATGCAAATAGATATTCAGCGGTGACTAAAGCGATACGCTCTTCAAAGTCGAAATCTGCGTCGAACTCTCACAAGTTCCCCTTTTTCCCTCACCTCATTTTGATTCATGCATATGAGAGTAAATGTTCATAACTAGCTGACTTGCGACCTTCTCCAGGCAGCAACACAAACAGGCGCCCAAAGTGTGGGCTGGTAAGGAAACAGAGGATGGCCCTTCCACAACTTTCACAGGAAACATCTCCGGAAAATTTCGACAAAATGGTTGAGAACGCAACGCATGCTGCAAATTTTCTCAAGGCCATCAGCCACGAAGGGCGTCTCATGATCCTGTGCCACCTGGTATCGGGAGAAAAGTCAGTAACAGAACTGGAAGAGCTGCTTTCGGCGCGGCAAGCCGCTGTTTCGCAACAACTGTCGCGGTTGCGACTTGAAGGGTTGGTGACGCCTCGCCGCGAAGGCAAGGCGATCTTTTATAGACTTGCCGATGAACGGCCACGCCGGATGTTAGAGGTTGTCTACGAACTCTTTTGCAACGAAGAATAAGAGCAATCCGCTGTCCCGGCTACTTACGACTTACTTTTGGAACAGTCTTGATAGCCGGCGGACATGGCCATTAGCAAACTGTCATAGTGCGAAATTCCCGTGTCAAAACTCACGCCTACGGGATCCAATTCAAAGATCGTGGCCCCGGTTCCTTCGATCGCTGTCCGCACCAGCCTTTTGTCAAATTGCGGCTCGGAAAAGGCACAAACAATTCCTTCATGCTCAACCTTTTCACGCAAAGCCGCCAATCGCGCCGGCCCGGGAGAGGACGCATCGCCAAGACTGACTGCGCCGGATGACTCCAGCCCAAATCGCTTTTCGAAATACTGATAGGCATCATGAAACGTTATGAATGACAGCGTCTGCATATCTGTCAGATCTGTCATAATTTTTTCTTTCAGTTCAACCAGCTCCCGATCTGCGGTTGCAGCGTTCTGCTGATAAACATCGGCGTTTTCAGGGTCCGCCTCTGAGAGCGTTGCGGCAATTACCTGAACCCAGATACGTGCATTTTCGGGATCCAGCCAGGCGTGGGGGTCAACCCCTTCGTGATCATGGCCATGGTCGTCTGCATGGCCCGCATGGTCGTCGTGATCGTCATGACCCGCATGATCGTCGTAATCCGCGTGATCGTCGCGGCCATCATGATCCGCACGGTCATCATGGTCATCATGATCGGTCGCATCCCGGAATTCATAGAGAATTGTTCCATCGGCATCCAACAAAGAGACGTGCAGTGCATCCGGCGACAGCGCACCCAAGGGTTTAGCCAGCCAAGGGGTCAGCTCTTCTCCAGTCCAGAATACGATCTCGGCGGACTGTAAAGACCGCGCCTCAGAAGGCCGCATAGCGTGATCATGAGGTGACGCCCCGGGCGGAATGATCAGACTGGGCTCACCCACGCCATCCATCACACGGGCGACCAGCGAATGAACAGGCGCAATATCGACGGCCACGCTTGGCGCTTCAGCAATAGCTTGGCCTGCAAACGCGATTGAGAACAAATACAGTGTGGGTCGGAACATATTCCCTCCGAAATGATATGTTATTACATTCGTTGTACGCTTGTTAATCCGGACGTTATTACATATCAAGTTGAAAATCATTGGAGTCCCGCCATGAGCACTGTTGGATTCAGACAACACGATCACGCCCACTGCGTTCACACTGCGCTGTCTCAGGCCGAAAACAAGTGCAGAACAAAGCGCCTGCAATTCACCACTGTCCGACGCCGTGTTCTTGAGATCCTGTTGGAAAAGCACCGGGCAATGGGCGCATATGACATTCTGGCTGTGCTAGCTGCAGAAGGGCTCGGGTCGCAACCTCCGGTCGCGTATCGTGCACTGGATTTCCTTGTGCAAAACGGGTTCGTGCATCGTATCGAGCAACTGAATGCCTATACAGCCTGCGCCCACCCGACCCATGACCATGTCCCCGCGTTTCTGATCTGCAGGTCCTGCAAAGCGGTGGCTGAAACGGAAACCGAGCTGACACAGGGCCGATTGGGCGCTGCGGCGAACACCTCGGGGTTTCAAATCGAACGTGTAGTGGTCGAGGCCGAAGGCCTATGTCCCGAATGTGTAGGGTCGGCGGCATGAATACCCCCCTTATTTCATTGAAAAACATGTCCATTCGGATCGACGGCCGCACGATCCTTGAACATGTGAATGCGGCAGTTTCCGAAGCAGAGATCGTGACCATTGTGGGGCCCAACGGATCTGGTAAGTCGACTCTTTTACGGGCGATCATTGGGGCCATTGCCCCATCAGAAGGCCAGGTAAGCCGCGCACCCGGCCTGCGCATCGGTTATGTCCCGCAAAAACTGGCTTTGGACGCCGCTTTACCGATGACCGTGCAACGTTTCCTGGGCTTACCCAAACGGATCTCGGCCCGCAAAGCGCTGGATGCCCTAGAACGAGCGGGCGTCCCGGATCTGCGCAACCGGCAAATGACCCAGCTTTCGGGCGGTCAATTTCAACGAGTTCTGCTGGCGCGCGCACTCCTTGACGATCCTCAGGTCTTGCTTTTGGATGAAGCGACGCAAGGCCTGGATCAACCGGGTGCAGCTGCCTTCTATCAACGCATTGAGCAGGTCAGACGCGACCTTGGTTGCGCGATCGTGATGGTCAGTCACGATCTGCACGTTGTCATGGCGGCCTCAGACCGTGTGCTATGTCTGAACGGACATATATGCTGCGAGGGGTCGCCTCATACCGTCGCGGACGCACCTGAATACCGGGCCTTATTTGGCAGCGGAACCAAGGGCATGATGGCCCTTTACCAACATCAACACAGCCATTCGCACGACCATGACCACCACCACGACCAGGAAACAACCAACTGATGTTAGACGATTTTATGGTTCGTGCGGCGCTGGCGGGTATTGGCGTTGCACTCGCGGCGGCCCCTTTGGGGTGCTTTGTGGTATGGCGCCGGATGGCCTATCTGGGCGAGGCCACAGCGCACGCGGCTGTTCTGGGTGTGGCACTGTCTCTGGCGTTTTCGCTTCCGATGCTGCCGTCGATTGTGGCGTCAGCGCTTGCCATGGGGCTTACCGTCACGCTTTTGCGTGGCAAGGGGTTGGCGATGGATACATTACTAGGCGTAATAGCGCATACAGCCCTGGCCGCCGGGCTGGTCACCGTCGCCTTTCTGTCCGACGTCCGGCTGGATCTAAATGCCTTTCTGTTTGGTGATATCCTGGCTGTCACCAAAGGCGATTTGGCAACCATTTGGGGTGGAGGCGCGTTGATCCTGGCAGTCATGATCTGGCGCTGGTCAGCCCTACTTGTCGCCACGCTGAACCCGGACATGGCCTATGCATCCGGCATTGACCCAAAGCGCGAGGAGGTGTGGTTGACGCTGACCATGGCGCTGGCCGTTGCCGTGGCAATCAAAGTGGTAGGGGTTCTGTTGATTGCCGCCCTGCTCGTCATCCCGGCAGCCGGCGCGCGGTCTTTAGTGAGAACCCCCGAAAATATGGCGTTCGGGGCCGCCATCATCGGATCAGCTGCCGCCCTTGTCGGGCTGTGCGGTGCGTATCTTGCCGACACTCCGGCCGGGCCCAGCATCGTCTGCGCCGCAGCTGTGATCTTTCTGGTAACCGCCGCCATCGGGCCGCTTTTTCGTAAAGAATAGATTGCCGGTTCAAAACTCTGGTTCACCATTAGCAAAACTGATACGAAAATCGGGATTTATACAAAAGGAGAGACCTATGATCCGAGCCGCACTTATTGGACTGGCCCTTTGCACACTCGCCGCATGTGAAACCGCTAAAGGCGCCGGTAAAGATATTGAAAAAGCAGGTGACGCAATTCAGGGCGCAGCCACCGAGGTTCAGGAAAACATCTGATTCTTTTCGGAATGTAGCGATCAAGATCGGGCGACATACAAGATATGGTTGCCCTCTGCACCCACACCCGCTATCCTTGCGGACACAGGTGCATAGACGCGGCATTGCATTTCTGACACGATCACGGGGTTCTTGCTTAAACGCAAGAACCCCGTTCCCCTTTTAGGGGGAATTAAATCGCTGCCTGTATGAATCCGGGGCCCGGAAAAAGGAAAAGGCGTCAGGTGCGCAGACGCGGTCTTTGCACGTGCCCAAAGGACACCCCTGACGCCTTACCGGTTCGACACGCCCGAGGGACGTCCCGATCCAGTTGCTTTGTCCCCCTAAGGGGCCACAGCCGCTGAACAGAGCCCGAGGGCCCCGCACAGCACGCATTAACCTTCTGAGAGCTTGATCACCTGTTTCAAACTTGACGCCCAAATCAGCGGATCACGCACCGGTAAGTCTTTGCAGTAGAAAAAAATCCTAAGATTTCCCTTTACCGCAGCGACCCCCTTGGCCTTTGCGTCCCACCCAGGATCCTAAGAACCTCTGCGGTAACCTGACTGTTACATCGCGGTCATAATCGGGCAAGAAAATAGCACTGCAGCATAAAAAATAGTCGGGGATAAACTGTTGATATCTCGCTGGAGAGTGATGTGGATAACTCTAGATTTTACGTTCTTGCGCAGAGTTGCGATTGGACAAGTGAAATTGCGTGCTTGGCCCGGGATTTTGGACTCTTTCTGCAGGCGCAAACGGGCTGCACGACCCTTCTGGGGGTTTTGGTGAGCGATTGCGCCGATCCGATCCCTGATATTTCGAATCAAACCCGCCTTGAACGGGTCGCTCTTTGGCCACGGCCTCCGAGGACCGAGGCATTTTCTGACCAATCAAGGCCACCTGCCCGCATTTTGCGCTGAAAGCCTGTTCTGAATTTGAGAAGCGCTCCGACCCGGTTGGGTTACCTACTAAGCGCTGCGGCAATTCGCAGCCAGTACCCCCTAAATTCCAACCGGACCAGAGACGCTTCAGTTCACCTGGAGACCAGAGACGAGCCCGGAACTCGTTCGATCGCGCAGGCTACGCAAATTCAAAATTACATACAGCCCAAGGATCTTGCGCCAGCCCACGCAGCCAACCTAAATGAAGGGGCATTTACCGCTTCGATAGTTGAATTTGCTGTCACTGGCTCACCTCCTGCACTGGGCCTTTCGTTGGCCTTTTACACAGATTGGGTGGCTGAGGGCCGGTTGCAACTTACCTGAAGGAAGCTTCATGAAGGCTTTAAAAAAGCCTAACCAGTTTGTCGCGCTTAGGCCCAGGCCAGCGCGGTGCCGATCACGACCAGGGAAATGCCAAACACTTCGCGATGCGAGAAGTTTTCGCCAAACAGAAAGAATGAGGCGATGGCGATCAGAACAACCTCGGCCCCCAGAATTCCAGTATAGATTATGCCCAACCGTTCGTCGCGCAGCGCGGCGAGTTCGAGCGTCGCCCCGGCCAGCAGGGTCGCGACGATCAGCAGGCCAAGCCCCAGGCCAGGGATTTTCCACCAGAACTTCATCGCGACCATGGCAACGGAATAGAGACCCGCTGACCCGAGGGCAATGAAGGGGATCATGGATGTGGACATCTGCGCCTCCTGCTAGGGTTCCGCTGGGTAAACTCTAGCAGGCCAGCCGGGATGCGGCTGTGAGGTTGGTCACAATGGGTCGAACAGGCCTTATCCCGCGATCTTTCGGGTCACCAGATACGAAACCGGAAACGCCGCAATAAAGCCAGCTCCGGCAGCGATCAGGATAGGGTATAGCGTCGTATACCCCATCGACAAAACCGCAATCACAGCGGACCCGGCAAAGGTAGAGCCAAGGAAGATATGTACGATCAGCATCAGGGGAAGCATGGGGGCCTCATTTCAGGGATTCAACTTTCGCGGATCCTAGGATTGAGCGCGCACGCGGTCTTTGATCTGGGTCAGAGTGAGCAGTGTCTTGGGACGCAAACGCGCTTGCAACGGTCGATTAGCAGAACGGAGGGCAGCGCCGACCCGAGGGGTGGCGCAAACGCGCCGCCCCATGGGGGCGGGTCGGCGCGGCCCGGCGGTGCCACCGGGCGGGTGGTTTGAGTTCGCAAGAAAGTATTGAATTCGTTTGCTCAACGAAGTCTCAAAATAATTCTTATTCAATATCTTGAACGTTACAAGCTGATACCCAAATTGCATTTACGCGCGCAATTTTAAGGAGACTGCATGGAGTACACAGAAGCCCAAATACGACGCGAAGTACTATTTGAACTCGCGTCTTCAAAAACCGGAACCCTGTCCATTACAGATTTGATTGACTTACTAGAAGCACGACTGAAGCCGACTGGCCACGATGCGGACATTATTGATAATCGATCAGATACATTTTTCTCGCAGAAGGTGCGGAACACGGTCAGCCACCGAGACAACGGAACTGGCTTACAAGCGAATGGTCTTGCAAACTACAGCTCTGATTTTGAAAGCTGGACAATCACTGACAAAGGCCGCTCTGCAGTTAACAAGTAAACCAGTGCTACCTTTGCTTGTATCCAACGGGCAACCAATTCAATTGTGTGGGGCCACAATATTGTTTGTCCCACACAAACCAAGCATATGCGGTAGTACCGCTGCCCTTTCTTACCGCGCCTTTCGGGTAAAATGTAATTCGTTCGCTGAACACCCAAACTGTACTTGGCGGATGTACAGAAAAGATCGTTTTTTGACGCCCTGCACTCTCTAAGAAAGCAAGACGCAGAAGAAGCGCGAATTTACGTCGGCATTGAGAAAGGCCTGCGTGCACAAAGTCTTCTGCACTATGAAAAGGCGGATTTGTAACGATATTGTCTTCCAAGCGATTTTCACACGTGAAATCGATCCCAGCCTCTCCGTAGTCCCTGTCGTACAAGTCGGACGAAATTACCTCGAATCCGTTTTCGACAAACACTTCAGACATAGCCCCGTCACCGCAAGCTGGTTCCCAGATCTTTCCAGAGAACTGCTCGCAATCAATCAATACCTGTGTCGCCCAACTCGGTGTCGGGTAAAAATCAGGTCCGTCTAAATCGGCGATACGTTTAAGGGTTGGCTGAGGAGCCAACACGAATTGGTCTTTCATTGATTTGCTCGCTTTTTTCTCACTGTATCAGATCAACGAAGCCTAGCAATCGACCTGTGAATCGCGTTTGTTTTCTGTGAGTTAAGCCATGCTGGGCTTTATGGAGCTATCCTCTCCCATTCCGCCGTGTGGGCACGCAGTTGGCTACGCCAACCGCTTTCGCCCACCGTCACTTAAAATTGTCAGCCTCAGCTGTCCATTTTAAGTGCGGAAATGAACGCCTCCTGCGGGATATCCACCTTCCCGAACTGGCGCATCTTCTTCTTACCCGCCTTCTGCTTGTCCAGCAGTTTGCGTTTCCGCGTGGCGTCGCCTCCGTAGCACTTCGCGGTCACGTCCTTGCGCAGCGCCGAGAGGGTCTCGCGGGCGATGACCTTGCCTCCGATGGCGGCCTGGATCGGGATTTTGAACATGTGGCGCGGGATCAGGTCCTTGAGCTTTTCGCACATCGCCCGGCCCCGCATCTCGGCCCGGTCGCGATGCACCATGGTTGACAGCGCATCGACCGGCTCGTCATTCACCAGCACCGACATCTTGACCAGCGCGTCCTCGGTATAGCCGGTCATCTGATAGTCAAACGAGGCATAGCCCTTGGTCACCGATTTCAGGCGGTCGTAGAAGTCAAAGACGACCTCATTCAGTGGCAGGTCATAGACGACCATGGCGCGGCTGCCCGCATAGGTCAGGTCCATCTGGATGCCACGGCGGTCCTGGCACAGTTTCAGCACGTCGCCCAGGAATTCATCCGGCACAAGGATGGTCGCCTTGATGCGTGGTTCCTCGATATGGTCGACCTTTGACGGGTCGGGCATGTCGGCGGGGTTGTGCAGTTCGATCATCTCGCCGTCTTTCATGAAGACGTGATAGATCACCGAGGGCGCGGTGGTGATCAGCTCGATATCATATTCGCGTTCGATGCGGTCGCGAATGACCTCAAGGTGCAACAGGCCAAGGAAACCGCAGCGGAAGCCAAAGCCCAAAGCGGCCGAGGTTTCCATCTCAAAGCTGAAGCTGGCGTCGTTCAGCGCCAGTTTGTCAATCGCATCGCGCAGGTCTTCGAATTCGGAACTGTCGACGGGGAAGAGGCCACAGAACACCACCGGCTGCGCGGGTTTAAAGCCGTCCAGCGCGATTTCTGCGCCATTGCGGTCATTGGTGATCGTGTCACCAACGCGGGTGTCGCGGACCTGTTTGATCGAGGCGGTGAGAAAGCCGATTTCGCCGGGACCGAGGCTGTCGACCATCTCCATCTCAGGCCGGAAGACGCCGACGCGGTCGACATGGTGCAGGGTGTTGTTCGACATGAACTTGACGCGCATGCCCTTTTTCAGGGTGCCGTCCATGATGCGGACCAGAACGATGACGCCGAGATAGGCGTCGTACCAGCTATCGACCAGCATCGCCTTGAGCGGTGCATCCAGATTACCCTTGGGGGCCGGCAGATGGGTGACAATGGCCTCCAACGTCTCATGGATGCCCTGCCCGGTCTTGGCGCTGACCTGAATCGCCTCAGACGCGTCGATGCCGATCACATCCTCGATCTGTTCGGCCACGCGGTCACAATCGGACGCAGGCAGGTCGATCTTGTTCAGCACCGGCACGATGTCATGATCGGCGTCGATGGCTTGATACACATTGGCCAGCGTCTGCGCCTCGACCCCTTGGGTCGAGTCCACAACCAGCAGAGAGCCTTCGACCGCACGCATCGACCGCGAAACCTCATAGGCAAAGTCCACGTGGCCGGGGGTGTCGATCAGGTTCAGCACGTAATGCTCGCCATTGTCAGCGGTATAGTCGATGCGGACCGTGTTGGCCTTGATGGTGATGCCGCGCTCGCGCTCGATATCCATGCTGTCGAGCAGCTGTTCCTTCATGTCACGATCCTTGACTGTCCCGGTCTCTTGGATGAGCCGGTCAGCAAGGGTGGATTTGCCATGGTCGATATGCGCGACGATGGAGAAATTGCGGATGTGAGCGAGGTCTGTCATGGGTTGGGGATATGCGTCGGAAATGGGCTGCGGTCAAGGTAGGACGAGACCCGACGAAACCCTTTAGTTGCTAGGCTTCGATCCGATCAGACCAGCCCATTTCTAACCAGTTCAGCATTCATCCAATGCGTCTCACTTTGCACATGACCTTCACGTACGTACTTCGCGAGATGAGTGGGCATGTTTTCTTCCTCGAATGCTGCTGTTGTGCGAACGACAAACCCCTCTTGTGTGTCTAGATCTAGGGCTGCAATTACATCAGCGACGACCTGAGCTGAGAGCCGTCCCCGATACAGTTCGGAAACAGGGCTGATTCCAAGTTTTGTAAAGCGTGACAGCGTCGCATCCCATGGCTGAACGACGCCAGCTTTGATCCACGCGAATCCCAAAAAATAAGTCGGCAATTCCAAATACGCGATGGAATGACGTGCGAATAGATATTCGCCAACAATGCGCTCATCCTAAGTAAGTTGCGGTGCGATACCAGCTGCGAAAGCCTTCACCCAGTCTCGCGACGGGTGATATCTTGCGTCGATGCTGCGAGGGTGGCAGCCTTGGCTGTGAATTGTCGTATTCTCGCCGTCCATCTTTTCGGTAAAGACGACTTCGTCCGCTGATGCCAACTCATCAACACTCGACATGATCTTGTCATCGCTTGTAGCACCGGGAGATTGCGGCAAGTGGAATGTACGCCCGTATTTCTTTAGCATTTTGGTCTCACGATATAGTTCTAAGCGAAGTCAGGCCAGAAAACGCGACATCAATTATGTGCGCAATCACTTTTTCGCAGCACATGATTGATCCGAAATCCACTTTGATTCATACTCCGCCACAGACCAAGAGGGGCATCAGACCCGTCCGGGCAGGCAAAAACGAGGCAAGAGCATGAAACAGTTCCTCCTAATCGCATTTTGTGCGGCATCGCTGACGGCGATGGCTCCGGCACCCAGCGAGGCTGCGCAGATCAAACGGGCGTGTCTGGCGTCTGATCGGTCGGCGGCGACGCGGGCGCGGTGCAGCTGCATTCAGCGCGTCGCGGATCAGGCGTTGACGCGTGGTGATCAGAAGACCGTCGCCAAGTGGTTCACCGACCCCCATCAGGCGCAGGAGTTGAAGATGTCGCAGACTTCGCGCGATGATGCGCTGTGGGATCGGTATAAGAACTTTGGCCAGATGGCGCAGGCAATCTGCAACTAAGCCGGTCACGCTGCTTGACCTGATGCGCACTGCACCTCAGATATGGCGCAGCGAAAGGTGTATCAGATGGTAATGAAAGGGCTGACCCTGCGGGGCCTTGAGGTGTTCGAGGCTTTGGCGCGGACAGGATCGGTGGCACAGGCCGCCGAGATCACGGGGCTCAGCCAGCCGTCGGTTTCTCAGCAGTTGCGCAATCTGGAAAAGGCATTGGGCACTGATCTGGTCGATCACGGGCGACGACCAATGCGTTTAACGCAAGCCGGCCGCAGCTTTCTGGCGCGGGCCGAGGTCGTGCTGGCCGAACTGCAAATGGCCCAAAGCGAACTGACCGTGATGGATCTGGGGCATCTGACCACCCTCTCCATCGGTTTGATAGACGATTTCGACAACGATCTGACCCCGCGGCTGGCGACTTTGCTGGCCGACAGCCTGACCCGGTCGAAATTCAAACTGATCACGTTGCCCAGCCTAAACCTGTTCGCCGAGCTAGAGGCGCAGAGGCTGCATATGGCTGTATCCGCGCATTCCGGAGAGGTCCTGAAGGGTGTGATTGAATACCCTCTGGTTCAGGACCCTTTCATTCTGGTGACCCCAAAGGGTGTGGGGAATTCAATACAGGACCTGCCCTTTCTGCGATACGCCCGAGATCAGCTGATCAGCCGCCAGATCGAGGCGCATCTGGCGCGCCAGCAAATGGAGTTCGAGGAACGGTTTGAAATCGGCTCGCACCAGGCGCTGATGGCAATGGTCGCACAGGGGCTTGGCTGGGCGATCACAACACCACTGGGATATATGCGTGCGACCCGGTTTCATGACGGGATGGAGGCGCATCCGGTCCCGTTCGGTGACTTCGCCCGCACAATTTCGCTGTTCACCCGCTCTGACTGGTCGGACCAAGTACCCAAAGAGGTTGCAGACATGATCCGACGGCTGATGCGGACCCAGATTGTTGATCCGGCAGTCGCGCAGGTGCCGTGGCTGGGCGGGCAGTTGAAGGTGATGAGTTAGTGTAGGGCACCGCAGATATTGGAAGCATAATTACCAACGCGCCGTGTGTTTCTGCCACCATCTTCATACAGAACTGAACTAGGGTTAGCTTTGCGAACCGAAGCAACCGCTCGACGAATCTCTGCTACAGCAATCGCAAACCTGTGATAGCAAATTGGAATGGCAACGATATCAACACAGACGAGACCAACTATTCCCTATCCGCTTGCGGTTGCGGGCGTTCTTTTCGCCTCAATTTGTTTCGGGTTGGTTCCCTTTTTTAGCCGAGGGCTGACCGAGCAAGGCGTCGCGCCTTATGCCGTCGCGTTCTATCGCTACATCGTTACGGCAATTCTGCTGCTGCCTGTTCTTATTATACACCGAAACGCTTGGCGCGAGATTGCTTGGGGGCTTTCGGCAGGCGCTGTAATGGGCCTTGGATGGATTGGATATGTGACGGCGCTGGAGACATTACCCGCATCGACTGTGGGCGTTCTCTATATGACCTATCCGGTTTTCACGCTGATCATTGCCTGGGCTTTGTTCGCCGATACTCCCACAAGGCGCGCATTGTTCGCCTCGGGCCTCATTACGTTGGCGGCACTCATTGCAGGATCGCCCGCATCCGTTCCTATACAGCACATACCAACGCTTCTGATGTCGCTAGCAGCCCCAATCGGGTTCGGCTTCGGCATATGTGTCTTGGTTCACAGGTTGTCCCGCATCGCACCGCTTGCGCGCATTGCTTCGGTTTCCTTGGGATCGGTTCTCGGGCTGTTGCCGCTGATGTTGAACGCCGATGTTGCCAAGTTGCTCCCGCAGGGGCAATCCGACTGGATTTTGATCGTCGGAATTGGCCTGGTCACAGCGCTTGTGCCACAGCTCATTTATACGATCTGCTCGCCGTTGATCGGCGCTTCTCAAACTGCGGTCGTCGGCAGCATTGAATTGCCGACAATGTTTGCTGTGGGCTTTCTTGCCTTTGGCGAAGCAATCACAACACCACAGGCCGTAGCCTGCGCTTTGGTTTTGGGTGCGATTGCGATCACCAGAAGCCGGACGACACGCACCTTATCCACTGTGATTGCGAAAGAACCAAACAGGTGAGCTTGGCCCCGATGCAGGCGTCGATTGATTTTACACCTGAATGTCGAAGACATCAGAGCATTTACAACTAAGCCCTCAGATGTGCGTCAAGACCTGCGACGGCCTTTTCGATCAAATCCAGCGTGCCCTCGAAATCACGGGTGTAATACGGATCGGGCACATGATCCGCGCCTGTCTCAGTAGCGAAATCAGTCAGCAAGCGAACCGGAGTTTTGTTGCCACGGGGACGCAAGTTTTCAATATTGGTAAGGTTCTCTGCATCCATTCCGATGATCAGGTCAAAGCGGTCAAAATCTTCGGCCACGAATTTGCGCGCGCGCAGATCGCTGATGTCGATACTACGGTCATGAGCAGTCTGCTGCATTGGGCCATAAGGCGGGTCTCCGATGTGCCAGCCAGAGGTTCCGGCGCTGTCGGTGGCATGATGCGGCGCACGGGCGCGAAAGGCACCTTCGGCGGCCGGAGACCGGCAGATATTGCCCAAACAGACGAAAAGGATACGGTGTGTCATACAACCGGGTGTAACGCGTGAGGCGGAAATGGAAAAGATCGTCATTCTGACCGGTGCCGGGATTTCCGCCGAAAGCGGGCTGGGCACATTCCGCGACGAAGGAGGTCTGTGGGCGCAGCACAGGATCGAGGATGTCGCCACGCCCGAAGGCTTTGCCCGCAATCCGGCGGTGGTGCAAAAGTTCTACAACGCGCGCCGTGTGCAGGCTGCACAGGCGCAACCCAATCCGGCCCATACCGCGCTGACCCATCTGCAACGCAACTGGCCCGGCGAGGTTATCATCGTGACCCAGAATGTCGACGGCCTCCACGAAGCCGCAGGATCCGAGAATGTGATCCATATGCACGGCACCCTCGCTGGGGCCTTATGCACCACCTGCGATCACCGCTGGGTCGCCCCGCCCGAGATGTCGGTGGGTGAACCCTGCCCCGCCTGCGGTGGCCCAACCGCCCGACCCGATGTTGTATGGTTCGGTGAGATGCCCTATTTTATGGACCTGATCTACGATCACCTGGCCAATGCTGCAATCTTCGCTTCAATCGGCACCTCGGGTCAGGTCTACCCCGCCGCAGCATTTGTGCACGAGGCGACAATGTCAGGCGCACGAACCGTCGAGTTGAACCTAGATCCGTCATCCGGCGCCTCGAGTTTCGATCAGGTGATACTTGGCCCTGCATCCGAAACCGTGCCACGCTGGGTTCAAAAGCTGCTGCGCGAATCTTAGCCCGCCAGACCGGCACCAAAATTATTGATACGACAATCGAAATAAGAGGCTCCCATGACCGACCCCCACCACACGCGCGAAGAAATCCTGGACGATTCCAGTATGGAGGGCCGCGATACATTTGGCGACCAACTGGCAAATCTGTGGTGGACCTTCCTGTTGCGCGGATGTCTGGCCGGAGCATTGGGGATCGCCGCGCTGTTTTGGCCAACGGGCAGTATCTCATTGCTGTTGCGACTGGTCGGCCTGCTTTTGGTTCTAGATGGCGGCCTGACCCTACTAGGCTTTGGACGGCGCGGATTGATCGGCGGCGTCGGCATCGGGGCACTGTTGATCGGTCTTGTCCTGCTGATCTGGCCCGAGGGTATTGCGCGGCTGACATTTTTCCTGCTGGGTGCTTGGGCGCTGATCGTCGGCATCGGTTCGTTGCTGGCATGGCGGCAGATACCCAGCAACAACCCGGATGCCGTGATGGTGCGAAACTCGGGGATCATTGCGCTGATCATTGGGTTGGTGCTGTTGTTCTGGCCCGGCAGTGGCATGGTCGCACTGGGGTGGGCCATTGCCTTTTCCGCTCTGGCTTTCGCCGCCGTGATGTTCTTTCTGGCAGCGCGCTTCAAACGGGCGCATGACCGCGTTTCGATGCGGGTTGTTAACCGTTGAAGCGATAGGCAAACAGGCCGGGCAAAGCCCGGCCTGACGCGTGGATGACGGCCGCATAGCGGCTTGAAGGATGACGTGGCCTTAGTTCGAGTGGGCGCCCATGTCTTTTCGTTCCAGATCAACCGGCACGTCGATCTCAACCTCACCGGCTTTTTCAAAAACCAGCGTTACAGGCACAGTTGCACCATGTTCAAACGGAGCAACCAATCCCATGAACATCACGTGATCGCCCCCGCGCTTGAGCGCATGCGCACCACCGGCTGGGATGACGAATCCCTCTTCGACATGGGTCATCTGCGCCACGCCGTTGGCATCGATCAGATGCGTGTGCAGCTCAACCCGTGCAGCCGCCTCCGATTCCGCACGAACAAGACGGTCATCCGCCTCGCCCGTGTTCTGAATCACCATAAAGGCCGCGCCCGCTTTCGCCGTTTTGCCGGCGGAGCGCGCATAGGCATCTTCTAGTGTGATGGTTTCCTGCGCCATTGCAGTGGTGGCAAATGCGGCCGCAGCCAGGGTTGCCAAAAGTTTGGAAGTGAGGGACATTGCGCCTCTCCTATGTCAAGTGTCTGAAAAAGTTAAATTTAATCAGGCTCTTGCAGGTGGCGCGCGGGCGGGCTGAAACGGAACGGGCGCTGCTATTAGGCTCCTGTCGCCGCGCTCTAAAAATGGCCCGGCATAACTTGGTGCATCGGGCAGCACATGTGAAACGACAGCAATAGCACCCAGCAACGTCAGCGCATAGTCGGGGCAGAAATGCGGGGGCTTTGCCGGTTGCCCCTCGGCATCCATATAGATCACAACAGGACCAACACCAGTACACAGCACCATCTGCCCGACTGCGGTATCAACGCCACGCGACGCAGCCACCCCTTGACCGGTCAGAATGACCAGCAGCGACAGGGCAAATGATAGAAATCTGTTCCGAAAGTGTTTCATCCTGCCTTCGGTATACGCCCGAGACAAAAAGGGCTTCAAGCACAATCGAATGCGCCAGAAGCCCTCGGGTCATTTTGGTCAGTACGAGGTCAGTTGTCCAATCCAGGACGTTTGACAGACCCTTTGGTCAGGCTGGTATGCAACCTGTTCACCTGACGCTGCATCCGCACACATGTCCCAAACGTCTTGCCAAAAAAGGCCGCCAACAGGGAGAGGGAATCAAAGGATTTGAAAGACATGAGATCGAACTCCGCCAATAGAATATGAACAAACATATTCAAACATCAGAACACTGTATGTGAACAAGATCACGCTCTGACGGCGAAATCGTCTAAACTCAATCAGACAAAAGAAAAGACCCTGCACCGTTCGGGTACAGGGTCGAAATCTTTGATGAAAAAGAACGTTTAGACCGCAGCTTGAGCCTTGGCGATTTCTTTTTTCACTTTCATTGCGTTGGTGGACAGCTCGTCATCCTTGGCTTTGGCCAGGAACGCATCCAGACCACCACGGTGGTCAACTGAACGCAGGGCAGCGGCCGAGATACGCAGCTTGACGCCACGACCCAGGGTTTCCGACTGCAGGGTTACGTCGTTCAGGTTGGGCAGAAAACGACGACGAGTTCTGTTTTTGGCGTGGCTGACATTGTTGCCAGTCATCGGGCCTTTTCCGGTCAGTTCGCAACGGCGCGACATGGTTTCTTCCTTTGTATCTGCGGGCTGGGTACAGGACCCGTGGCCAAATCACAAGGGGCGCAACCCGAAGTCGCGCCCGAAAACTGGTTGGATGCGTTTAGTGGGAATCACAGGAAGGGTCAAGACGGGCCGTGCGAAATCTTTGCACCCATCTTAAACTCTATAAGACCTAGGCGCCATTGCGTTGAAGCAAGGGTTTGTTGTTCTTCAAATGCCGCTGGATCAGGTGGGACTGTTGGCGTCCACATGGTATGAACCGGGCCGGGTTTTCACCATGATTTTCGATCAGTTCCGGAAAGATTTCGAAAATTTCTTGCCGCGCCTCCGATCCGAGGGATTTCAGGGCCTCGACTCCGGTGAACAGGCTTTCGGTTGGGGCATCTTCGGCAAAGATGACATGATGGCGATCAAATAGCAGGTGAAAATACTCAACCGATTGCACGGCCTCATCGATATAGATTCCCGGCAGTGCGGTCAGTTTGATCGCCGGAATCAGAACTTCGGTGGTGCCGAACATGCGTTCCGCGATTCTGGACTGCACCAGCATCCTGTGCTGGCGTGAGACCAGAAGATTGCGATGCGGCAAACCCTCGCCCAGCGCACCTGCAAGGATTCGTACCGGCAAGAGCCTGGGATTTACCAGCAAGGCGGCGCGGTCAAACTGTCGACGACCGATCCAGCGTATAGGCTGAGGGTCGCACCCCATGGTCGGGACCATGTCCCCGATCCGCAGCGCTTGGATTGCTTTCATGCCGTCCTGCGTCAGGATGTGCGTGTCACGGGTAAAACAAGGAACGCCACTTCCGTTCTCAAAGGCAGAATATGTGACCGTGATACCGGATGGTAGGGTGAATGTCCCGCTGGACAGGGTATAGCCTACGCCATCTACGACGTTAATGACGCCAAAATTGGTATCGGTGATGACGGTACCCACAGGCAAGTTCAACGTGTCGGTCCCGCCACCACCCCGCAAATCGCCACTAACGCTGGTGCTGGTGAAATTCAGGGTATCGTTGCCGCTCCCCAGCCGGATGTTTCCAACACTCGAGCCACTGATATCGACAGTGTCGTCATCCGACCCGCTGGCAATCCTGCCACCAATGGTGCTGCTGGTGACGGTGATCGTGTCGGAGCCGGCATTGCCGATGACATTCCCGGTAATCGTGCTGTTATTGATGTCGACGTCGTCGTCGCCACCCAGGCCGCGGATATTATCAATCGGAGTTCCAGCCGGTGAACCGTTCAGGGTCCCCGTGTCATTGTTAACGTCGATATCGTCGTTGCCGTTGGTCCCAGTAATATCGGGCATAGCTGACGGTTCCCGCATATCCGGCCTGGCGACAGATGCGCGGCCTTAACCTGAGTTTGCATCAAGTTTGGGTCAACTTGCAACCTATGGGCGATAACCCACCGATCCGAAATCAGAAAGAGAATGAGATCAAAGGCTTGAATAAGGACTTAGCCAGCGACTAAAGCAGACAACATATGTTCCGCCGCAACCGACGGACTGAGCTGACCAGTGCTGACCTGCGAGCCCAGACGCTCCATTTCCGAGCGCGCTTGTGGAGTCGCCAGACGCGCCAGAAGGGCAGACCGAACCTCTTGTTCGAACCAATATTGTGCTTGCGTGGCGCGGTTGACCTCCCAGTGGCCATTTTCACGGCGCCATTTGCTGAGGGACTGCATCTCCTCCCAGGCTTGAGCCAGCCCATGTTCCTCGACCGCTGAGACAGTCATCGCCTTGGGAAACCCTTCCGGGTCCTGGGGTCGTTTACGCAACAGACGCAGCGCCCCGGAATAGTCGGCGCAGGTGCGAGTGGCGGCAGATTTCAGGTCACCATCCGCCTTGTTGACCAAGATCATGTCGGCCATTTCCATGATACCGCGCTTGACGCCTTGCAGTTCGTCACCGCCCGCCGGGGCAAGCAACAGCATAAACAGATCCGACAACTCGGAGACAACCGTCTCCGATTGCCCGACACCAACCGTTTCGATCAAAACAACATCGAACCCTGCGGCCTCACATAAAGCGATGGCCTCACGTGTGCGGCGGGCAACACCGCCCAGGTGCGACTGGCTGGGTGATGGACGGATAAAGGCGTTTTTCTCGCGGCTCAGGCGTTCCATCCGGGTCTTGTCCCCCAGAATGGACCCGCCCGACCGAGTCGAGCTGGGATCAACCGCAAGAACCGCAACGCGCAGCCCCTGCCCTGTCAGCATCATGCCAAAGCTCTCGATGAACGTGGACTTGCCGACGCCGGGCGTCCCTGACAATCCGATCCGCAGGGCCTGGCGGCCCTCTTTGGTCAATCTGGTCAGCAGTTCCGTCGCCTGCGCACGATGATCGGCGCGACCGCTTTCCACCAGCGTGATACCACGGGCCAGCGCGCGCCGGTCTCCGTTCAAAATCCTGTCACTCAGGCTGTCCAGTTCCATTTCGCCCCCAATCAGTTGCGGCAGTTCTAGTTGCCGTTCCAATGAGGGGTTTGTCCAGACCAGAGCGCACAAGAATTTACCTCTGGGATATGCGCTCTCCGGGCATAAGAGACGGAACTGGACCTTGTCGTACCGTTGGCGGATAAAGCCCGCATGATACGCCTGCCCATCGACAACGCCATTCCTGACCTTCTTGCCGCCCTAAAGGCTTCGGGCCGCGCAGTGCTGCAGGCACCTCCGGGCGCGGGGAAAACAACACGAGTGCCGCTGGCGATATTCGAGGCGGGGCTATGCGATGGCAAGATCGTGATGCTGGAACCCCGCCGCTTGGCGGCCCGGGCTGCTGCTGAGCGCATGGCCGATACGCTGGGACAGCGCGTGGGCGACACAGTTGGTTATCGCGTGCGGGGCGAGGCGAAGGTATCGAAATCGACCCGGATCGAGGTCGTCACCGAAGGTATCCTGACCCGGATGCTGCAAGTCAAACCCGATCTGCCCGGCATTAGTGCGGTGATTTTCGATGAATTCCATGAACGGTCCCTGAACGCGGATCTCGGCCTGGCCTTGTGCCTTGAGGTCGCCGGGGCATTGCGGGACGATCTGATCCTGCTGGCAATGTCGGCAACGCTGGACGCTGAACCCGTGGGGCGGTTGATGGAGGCCCCCGTTGTGACGTCGCAAGGGCGCGGCTATCCGGTCGAAACACGTTGGCTGGACCGACCGCTAGGACAACAGGCGCGAAAGCTGGACGCATTGGTCGATCTTGTGGTTCAGGCCGAACGCGAAACAGAAGGTGGGATGTTGGTGTTCCTGCCCGGAGAAGGCGAAATCCGCCGGGCAGAGGCCGCCTTGGCTGGCCGGCTATCCAGCAAAGCTACGGTGCGACCACTATTCGGCGCGATGCCTTTTGCTGCCCAGCGCCAAGCGATTGCACCGGTCGAAACCGGTCGCAAAGTGGTTTTGGCTACGTCCATTGCCGAGACCTCGTTGACCATTCCAGACATTCGCGTGGTCTTGGACATGGGACAGGCTCGGCGGGCGCGTTTCGATCCGGGTTCGGGTATGTCCAGACTAGTGACCGAGCGGGTGACGCGCGCCGAGGCAACGCAGCGCGCTGGCCGCGCTGGTCGTGTCGCCGAAGGCAAGTGCTATCGCTTATGGTCGAAGGGCGAAGAAGGCGCGCTGGCCGCCTATCCCCCGGCCGAGATCGAGGCAACCGACCTGACCGGGCTGGCGCTGGAACTGGCATTTTGGGGGGCGGGCCCCGAAGAACTGTCTTTCCTGACCCCTCCACCCGAGGGCACGATGACAGAGGCACGCACGTTGCTGATGATGCTGGGCGCGCTGGATGGGAAGGGACGGATCACCGACCACGGGCGGTCACTAGCGGCGCTACCTCTGCACCCGCGATTGGGACATATGCTGGAACAGGTCGGCCCCGCCGCCGCACCTTTGGCCGCTCTCATGGCCGAACGCGATCCCTTACGGGGTGCTCCGGTGGATATGTTGCTTAGGCTCGAAGCCATGCGAGATATGCGCGCCTTTCAACGCAACCGTGTCTGGCAGGTCAACATTGGTGCGTTAGAACGGATAAAAACCGAGACCAAGCGGCTGCAAACCAAAGGCAACCTGTCCGACTTCAGCCCAGCGGCAACAGCTGCACTCGCCTATCCCGATCGCATTGGACAACGGCGCAAAGGGGATGAGCCGCGTTATGTGTTGTCAGGAGGGAAGGGTGTTGTGCTGGATGGCAGCGATACGCTGGCTGCCGCGCCTTATCTGGTTGTGACCGATACCGATGGCAATCCCCGTGAAGCAAAGGTGCGCATGGCCGCACAAATCTCGGAAAAGGAAATTCGCGACCTGTTCAAGGATCAGATCACCTGGACCGAGGTCTGCGACTGGTCAAAACGCGACCGCCGTGTCGTTGCGCGCAAACAAGAACGGCTAGGCGCAATCACGCTGAGTGATCGTGTTTGGAAAGAGGTTCCTGACGAAGCAGTTGCATTGGCGATGCTGGATGGCGCCCGTGATCTTGGCCTGCGACTGAACGGGGCCGCTGCGCGATTGGCGGCACGGGTGGAACTGGTCCGGACCGAAGGCGCAGAGCTGCCTGATTTCTCGATCGAGGGGTTGACCGACACGCTGCAAGAATGGCTGTTGCCGATGCTTTCCGGCGTCCGCAATGCTGAAGACTGGAAACGGTTCGACCTGTTGCCAGCGTTGCGCGCCCGACTGGACTGGGCCCAGACGCAGGAACTGGACCGGCGCGCTCCAGGGTCGTTTGAAACTCCTCTCGGGCGAAAGGTGCCGATAGACTATGGCGGTGCAGTACCGGAAATCTCGGTGCGGTTGCAGGAACTGTTTGGCGTCACGCACCATCCGGTCATCGGCGGTGAGGCCCTTAAGATCACGCTTCTTTCCCCGGCCCAACGACCCATCCAGATCACGCGCGACCTGCCCGGTTTCTGGGCTGGATCATACGCGGATGTGCGCAAAGACATGCGCGCGCAATATCCCAGACACCCTTGGCCCGAAGATCCGACCATGGCCGACCCCACCTTGCGCGCAAAACGTCGTAATTAGGCGGCCGTCGGGAATTTTCGTCGAAAATTCTTGGCATGAAGATGCGGAAAGCATGGTGATTCCGGGCGTTCATTGAAGATTATCTGTTTCATTGCTATGTGGGCTGCTCAGGTAAAACCCGGGTTCGCGAACGACAAACATGACAAAATGGCTGCGAAATATTTGGGAAGAGGTCGCCCGGCCTCTGTTCCTGCGCCCCCATCGGGTGCAGTTTGGCGCCTTGTGCACCCGCGAAACACAGGACGGGCTGCAGGTTCTTTTGATCACCAGCCGGGACACCGGACGCTGGATCATCCCCAAAGGTTGGCCGATTGATGGCCTGGATGGCGCCGAGGCTGCCCGGCAAGAGGCCTGGGAAGAAGCCGGCGTGCGCGCCCAATCCCTATCCAAAGACCCAGTTGGGCAATATACTTATGACAAGATCCTGAAAGACGGGGCCAGCCAGACTGTGGTGACCAATGTCTATCGGATCGAAGTGCAGGAACTGGCCGATATCTACCCCGAGGCCGAGGAAAGGACCCGCGAGTGGGTTTCGCCCGTGATAGCGGCCGGACGTGTTCAGGAGCCCGAACTGCGCGCTTTGCTGCTGCAGCTGTGACACCTCCACAAAAAGTGATGACGCCACGGTTGCTCGTCTGAGCGAAACCGTATAGCCGCGGGTGTTCTTTTGGAAACCGCCCGCAATAGCCTGATGTCGAACCCAAGCTCCAAACCCCGTTGGCAATCGCTGGACAGCGATCTGGCGCGCATCTCGCGCGTTGAGTATGCCAATGCCCATGTGGCACGCCCCATGCTGGCGCCGGGTATCGCCTTCGCCTTTATTGCGCTGGCCGGGCTGACGGCCGCAGTGGTTTTTGGGCGGGCTGATGGCGGGTTGATCGTTGTCGCGGCAGCGGGTTTTGGGGCCTATATGGCCATCAATATCGGCGCAAATGACGTTGCCAATAACATGGGCCCCGCTGTCGGGGCCAACGCGCTGACCATGACCGGCGCAATCGTCATCGCCGCCATCGCAGAAAGCGCGGGGGCCTTGCTGGCAGGTGGGGATGTAGTGTCGACGATTTCGAAAGGGATTATAGACCCGGCATCGGTTCACGACAGCACCGTCTTTATCTGGGCGATGATGGCGGCTCTGATTTCTTCAGCCATGTGGGTCAACTTGGCCACCTGGGTCGGCGCGCCTGTTTCGACCACACATTCGGTGGTAGGGGGCGTCATGGGGGCGGGCATCGCGGCAGCTGGCCTAAGCGCGGTCAGTTGGACCACGATGAGCGCCATTGCCGCCAGTTGGATCATCTCTCCTGTGTTAGGTGGAATTATTGCCGCTGGCTTTCTGGCTTTGATCAATGCCAAAATTCAGTATCAAGACGACAAGATCGCCGCTGCCCGCCGTTGGGTGCCGATACTCGTTGCTGTCATGGCTGGTGCCTTTACCACCTATTTGGCCGTCAAAGGCCTGAACAAGCTTGTCAAAGTTGAGCTTGAAGTCGCTTTGCTGTTCGGTCTGGCCACAGGATTTCTGACATGGCTGGTGACAGTCCCTTGGGTGCATCGCAGATCAGAAGGACTTGAAAACAGAACGAAGTCTCTGAAAACGCTGTTTGGGCTACCACTTATTATCTCAGCAACATTTCTTAGCTTTGCCCACGGCGCCAATGACGTGGCAAATGCGGTTGGTCCGTTGGCGGCAATCGTGCATACGGCGCAATTCGGGGATTTCGCTGCACAAGTCGCAATTCCAACCTGGGTTATGGTGATCGGAGCGCTGGGAATTTCCTTTGGGCTGTTCCTGTTTGGCCCAAAATTGATCAGGATGGTCGGCAGTCAGATCACCAAGCTCAACCCAATGCGCGCATTCTGTGTCGCCCTTTCTGCGGCGATCACTGTGATCCTGGCCAGTTGGCTGGGCCTGCCCGTCAGTTCCACCCATATCGCAGTGGGAGCGGTCTTCGGAGTGGGCTTCTATCGCGAATGGCATGCCGAGCGGCGCAGAAAGAACGCGAACCACCAACGCCTGCCCGAACGGCGCCAGGCACAGGAAGAGAAAAAACGCCGGAAACTCGTCCGTCGCTCGCATTTCATGACGATCGTGGCTGCCTGGATCATAACGGTCCCCGCTACCGCAGTGTTATCAGCCGCTATCTTCTGGACACTGACGGCTTTTCTCTAACCCATCAGCTTCGGATTTGCTCGGGAGTAAGCGGGGATTTTGGGTTCTGTGCAATCTTTTCGCGAACCTGCGCGCAGATTGGGGTCGCAATGCCTTGCTGCTCGCCCAAACGGATGATCTCGCCTTGCAGACTGTCGATTTCCGTTGGGCGCCCTGCCATCAGGTCATAGGCCATAGAGGTGCGCGCCGAAGGGTCAATGATCAGCATCCGGGATGCGACCCGCGAAAACAAAGGCGTAGGCAGACGCAGGATATACGGTGTCATCCATGCAGGCAGCGGCGTCATTGACACAATCGGTTGTCCTGCGGATCGCAACACGGTCAGAGCCTCGGACATCTGATCTGCCATCAGTTGGCGCCAGTTGCGGTCCAGCAACTGCTGTTTCAACGACAACCCGGACAGCGCATTCAGCGCGTTATTGAGATTGATCACCAGCTTGCCCCATTGGACGGCTTCGATCTGGTCACTCTCTGACACCGGTAGGTCGGGACCAGTCAGCTTTGCGCCCAAATCGCCGAGGCCGGATTGGATAACGATTTCACCAGAAGTCGCGCGATGAAATCCGCCAGTATCTGTCGGGACGACGTTGAAGGGCACCATACCGGCGCGGACATCGTGGTGCGGAAGCATCGTACGTAAGGTGCCTGCGTTTTCCAGTCCATTTTGCCAGGAGAGGATCACAGCGTCTGGAGCGTGTTTCCCGATATCCTTCGCCATCTCTTCCGTCGCGCCGGTCTTTACCGTGACAATGACTATTTCAGCATCACTCAGTTCCGCCGGATCTTCGGTCAGGGACAGGTTGGTCACATGACACCGCAGGCCTGAAAAATCTGTGACCATCAGCCCCTTATCCCGGATCGGGTCGAGGATTCGTGCCCGCCCCAACAGGGTGACATCGTGACCGGATCGGGCCAGCAAAGCCCCGCAGTAACATCCAATGCTGCCCGCCCCCGCGATTGCGATCCTCATGACGCCCCTCCCCTTCGGTCAAAGATTGCCGCGATCCGCCTGTCAGACAAGGCCAACTGACGCGAGGTCAGCGCGCGCGCCTCGGACGGGTGCGTTCAAGGTCTTCTGAAATCGGGATGAAGTCTTGATCGTCCCCCGGAGGCAGTTGAAAAGCCCCTTTGGCCCAGTCCGCCGTTTTCCATTCGCGGGTGGCTGCTTCTATCTTTTCCTTTGAGGACGACACGAAGTTCCACCAGATATAACGATCCTCGTTCAACGTCGCACCTCCAAGCAACATTAGCCGCGCACCCTGCGGCCCTGCCTGAACGGAAAGGCGATCCCTTGGCCGAAACACCATCATACGACCTTGGGTGAACTGATCGCCGGCGATCTCAACCGTTCCTTCCGTCACATAAACACCGCGGTCTTCTTGATCATCAGGCAAAGGAAAAGAGGCCCCGGGGGCAAGCTGCACGTCCAGATAGAAGGTTTCAGACAGTGTCGTGACCGGGCTGCTTTCACCATAAGCCGAGCCAAGGATGAGACGAGCGCTGATCCCAGCATCCTGAATATGGGGCAGCGCAGATTGTTTATGATGTTCGAAGTCCGGTGCAATATCTTCCTGTTCCTCTGGCAGCGCGATCCAGGTCTGAATGCCAAAAAGACTGTGTCTTTTGCTGCGCGTTTCCTTGCTGGTGCGTTCAGAATGGGTCACGCCACGTCCTGCAATCATCCAGTTGACCTCACCGGGATAGATCATCTGATGGGTGCCCAAGCTATCACGATGCTCAAATTCCCCTTTATACAGGTAGGTGACCGTGCCCAACCCGATATGAGGGTGTGGCCGAACGTCTATACCGCCTTCTGTGATGAATTCTGCAGGACCGACCTGGTCAAAGAAAATGAACGGGCCAACAAGCTGTCGTTTGACCGAGGGTAGCGCGCGGCGCACCTCGAACCCACCCAGATCACGTGCACGAGGAATGATCAGTGCCTCTAAAGACGGGTTCTCAGTCAAACGATCGGGGTTGTGAGACGGGTTCCAGCTCATTCCAGTTTCTCCCTTTTTCGGCAGGCAACGGTTCGCCCCTGCAAGATGCAGGCCGCTGCACCTGAAAGAAACCTCAAAAATTGCACAACTCCGGTGGATTTTTGTCCGTTATGACATATCATTAATGTTATTACATAACAATTCTAACAGAAGTTCCACCTGAGAAAAGAACCATCCAAACAGCTCGCTATCCGATCACCTGTTTGACGGGGAATGCAGGGCATTTTTGCTGCCCTGCAAAGGAATGTTGCTTGCGGCCAAAGAATGTGTCAGTCGCCGTGCTTCAGATAGACAAATTGCCAAACACAATCACGCCAGGCGTTTGGCATAAGACGCACGGTTCAGTTCGACCTCTTGCACCGTGATGCTGCCAACCTCGGGCATGGCAACAGTCAGAACATCCAAAACGGTAGCGTTCAGTTCAGCTCGCGTGGCCTCATCCCGGCCCTGCATCAATAAAAGCGTCGCATGGACAAAGGTCTGCGGTTCGGTCCCGATCCGAAAATAGGTGACCGGATTGGCACGGATCTTAAGGGCCGGTGCATCAAACTCAGCATGTTCAGAAAGCACCGCAAACAACTTCTCGCAGACCGCATGGAAATCATGTTTCTCTTCAAGGCCCTGAGAGAATTCGAGGACTAAATGGGGCATTGTGCACTCCGGAAATCATGAGAGAGCACGCGGCTCTCTCTTGCCATTTTCATGTGTTCAGACACCCAGACACCAACGCATAACGGCCTTCTGGGCGTGCAGTCGGTTTTCGGCCTCGTCAAAAATGACCGAGTTCGGCCCATCCATGACATCGGATGTCGCTTCTTCTTCGCGGTGCGCAGGAAGGCAATGCATGAACAGCGCATCGGGTTTGGCATGGGCCATCAATTCGGCGTTTACCTGATAAGGACGCAGCAGGTTATGGCGCCGTTCTTTCGCGGATTGAGAGTCGTGCATCGAAACCCAGGTATCGGCGACAACTAGATCGGCCCCATCTACAGCCTTGTAGGGGTCCCGTTCCACAACAATCTTGGACCCTTTTTGACGGGCAAAACCCATGAAATCCTCTTCGGGGTCGAATTGCGCCGGGCCCGTAAAAGTCAGATCAAACCCGAACTGGCCCGCCGCGTGAAGGAACGAGGCACACACATTGTTTCCATCGCCAGTCCAAACGACTTTCTTCCCAGCGATCGGGCCTCGGTGCTCTTCGAACGTCAGAACATCGGCCATGATTTGGCAAGGATGGGTGCGATCGGTCAGGCCGTTGATCACCGGCACGTCCGAGTATTCCGCCATTTCGGTTAGGATGGTTTCGTCAAATGTCCGGATCATGATCATATCGACATAGCGCGACAGCACGCGGGCGGTGTCAGCGATGGTTTCGCCGTGGCCCAACTGCATGTCCTTGCCCGAAAGGACCATCGTCTGACCACCCATCTGGCGCACGCCCACATCAAAGGACACGCGCGTCCGGGTTGACGGTTTTTCAAAGATCAGGGCGACCATGCGGTCTTTGAGTGCCAATTCGTCATCCGGTGCCGCCTTTGGCTGCCCCAGACGCGCCTGCTTCATGGCAGCAGCCTGGTCGATCATGCCCCGCAAAGCGGCGGCATTGGTTTTGTGAATGTCGAGGAAGTGCTTCATGTCGTTTCGCTTTTCTAATCGGGTGGGCTCAGGCAGACGCCAGATTGCTATCGACCTGCGCGGCCGTTTTCTCCAGACGAATAACCGCCTGTGCAATGTCGTCCTCTGTCAGGGTCAAAGGCGGCAATAGGCGGATCACATTGTCAGCGGCGGGAACGGTGATGAGGCCGTTATCATATCCCGCATTCACCACGTCCAAGTTGGTCGCCTTGCATTTCAGACCCAGCATGAGCCCTGCGCCGCGCACCTCTTCGAACACGTCCGGATGATTTGCAATCAATCCTTCGAGCTTCTGGCGCAACATGCCCGCCTTGCGATTGACCCCGTCCAGAAAGGCGGGGGTTGCAACCTGGTCGATCACCGCGCAGCCCACCGCGCAACCGAGAGGGTTTCCGCCATAGGTCGACCCGTGCGTACCTGCCGTCATGCCGCTGGCCGCGTCTTCGGTGGCCAGCACCGCACCCAGAGGGAACCCTCCACCGATGCCCTTGGCGACCATCATGATGTCAGGCGTGATGCCCGCCCATTCATGGGCAAAAAGTTTACCGGTACGCCCAACGCCGCATTGGACCTCGTCGAGGATCAGCAACAGGCCATTGTCGTTGCAGATCTGACGCAGCGCTTTGAGCTCGGCATCAGGGACGGGGCGAATACCGCCCTCGCCCTGAATGGGTTCGATCAAGATCGCCGCGGTCTTGTCCGAGATCGCATTGGTGACGCCGTCAAGATCACCAAATGTCAGGTGTACAAAGCCGGGCAGCAGCGGGCCAAAGCCTTTGGTCATTTTCTCGGACCCCGCAGCGGCGATACCTGCCGAAGACCGACCGTGAAACGAACCGTCAAAGGTGATGATGTCGACCCGTTCGGGCTGATCTTTATCGTAGAAATATTTGCGTGCCATTTTCACAGCCAGCTCGCAGGCTTCCGTGCCTGAATTGGTAAAGAACACCGTGTCGGCAAAGGTATGTTCAACCAGCTTATCAGCCAGCGCCTGCTGCTGAGGGATGTTATAAAGGTTCGACACATGCCACAGCGCGTGGGCCTGTTCCGTCAGCGCGTTCACCAGCGCCGGATGCGCATGGCCCAGTGCATTCACAGCAATCCCCGCGCCCATATCCAGAAAACGTCGGCCATCCGCCTCGGTCAGCCAAGCGCCTTCGCCCTTCACAAAGGTCAGGGGCGCACGATTATAGGTCGGCAGAACGGACGGGATCATCGGATCATCCTTTTCGATATGTTGAGCCCCGTGAGTGATACACGAGGGCCATGTTCGTCAACTGATTTGGTGGGAGATGCGCCGATTTGGGCAGCGCAAAAGGATCAAACGGGCCGGTTACGCGGCAAAGCGTCGGCGTCGAAGTCGCAGGATATCAGCGTGTTTGATCATGGATGCCGTATAGCGCCGAAGATTTGCGATGAAAAGGGCTTTGTTGCTGCAACGCTGCAACCCCCGTATCAGCCTTCGCTCCAGCGGTCTAATCGACCCATACCGCGCGTAAAAGCCCAGGCCAGAATGCGGGGCATGCCCTTGTTCACCAGCGCATCCAGACAATGGGACTGAAATTCCTCGAACGAGGCATCGGGATGTCGAAACGCACCGTCAGCGTAACAGAGTGAACAATACCGTGTGCTGCGGGTTCCGTCCGCTTCGCTGCCTCCCCCTTCGGTATCCTTGCTAAGAGGCATGCCGCAGCTTTGACATTTGGATCCCATCATCTTTCCCCTTGCAGGCTTTGACCACGGGCCATAAGATCAAAACCATAGAGTATAGTCAATGGTTTTACAGATGCGTATCGGAGAACTGTCCCGCCGAAGCGGGCTGCCCCGCGACACATTGCGGTTTTACGAACGGCACGGATTGATTGCCTCGCGCCCCGGGCCAGAAGCGACAAACAGCTATCGCGACTACCCGGATGACACGCTGATCACGCTGGAACAGATCGGCGATGCTCAGGCGGCGGGGATCAGTATCGCCCAACTTGCAACTCTGCTGGGGCAACTTGGTGCGGCTGATCCCGAAACCTTTGACGGCGTAGCATTTCTTCAGGAACGGATCGAAGAGGTTGAGGCGCGGATCGGGCGCGCAAATCGTTTTCTGGACAGCTTGCGACAGGCCAAACAGGCTCTTGCAACACCGTCGGGACAACCCTGACCGTTTTACCCCTTGCCTTTCGTCCACCCGTACATCACCGCTTACGCATGTTCGTTCCCAAAGCGCATAACCCGCCCCTTGCGGCACTGTTGATTTTTGTCGCCAGTGCATTCCTTGCGGCAACCACCCTGCTGGCCAAAGCTTTGGGGACAGATACGCTAGGTGCTCCTTTGCACCCAATGCAGATCAGCCACGGGCGGTTTCTATTCGCCTTCCTGGTCATCGTTTCGGCAGTGGGCATCATGCGCCCTACCCTGCGGCGGCCCCATTGGGGGCTGCATATCGGTAGGACAAGCTTTGGCTGGCTGGGAATCACGCTGATGTTTGCATCGGTCGCGTTCATACCGATGGCGGATGCGACGGCGATTTCGTTCTTGAACCCGGTCTTTGCGATGGTTCTGGCCATTCCCTTGCTGAAAGAAGGCGTCGGCCCCTGGCGCTGGCTGGCGGCGGCGGTGGCCCTGATCGGGGCTATGGTTCTGCTGCGCCCGACACCTGCGAGCTTCCAACCTGCGGCGTTACTGGCGCTGGCGGCGGCGGTCGTCATCGGGATGGAGCTGATCTTTATCAAAAAGCTGTCAGGGCGAGAGAGCCCGATCCAAATTCTATTGGTGAACAACGCTATGGGCCTGACTATCGCGTCGGTCGCGGTGAGTTTCGTGTTTCAGATGCCCAGCCCGGCGCAATGGGCGGCCCTTGCGGGGATCGGCGCATTGATGGCTTGCGCACAGGCCTGTTTCGTTAACGGCATGGCGCGGGCAGATGCGTCTTTCGTAGCGCCGATAAGCTATGCGACACTGCTGTTCGCTGCGCTATATGATTTTGCGATATTCGATGTGGTCCCCGACGCGGTCAGCCTGATTGGATCTGCCATCATCTTGGCCGGAGGGCTGATTCTTGTGTGGCGCGAGGCGCGGCACCGTCAGGCCTTGAGCCGATAGCCCGTTCGCAGCATCTGCCAGGTCAGTGCACCGACCACCAGTGTTGCAGCCGTGCAGATCAACATCCCAAGGTAGGGCGAGCTGTCCGAAACCCCAATCATACCATAGCGCAGCCCGTCGATCAGATAGAAAACCGGGTTGGCGTGGCTTAGCCGGTACAAAACCGGCGGCAATGCCTCGACCGAGTAAAAGGTTCCAGAAAGAAACGCCAAAGGCGTGACGATGAAGTTGGTAATCGCAGCCATCTGGTCGAACTTATTGGCGAATATCCCGGCAAAAAGGCCCAGCGCGCCCATAAAGGCCCCTCCCAGCACTACAAAGATCATGGCGATCAGTGGGTTCTGCGGGACAATACCCAGCACCAGCGCCAGCGCGGTTGCAACGACAACAGCGATCAGAAAGCCACGGGCAATGCCGCCCGCAAGGTATCCCAGCAGAATCTCTAACGGCGAAAGCGGCGGCATAAGGGTATCGACGATGTTGCCCTGTACTTTCGAGATCACCATCGAGGACGAAGTATTGGCAAACGCATTCTGGATCACCGTCATCATCATGATGCCCGGCGCCAGGAAGGTCAAAAATGGCACGCCCATCACATCAGACCGGCTGGGCCCGATAGCGATGTTGAAGATCAGCAGAAACAGCCCCGCAGTCACCAGCGGTGCCAAAAGTGTCTGCGTCCACACCGCCATAAACCGCAAAGTTTCCCGCCGGGCCAGCGTATAGAGACCCATCCAGTTCACCGCACCAAAGCGGCGTGCCTCCTGATCCATGAGATTCTGCATGATCTGCCCTCTACCTGATTCGAAGACCGCTTGTAACTCGGACCGCAGTGTTTAAAATAGGGGGCTGAGACGAATTCCCAAGGCGGCCCGAATCCGGGGCCGCTTTCCGCTTTTGAAAGGCAAATGATGTCCTGGACTGACGAGCGTGTAGAGCTGCTTAAAAAGATGTGGGGCGAGGGCCAGTCGGCCAGCCAGATCGCCAAGGAACTGGGCGGTGTGACCCGCAATGCGGTTATCGGCAAAGTCCACCGGCTGGGCCTGTCGAATCGCGCAACCGGCGCGACCCCCGCCAAGGCTGAGCCAAAGGAAAAACCAGCGCCCGCGCCCAAGGCCGAGGCCAAGCCCAAACCCACGCCCAAGACGGAACCGGCACGTCCAGCCGCAGCGCCGGCAGCCGAGGCCAAGCCCGCTGTTCCGGCCCGCCGTCAGATCATCCCGGCCGGTCAACCGCTGCCGCCGCAACCTTCAGCGAACGAGATCAGCCCCGAGGCGCTGGCCAAGGTCAACGAGGTTGAGAAGAAAGCCAAAAAGCTGACGCTGATGGAACTGACCGAGAAGACCTGCAAATGGCCCGTCGGCGACCCCGCGACCGAGGATTTCTGGTTTTGCGGTCTGCCCGTTGAGGCAGGCAAACCTTATTGCGAAGCGCATGTGGGTGTGGCGTTCCAGCCTATGAGCTCACGTCGCGACCGGCGGCGGTAAGGCTTTGACGACGGCAGGCACCTAGCAACAGAACGCGGTGCCCGCAGCAGGCCGGAATGTAGGCAATACACCTGTTTTGGCTCTGCGTCATCTAAGAGCGATCACACTGGAATCGAAGAAGAGTCGTAATCTGCCAAAAGCGGCCGCCGGTTCCGTGCATGCCGAGCGATCAATCGCTTTTGCCGCCCCCCCTCTGGGATTTTGTAGTTGGTCTTTTGCATCGGGGTTTCGACAAGATCGGGGAACAGCGTAAAAAGCTCTTCCATGGCTGCTGCCGGTAGAGATTTCAGTGCTTCATCGCCAAGCAAAAGGCTCTCGGTCGGGGCGCCATCTGCAAAAATTACCTCATGTTCAGAAAACACCAGGTGGAAATAAGTAACTTCTGTAATTCTGTCGTCGACGTATATCCCCGGAAGCTCGACCAACTTTATAGCTGAGACCAGAACCTCGGGGCACTCAAACATGCGCTTAACGATCGCCGAGGATATCAGCATCCGGTGCTGACGGGACACGAGCAGGTTGCGTCTGGGCAGGCCCTGCCCTAGCGCGCCAGTGCAAATGCGTACTGGGTAAAGCTTGGGATTGCGGCGCAAATCCCGCGCGCTGACATGTCGCCGAATGAGTTGTGACAAAGGCTGTGTGCAACCATGATCCGTCAAGACACGATCACCTTGCTTCAAACTCTCGATCAGGACAGGGCCCTGATCGGTCGCAATCAACGTTCCTGCCGTCAGGCACGGTATGGTGCCCGGTGTCGGAGTGGTGTTCAGAGTATAGGTTCCACCATTGTCGGTGGAAATAAGTGAATCTCCCGCCCCGGCCTCGCCGATAACCGTCGAGCTCATCCCATTGGCGGGGCCAGCTGTCGCCGTTATCGGGCCGGGGCTGGGGGGATCGCTGAAAGAGCTGAACTGATAAACCGTTGACACGTCGGATAAAGAGATACCATTGGTTTTACCGAGCCCGGTAAAGGTGGCGGAACTGGCTGAGTCAATTACATAGACGTCCCGGCCTGCGACTGTCGTCGGGGTTATCCCATCAAGCGTGTTAGTGCTGCGGATAGATCCGTCAGAGTTGTAGATCGTAACAACAAGCCCAGAAACATCCGCACCCGCGTCAACAGCGACCTCGATAAAGTCCTGTGGTGGACCTCCTAGGTACTTGAGTTCGGAAAAATATGGGTCTGCCATATGTCAATTCGCCTTTGTGTTCGGCGTGAGTATGATGATCCGATACTTGTTTCAATATATGAGTATTAGGGTCTCACTAACCAGTAAATGTTCCCAGTGATTTTTGTTCGCAGCTGGAACCGAATTACTGCGCTGGATGCGATGGCAAATCCAGCATTGGCACCCAACCGGGCAGTTCGTTTGGCGAAACCGAGACATGCAACCGCTCGGATCGGTCGCGGCCTACTTTGCGGTGCTTGCGCAGTAGGAAAATCTTACCCCAACCGCGCCATGTGCCGACCGAACGCGCATGAGGGTCGATCACAAAGCGGTCTCTCCATCCCTCCGGCAATGGCAGGCCGTGCAGCTCTGCCTTATCCAGCATCCAAACCAGCGAGATGTTGCTAAGAGGGCGGGCTTCTTCAAACCCGTTCAACTGGCCACCCACATCGCCATGGGTGCCTCGGAACCAGACTTGCTCGATATGGCCTTTAAAATCGGGAGTACATTTCCACAGGACCGGCTCGAATACCTCGCGCGTTTCATCCAGCGCCATCGCGTGGTAGCCGTGGCGCGTAGCGGGACCAAGCTGATGGTTGTGGAAGGCGTGGCGATCCTCGGCCCAACGCCAAAGCAGCGGTAGACGCAAGCCCAGCGCTTTTACTGTATCCCACACGCCGATCATTTCGATTGCAACATCTTCATGGCAGAACTGCCGGCGAAACGCAGCAGCAGCGCTACCATTGGCATTGCATTCATAGTGGCGGTAGGCCTGTTTGATATTCCTTACGGTCGCATGCTCGGCCTTGAGCAGGCCAATCATATCGATCACACCCGCAAGGCTGCGCACACCGTAGGCCCCACGTGAGTAGCCGATGAAATAGATACGGTCGCCGGGCTTATACCGCGAGGCCAGATAGCCATAGGCCCGGCGTATCTGGCGATTGATCCCCCGCCCCATCATCACATCCAACGAGGACTTCCAGCTTTCCCATTGCACGCCGGCCTCATAGAAGACGGATACCTTGCTTCCCATCTCGCAGCACAGCCGCAGCGCCTGCCCCGCATGAGTTTCATATCCGGGCTCAAGCGTCGACATGGTGCCGTCTAGAATGATGACATGGCTGACAGGTTCACGATGGCGCGTTTCGGCCGAATGCTCGGATCGCAGCGGCCGTCCAAGCCACCCCAGTACCTTTCTACTCAGCCGCGACAGTTGCATCGTTCAGCAGTTCCCATACTTTGTGCGGCGTAAAAGGCATATCGGCCTGCCGCACCCCGTGATCCCAGAGCGCATCTTGAACCGCATTTGCCACTGCAGCCAGCGCGCCCACGGTGCCGGCCTCTCCGCATCCTTTCATTCCCAACGGGTTAGAGGTTGACTGTACCGGCGCCGAGGTAAACTTAATCATGGGTATCTCGGCTGCGCGGGGCAAGGCGTAATCCATCAACGATGCCGTGAGCAGTTGCCCCTGCGCATCATGGACAACATGTTCGGACAGCGCCTGACCGATGCCTTGTGCGACACCACCATGAACTTGCCCCTCGGCCAGCATCGGATTGATAAGATTACCGAAATCATCGACCACAGTATAGCGGTCTACCCATGTTTCGCCGGTACAAGGGTCAATCACGATTTCGACAACATGTGCCCCGTTGGGATAGCTACGGTCGTCCAGCGTGATGCTTGCCTGATGCTGCAACAAATCAACGCGCCCGTCGGCACGGGCCATATCCGCGGCCTCGGTCAAAGTGGGCGTCAGGTTTGATCCCGGCGCGCGGAAGGTTTCAAAATCAAAGCGCACGTCGCTTTCCTCCACCCCCATCTTATCTGCGAGATAGGGCGTGAATGCGGCAACCATGACGTCGATCGTGGCAAGCGTCGCTGTACTTTGCACCGTAACTGATCGCGATCCCCCGGTTCCCCCACCATTCGGAAGCTGGTCGCTGTCACCTTGAACTACGGTGATGCAATCCAGGGGAACCCCGGTTTGGTCAGACAGGAACTGAGCATAGACCGTTTCGTGCCCCTGCCCGTTGGATTGGGTTCCGACAAAAAGTTTCAAGGTGCCATCCTCAACGAACTCGATCTTTGCGTTCTCGGAAGGGTCGCCCAAAATACTTTCGATATAGTAACAAATCCCCTGCCCCCGGAACAAACCGCGTTCAGCATCGGCGATCTTGCGGGCGGCAAATCCGCTGGACTGTATTTGGCTTTGGGACAGAACCATGTCGAAATCGCCGACATCATACGTTTCGCCGGTCGCGGTCTTGTAAGGAAAGGCCTCGGGCCGGATGAAGTTCTTGCGCCTCAGATCCCAGGGATCGACGCCCAGCTCTCGGGCCGCGCGGTCGATGGCGCGTTCAAGGACATATATCGCCTCGGGTCGACCTGCGCCGCGATAAGCGTCAACCTGCGTTGTATTGGTAAAGAACCCCTCGACCCGCAGATAGGTGGTTTGTACATCATAGGCGCCCATCAACACTTTGCTGAAAAGATTGGTTTGTATCGCCTGGCCGAAATGGCTGTTATAGGCCCCGAGATTTACCTTGCTGTGCACTCGATAGGCGGTGATCCGGTGATCGCTGTCAAATGCCAGCTCGGCCAGCGAAGACAGGTCGCGGCCATGGTGATCGGACAACATTGCCTCGGAACGGTCAGACATCCAGTGAACAGGCTGGCCCAACTTCATCGCAGCTACGGCCACACAGAAATATTCGGGATAGGGCATGACCTTCATGCCGAACCCGCCACCGACATCCGGGGTCGTGACGCGGATATCTTCGGGGTTGAGTCGCAACTTTTGCGCCAGCTGACCACGCATGGCCCAAACCCCCTGCCCGCCATAGGAAAAGTGCAACCGCCCATCAACCCAATGCGCCTGACAGCCCCGCGGTTCAATCGACGTGATGATCACTCGATTGTCTTCCACATTCAGTGCAACGGTATGAGCCGCCTGCTGAAACGCAGCAATAGTTGCCGCCTCATCGCCCAGCGCCCAGTCAAATGCCCGATTATCCGGAGTTTCCGCGTGCAGCGTTTCTCCGCCCGCACAAACGTCCAGTTTTACGGGCAAGTCTGAGGTTTCGACCCAGATCAGCTCGGCCGCATCGCGGGCCTGTAAGGCGGTGTCGGCAATGACTACAGCGACGGGTTCTCCGACAAACCGTATGCGATCCGCGGCCAGCATATGCCGGTCCGGCGCAGCGGCTTTCGAACCGTCTCGGTTATTCAGGATGGCCGCATTCATACACGTGTCGATCCCGGCGGCCTTCAGGTCGTCCAGCGTCATGATGAGCCGCACCCCTTCGGCCGCGCGCGCGTCATCCAGATCCAGCGCCCCAATCACCCCATGCGCCACCTGGGATCGCACGAATACCGCATGCAAAGCCCCGTGCGGCAGGACATCGTCCATATATTGCCCCTGCCCGGTCAGAAACCGCTGGTCCTCGGTCCGTTTGACGGGCTGGCTTTTGCCAAACTTTTCCACCGCGCGCTCCTGTCTCTGCCTCTAGGCGACATTAGGCTGCGATGCATCATTGTCCATAGCCCCGGCGCTTGGCCCTTTCCCTTTTGCTATCCTTTCGATATTGCAAGCGCTAACCCGAATTTGTTGACGCAGGACGCATCCAATGGCGATGGAAAAGACATTCAACGCGGCCGAGGCCGAGGCCCGCATTTACGAGGCCTGGGAACAGGCCGGAGCCTTCAAGGCGGGCGCGAACAGATCGCGCGATGAAAGCTTTACCATCATGATCCCGCCACCCAACGTGACGGGGGCGCTGCATGTGGGACACGCGTTCAATAACACGCTGCAGGATATCCTGACCCGCTGGCACCGCATGCGCGGGTTCGACACGCTGTGGCAACCCGGTCAGGACCACGCGGGCATCGCCACGCAGATGCAGGTTGAAAAGATGCTGGCGGCGCAGGGCAACGAAGGGCGGCGTGAACTCGGGCGCGAGAAGTTCCTTGAGAAAGTCTGGGAATGGAAGGGTGAATACGGCGGCACGATCATTGAACAGCTCAAGCGTCTTGGCGCCAGCTGCGATTGGTCGCGCAACGCGTTTACCATGGCAGGTGCACCGGGTGACCCGCGCACAGGGCATGAGAATTCTGCAAATTTCCACGATGCCGTCATCAAGGTCTTCGTAGAAATGTACGAAAAGGGCCTGATCTATCGCGGCAAGCGTCTGGTCAACTGGGACCCGCATTTTGAGACCGCAATCTCGGATCTTGAGGTCGAGAATATCGAAGTCGCGGGCCATATGTGGCACTTCAAGTACCCATTGGCGGGCGGTGAGACCTATACGTATGTCGAAAAGGATGAGGACGGGAATATCGTGCTTGAGGAACAGCGCGACTATATCTCAATCGCCACGACACGGCCCGAAACAATGCTGGGCGACGGCGCGGTTGCGGTTCATCCGTCAGATGAGCGGTATGCGCCAATCATCGGCAAACTCTGTGAAATTCCCGTTGGACCGAAAGAGCATCGTCGCCAGATTCCGATCATTACTGATGACTATCCCGATCCCGATTTCGGCTCGGGCGCGGTGAAGATCACCGGCGCGCATGATTTCAACGACAACATGGTCGCCAAGCGTGGCGGTATTCCGATGTACCGTCTGATGGATACGCGTGGCGCAATGCGGGCCGATGGCGCGCCCTATGCCGAAGAGGCCGGCAAGGCGCAGGAATACGCGCGCGGCAAGGAGTTCACCGAGAATGAGATCGACGCAATCAACCTGATCCCCGATCACCTGCGCGGGCTTGACCGGTTCGAGGCGCGCGCCAAGGTGGTCGAAGAGATCACCAACGACGGTCTGGCCGTCATGACCCGTGCCGACAACCCGGTTCTGGGCACAAAGCTGGGTGAGGACGACGACCCGGCTGCACTCGTCCCGCTGGTCGAGAGCAAACCGATCATGCAGCCCTTTGGCGACCGCTCGAAGGTCGTGATCGAACCGATGTTCACCGACCAGTGGTTCGTGGATGCCGAAAAAGTCGTCGGCCCCGCGCTGGACGCGGTCAAGGACGGCACGGTCAAGATCATCCCCGAATCGGGCGAGAAGACCTATTACCACTGGCTGGAAAACATCGAGCCCTGGTGTATCTCGCGCCAGTTGTGGTGGGGGCATCAGATTCCGGTTTGGTATGGCCTCGACCTGTCGGCCGAAAACTTCAAAGATGACGAGAACGACGGCAACCTTGATCTGGTCGAATTGGGTCGTTTGCTGAACGAAGGTGGTATGTTGCACCGTGGCAATGTCATGGAATGCGCGTCGAGTCTGGAGGCAGTGACTGAAAAATTCCTGGACGATAATGCAAACATTCCCAGCCCGCTAAGCCACGCAACTGTAATCGAAGTTGCCGATAAGCAAGAAGCGATCCATCAATTCGCCGAAAGCCTTGCTCAGTATGCAGTTGAACAAGACCCGACGAAGCTCGTTTATCCGGTTTGGCGTGACCCCGACGTTCTCGACACCTGGTTCTCCTCCGGCCTCTGGCCCATCGGCACGCTGGGCTGGCCCGAGCAGACCGAGGAGCTGGAACGCTACTTCCCCACGGACGTTCTGATCACCGGCTTTGACATCCTGTTCTTCTGGGTCGCCCGGATGATGATGATGCAACTGGCGGTGGTCGATCAGATCCCGTTCCACACCGTCTACCTGCACCAGCTCGTCCGCGACGAGAAGGGCAAGAAGATGTCCAAGACCACCGGCAATGTCATCGACCCGCTGGAGATCGTGGACGAATTCGGCGCCGACGCGCTGCGCTTTACCAATGCCTCGATGGCGGCGATTGGCGGCGTGTTGAAACTGTCTCGCGAACGCATCACCGGCTATCGCAACTTTGGTACAAAACTTTGGAACGCTGTTCGCTTTGCCGAGATGAACGAGGTCTTCACCGACGCCGTACCGCAACTAGACGTCGCCGATCTGAAACCCAAGGCCGCCGTAAACCGTTGGATCATAGGCGAAACTGCCCGCGTACGGGCCGAGGTCGACGCCGCACTGGAAAGCTATCGTTTCAACGATGCGGCCAACGGGCTTTACGCCTTTGTCTGGGGTAAGGTCTGCGACTGGTACGTTGAACTCTCCAAACCGCTGCTGCAGGGTGACGATGCCGAAGCACAGGCCGAGACCCGCGCTACCATGCGCTGGGTTCTGGACCAGTGCATGGTCTTGCTGCACCCAATCATGCCCTTCGTTACCGAGGAACTGTGGGGCCTGACAGGCACGCGCGCCAAGATGGTCGTGCACGCCGACTGGCCGACTTACGGCACCGAACTGGTCGACCCAGAGGTGGACCGCGAAATGAACTGGGTGATCTCGGTGATCGAGAACACGCGCTCAGCTCGTGCGCAGATGCGGGTTCCGGCGGGCCTTTATGTACCGATGCTGGTGACAGAGATTGACGCGCATGGCCAAGCTGCATGGGACCGTAACGAGGCGCTGATCAAGCGGCTGGCGCGGATCGACAGCCTGACCAAAGTGGATGCATTTCCCAAGGGAACGATCTCGATTGCCGCGCCGGGTGCGACGTTCGGCTTGCCGCTGGCAGATATCATCGATATCGGCGCCGAAAAGGAACGACTGGAAAAGGCCAAGGGCAAACTTGCCAAGGAATTGGGTGGTTTGCGCGGTCGTCTGAACAATCCGAAATTTGTGGCCTCGGCCCCGGAAGAGGTTGTCGCCGAAGCCAAAGCCAACCTCGCCGCCCGTGAAGAGGAAGAGGTGAAACTGAACGAGGCGCTGGCACGTCTGGCCGAAATCGCCTGATCTTCGTCTGCTCCAAGCCGTTCAAGATACCAGACCCCGCCACGCCCGCGCTGGCGGGGTTTTCGTTCCCCGGCCCGGATTTCGCCCTGTTCACCTCCGCTTACGATTGCTAGCAAGTGCGGGTTGATAACGCTGAGGGCAGGATGACACACGCATTTCCACCAATGCAGACCATCTCAACCGGATTGGTTGTGGCCATCGTCGGCTTTTTCAGCTCATTCCCCATTGTACTGCAGGGGCTGGATACGATGGGTGCGTCACCGGAGGAGGCCGCATCGGGCCTGATGACCGCCGCCATCGCCATGGGGCTGGCCGCCATCGTGCTGAGCTTGCGCTACAAGTTGCCGATCAGTGTCGCCTGGTCCACGCCGGGTGTCGCGCTGTTGGCTGTATCCGCCACACCTGTCGAGGGATTCTCAGGAGCTATCGGTGCGTTCCTGTGCGCTGGCGCTTTGACGGTTGTGGCTGGGTTGTGGAAACCGCTGGGAAGGTTGGCAGCTGCAATCCCGACCACGTTAGCGCAGGCAATGCTTGCCGGGGTTCTGATGCCGCTATGTATCCTCCCGTTCAAAGCGGCCGTCGAGATTCCGTGGCAGGCGCTACCCGTAATCCTGACATGGTTCATCGCGGGGCGGTTCAACCGGCTGTTTGCTGTTCCCGCGGCAGTGATCGCAGCAGCCATTATAGTCATCCTGAACGCCGGGAATACAACGATCATGCCCGAGCGTCTGATTGCAGCACCGATCTGGGCAATACCTACATTCTCGCTGGCCTCGGCCATAGGGATCGGAGTGCCGCTGTTCATCGTCACCATGGCGACACAGAACATCCCCGGCATCGCGGTGATGCGCAGCTTTGGCTTTTCGCCCGTGCCGGGCAAATTGTTCTCGGCCGTCGGAGGGGCCAGCCTGCTGTCCGCCCCGTTCGGAGCCCCCGCCACCTGCCTTGCCGCCATCACCGCCGCGATGTGCTCAAATCAGGACAGTCATCCCGATCCTGCGCTGCGCTATTGGTCGGCCATCATGGGTGGCGTATTCTATTGCCTGTTTGGTGTTTTTGCCGTGGCCATCACCGGATTTGCCACCCATGCCGATCCGTTGCTGATGGGGACGCTGGCCGGGGTCGCACTGATCGGTGTGCTGGCAAATGCTATCCACGCTGCGCTGGAGGTTGTGGCCGAGCGTGAGGCGGCGATCCTGACTTTTGCTATCACTGCGTCCGGTATCACAGTCTTCGGGCTGGGGGCCGCGGTCTGGGGTTTGCTGGCTGGTGGCATTGCCTATCTGGTGACTAACTGGCTGCGATAGCCGCTTTGCCTTGAGGCCACAGCCAAAGTAAAACCGGCCAAAATTTGGATCATTGGGAACTCTGGTGGTACGCCGGATCAAGAAAGCACAGACCTAGGTCCAACCCAGAGAATTCATTTCAAGTAACGCTGGATCAGATGCGCAAAGCCTACACCCCACTGCCTGACGTGCAGGTCCGCGATGCGCATCGGGATTCATGTGGTGACTACATGAACTTGGGCTTACGGCCCTGCATCTGCGCCATGACAACCTCCATCTGATCGGGTTTGCCGATCAACTCCACCTGTTCGGCAGATTCGGCCAGCAGAACGTCGGCTCGCGAACGGGTTTCGGCTACGTCGATCAGGCGCTTGGCTGCACGGATGGCTGAAGGGCTTTGGCCTGCGATGTCTTCAGCCAGAGCCAGCGCCTCGGTCAGAGGATCGTCCGAGAGTTTCGTGACCAGCCCCCAATCAGCCGCCTGCGGCGCGCCTATTGGACGTGCAGTATACGTCAGCAAGCGCAGCACGTCCGAGCGGACAAGCTCGGGCAGCAGAACCATGCCGCCCATGTCGGGAATGATACCCCATTTCATCTCCATCACCGCCAATTTCGCCTCGGGGTGGGCAATGCGGATATCCGCGCCCAGTGCGATTTGCAGACCGCCACCATAGGCCACACCCTGAATGGCACAGATGACTGGAACGGGGACACGGCGCCAGATCAAGGCAAGCTCCTGCATTTCGTTGGCGTCGTCATGGCTGCGCTTCATCAGCCATTCGGTCGGGTCCTTGTGGGCCATGCTGGCGAAACTGGCCATGTCGAGACCGGCGCAGAAGCTTTTACCCTCACCCGACAGCACCACGGCGCGGGCGTCGGAGACCGCCACCTCTTGCCCGGCGGACAGGATCGCCTTGATCATGGCTTCGTCCAGCGCGTTCATCTTGTCGCCACGGGTTAGCGTGACATGGGCGATATGGTCTTTGTATTCGATGGAAACGCGAGACATTGGTCCCTCCGGAAATCAGTGTTGCGTCAACCATGCCAGCAAGACGAGGACAGTGCCACCACGACGTCAGGGCAAATCAGCGACGGGCATCCGGCCATACCACGGCGAATCCAGCGTCATGACATAGAACAGGTCACCAACGACCTGACCCGCCGTGGTGATGCCCAGCCGCCCGCCGGGGTCCTGCAAGGTTTGCAGGATTGTGCCATCCCCGTCGAATTGGACGATCATGCCGCGATGAATCGGCGCCGGTCGCACCAAAGGACCCAGCCGCCAGATCACCTTGCGCAAAAAGGGATAGGGCATCAAAGCTTCACTCGGCACCCGCGGGCTGGCGAAGGCCATCCAATAAGTGCCGTCGCCCTGCGCCGTGAGGTTATCGGGGTATCCCGGCAGGTTTTCCATCAACACCTCGCGCTGCCCAGCACTCGGCCCAGTTAGCCAGAGCTTGTGCACCCGCGCACGGCCAGTTTCGGCGATCAGCAGAAAATCCGTCTGCGGGGAAAGCGCTACACCATTGGTATAGACAAAGCCCTCGGCCACCTTTTTTGTTGTGCCATCAGGGGAATAGCGGGCCACGTATCCCGTATCCGACTGCTCCCAGATGGTCAGGACCGAGGTGGCTTTGGTACCGCCCATGGTTTCGGGATCGAACCGATCAGACGAGTTCGAGAAATAGACCGTACCGTCCCGAGCCACGTCCAACTGATTGGCATAGACCACCGGAGACCCGCCAATCTCGGACACAAGGGATACCAGCGTGCCGGGCCCGGTCCAGCGCATCAGCCCCCGGTAGCTATCTGCGATATATAGCGCGCCGTCCGGCCCAGCTTGCAGACCCAAAGGGCGCCCACCCAGGTCGTCGATCTTGACCGGGCTGTCGCCGTCGATCCGATAAAGCGTGCCGGATATGGATGTCGTGTAGATCGTGCCATCCGGCATGATCGCGATGTCTTCCGGGCCTTCCTCGCCATCCGGCAAAGAGACTAGTTCGAGGCTGTCCAAAGCGTTGTTCTCGGCAAACGCGCCGGTAAAGCCCGGAGCTTCGGGCGGCTCCCAGGCCACTGGGTCCACGTCAACAGGCCAAAATATCAAATAGGCAAGCCCCACTAAAGCCAAACCAATCACGATGCGCATGGACATTCCTTTGTTTTTGTTGGTGCCAGACTGTGGGCACTGTGCAGGCAAAGCAAGGTTGCCTGTCGGATGAACTTGCGTTTATCTGGTTGCATGACCAATCCACGCTATACCCCGCTTGCCCAATCTCTTCCTGCTTCTGTGCCTTTTGTCGGCCCTGAAACACAGGAACGACAGCGCGGTGCACCATTTGTGGCCCGGCTGGGTGCGAATGAGAATGTCTTTGGCCCTTCGCCACGCGCTGTCGAGGCCATGCGGGGGGCAACTGGCGATATCTGGATGTATGGCGATCCGGAAAACCACAACCTGCGCCACGCCCTGGCTGAGTACCACTCCGTCTCACCCGAAAATATCGTGGTTGGCGAAGGCATTGATGGGTTGCTGGGCTATCTGGTGCGCTTGCTGGTTGGGCAAGGAGATACGGTTGTGACCTCGGACGGGGCCTACCCGACCTTCAACTATCACGTCGCCGGGTTTGGCGGGGTGATACACACGGTTCCCTATCGCGACGATCACGAAGACCCTCAGGCACTCTTTACCAAGGCCGCTGAGGTCGAGGCTAAGCTGGTCTATCTGGCCAATCCTGACAACCCTATGGGCAGCTGGCATTCGGGCACTGATATCGTGGCTGTATTGGATGCGCTGCCCGATGGCTGTTTGCTGGTTCTGGACGAGGCATATGTGGAATGCGCCCCCGACGGGACTGCAGCGCCAGTTGCCGCAGATGACCCGCGTGTGATCCGGATGCGCACGTTTTCCAAAGTATACGGAATGGCCGGCGCGCGTGTCGGCTATGCCATTGGGGCGTCAGACCTGATCTCGGCGTTCAACAAGGTGCGCAACCATTTCGGTATGAACAAGGCTGCACAAGCAGGCGCGTTGGCTGCGCTGCAGGATGAGGTTTGGCTGTTACAAATCCGTGCCCGCATCTCAGATGCGCGCGAGAGGATCAACGCGATAGCGTTGGAGAACGGGCTGCACCCTTTACCCTCAGCCACCAATTTCGTGGCCATTGATTGCGGTCAGGATGGGGTGTTTGCCAAGGCTGTTCTGGAGTCGCTGGTGGCGCAGGGGGTTTTCGTTCGGATGCCCTTTGCCGCGCCTCAGAACAGGTGCATTCGAGTGAGCTGCGGCGATGCCTCCAATCTAGGGGCTTTTGCCGCCTCTTTGCCAAAAGCGCTTGCTGACGCCCGGGCGCTGAACGTCTGAAGCTCTCGCTTATGGCCATCGGGACGGGGGGGCTGTCTGCCCCCATCGCGCCGTTTGCGCGATTCCCCCCGAAAGTATTTTGAGTCAGATGAAGATACAGATTAGCACTGAGATCGGGAGCTGGTCTCAGGTCACAAGCGCGGTGGCGGCGGCTTCTAACGCACCCGTGCCGCGCGGAATATCAAGGGCGGCCATGGCAGTTTCCACGCCGCCAAGCATCGCCATGACCATCTGTGCATTGATGTGACCCATATGGCCCAGGCGAAAACAGCCGTCCCAATCTTCCATCCCGAGGCCTATTCCCAAAGTCAGGCCCAGCGATTGTTCGGTATAGGACCGCAATGGGGTTCCGAGCCCTCCACTCAGGCGCAGCGCGGTGACCGCATGACTTCGGTCTGCGCAGTCAGCTACGTTCAACGACAGCGCACCGCCCTGTGCCCAAATTTCGCAGGCGGTCCAGATTGCCTGAGCGAGGCGTTGATGGCGCGCCCAGACATTTTCGATCCCTTCCGCGTGGATCAGGTCGAGCGCGGCCCGCAGCCCATAGAGATGATGGGTCGGTGCGGTACCATCGAAGTATTGGTAGAATAGCTCGGGATTGGCTCGTGGCTGCCAGTCCCAATACCGGGAAACACGCGGCATTGCTGCCCGTTTTGCCTGCGCCTTGTCGTTGAAGAATACAAACCCCATGCCCGGTGGGGTCATCAGCCCTTTTTGACAGGCGGTAACAGTCACGTCGACACCCCAGGCATCCATCTCGAATTGCTCACACCCCAGCGAGGCGATGCAGTCCGCCATCACCAGCGCCGGGTGACCCAGATCATCCAGCAACGCGCGCAGCGCCGGGAGGTTGTTGCGAATTGAGCTCGAGGTATCCACGTGAACTGCAAGTATAGCCTTGATATCATGCGATGAATCAGCGCGTAGCACCTCGGCAATGCGATCGAAACCCCAGACCGAGCTGGTTCCGAAATCAATCACATCCACCTTGGCGCCGATCCCTTCGGCCATTTCGGCCCATCCATGGGTAAACCGCCCCGATGCGGGGGCAAGCACTGTCTCACCGGGCGCGATGGTGTTCGACAGTGCCGCCTCCCACGTGCCATGGCCGTTGGCAATGTAGATGGCCACGTTATGGACCGTGCGGGCAACGCGACGCAGATCGCGGATCAGATCGGGCATCATCTCGATCAATTCGCCATCGTAGATATTAGGTGACGGTCGGTGCATCGCCTGCAGCACAGCGTCAGGCATGACCGAGGGGCCTGGAATGGCCAGATACTCGCGCCCACGCGCGAGGGAGATTGGATGTGTCATGGGATCAACCTGTTTGAATTGGCCCTACCCTAACGTGGCCAATTCCGGCGTCAATCCATCAGCTTGGCGGCATCCCGGGCAAGCGTTTCGATCCCGGACCAGTTGCCTTCTGCGACCATCTGTTTGGGTGCTACCCAGCTGCCGCCCGCACAGATCACGTTGGACAAAGACAGGTAATCTCGGGCATTTGAAGGCGATACACCGCCCGTTGGGCAGAAGGTGATTTGCGGCAAGGGCGCGCCGATAGCCTTGAGCGCAGGCGCCCCGCCCGAGGCCTCGGCCGGGAAGAATTTCAGCATGTCATAGCCTTTTTCCAGCAGGGCCATCGCCTCGGTGGCGGTTGCGGCGCCGGGCAGCAGGGGCAGGTCTTGGGCTTCACATGCGGCGATCAGGGCGTCGGTGGCACCGGGCGAGACGCCAAACTGCGCGCCAGCCTCTTTCGCGGCGCGCACGTCATCCGGCGTGATCAATGTACCCGCCCCGACGACGCCACCGGGAACCTGCGCCATCGCCCGGATCGCATCGAGCGCAGCCGGGGTGCGCAAGGTCACTTCGAGCGCAGGAAGACCGCCCGCGACCAGAGCTTCGGCCAGAGGTCGTGCGCTGGCGGCGTCGTCAATTACAAGAACCGGGACAATCGGGGCAAGGGCACAGATTTCACGGGTGCGTTGTGTCTTGGACATAGGTCTTACACTCCGAAGATGCTGGCGCCGGTATCCGCGGTGCCTACAGCGTTGCGAAACGCGCCGAACAGATCGCGCCCGACACCATGTTGGTTGGCAGAAAGGTCAGCCGTGGCCGGAGTGCGGTCAAGCACACCTGGGGTGAGGATTTCGAGCGCGCCGTTTACGGCATCCACGCGCAGAATGTCGCCATCCTGCAAATAGGCGATCGCGCCGCCATCCAGAGCCTCGGGGCAGATATGAATGGCAGCGGGAACCTTGCCGGAGGCGCCGGACATACGGCCATCGGTCACCAGCGCCACCTTTTGCCCCCGGCCCTGAAGGATCGACAGCATCGGCGTCAATGAATGCAATTCGGGCATGCCATTCGCTTTGGGTCCCTGAAAGCGCACAACGACGATGACGTCATCCGTAAACTCTCCGGCTTTGAACGCCGCCTTGACCGCATCCTGAGTTTGGAACACCCGTACCGGGGCCTCGACCACCTGATGCTCGGGGGCAACCGCCGAAACCTTCATCACTCCGGTACCCAGATTGCCGCTGAGCCGCGAGAGACCTCCTGTAGGTTGGAACGGGTCTTTGGCGGGGCGCAATATCTTGTCATTCAGGCTGTGGCCTGCGCCGTCCTCCCAGGTCAGATCGCCGTCTTTCAGCTTGGGTTCTTTGGTATAATTGTGCAGCCCCTGCCCCGCGACGGTCAGCGTGTCGGGGTGCAGCAACCCGTCTTCGAGCAGCGTGCCAATGCAATAGCCCAGCCCGCCCGCGGCGTGGAAATGGTTCACATCAGCCAGTCCGTTGGGGTAGACCCGCGCAACCAAAGGCACCACGGCGGAGATTTCGGAAAAATCCTGCCAATCCAGCACGATGCCGCCCGCGCGCGCCATCGCGATCAGGTGGATCAGCAGGTTTGTCGACCCGCCCGTGGCCATCAGACCGACGATGCCGTTCACAAAGGCACGTTCGTCAAGTATCTGGCAGACCGGCGCATAGTTGTTGCCCAGCGCACTGAGCGACAGAGCACGGCGCGCACCTTCTTCAGTCAGCGCATCGCGCAGCGGTGTGTTTGGATTAACAAAGCTGGATCCCGGAAGGTGCAGGCCCATGAACTCCATCAGCATCTGGTTGGTATTGGCGGTGCCATAAAAGGTGCAGGTGCCGGGGCCATGATAGGCGGCCATCTCGGCGGCCATGAGTTCGGCGCGGTTGATCTCTCCGGCGGCGAATTTCTGGCGGATCTTGGCCTTTTCGTCATTTGGCAAACCGCTGATCATCGGGCCTGCGGGCAGGAATACAGCAGGCAGATGGCCGAACGCCTGCGCGCCGATCACAAGGCCGGGCACGATCTTGTCGCAGACCCCCAGAAACACGGCAGCGTCATAAGTGTTGTGGCTCAGCGCCACCCCTGTGGCCAGCGCGATCACATCACGCGAGAACAGCGACAATTCCATTCCCGCCTCGCCCTGCGTGACGCCGTCACACATTGCCGGTACGCCACCTGCCACCTGTGCGGTTCCACCTGCGGCGCGGATCGCATCGCGGATCAGGCCGGGATAGCGCTCGAACGGCTGATGGGCCGACAGCATGTCGTTATAGGCAGTAACAATGCCCAAATTGCCCGCCGTACCAGTGGCCATCGATTGTTGGTCATCGCCTGCGCCGGCATAGGCGTGGGCCTGACCGCTGCAGGACAGATGCGCCCGCGCCGGGCCTTTGGCCCGGGCCTGTTCCATCCGCTCAAGATGCGGGCCACGCAAATCGGCGCTGCGCGCTATAATCCGTTGCGTGACGTCGGTGATAACTGAATTACCCATGTCTAACCTCCGATCTGACGCCAGCGGCGCCCGTCGCGATGCATCAGCATCAGAGCTTCTTCAGGCCCGGAACTGCCTTGATCATATTTCGATGGCCGGTCACCCCGGTTTTCCCAACCCTGAATAATAGGGTCAACCCAAGCCCAGGCGGCTTCGGCCTCGTCGCCACGCATGAACAGTGTCTGGTCACCGCGGATCACATCCATCACCAGCCGTTCATAAGCGTCCTGAGCCCGCGCATCTGCGCCCAGCGCCTCGGCAAAGCTCATATCCAGCGACACATCCGACAGGCGGAACCCGCCCGGACCAGGATCTTTGATGGTGGTGCGCAGGGTGATCCCTTCGTCCGGTTGCAGACGGATCACCAGCACATTTCCATGCAATGGCCCTACATTGGGGAAGATAGTGTGTGGAGGATCCTTGAAGTAGACGGCGATTTCCGACTCGCGAGCACGCAAACGTTTTCCGGTGCGCAGATAAAAAGGCACCCCAGCCCAACGCCAGTTACCCAAATGAACCTTTAGCGCAATATAGCTTTCTGTCCGGCTTGCAGGGTTGCCGACATGGTCCAGATACCCGTCACCGCCCTCACCCGTGCGGTATTGACCGCGGGCGATATCCGCAGGCATCACCGGCTCAAGCGCCTCGATCACTTTGACCTTTTCATCGCGAACCGCGTTGGGAGAGAACTTGGACGGCGGCTCCATCGCAGTCAGGCACAGCAGCTGTACCAAGTGGTTCTGGATCATATCCCGCATTGCACCCGACTGATCGTAATAGGCCCCGCGCCCCTCGACGCCGACGGTTTCAGCCACGGTGATCTGGACGTGGTCGACATGTGTTGCGTTCCACAACGGCTCGAACAGGGAATTGGCAAAGCGCAGGGCCATCAGGTTCTGCACGGTCTCTTTGCCCAAATAGTGGTCGATCCTATAGATCTGATGTTCTTCGAAACAGGCGCGCAGCCCTTCGTTCAGCGCTTTGGCCGAGGCCAAATCATGACCAAACGGCTTTTCCACAACGATACGACTGTCAGGCGTTGCAAGATCGTGATCGTTCAGCCGTTTCGCAATGCCCGAGAACAAGCTTGGGCCGACAGAAAGGTAAAACGCTCGCACAACGTCTGGGCGCAATGACTTGGCCAGATTGTTCCAGCCCGCATCACCCAAGGCATCAACCTGTACATATTCCACGCGTGACAGAAAGCGGTCCAGAACGTCTTTTTTGAATTCCGGCGCGAACTCTTTCATCGAGGCGCGAATCTGATCCCGAAACGCGTCACTATCAATGGCGGATCGGGCGGACCCGATAATCCGGGCTTCGTCTGGCATCTGGCCGACTTCGAAACGATGACACAAACCCGGCAGAATTTTTCGCTGCGCCAGATCACCGGTCGCGCCAAACAGCACCAGATCGAACGGGTTAACGGGAATTACGCGTGAAACCATCGTCGGGCTCCTTCAATCCTCTGCTGAACCACAATAGCACTTAAAGCTAACAGCGCCGGTGAATAGAAAATGTTATCGCTAACATTCACTATTTCCTTAGGCAAAGCGAGAAAAGAAAGCAAGGGTGGATTTGACGCACTACCCCTGGCTGCGCAACCATTCCATCACAGCCGGTCGCACGGATTGCTCTCCGCGATGACGAGCGTCCGATATGATCTTGCGCACTGCTTGCAGATCTGCCCGCAACAATACGCTTTTGACCGGCCCAATCGACGCCGGGCGCATCGACAACGTCCGGATTCCCATCGCGGCCAGACACAGCGCCTCGACCGGGCGTCCTGCGTCTTCACCGCAGAAGCTGAGTGGCGTATCCGAGATGTTGCAGCGTTCTACGATCCGTTCGATAAAAGTCAGGAAACTGACATTCAGCGAGTCATAGCGGCGGCGGACCAACTCGTTTTCACGGTCGGCAGCAAAGAAGAACTGTTTCAGATCATTGCCACCAATCGAAATGAAATCGACTTCGTCAAAAAACTTCTGCGGTGCAAAAGCGAGTGAGGGTGTTTCCAACATCGCTCCGACTTCAATACTTTCAGGCAGGGCATGGCCCAGACGTTTCTCGCGGTCGATGGTCTTATTCACTTCCCATCGCGCTTCATAATACTCTTCCGCTTGTGCCACGAATGGGAACATGACCGTCAACGGACGACCATTGGCGGCCCGGATCAGAGCCTGCAGCTGCATCCGCATCACGCCGCGTTTATCCAGGCCAACCCGAATTGCGCGCCAGCCTAAGGCCGGGTTCGGCTCCTCGATATGTTTCATGTAGGGCAGAACTTTGTCGGACCCGATATCCAGCGTGCGAAATACCACGCGCTTTTTATCGGCCGCATCCAGAACCCGCTGATATTGCGTCACAAGCTCGGAACGCTTGGGCATCTTATTGCGGATCAGGAACTGCAGCTCGGTACGAAACAGGCCCACGCCTTCGGCACCGGAATTGTTCAGCGAAGGCAGGTCCGCCATCAGACCCGCGTTCATCACCAGATTGATCCGCTCTCCATCCCGCGTCACCGTGGGCGTTTCGCGGATTGAGGCATAGCGTTCCTGCGCCTTGGCCTGCATCGCGACCTTATCACGGAACGCGCTGACCACGGTATCTTCTGGTCTCAGCTGCACAGTGCCCTGATCGCCATCAACCAGGATATGGTCTCCGTTCAGGGCCTCGGTCGTAATGCGGCCGACATGGACCACCAGTGGTATGGCCAAAGCACGGGCAACAATGGTGGCATGGCTTCCGACCGAGCCCTCTTCGAGCACGATGCCTTTCAAGGACCGGCCATATTCCAGCAGGTCACCTGGACCGATATTCCGGGCAACCAGGATTGGGTCCGGTGGCAGGTCGGCACTGTTTGTCTGCCCTTGCCCGGTCAAAATGCGCAGCAGACGGTTGCTGAGATCGTCCAAATCCGCCAATCGCTCGCGCAGATAGGGGTCGGAGACTTGGCTCATGCGCGCGCGCGCCTGGGATTGTTCCTTTTCCACCGCAGCTTCGGCGCTAAGCCCAAGTGCAATGTCCTCCTCCATTCGGCGCATCCAGCCCTTGGAGTTGGCGAACATGCGATAGGCTTCCAGAACCTGCAGCTGTTCCTTGTCGCCGTTCTTGGATATCTCGAGCATCTTGTCGACACCGACGCGCAATTCTTCGACCGCCTCGGTCAGACGTTCTTGTTCGCGATGCGGGTCATCGGCAATCGGGTTGGTAACAACAACGCGCGGTTCGTGCAGCCAGACATGGCCTTCGGCCGAGCCCTCTTGTGCAGGGCCGCCTGTAAACTGAACCGGTTGCTGGTGGCGTGGCGACAGGGCCGCGCCCTCGCCAACGAATGCTCCCAGTTCAGCCATTTCGGCCAGAACCATTGCAACCACTTCCAGCGCATAAACTTCATCCGCAGAATATTCGCGCGCGTTTCGGGACTGAACAACCAGAACGCCAAGCTTTTCACCCAGCCGCTGAATCGGCACACCCAGAAAAGACGAGAAACGCTCCTCGCCCGTTTCCGGCATATAGCGAAAGCCCTTGGCTGACGGCGCATCGGGCGTGTTCACGATTTTGCCGGATTTCGCGACGCGCCCCACCAGTCCTTCGCCCATGCGCATACGGGTCTTATGAACGGCCTCGGGCGACAGGCCTTCGGTCGCACAAAGTTCCAGGGTTTCTTCGTCGCGGAACAGATAGATCGAGCAGACCTCGGCCCGGATACTGTCTGCGATCAGGTGAGTGATCCGGTCAAGACGTTCCTGACCGGCAGCTTCGCTCGCCATCTCTTCACGCAGCCGCCCCAGCAGCTTACGGGATTCTGTTTCAGTGCCGTCTGCCATAGCCCAACCAGTCTAAGGTTTCAGGCGTGACCCTTGGCTGAATTGCTCAGGCCGCCTTGTCCAATTCAAAGGCATCATGCAGTGCCTGAACCGCAAGTTCCATGTATTTCCTGTCTACCAAGACGGAAATTTTTATCTCAGAGGTTGTAATGACCTTGATGTTGATACCCTCATCCGAGAGTATCTTGAACATTTTGGCCGCAACACCCGATTGCGAACGCATTCCAATCCCGACCACAGAAACCTTGCAGACATCATTATCTGCGACCAGGTCGGCATAGTTCAGCTCTCCTCGGTCTTTCACAGCCAACAGCGCCTTTTCGGCGCGCGTCACCTGATCCGTGGGGCAAGAAAAGGTCATATCCGTGCGCCCTTCGTCCGAGATGTTCTGAACGATCATATCCACATTCACGCCCGCGTCGCTAAGCGCCGTGAAGATGATCGAGGCGATACCGGGGCGGTCCGCCACGGAAACGACGGTCATCTTGGCCTCGTCACGAGAATAGGCCACACCGGCCACAACATTGGATTCCATGATATCCTCCTCGTCGCAGACCAGCGTACCGGCCTCGTCGGATTGTTCTTCAAAACTTGAGAGAACGCGCAATTTCACTTTATATCGCATCGCCAGCTCAACCGAGCGGGTTTGCAGCACCTTAGCCCCAAGCGAGGCCAGTTCCAGCATTTCTTCGAATGAGATCCGATCCAGCTTACGCGCTTTTTGGCAGATGCGCGGGTCGGTCGTGTAAACGCCGTCTACATCGGTATAGATGTCGCAGCGCTCGGCCCCGAATGCGGCAGCAAAGGCCACCGCAGTGGTATCCGACCCGCCACGGCCCAGTGTCGTGATACGGCCTTCAGGGCTGAGACCCTGGAAACCCGCGACAACGGCCACTTTCATGCCCTCGCCGAATTTCTGGTTCAGGTTGTCGGTCGGAATATCCTCGATCCGGGCCTGGCTGTGGGCGCTGGTGGTCAGCAACGGCACCTGCCAGCCCTGCCAACTGCGGGCTGGTACGTCCATCTCTTGCAATGTCAGCGCCATAAGGCCGGCGGTGACGTTTTCCCCCGAAGACACCACGGCGTCATATTCGCGCGCATCAAACAGTGGCGAGGTTTCGTTGACCCAGCCCACCAGCTCGTTGGTCTTGCCCGACATGGCCGAGACGATGACGATCACGTCATAACCCTTGGCCACCTCAACGCCGATGCGCTTTGCAGCACGGCGGATACGGTCCAGATTTGCGACGGATGTGCCGCCGAATTTCATCACGAGTACGGGCATGGGGGCTGATGTCTCCGCGCCTTGGAATTCAGATCCCGTGCGTCTTATGCGAGGGGGGCCGCAAGAGCAAGAGTGCAATACCGCATCAGTCGGGGCCTAGCATCGCTTTACAACCGCGTATGACGGTGTAAGCCTGACGCATCAAATTCACTACGAGGTATTCAATGCACCGTCTTGCCCTTGTCCTTGCCCTATTTTCCACACCTGCGGCGGCGCAAGTCGCCTCGCTGACCGGCACCGACGGTCAAAACGCCTTGGGGAAGGTGCCCTGTGCGACCAGCCCAGGCGAGGCGATGCGCACTTGCAACGCCGAAATGCGGCGCCGTGACGACGGCAGCTCTACGCTTGCGGTTGCGATGGGAAATGGCGAAGTCCGCAACATCTATTTCACCGATGGCATCCCGGATTCAACAAATTCGGCAGCTAAGATCACCTATGAAAACCGAGGCGATGTTATGGTGATTTTCGTTGATCCCGGTGAGGTATATGAGATCCCTAAAGTCGCTCTTGCCCGTCAGTAAGGGTGCGACTGGCCTTCATAGGTTTCAAAGCACCCGGTACTTTCAAGTGACAGAGTATCGAAACGGTTGATTAGGCCCTGAACAGCCTTATCAACCGTGATATCAGCCCCGGTCCCACCCATATCCGTCTGAACCCAGCCGGGATGGTAAATGCCTACTGAAATGCCGTCGCCGCGCAGGTCCACAGCAAGATTGCGCCCCAGGTTCAGAACCGCCGCCTTGGACGAGCGGTAGATATAGCTGCCACCAGGCGCCCGCGTGTGCGAGGCCATCTGCGAGGATAAAATCGCAATCTTTCCCTGTGCCGCGCGCAGATTGGGCAACAAGGCCTGAACTGTCAGAAAGACCCCCGTCACATTGGCAGCGAAACTCTGCGCCCACATTTCGGCGGGGTAGCCATCGATGGTTTGGGATTTATCCAGATATACACCGGCATTGCAGACCAGCAGATCAACAGGGCGCATTGCCAGTTTTTCCGCCATCGCTTTATGTTGTTTTGGGTCTGTTACATCCAGCGCCACCTCCGCGCTGCCATCCCGAGCCGTGCCCGTTACATCGCATCCTTGCGCCCGATACCTGTCCGCCAGAACCTTTCCGATCCCCCGCCCAGCACCGGTGATAACAACATGCATGGGCTAGTTCGTCTTGCGCGAAGGTACGAAAGGCAGCGGCGCAACAGGAACGCCGTCATCGATCAATGCCCTGGCTTCTTCTGGCTTGGCCTCGCCATAGATCGCACGTTCCGGCGCGTCGCCCAAATGTATCTTACGGGCCTCTTTGGCAAAATCCTTGCCAACATAATCCGAGTTGTCCTCGACTTTGCGCCGCAGCTCAGAAAGGGCTTTCTCGACATCAACGCTTGGCGTAGCCATGTTGACGACCTCATCCCGAGATGTCGGAACCGTGGCACGAGATTCGACCGTACGTCCGGGGCGGACACGCGGGGTCATGATTGCTTTTTCAACTTGCGGATCACCGCACACAGCGCATGTCACCATGCCCGCGGCGGCAAGTTTGTCGTAAGCGGCGGCTGATTGAAACCAACTGTCAAAGCTGTGACCGCTATTACATTTCAACGCATATTGAATCATGTTCTGTCCAGATGTCGGATGCCAAATAGATACCAACCACTATTGCAATGGCAAGCCCCTGAGGGGGACATCAGTGATACAAATGCTCTACATTGCGTAACAATGATGCAAGATCGGGCGAATTAACCCGAGAGGCGGCATGTCCCAGCGAAAACCACCTGCGCTTGCGCTCTTGCCATTCAGGGTATCGCGCGGCCAGGGATTTGACCACCAGCGGATAGACATCGACCAGATAAACCGCTGATCCTTTCTTGTACCTCCGCTTGTAATGCAGGAACTGCCCAAAGGCATTTGGAGTGCAAGTACCGGTCACACCCGCCTCTTCCCAGGCTTCTTGACTGGCTGTCCCGGAGGGTGAGAGGCCTTCGATCAAATTCCCCTTGGGTATTATCCAACGACCGGAACCACGCGTTGTAATGAGCAACACTTGAGGCGTGCCGCGTTGGACACGATAGCACAGAGCTGCCGATTGCCGTACGACTCGTACAGTGCCCGCTTGATGCAGGTTGAGTTGCCTTTGCTCGATCACGTCCTGCTGCCTCTCCAGGGAACGTTTTATCCGCCTGCCCGGTGCGCTTTTGCGCTTATTTATCGGACCTGCTCCTGAAGAATGCCATATGAAGCGTTATTTTTCAATCCCTTGCATCCGCGCCTCAAGTTTGCGGATCAGAACCTCATGCGGAATATCGGCATCTACTGACAGCCGCCTCAGGCCAAAATGGACGCGGGCGATCTGTTGGTAATAGCGTGTATAGACATAATTCGTACCGCCGCCGGCTATGGCGCCCAACACAGGCACAGATTGCGCAGCCAGTTTTTGCCCCAAAACCACCGCCAGTTTCGGGGCAACGGCAGATATCAGCTTTTGCAAAGCTGGGCCTGTCAGGGTCAGGCGCGCCGAAAAGAAACCCAGATCCGCGCCGTCATCGAAAGACATCGGACCAGCGGCTGACAATACCCGGACACAGTCGAATTTGACACCATCCTCAGAAGGGTCAAACCCTTCGCGCGCCGCAGCGCCCTGAATTGAACGCAGCAGCATGGTCGTGGTTGCCGGTAACTCCATCAATGCGGTCGGAACGCCACCGATACCGCCTGCAGCTCCCATGGCTGTCGTCAGGGCCGTATTGACCCATGGCAACTGATCGGGCACCGCCCTACGCGACCCTTCAGCCGCGTTCATCGCAATCCAAAGCGCCTTTTCTGTCGCCCCGGTTAGGACTTCGCGCACAGATGGCGGCAGCTGTTCAAGCAACGACTCTGCCGAGCCACCGACACTGTTCAACAACTTGACGCCCGGCCCTCCGGCGGATTGGTAAAATCCGGCCAAACGGTCCAGTTCCGCTTCGGCATTGAGTTTTCCGACAAGAACCATGTCCTGCATAAGTACCCTCCTGCCCCTAGAACATCGGCACTTACCGCAACGGTTTCAATAGCTCAGCGGCTCCAGCGGGTTACCGGACCAGTTATTCCGTCCCATCCGCCGGGTATCAGGTCCACGCCCAGAACCCGATCCGGGTTGGTTGGCGGGGGCATCTCGACCCCGGTCAGACGGGTGAAACCAAACCGAGCATAATAGGGTGCATCCCCGACCAACATGACCCTGTCCCAACCCTTGGTTCGCCCGGCCCGCAATCCTTCATGGATCAAAAATCCACCCAGTCCTTCACCTTGATGGGTCGGGTGGACGGCCACAGGGCCCAAAAGCAGCGCGTCCTGATCGCCAACATGCACGGGCCAGAATCTTATTGCACCGGCCAGGATATCCTGCCCGTCCCGCACCACTTGTGACAAGCCTGACATTGGCGGAACATCATCGCGCAGGCGATACGAAGACAGCGCTTCGCGCCCGGGCGCAAAGCACAAATCGTACAAAGCCTCGACTTCCCACCAATCGTCCGGCTCCTCCGGCCTGATCACGAATTGCTGCACCCTGCCCTCTTTTCCTAGCTGGAATTCGCCCTAGCACTTCGTTACGCCTTGGGCAAACGCTTGGAGACCTTATGTTCTATCGCCCAGAAGACGGCCATGGCCTGCCACACAATCCGTTCAACGCCATCATCACCCCCCGCCCGATCGGCTGGATATCAACCCGTGGCGCGGATGGGACCAACAACCTCGCGCCCTATTCGTTCTTTAATGGTGTGGCCTACACACCCCCGCAGGTCATGTTTGCCTCGACCGGAACCAAGGCCGATCAGGACGGTGGAAAGGACAGCATCGCCAATATCGAGGCAACAGGCGTATTCTGCGTGAACGTTGTCGCCCACGCCCACCGCGACGCCATGAACGCCAGTTCAGCCGCGCTGCCCAAACATGTCGACGAGTTCAAACACGCCGGCCTCACCGCAATCGAATGCGAGACCATTCCCTGCGCCCGTGTCGAAGGTGCCCCAGCCGCACTAGAATGCAAGCTCACGCAGATCGTGACCCTGCCCGGACAGGCGAACCGGGTTGTGTTCGGCGAAGTGACAGGGGTGCATCTGCACGACGACCATATGCGGGATGGCAAATTCGATGTGACGTCTTTCAAACCACTGGCACGGCTTGGCTACCGGGATTATTCGGTCGCGTCCGAGCTGTTCAGCCTTTCAAGACCGGATGACTAATGCCTTTACCTGACGCATCGCGCCGATACCCAATCACATTGCCTGACGGCTCGGACCACCCGGGAACGGTCTTCCTGTCTCAGGCTATCGACCACCCCAGAATAGAAGCCGGTGAATACAGCTATGCGTCGGATTTCGACGCACCAGAGGATTGGGCGCAACGCCTTGCCCCTTATCTATTCCCGTTTTCCCGCGAAAAACTTGTCTTGGGTAGATTCTGTCAAATCGCCCACGGCGTCCGGTTCATCACTTCATCGGCCAATCACGCCATGAGCGGGGCGACATGCTATCCTTTTCCCGTTTTCGATCCCGAAAAGCTGTTGGAATATCAACCTGACAGGCGCGATACCGTGATCGGAAATGACGTTTGGATCGCATACGGTGCCTTGATCATGCCTGGCGCTGAAATCGGAGATGGCGCCATTATCGGTGCAGGATCCGTCGTGCGCGGAACAGTACCGCCTTATGCAATCGTGACAGGCAATCCTGCAGAAGTACGACGGTATCGGTTTGAGGCCGGTACAATCGACCGGCTGCTTGCTTTGAAGTGGTGGGATTGGCCAACTGATCTGATTACCGAAGCCGAAAGTGCTCTGCTGTCCGGAAACGTCGATATGCTGGAGCGTTTAGCCCCCTAAAAAAGGCGGCCCATTTGGCCGCCTTTCACAATCAGTGCCCACCCAGAATGCCGGTGCGAACAGAATAATCGACCGCCAGCGCGTAATCGGGGTCATCGTCGCTGTCGACCATCAAATGGCCTGCCTTGTTCAGCAGTTTGTGACAGTCACGACTGAGGTGACGGAGCATGACGCGCTTTCCTGCGGTTTCATATTTCGAAGCGATGTTCTCGATGGCCTGCAATGCCGACTGATCCACCACACGGCTTTCGGCAAAATCGACAATCACGGTTTCCGGGTCGTTTGAAACGTCGAATATCTCAACAAATCCCTCGGACGAACCAAAGAACAGCGGCCCTTGAATCTCGTAGACCTTTGCGCCTTTTTCCGTCAGTGAATCGCGGGTGATTGCATGGATACGCTTGGCGTTATTCCAAGCATAAGCCAGGGCCGAGACGATCACACCAACAACAACCGCTACCGCCAGGTCCTCCATCACAGTCACGACTGTCACCAGCACGATGACAAACGCGTCCATCAAAGGCACTTTGCGCATGATCTTGAACGAATTCCAGGCGAAGGTCCCGATCACCACCATGAACATGACCCCGACCAAAGCGGCCAATGGAATCTGCTCAATCAGCGGGGAGGCGAACAGGATGAATACCAACAGGAACAGCGCCGCTGCGATACCGGCAATGCGCGTACGCCCACCTGATTTCACGTTGATCATGGACTGACCTATCATGGCACAGCCGCCCATGCCTCCGAAAAAGCCAGTGGCCACATTGGCAAACCCTTGGGCGATACATTCTTGCGAGGCACCGCCACGTTTGCCGGTGATTTCGCCAACAAGGTTCAGGGTCAGAAGCGACTCGATCAGGCCAATCGCTGCCAATATTACGGCGTATGGCAGGATGATCTCAAACGTCTCCCAGTTCAGCGGCACCATCGGGATGTGGAACGGCGGCAAGCCACCTTCGATCGAGGCAAGATCGCCCACCCGTGGGACGTCCAGTCCAAAACCAATCACCAATGCTGCGACGACCATGATCCCTGCCAAAGGCGCCGGGACAATGCGTGTAATGCGCGGCACGATAAGGATCACCGCCATAGTCAGGCCGACCAGACCCAACATGGTAAAAAGCTGAATACCGGAAAGCCATTCGCCACCGCTCATGCCATGGCCCGTGTTTTCCATGCTGCCGGGAACTTTGAACTGGCCCATCTGGGCCAGAAAAATCACGATGGCCAATCCGTTCACAAACCCCAGCATCACTGGATGTGGTACCAGCCTGATAAAACGCCCCCAGTGCATCGCCCCTGCGATCAGCTGCAGTATTCCCATCAAAACAACTGTAGCGAAGAGGTATTCGACCCCATGTTCTGCCACCAAGGCAACCATCACCACGGCCAGGGCCCCGGTTGCGCCCGAAATCATACCCGGACGCCCACCGATCAGTGCAGTAATCAGCCCCACCATGAACGCAGCATACAAACCAACCAGAGGATGCACGCCCGCGACAAACGCAAAGGCCACCGCCTCAGGGACTAAAGCAAGTGCAACCGTCAGGCCGGACAGCAGCTCGATCCGAAGGCGCGAGACGGTCAGGCCCTCATCCGGAACCCAACGAAGATCAGGTTTGGCGATACGATTGGCAAAGCTTGCCAGCATAGCTCGGGGCATAGGGCGTCCTGTTGGTTTATGGGTTCGCGCGAAAAAGGGACTTCTATCTGTGAACCGGTTTTTGAGCCACCGCATCAGGCGGGAGGCTGATATGCGCAGCACGCATAGCACATATCTCGCGAATAGGTGAATTGATGTCGGTTCGTTGCCGTCACACCTTGGCTTGATGCTCTGCCTGGCTCGGATAGCAACGACCCGAACCCCTGCGAAAAAGTGATAGAACCACCGGGCGTTCACCCTTGTCAAACCAGGCAGCCCAGCGCACAAATCCTTGAACAAGCACCGTAATCGGAGAAAACCAGTGACCCAGACCAAGATTGCCGTCATCGGCGGATCAGGCATTTACGACATCGACGGATTGGAGAATGCGCAATGGGTCTCGGTTGAAACGCCTTGGGGTAAACCTTCGGACCAAATACTGACCGGCGCGCTGAACGGGATCGAGATGGCGTTCCTGCCTCGCCACGGGCGTGGCCACATTCATTCGCCGACGGACGTGCCCTATCGCGCCAATATTGACGCGCTGAAACGTCTGGGGATCACGGATGTGATCTCGATCTCGGCCTGCGGATCATTCCGCGAGCATATGGCGCCCGGAGATTTTGTTGTCGTCGACCAGTTCATCGATCGCACCTTTGCGCGGGACAAAAGCTTTTTTGGCTCTGGCTGCGTGGCCCATGTCAGCGTTGCACACCCAACCTGCCCGCGCTTGTCAGATGCTTGTGAGACTGCTGGCAAGGCCGCCGGCATCACCGTTCATCGCGACGGCACCTATCTGGCGATGGAGGGGCCGCAGTTCTCGACACTGGCAGAATCCAAAATGTACCGCGAGCATTGGGGCTGCGATGTGATCGGAATGACCAACATGCCCGAGGCTAAACTCGCCCGAGAAGCCGAGCTTTGTTATGCTTCGATCGCGATGGTCACCGACTATGACAGTTGGCACCCGGACCATGGCGAGGTCGACGTGACCGCCATTATCGCCACCCTAACCGGGAACGCCGAAAAAGGCCGAGCGCTGGTCAAGGGCTTGCCAGAGTTGCTGGGGGTAGCGCGCCTGCCCTGCCCGCACGGGTGTGACCGGGCGCTGGAATACGCGATCCTGACCGCGCCAGAAAAACGTGATCCGGCGCTGCTGGCGAAACTGGACGCAGTCGCGGGGCGGGTGCTCTAGCGATTGGTATCAACCCTATTCCGGTCGGCCGCATCAGTACTTAACCGAAAGGCAGCCTTTTAAGTTCGGTACGGGCGGCAGGGAACGGAGAGGATAGGAATGAAACGGCTCGAGGCCCTGGACGCCGCACGCTTTCTGGCATTTTGCGGCATGGTGCTGGTGAACTTTCGCATCGCGGCGCAGGTCAAACCGACAGATGACTGGGCATCGGCGCTTGTCGATGCACTGGAAGGTCGTGCTGCTGCATTGTATGTCATTCTGGCCGGGATCGGTATTGGCCTGTCCAGCCCTTCTGCTAGGATTCTGTTACGACGGGCTGCATTTCTGTTCGTACTTGGCCTGATCAACATGGCCATGTTTGAGGCCGATATCCTGCATTTCTATGCATTGTATTTTGTTGTCGGCGCGGCGTTTCTGTCCTCGTCGATCTTTGGGTTGTGGCTTGGCGCATGCAGTGTCGTTGTCCTGGCCGTTCTCGCCAGTCTTATCTTTGACTATGATCAGGGATGGGACTGGCTTTCCCTGACCCATACCGACCTGTGGACGATACCGGGCTTTGTACGAAACTTGCTGTTCAATGGTTGGCACCCCGTTCTACCTTGGGCAGCGTTCTTGCTGATCGGTATGGCGATTGGGCGATCGCAACTACAGACGGTCTGTGTTCAGCACCGTTTGATCATGTGGGGATTTGGCGCAGCCGTTCTGGCCCTGTTTCCGCAAAAGCTGACAACCGATCCTGACCTGGCCGCCTATCTGGGCACTCAATCCATCCCTCCGGGGCCGTTTTACATTTTGGCCGGGGCTGGAACCGCCTGTGTGGTGATCGGCCTGTTGCTAAAGCTCTGGCCGCGGATTCAGGGGCTGGGCGCCGCGATGGCGCTGACTGCGCCCGGACGGCAAAGCCTGACGCTTTATATTGCGCATATCGTAATCGGGATGGGCATTCTGGAAGAGGCCGGCCTGCTGGACGGATCGCTCAGCGCGCCACAGATCGTTGGCTACGCCTTGGGTTTCTGCGTGCTGTCCTCAGGATTTGCGCTGCTATGGTTCCTGCTCTTCAGACGCGGACCACTTGAGGCGTTGATGCACCGCGTGACCCGGCCCTCAGGGGCTTGACCTTTGCTCGTCACCAAAGCTTGATACTGGCGTATCTTAATCGGAGATCACATGCCCTTTGACATCTGGCTGGCCTTTGTGGCCGCATCCACCGCTTTGCTGCTGATCCCCGGCCCCACTGTTCTGCTGGTGCTCAGCTATGCGCTGTCCAAAGGCCGCAGCGTTGCCGTAGCCTCGACCACCGGGGTGGCGGTTGGCGATTTGGTGGCCATGACGGCCTCATTGCTGGGTTTGGGGGCGTTGGTGCTGGCCTCAGCTACGTTGTTTTCTGTCCTAAAGTGGGTCGGCGCGGCCTATCTGGTCTGGCTGGGCATCAAGCTACTGCGCAGCGCACCGTCGGCGGGGCTGCAGGCGGTTGAACCCGGCGCAGATATCACTGCGCGAGGCGTCTTTGGTCACGCGGCCGCTGTAACCGCCCTGAACCCCAAATCGATTGCGTTCTTTATCGCCTTCGTGCCGCAATTCCTGCGCCCTACCGAACCTTTGGGCCCTCAATTCGCGATCCTGATAGGCACCTTCGTCGGGCTGGCCTGGTTGAACGCATTGGCCTATGCCCTTTTGGCAGATCGGCTGCGCCATATGATCGGCCGCGCAAGCACCATTCGCGCATTGACGCGTTTCGGGGGGCTGACCCTGATCGGTATGGGGATCGCCACATCAATCCTGCGTCGCCCGGCCTGAGGGCCTATTCTGCAGTGTGATCATTCATAAATCCGCGAATAAACCGCCTGATTTCTCGCGCCGCCGACGTGTCGAGTTCCCTGCACAGCTCTACAAAAGCATCGCGCTCGCCACGATCCAGCCGCAGAACCAGCTGGCTGTCCTTTTTGGCTGAAACCTTACGATCTGTCCCTGACATGCACTTTGTCTCCAAAAGACTTCAGAAGGAATGAAACGTATATACTAAGTATATAGAAAACATATGATGGGCAGCTAACAACCTTGCGGAATCTTTGCAAGTAGCCTGTGTTCAATTCAGGTAATTCTTTTTCGGAACCAACGCATTGGCTAAAAAAGACGACGTCTTGGGAAACCTATCTGGTTTTTTCGGTGAGATAGGCAATCGCACGTTCTAGGAAGATTGCAAGCCAGCACGTTCATTCTGTTCTTGCATGACCGTCCCCGATAGGCCAAACAACCCAGCGTGTTTTGACGCCAGAAGGGGATGGTCATGTCAAGAAACAAGTCGGTCAAGGATTACATCCGAACCATCGTCGACTTTCCGCACGAAGGGATCATGTTTCGGGATGTCACCACCTTGTTTGCGGACCCGCGCGGGTTTCGTATGGCGATTGACCAAATGTTGCACCCCTATGCTGGCGAACAGATCGACAAGGTCGTGGGACTTGAGGCGCGCGGTTTCATTTTGGGCGGCGCCATCGCTCATCAGCTGAGCGTCGGTTTCGTCCCCATCCGCAAAAAGGGCAAGCTGCCCGGCACAACAATCAGCCAGGATTACACGCTGGAATATGGCGAGGCCATTGTCGAGATTCACGATGACGCCATCCAACCGGGTGAGAAAATTCTGGTCGTGGATGACCTGCTGGCCACCGGAGGCACCGCCGCCGCCGGGATCAAACTGATCGAACGGCTGGGCGGCGAGATCGTGTCATGTTCCTTCATCATTGACCTGCCAGAACTGGGCGGGCGCAAGGTTCTGGAAGAGATGGGCATGGATGTTCATGTCCTGTGCGAATTCGAAGGACTCTGATCGATCCCACAGTTACAGCCGCAGGACCGCGCCGGGGTTCATGATCCCTTTGGGGTCCAACGCCGATTTGATCGCCCGCATCGCGCTCAATTTGACCGGATCGCCATATCGCTCCAGATCTTCGGTCTTCAATCGCCCGATACCGTGCTCTGCGCTGACGGATCCCTGAAACTCATGCACAAGGTCATGAACGGCCCTTTTTACCTTCGCGCTTTCGGCGTCATACTCTGACCGGGAATGCCCGTTTGGCGGAAACACATTGTAATGTAGGTTTCCGTCGCCTAGATGCCCGAAGCAGTTCACCCGATACGGACCAAGCGCGGCCACAACATCTGCACCACGCTGGATAAATTCTGGGATGGCCGAGATCGGCACCGAGATATCGTGGCTTGAGACCGACCCGATCAGCCGGTTTGCATCCGGAATACGCTCGCGCACGGCCCACATGTCCTGCCGCTGCGCCTCACTTTGGGCAATCACCGCATCGGTGACCAGCCCACGTACCTCAGCGGCCTCGTACAGCACCTCAAACGCGGTTTCAGGTGATTGGCCCATCGACAAGCCAATCTCGATCAGTACAGACCATTCGGGCGGCTCGGCAAAGGCCTGCCGCGTGTCTGGCAGAACCTCACTCAGGAACAAAAGCCCCTGTTGGTGAATCAGTTCAAATGCGCTGACGCTGTCCCCCATGAGGTCCCGCGCCAGCGCCAGCAAATCAACCGCCGCTTCGGCAGAGGTGACCTGAACCATGGCCGTTCCAACCGCCTCAGGGCAGGGAAACAGCTTGAGTGCCGCCGCAGTGATGATCCCTAGCGTCCCTTCGGCTCCGATCAAAAGATTGCGCAGATCATACCCGGTATTGTCCTTTCGCAACCGGCTGAGCCCATGCCAGATTTCGCCGCTTGGTAGAACCGCCTCAAGGCCCAGACACAGGTCACGGGCGTTTCCATAGCGCAACACGTTAACCCCCCCTGCATTTGTCGACAGGTTCCCTCCGATCCTACATGACCCCTGTGAGGCAAGGGAAAGTGGAAATAACCGGTTCGCGCCTTCGGCAGCCGCCTGCACATCTGCAAGGATCACACCGCCTTCTGCAATCATCACATTCTCTGTCGGATAGACAGCCCGGATCGCTGTCATCCGCTCTAGCGAGATCAGCAAAGGCGCAGGCCCGTCCGACGTCACCTGACCGCCAACCACACCGGTGCCGCCCCCATATGGCACCACCGGGACCGATGCCTCGGCAGCCAATCGGACCAGAACCGCCACCTCCTCGGCCGTTCTGGGCACCGCAAGCACCCCCGCCTGCCCGGAAATCCGACGGCGCGGCTCCTCGAGATATCGCGCGGTGACCGGTCGCAGCACTTCATCCGGCAAGGCGGCGCGAATTGATTGGGCGAATTGATCGTCTGCGGGATTCAGGGTCATGCCCATTCCTTGCCCAAGGCAACGGGTCCCGACAAGCCCTATTCCAACTCGATCAGGTATTGCGGCTCTAACACAACCACCGTTGGCCGATCCGGAAGTGAGCGCAGGGATACGGTGATTTCCGACACGCCATCGCGCTCAACCGGGAAATCGCCCCTGACATCCGCCAGAAACCGATCCAGCGAATAGTCCGAAAACCAATGCATCGGAATAATGACCGAGCTTTTCAATCGTTTCAGAACCGAGATCATCTCGGGCAGCGGCATGGTCGTCCCGCCATCAACGGCGGCCATGACAACATCTAACCGCCCAAGGGCCGCAAATTGCGCGTCCGATGGGACGTGGTGCAGATGACCCAGATGCCCGATACACAAGCCCGCCACCTCAAACACAAAGATCGAATTGCCACGTTCTTCGACCCCGCCATAAACAGAACGGATATCGGTCGAGACATTGCGCACCAGCATCTCGTCCAGATCCAGATGATGTTCGATCCCCTCCCCGAACACGCCCCACCCCTCCAGCACATGCGGAATGGCGGGATCGGGGTATTCGGTCCAATGGGTGCCATGGGCGTGGTTCATCGTCACCACATCGGGAATCAGACTGGCCCCGCCGATGAACCCGGTGAAATCCGTCACGGCGTTCAACCCGCCCTGCGTCTGGATCAGGAAAGACGCATGCGCGACATAGCTGATCCGAACCGAATGCTCCGGCACCGGATCCTGCCAGGCTGCTTTATGCAGGTACTCGATCCCCGGCGCCGCATCCGCAATGGCGATGCAATGGCTTGGCCGACGCTCCTGCGCCACAGCCCCGCCCGAGATCACCATCAATGCAAAAACCACCCAGCGCATGACGTGATTGTAGCGCAAGAGCTCGCCAAGTCATGCCCCTAGTTCATCTGGCCAAAAATACCTCGGGGTTTGGGGCAGAGCCCCAATGGCCTCACCGAGGCCACCTACCCCGCTTCTGTCTTCCCGCGCCGGTCCGACCGCAGACAGGCATATAACACATGCGTTCGCCAGCGCCCGTCAATCTGCAGATAGGACTGCGCCACGCCTTCGTATTTAAAGCCCGAGCTTTCCAGCAATCCGCGCGAGGGTTTGTTTTCGGGCAGGCAGGCCGCCTCGATCCGGCTCAGGTCTAAACGCGTGAAGGCATGATGGACCACCGCGCCAATAGCCTCGCGCATATACCCGTTGCGAGCAAAGGCCTGGCCCGTCCAATAGCCCAGGGTCCCCGCCTGTGCTGGGCCACGGCGCACATTGTCCAGGGTGATCGCACCGACCAGCAGGTCATCAGATCGCCGGAACAGAAATAACGGAATCGCCGTCCCACTCGCAACCGAGCGCTGCGCCCAGTAGACACGGTTAGTAAAGGATTTCCGGCTCAAGTGGTCCGAGGCCCAGATCGGCTCCCACTGGGTCAGAAAGTCTTTGGACGAGCGTCGCAGCGCCGCCCAGTCGTTAAAATCGGAGTGCACGGGCGGGCGCAAGCTGAGCCGCTCGGTTTCAAGTTTCAGCTTGCGTCTGCCCAGAAGCATCACGCCGCGCGCCTCTCCTGCAAGTCCGCGAGTGTGGGTGCACCTGATACCGGACCATACAGCGCCAGCGCCGCTGGCGCTTGTGCTGCTATCTGTTCGGCAAAGCTGCGGACATCTTCGGTGCTGACCGCGTCAATCTTGGCGACTGTATCCTCAAGCGACGGCACCCGTCCCCAGATCTGCACCAGACGCGCCAGACGCTCGGCCCGGTTCGAGGGGCTTTCCAGCCCCATCAGCATTCCGGCCTTCATTTGCGCACGAGCACGGGCGACCTCTTCGGGGCTCATATCCTCGGCGGCACGCTTCATTTCGTCAATGGTGATCGTCGCCAACTCACCGATCTGATCCGCAGATGTGCCCGCGTAGATCGTGGTAGTGCCCGTGTCGGCATAGGCGCCGGCCTGGGCAAAGATCGTATAGCAAAGCCCGCGTGTTTCCCGAACTTCCTGAAACAAGCGCGAAGACATACCCCCGCCCAGCGCGGTCGAATAAATCTGCGCGGTATAGATCGCGTCGTCGCGATAGCCGGGGCTTTCCAGCGCCAAAGCGAAATGAGCTTGCTCCAGTTCTTTTTCCTGCCGCGCCTCACCACCGGTAAATCGGGCCACTTCAGGGATCAAACCCTTGCGTGGTTGCAGGTGACCAAACATCTCTTCGGCCGTTTTCATCAGTGCATCATGATCAACCGCACCAGCAGCGGATAGGATCATCTGTTCAGGGCCATAATGCTCGGCCACGAAACCCGACAGATCCTCGCGCGAGAATGCGCTGACGCGTTCAGTGGGGCCAAGTATGGTCCGGCCCAGGGGCTGGTCGTGATAGCTCTGCTCTTGCAGCCAGTCAAAGATTACATCGTCGGGCGTGTCATAGGCCTGACCGATTTCCTGTAGGATCACACCGCGTTCGACCTCAATCTCGCGCGGATCGAAGATCGGGTTCAGGACGATGTCACCGATGACATCCATCGCCAGCGCCACATCGTCTTTTAGAACGCGCGCGTAATAGGCCGTCACCTCGCGCGAAGTATAGGCGTTGATATACCCGCCCACATCCTCGATCGCTTCGGCAATTTGCAGCGCGGATCGCCGTTTGGTTCCCTTGAACGCCATATGCTCAAGGAAATGGGCTATGCCATTCTGTTCGATCCGCTCATTGCGCGCACCGGCGGTTACCCAGATGCCTATGGCCGCAGATTGCAGCCCCGGCATATGTTCACTGACGATACGGAAGCCGTTCTTCAGTTGGTCTTGTCTGACAGTCACTCGGCGATATGCCCTTTGATATGATCCTCAAGGGCGCCCAGATCATTGGCGATGCGGGTCACCCGTTCCGGACGTTCATACAGATCAGACATGCGAGAGGGAAGAGGCGGATGTACGCCACTCGCCTTCTCGACCGCAGCCGGGAACTTGGCCGGGTGTGCGGTCGCCAAAGTGATCATCGGGACGTTCGCGTCGCGGTGCTCCTCGGCAACTTTGATACCCACGGCAGTATGGGGGCAGACCAGTTCGGTGCTGTGGGCCAGCGTGGCTGTGATCGTCGCCAGTGTTTCCTCTTCGGACACGCGGCCCGAGTCGAAGCTTTCGCGCAACGCTTCCATCGCGCCTTGGCTGACATTGAAGCCGCCCGTCTTCAGCTCGTCCATCAGCTGAGCCACAGAATTGCCATCCTCGTCATAGGCATAATACAGCGCCCGTTCAAAGTTCGAGCTGACCTGAATATCCATCGAAGGGCTGATCGAAGGGATCGTGTCTCCCTTGAAATACCCTTCGCCTACCAGACACCGATGCAGAATGTCATTCTGGTTGGTCGCCACTACCAACCGGTCAATCGGCAAGCCCATGCGTTTGGCCAGATAGCCCGCAAAGATGTCCCCGAAATTACCCGTAGGCACGGTAAAGCTGACCTTGCGATGTGGCGCGCCAAGGCTGACCGCGGCTGAGAAGTAATAGACGATCTGTGCCAGCACGCGGGCAAAGTTGATCGAGTTCACCCCCGCCAGTTTCACACCGTCACGGAAGTCGAAATCGTTGAACATATCCTTCAACGCGGCCTGACAGTCGTCAAAGTCCCCGTCGACGGCCAGAGCATGCACATTGTTGTCCGCAGGTGTGGTCATCTGACGACGCTGCACCTCGGAAACGCGGCCATGCGGATACAGGATAAACACGTCTACCGCATCCAGCCCCCGGAACGCCTCAATCGCGGCCGAACCGGTATCACCGCTGGTCGCGCCCACGATAGTCACCCGATCCCCGCGACGCTTCAGCGCCACCTGGAACAACTGACCGATTAGCTGCATGGCGAAGTCTTTGAAGGCCAGTGTCGGGCCGTGAAACAACTCCAGCAGGAAGTGGTTCTCGTTCAACTGCTTCAACGGTGCGCGGGCGTCATGGCCGAACCCTTTATAGGCGCGGGCAATGATCTGTTTGAACTCATCTTCCCCAAATGATCCGCTGACATAGGGCCACATCACGCGAAAGGCGATGTCCTCATAAGACAGTCCTGCCAACGCGGCGATTTCATCGTGGCTCAAGACCGGGATTTCAGCGGGCAGATACAGGCCTCCGTCGCGGGCCAGCCCGGTCAGCATCGCCTCTTCAAAACTCAGTTCGGGCGCCTGCCCGCGGGTTGAGACATATTTCATTGCGCTTCACTTTCTGATGGGGCGCGACCGCGCCACAGGAAATAACCAGTCATCGCAGCCCAGACCAAAGCCAGGCCAAACCATGTGATTGCGTACCCCAGGTGATCATTCGGGATGCCTGCTGTATTCACCGGCAAAGGTGTCAAATTCGGATCGGTCCGGGATCGTGCGATTACCAGAACCGGGTCGGTTCCCAGAGCTGCAGCAAGATTGGGAACATCGCGGGCAAACCAGATATTGGCATCCACATCTGGCTCGGGCGTATAGCCGTCGATCTCATCCGGCCAGTGCAGATTGCCCGTCAGTTCGATCTGCCCGGTTTGTCTTTCAACCTGTTTGGCAGTGGTTGGGATAAAACCGCGATCGACCAGAATAGTCCGGTCGCCAGTATCGAAAGCTTGGATAACCCGATAGCCAGCGCCTACTTGTTTCACCGAAACCAGAACATGGATTTCACCCGGCTGCATCTCACCCTGGACGAAAACCGGTAGGTACTTGTCCCGTGTCTCGGAAGGCTGCTGCGGCAGGGAAACAGGCTCGGCAGAGATCCGGTCGTTAATCTCGGCCAACACGTCTTGTTTCCACCCAAGCCGCTGTAGCTGCCAGACGCCCAGCGATACAAGTACGCCCAGACCGGCGAGCCCGAAGATCAGCAGGAAAGTTATGCGGCGCATGGCGGGGTCAAACCTTGTTGCAGAAACCGGCGTCTTGTTAAGGGCGGTGTGAACTGAATTGCAACCACCCATTTGTATCGGGTGCAATCTTGCACCCTGATAGAGAAAAAGCCGCCCTTGGGGGCGGCTTTTGCAATTTTGTTACCGGTCCGACGTCAGATCAAAGGGGCTTGTCCCCAGATATAGACTGCGAAGAACAGGAACAGCCAGACAACGTCAACAAAGTGCCAGTACCAGGCCGCGGCCTCGAAACCGACGTGCTTTTCCGGCGTGAAATCACCCTTCAGTGCCCGGATCAAACAGACCGACAAGAAGATGGTGCCGATAATCACGTGGAAGCCGTGAAAGCCGGTTGCCATGAAGAAGTTCGAATAGAACTGATCACCACCGAATTTCCAGCCCTCATGGGCCAGCAATTCGTAGTACTCAAAGCCCTGCAGAGCGGTAAAGGCGATGCCCAAAACGATACCAATAGCGAGGCCGTTGATCAGCGCCTTGCGGTCATTGTCATGCACCAGCGCGTGGTGCGCCCAGGTGATGGCACAGCCCGAAAGCAGCAGGACCAGCGTGTTGATCAGCGGCAAGTGGAACGGGTCAACCGCGTGGATATCCGGCTGGATGTACTCGGTGCCCGCATAGTCGTACATCGGGTACATGCGGTGTTTGAAGAACGACCAGAACCAGGCGAAGAAGAACATCACCTCGGACATCACGAACAGGATGAACCCATAGCGCAGGCCAATGCGCACGACCGGCGTGTGATCGCCTACACGGCTTTCGGCCACCACTTCGGACCACCAGGCGAACATGGTGTAAAGAACCGCGACAAGACCGGCCCAGAACATGTAGGAGGTGACGCCGTGCATCCAGAGGACGGCCCCGAACAACATCACAAAGCCGCCCGCAGCGCCGATCAGTGGCCAGATCGAAGGGGTCAGAATGTGGTAATCATGATTTTTTGCGTGTGCCATCAGCGTCCCTCACCTACAGGCGTTAGTTCTTGTTTGTATCAGCCTGAACATCAAGGGCGGCATAGCCCTCGGGCAGGTCAATTTCGTAGAATGTATACGACAGAGTGATCGTATGCACATATTTGGCTTCCAGATCCTCGACCATTTCGGGATCGACGAAAAAGCTCACCGGCATCTGAACCCGTTCTCCGGGTTGCAACACCTGTTCTTCAAAACAGAAACAGGCGATCTTCTGGAAATACCCACCGGCCGAATAAGGCGCAACGTTGTAAGACGCCTGACCGGCAATCGGGCGGTCCGTGGGGTTATATGCCTCATAGAAGGCCAGGCCCGTTTCACCGATGCGGATTTCCATCTGGCGCTCGACCGGCTTAAATTCCCAGGCCATGTCTTTCGCCTTTGAGGCGTCAAAGCGAACGGTAACAGTGCGCTCAAGGATGTCCTCTGGCGCGGCTTCAGCCACTCCGGTTGTGCCGCCATACCCGGTGACCCGGCAAAACCAGTCGTAAAACGGTACCGAAGCCCAGGCGAGGCTGCCCATCAGAACAACAACGCCGACGGTTTGCACGACGGTTTTTTGCGGCCCCGTGAGCGCCATCAGTTCTGCACCTCTTGCATGGCCCTGTTAAAATCGGTCCCTGAGACTTTGACGATCGTCAGCCCAAAGATCAGCACGATGAATGCAGCAAGCGTCAGGCCAACGCCCAGATTTCGGCTGAACCGACGTTGATGCAACTCATGGCTTTTGCGCAGGCTCATGCCCAGCCTCCCAGCCCGTAAGGCCTCAGCAGTGCTTCGGCAAGGATCGCGCCGAAATGCAGGAAAAGATACAGCAGCGAGAGCTTGAAAAAGCCACGCTCAACTTTGAAGTTATCAGCCTCGGAGTCATCCTCGGTCCGACGCGAGATTGCCCATGCTCCGCGCAGGAACAACGCGTTCAGTACAATAGCGACGGTCAGATAGATCGGGCCGCCGATTGCCGAAAAGCCGGTTCCAATCGCAAGCACTGCCAGCAGAACGGTGTAGACCAGAATATGCCAGCGCGTCGCCCGCCGACCATGGGTTACCGTCAACATCGGCACACCCGCATCGTCGTAATCCGACCGCATAAACAGGGCCAGCGCCCAGAAATGCGGCGGCGTCCACATGAAGGTAAGGGCAAACATCAGCCAAGGTTCGACGGACATGGATCCGGTTGCAGCGACCCAGCCGATGACCGGCGGGAAAGCCCCAGCTGCGCCGCCAATCACGATGTTCTGTGGCGTCGAGCGCTTGAGCCACATCGTGTAGACAACGACATAGAAGAAGATGGTGAAGCCCAGAAAGGCTCCGGCGAACCAGTTGGTTGCAAGACCCAGCATGATCACCGACAGGCCGGACAGTGCCAGGCCCAAGGCCATCGCTTCGCCCTCTTGTACCTTGCCCGACGGTATGGGGCGACCTTTGGTGCGCTTCATAACGCGGTCGATATCTGCATCCCACCACATGTTCAGCGCGCCGGATGCGCCACCTCCGATGGCAATGAACAATATCGCGCAGAACCCAACGAACGGATGTACCGGTACCGGCGCTGCCAGCAGACCAACAAGCGCCGTGAATACAACCAGCGACATCACGCGCGGCTTCAGCAGGGCGAAGTAATCGCCAAAGCTGGCCTCATTCGCATACGCTTGGGCGGTCGTTTGGCTTGCATTGATGCTTGCGTCGCTCATCTCGGGTCCTTTTGGGGCGAAGGCTGTGCGATCTCTCGCACAGCCTGCATCTAGTAGCAGGCGGGACGCATCCCACCCTTACTGAAATCAGTTCGAAGCGACCTGATAGTTCTGCGGCAGGCCCGCATACTCGTCGATCGCACCTTTCAGCCAAGCGTCATACGCCTCTTGGCTGACAACTTTGACAGTGATCGGCATATAGGCATGGTCCTTGCCGCACAGTTCCGAACACTGGCCGAAATAGATGCCTTCCTTTTCGGCCTCAAACCACAGCTCAGCCAGGCGTCCGGGTACACCGTCCTGCTTCACACCGAAGGACGGAATGGTCCAGGAATGGATCACGTCGGACGCAGTAACTTGCATCACGATGACCTTGCCAACCGGGACAACAACCGCTGTGTCGGTGGCCAGCAGCCACTCATCGTCGCTATACCCTGCGTCTGCCAGCTTGGCCCGCATCGCGTCATCCAGGACAAATGCCGTCACGTCCGCATCGGCGGGGCGAGTACCTTCGTCCAACGTGGCTGGGTGGCCGAGCAGATAGCTGTCGAATGCAAAATCGTGATCGACATACTCATATGTCCAATACCACTGGTTGCCGACAACCTTGATAACGACATCACCTTCGGGAATTTCCTGCTGCTTGAACAGAACCGGCAGAGAGAAAGCACCGATGAATACTAGAATCAGAATCGGACCCAACGTCCAGACGATCTCGACCGGAGTATAGTGCGAGAATCGCGCCGGGGTCGGGTTGACGCGTTGATTATAACGCATGATGCAGTAAACCAGCAGGCCCGCAACGAATATGCAGATCGCGGTAATAATCACCAGAATCATATTATCCAGGCGATGAATCCCCTCGGCAAGGCTTGTGGCTGCAGGCTGGAATCCTATGCCGCCGTCAATCGGCTGACCGATAATCTCAAGCTCCTGAGCCATGGCGGGAAGGCTGGAGAGGGCTGTCATAAGCCCCGAAAGCTTCAAAGCGTTCTTCATTTTCTGTCCTGATCGTTTGATCTTTGCGTCCCTGGCGAAAAGGTGTGAATCGGCCACACCTCACCCGTTGTCTTTGGCCGCGTTAAAAACCATATTCCTGCGGGTAGATAAAGCAAAATGCTTGCGTCAAACAGACGCTATTTTTGATCTGGATCAAACTCGAAAGGTCCCAAGAGATGCCCAACGACCCGTTTCGCCCGTTTGAAAGCGCTCTTCCACATGACGAAGCGCTTGCGGTACTGCAATCCGCCACCGCCGGGGCCGAGGACGGAGAACTGTACGTTGAACGCCGGAAATCCGAGTCTCTGGTCTTTGATGACGGGCGCTTGCGGACCGCTTCTTATGACGCGTCCGAAGGTTTCGGCCTGCGCGCCGTACAGGGCGAAGTGGCAGGCTATGCGCATTCAACGGACGTCTCGATTCCTGCCCTGAAACGGGCCGCCGAGACCGCGCGGCTGGCGGTCGGTGATGGTGGCGGAACGCTAGCTGATGCCCCCCGGGCCACCAACAAGCGCCTTTATACAGACGAAGACCCTATCGAATCTGCCAGTTTCCCCGTCAAAATCGAAACATTGCGCGAGATTGACGCCTTTGCCCGTGATCTTGATCCGCGTGTAGTACAGGTCAGCGCCACTATTGCTGCTGCGGTGCAGGAAGTTGAGATTCTGCGCCCTGACGGCATTCTGGTCCGCGATGTCCGCCCCATGACCCGGTTGAATATCTCGGTCATCGTGGAACAGAACGGCCGTCGTGAGAGCGGCTCGACCGGTGGAGGTGGCCGGATCGGCCTGGACGGGCTGATCGACCCAACCGACTGGCAGGATAAAGCCCGCGAGGCCCTTCGCATCGCCATGGTCAACCTCGAGGCTGTTCCCGCCCCTGCGGGCGTGATGGAGGTAGCACTGGGCCCTGGCTGGCCTGGCATCTTGCTGCACGAAGCAATTGGCCACGGCCTTGAAGGGGATTTCAACCGCAAGGGCAGTTCCGCCTTTGCCGGGCTGATGGGTCAACAGATCGCCTCCAAAGGCGTCACGGTCGTTGATGACGGCACAATCGCCGACCGGCGCGGATCAATCAGCGTCGATGATGAGGGCACACCCAGTTCGCGCACGGTGCTGATCGAAGACGGCATCCTGACCGGATATATGCAGGATCGCCAGAACGCCCGTCTGATGGGTGTTGCGCCAACCGGGAATGGGCGGCGTCAAAGCTATGCCCATAAACCAATGCCACGGATGACAAATACAATCATGCTGGGTGGCGATGCCGATCCCGCCGCTTTGGTAGCCGATATAAAGGATGGCATCTGGGCCGTAGGCTTTGGCGGCGGTCAGGTGGATATCACCAACGGCAAATTTGTGTTTTCCTGTACCGAGGCATACCGGGTTGAAAACGGCAAAATCGGCGCGCCGGTCAAAGGGGCAACATTGATTGGCGATGGCCCCTCTGCCCTCAAACGCGTTCGCGGGTTGGGCAACGACATGGCCTTGGATCCGGGAATGGGCACTTGCGGCAAGGATGGTCAATGGGTGCCTGTGGGCGTTGGCCAACCTACGGTCCTGATGGATGGGCTGACGATTGGCGGATCGGCGGCCTAATTAGAATCGGTCACTGCTTCCAAAGCGCAGGGTTAACGCCCGCTTTGGATATGCATTGATACTTTGCGGAGAGGTGTTTTCCGACTTCCGACTCGGCTGTATTTTTTGCCGTTGATTTTCAACAACCTACGCAACTGAGACACCCGAGCCTCGAAATATATCCGGAAAATTTGACGGGATTCACACGCTGTTAACCCTGGCAGCCGTAAACCAGTTCTGCAATCAGACGGAGCAACGGATGACCGAAGAGCAGCTTTCTTCCAATCACCCCACACTCCCACCCACCACGGAAGAGGATCGGTTTTCCTGGCTTCGTCTGTTGCGTTCTCGCAAAGTGGGCCCGGCGACGTTTCGGCGGCTGCTTCGCGAACATGGCTCGGCGCAGAATGCGCTGGCCGCGCTGCCGGAAATGGCACGCGCTGCCGGAATAGAAGGGTATGAAATCTGCCCGCCCGGCGTGATTGAGGCGGAACTCAAGGCCGCAAAAGCTGCCAATGCGCGGCTTTTGTGCCTAGGGTCCGCCGATTTCCCATCCGCTTTACATGATCTGAATGATGCTCCGCCAATGTTGTGGGCAATCGGTGACACCTCTCTTTTACAGCGCCCCTCGGTCGCTATGGTCGGTGCCCGCAACTGCTCATCTCTGGGCGCGCGAATGGCGCGCGGATTGGCGACCGATCTGGGAAAACAGGGTTATGTGATCGTTTCTGGCCTGGCCCGCGGGATTGATACCGCGGCGCACCTAGCCACGGTTGAAACAGGCACCATCGCCGTTATGGCGGGGGGGGTCGACGTGGTTTACCCTGCTGAAAATACCGATCTTGCCGCTGAAATCGCAGGTTCCGGGCTGCGCGTCTCGGAGCAACCCATGGGCGTCACGCCACAGGCGCGCCATTTCCCGCGTCGCAACCGGATCATCTCGGGCCTGGCAAAGGCCGTTATTGTGGTCGAAGCCGCCGCCAAATCCGGCAGCCTGATTACAGCGCGCGACGCCTTGGACCAGGGGCGCGATGTTCTGGCTGTGCCCGGACACCCGTTTGACGCACGCGCGGCTGGCTGCAACCTGCTGATCCGCGACGGTGCTACTTTGATAAGGTCTGCAGAAGATGTGATCGAAGCGCTACCGCAGCAAGCGAACCTATTCGAACCCCAGCAAATGCTCCAAAAGAAATTACCCCGCACACCATGCTCAACCAATGACCTGGAACGCCTAATTCTGACCCGGCTCGGCCCCTCTCCTATCGCCGAAGACCAGTTGATCCGCGATGTTGAGGCAACGGCGGGTGAAATTGCCCCGGTTTTGGTCGATCTGGAACTGGACGGACGTATTCAACGCCAACCCGGGGGTCTTCTGTCATTGACCGCCTGAGTGTTGGATATCCAATCTTACACATGTATCCCATTGAAATCGCCTATAAATCCTTGCTTTCAAAGGAACGCATTGACAATTCGCTCTTGCCCTACACATCTTGCACACTCATAGAAGGCGCCAATTCCGTCGAGCGAGGTTTCCCCTTAAATGCCTGTAGTTGTTGTAGAATCCCCTGCCAAGGCCAAAACAATCAATAAATATCTTGGCCCGGACTACACGGTTCTGGCGTCTTACGGCCATGTTCGAGATCTGCCGCCCAAAGATGGCTCGGTCGATACCGAGGATGAGTTTGCGATGAAATGGGAGGTCGGAAACGACAGCCGCAAACATGTCAAAGCCATCGCCGACGCGCTGAAAGAAGACAACGCCCTGATCCTCGCCACCGACCCCGATCGTGAGGGTGAAGCGATCAGTTGGCATTTGCAGGAAGCACTGACCAAACGCCGGTCGATCAAAAAGGATACGCCTGTCAGCCGGGTGACCTTCAACGCCATCACTAAGGACGCAGTGACCGAGGCGATGCGAAACCCCCGTCAGGTGGACATGCCACTTGTCGAGGCCTATCTGGCCCGCCGTGCGCTGGATTATCTTGTGGGGTTCAACCTGTCGCCCGTCTTGTGGCGCAAACTGCCTGGTGCAAAATCCGCAGGCCGCGTGCAGTCTGTCTGCCTGCGCCTGATCGTCGAGAGAGAGATGGAAATCGAGGCGTTCAAACCGGTGGAATACTGGTCGGTGCGCGCCCTGTTCGAAACACCCCGTGGTCAGACCTATGAGGCACGCCTAGTCACACTGGCCGGTAAAAAGCTGGACAAGCACGATCTGTCCAACTCAACCCAGGCCGAACTGGCGGTGCAGGCGATCACCAGCCGCGCGCTCAGTGTCACTTCGGTCGAGGCGAAACCCGCCGCTCGAAATCCCAGCGCACCCTTCATGACCTCGACCCTGCAGCAAGAGGCCAGCCGCAAGTTCGGCATGGGTGCGCGTCACGCGATGCAAGTGGCACAGCGCTTGTATGAGGCCGGCTACATTACCTATATGCGAACCGATGGCATCGACATGGCCCCCGAGGCCGTGGCGGCTACGCGCGAGACCATCGCCGACCGCTATGGCGCGGAATATGTGCCGGACAGCCCTCGCATTTATAAGAACAAGGCAAAGAACGCGCAGGAAGCCCACGAATGCATCCGGCCTACGGATATGACCCGCGATGCCAAAGCGCTGAAGGTAACGGACGACGATCAGCGCAAGCTCTATGACCTGATCTGGAAACGCACCATTGCCTGCCAGATGGCCGCTGCCCGGCTGGAACGCACAACTGTCGAAATCGGAAGCGAAGATGGGCAGGTTGGCCTGCGCGCGACCGGTCAGGTGGTGATGTTTGACGGGTTCATGCGTGTCTATGAAGAAGGCCGCGATGATGTCGCCGATGAGGATGACAAACGCCTCCCCCAGATCATGCAGGGCGACCCTGCACGGTTCTCTAAAACCACGTTGCGGGATCAGTTCACCAAAGCGACAAGCGATGGCACGGACCGGGCCGCGAAAGAGGCTATTCTGTCAGACAATGAATCAGTTCTGGCGCTGCAACATCACACTCAACCGCCGCCGCGCTATACCGAGGCGACGCTGGTCAAGCGGATGGAAGAGTTGGGGATCGGGCGACCGTCGACCTATGCCTCGATTGTCACAACGATTCAGGACCGGGAATATGTACGCAAGGACAAGAACCGGCTGATCCCCGAAGAAAAGGGGCGGATCGTCACGATTTTTCTGCTGAACTTCTTCCGTCAGTATGTCGGTTATGAATTCACCGCCAATCTGGAAGAACAGCTGGACGATGTGAGTGCAGGTGATCGGGACTATAAGGATCTGCTGAGCAAATTCTGGCGCGACTTCTCGGCCGCGATTGGCGAGACATCGGAACTGCGCATTTCCGAAGTGCTGGACAAACTGGACGAAGCACTGGCACCGCAGCTCTATCCGCCACGCGAGGATGGATCTGACCCGCGTGTCTGTCCGAAATGCGGCGCGGGCCAGTTGCACCTGAAAACTTCACGCACTGGCGGGTTCGTCGGCTGTGGCAACTATCCCGAATGCACCTATACCCGTCCTATCGCCGGTGAAGGTGCCGAGGGTGAAGAGCGCCTGCTGGGTGAAGATTCAGGTGATGATATCTGGCTGAAGACCGGTCGGTTCGGACCTTATGTTCAACGTGGAGAGCCAACGCCTGAGAACAAGAAACCTCCGCGCGCCTCGCTGCCACGTGGCTGGAGCAAGGATGATATGGATCTGGACAAGGCGCTGACATTGCTATCCCTGCCCCGCCAGATTGGTGAGCACCCCGAGGGCGGTATGATCAGCTCGAATTTCGGGCGGTTCGGACCATATCTGATGCACCAGCTGGCGGATGAGGCCAAACCGGTTTATGCAAACCTCAAAGACCCCAATGACGTGTTCGAGATCGGTATGAACCGCGCGGTCGAATTGCTTGCTGAAAAGCGCTCCAATCCGGGGCGCGGACGCCGGGCTGCGGCCAAAGCGCTGAAAGAACTGGGGGAACATCCCGATGGTGGCGCAATGCAGGTTCTGGATGGGCGGTATGGTCCATATGTGAAGTGGGAAAAGGTCAACGCGACCATTCCCAAGGACATCAAACCCGAGGACGTAACGCAGGAAATGGCCATCGAACTGGTCAATGAGCGCGCGGCCCTGAAAGGGACCAAGAAAAAGGCGGCGCCCAAGAAAAAAGCCGCCAAGAAGACAACCAAGAAGGCCGGTTAGGTAGAAATACCACCCTTCGCCCGGTTTCATTGACTTCCCCGTGACGTGACGGCACAACCTGCCCAACACCATCTCATTGGGGGAGTTTTCCATGAAGAAAATCTATGCCAATGCCAACGAAGCGCTCGATGGCGTACTTTCGGATGGCATGTTGATCGCCGCTGGTGGGTTTGGCCTGTGCGGGATTCCCGAGCTGCTGCTTGAGGCAATCAAGACCTCGGGTGCCAAAGACCTGACCTTTGCCTCGAACAATGCGGGCGTGGACGATTTCGGTATCGGTATCCTGCTGCAAACGAAGCAGGTCAAAAAGATGATCAGTTCATATGTGGGCGAAAACGCCGAATTCATGCGTCAGTACCTCAGCGGTGAGCTTGAACTGGAATTCAACCCTCAAGGCACCCTGGCCGAACGGATGCGCGCAGGTGGTGCCGGGATCCCGGGTTTCTACACAAAAACGGGCGTAGGCACCGTTATCGCCGATGGCAAAGAACACAAGGACTTCAACGGCGAGACCTATATTCTCGAAGAAGGTATTTTTGCAGATCTGGCGATTATCAAGGCGTGGAAAGCCGACGACACCGGCAATCTGGTGTTCCGCAAAACCGCCCGAAACTTCAACGTGCCCGCCGCCACTTGCGGTAAGATCTGTGTGGTCGAAGTTGAAGAGATCGTGCCCCGTGGCTCTCTGGACCCTGACATGATCCACCTACCTGGAATTTACGTGCATCGTATCATTCAGGGCAATCACGAAAAGCGCATCGAACAGCGCACCACCCGCAAGAAGGAGGACGCATAATGCCCTGGGACCGGAATCAGATGGCCGCCCGCGCAGCGCAAGAGCTCGAAGACGGCATGTATGTAAACCTCGGCATCGGTATCCCGACGCTGGTGGCAAATTATGTTGGCGACAAGGATATCACCCTGCAATCTGAAAACGGAATGCTTGGTATGGGTCCCTTTCCTTTCGAGGGCGACGAAGACCCGGATCTGATCAACGCAGGCAAGCAGACGATCACCGAACTGTCTCGGACTGCTTATTTCGACAGCGCTACGTCTTTCGCCATGATCCGGGGCGGCAAAATCGCCGCGGCAATCCTGGGTGCCATGGAAGTGGATGAAAAAGGCGATCTGGCCAACTGGATGATTCCCGGCAAGCTGGTCAAAGGCATGGGCGGCGCGATGGATTTGGTTGCAGGTGTCGGACGTGTGATCGTGGTTATGGATCACACCAACAAACACGGTGAATCGAAAGTGCTGAAAGAGTGCACCCTGCCGCTGACCGGCAAGGGTGTTGTGGATCGCATCATCACCAATTTTGGAGTTCTGGATGTGGTCGATGGCGGCCTGAAGATCGTAGAGCTCGCAGATGGTGTCAGCGAAGATGAGATGCGCGCCGCGACACAGGCGACGATTGTCGACTGATCAATTCACCTAATGGCAAGGCCCACTTCAGTGTGGGCCTTGGTCAATTAAGAGCCTGAAACACGCACCCGTCAGAAATCAACTCGGGCGGTGTCGAACACAGCGCTCGCGCCACCTGAAAAGCCGCGAGAACCTTGGGCACATAGTCCCGTGTTTCCGCATAAGGCGGTACACCACCATGTTTGCGAACCGCACCCTCGCCCGCATTATATCCGGCCAGGACCAGGATCGGGTCGTTTCCAAACTCTTCCATCAGCCAGTTCAGGTATTTCACTCCGCCCGAGATGTTCTGCCCCGGGTGAAGGCTGTCCTCGACCCCAAATCGTTTCGCGGTCGCGGGCATAAGCTGCATCAGCCCCTGCGCCCCGGCCGAACTTTCCGCCTTCTCCCGGCCTGCCGATTCAACCGAGATGACGGCCAGCACCAACGCAGGCGACACATTTGTCCCTACGGTCGAGCGTAAAATGTCGATCCCCTGCCGCTGAGCAATATTCTGAAGCGTCTGCAATCGGGGCGAGGCTACGTTTATGGCGGCAAGCGCATTTATCGAATCCTGCAAACGACCCGAACTGGCCTCATCTATCCCGGGTGAGATCCTGTCCCAGAACGCTTTATATGACCCGACGGGTTTGTTTTGCGGCGAAATTCCCGGAAGCCCCGGAGGCGTAACACGTGTCCTCGCGATAATCTCAGGAACTACGATCTCAGCCCCTGTGCTGGGCGCCGAAGGTGCTGAGGCATGTTCTGTAGGCGATATCTGAACGGTAATGCGCGGGCGCTGACCGGGCTTGGCTGCTTTGATCCGTTTATATACGCCACGCGGTTCGACTTCGTTGGCGGAGACAGACACAGGTGCGGACACCACTGCCAGCGCCAAGCCGGCGCAAGTTATTGCGTTCCGGAGATTCATTTGCCTGCCTCATGTTCTCTTTTGCGTCGATTTGAACCCCGAATCTGTCTGTAAGGCCAGAAAAACAATGTGAATTGGGGCAATTTCGCCTCATTTGGCGCCATTTTGCATCGGGTTTTATCGGTACTCGTACGAAGGGATTATTTTTATTTATTTAATTTCAATTAGTTAATCGGAAAGCTACCAAAAAGTTAAGCTGAGGCACAAAAATTTGGGGTTTGGCCCAATTCCTGCCACGCCCAACAGGCAAACATAATGCCATACCGAGACGATCGGGAGCGGACTGAGAGACGAAGCTCTGGAAGACGCCGAGGTTCATTAGACTTATTAGATCCTTTAGGAGGGACGTAACATGATCAAGTTCATCAAGAACTTCACCACTGACGAAGACGGCGCCGTAACAGTAGACTGGGTCGTTCTGACCGCAGCTGTTGTTGGCCTGGCCGCTGTTGCTTGGACACAGGTTAGCGACGGTGTCGACGATCTGGCTGGCGACATTGACACCGCCCTGACGGGTGTTGTTGTTACTGCACCTAACGCGGGCCCAACAACCCCGTAATTATTTAGATAGAATTTTGAAGGGGGCTGCGCTCGTCAGATCGCGGCCCCCTTTTTTATAGAAAAAAGACGAGGTCCTGCGATGAAGGGTATTTCAAAATTCTTATCCGGGGAACATGGCGCAATCACCGTTGATTGGGTGGTGCTTACTGCTGCGCTGGTCGGCCTTGGACTTGTCACCGTATTCAATTTGACGGGCGGGGTACAACACGTCGATACCGAGACGGGTAACGCACTTCGCGGTATAGAGGTCTATTCTGCGAATCAGGAACAGGCATCGGAATCAGATTGATCAATCTGGCACTAAGGACACGGGCGTCAAAAAAATACTTCATTGTCCCCCTTTTCGACACAATTCTCCTGTAACCAATAGTCAGTTGAAGTCGTATTCCCTATGACGACTGACATCGCATACAAATAAATGAGGGAACGCGCATGCGTGCAGTATTTGGACTTGTCCTGATTGTTGGGGTGGCTCTGGCAGGAGGAGCCGTTTATATGGCGCGGGACTATATTTCTCAGTATCAGGCGGAATTGGCCAGAGAACGTTTGGCGGCTCAGGAAGCATTGGCAAATGTTAAGTCCGTCCCGACGGTGGACGTTCTGGTTTCGAACCGTGCTCTTAAATATGGTGAGCGTCTGGTCGCCGAAGATGTGCGGATCGTGAAATGGCCTGAGGATGCAATTCCCGAAGGAAGCTTCCTTGAAATGGCCGTCCTGTTTCCAGAGGATGCAAGTGGCGACCGCTTCGTTCTGAGGACCATGGAAAAAGACGAAGCCCTGATGGAGGTCAAAGTAACCAAACCAGGCGAGGCAGCGGGTCTGACATCACGAATCGCGAAAGGTAAGCGCGCATTTGCAATCAGCGTGGACGTTGCCTCGGGCGTATCCGGCTTCCTTCGCCCTGGTGACAGTATCGATGTTTATTGGACCGGTTCGTATGGTGGCGGAATCGATGGGTCGCGCGGCGAAATCACCCGCCTGATTCAAACCAGCATTGAGTTGATCGCTGTTGACCAGAGCGCCGGGTCCGATCTGACCGGAGCCACGATCGCGCGCACCGTTACGGTCGCTGCTACTCCGGAACAAATCGCGGCACTGGCTCAGGCTCAGAACACCGGCCGCCTGTCTTTGGCGCTGGTTGGCGTGCAAGACGACACAATCGCAAGCGCGGTCGAAGTTGACCAAAGAAAACTTCTGGGCATTAAAGATGTCGTCCCCGTGGCACCCAAAATCGCGGAAGAGGTCTGTACGGTCAAGACGCGCCGCGGTGCCGAGATCGTCGACACGGGAATAGTAACACCCTGCACAAATTAACAGAAAATCAGTGCGTTACATGACCGGGGCCGCGCGAATTGCGCGGCCCTAATTTGTTCGCATGTTGCGCATTGTCCACATAAGGAAAATTCCAGAAACCATTGATTATTGCAATAAATTCTCAATTCGCGCAGTGTTATCAGACATAAGGCAGTAGCCGCAAAAAACGAGGCGTGATCGGAGAGGCAGGTCACATGAAAAGAAGTTCCTGGATAAGCGCAGCCCTATTGGGCTTGGCGCTCGTAGTTGGCCCAGTCGGCAATGCTGCCTGGGCTGAAACACTTCGCGTGGTAAAGAAGGGTACAGCGGAAACGCTTGATGTGCCAATGAACCGCGCAATAGTTGTAGAAAGTGAGCAACCGTTTGCCGAACTCAGCATCGCCAATGCAGGCATCGCTGATATTTCGTCGCTTTCGGATCGTACTATCTATGTTTTGGGTAAGGCTCCTGGCCTGACGACCCTGACATTGTTCGACGGTGCAGGTAATCTACTTGCTAATGTTCGGGTCCGTGTGGCACCGGATGTTACCGAGTTTAAAGAACGTCTGCGCCAGATTTTGCCAACCGAGCCTATCGAAGTTCGCACCGCCAATGACGGTATCGTTCTTTCTGGCACAATTTCTAGCGCTGCCAAGTTGGCGCGGGCATTGGAGCTGGCAGAGCGCTATGCACCGGAGCGCGTATCGAACCTGATGTCGGTTGGCGGCGTTCAGCAGGTCATGCTGAAAGTGCGCTTTGCCGAGATGAATCGGTCGGTGGCTAAAAGCCTGACTGCATCGCTTGGTTTCGGCGGCAGTGATGTGACTGGCGGTATCAACACGCTGAACAATGCTGGTGCTTTGGCAAATGCCCTGAACAACAACATTCCGGCGGTACAGACGAATACCGGCGCAATTCTGTTCGGCTTTGGCGCAGGCTCCACACAGGTTCGTCTGCTGCTGGAGGCACTCGAGTCCAAAGGACTGGCGCGCAGCCTAGCAGAGCCTAACCTATCCGCACTTTCGGGTCAGGAAGCGACGTTCCTTGCAGGTGGTGAAGTTCCTATTCCGGTACCGCAGGACGACGGCGTAATTGCGATTGAATACAAAGCCTTCGGTGTTGAAATCGACTTTATCCCCCGCGTTGTGGATGGTGATCTGATCAACCTTGAAATGGCTGCTGCCGTGTCAGCTATCGATGGTTCGTCGAACTTCACCATTCAAGGTGATAATGTTCCATCTTTCATCACACGCCAGACCAGCACAACGGTTGAGCTGCGCGATGGTGAAAGCTTTGCGATCGCTGGCTTGATCCAGGATGATTTCACCGACCTGAACAGCCAGATTCCTTGGTTGGGTGACGTCCCGGTTCTTGGCGCCCTCTTCCGCAGCGCGGAATATCAGCGTCAGCAAAGTGAACTGGTGATCATCATCACAGCCCACCTTGTGTCGCCGACACGTGGTGAGGCACTGGCTCTGCCTACGGATCGGGTCAAACCACCCAGCGAATTTGATCTGTTCGTTAATGGCAAAGTCGGTCGGACTGAACGTCTGGGTGCCGGTGCAGCTTCGGAAGTCGCGAATCAGGACTTCGGTAGCTCGTACGGCTACGTCCTGGATTGATTAGGAGGATAGGACCAATGCAGAAGTGGATCATCACACTGGGTCTTTCGGTCGCTGTCGCCGCATGTACGCGTGAGGCCGGATACGAAGCCGATCAGGGCGCGTTCGGGAATGCGACACTGAACAACATTCAAGTAATGAATGGCGAACTGACATATGCCCAGATCCTGGGCCAACGGTTCGCAGCCGAAGTGCCGACCCAGATCAACTTTGATTTCAACAGCGCTCAACTGGACGAAACAGCTCGGCGAGTACTCTTGCGTCAGGCGAACTGGATCAAACAGTTCCCCGAGGCACGGTTCCGGGTCTATGGCCATACGGATGCTGTTGGATCAACGGCATATAACCAAAGCCTGGGCCAGCGGCGCGCAAATGCGGCTGTTGCGTTCCTTACGCGGCAGGGTATCTCTCGCTCGCGGTTGGAGGCGGTTGTTTCATTCGGTAAGTCACGACCTCTTGTGGCTACGCCGGATCGAGACCGTCGCAACAGGCGCACCGTGACCGAAGTATCAGGCTTCGTTGATCGTGCACCCCAGCTACTCGATGGCAAATACGCCGCTATCGTCAATCGTGAGTACGTGGAAAGCGCGGTTTATGAATCCCAGCTGCGCCGCGAAACCGCTATTGGCGATACAAGCGAACAATAAACTGTGATTGGGCGGCATCGTCGCCCAATTCCCTACAATTGGTTCTTTTGCGCCTAATTCTTGCCTAAGTTCCAAGCCACATTTTCAACAATTGGGTGACCTGCGTCCGAAAATGGCCGCAATAGGGTGACAGCAAGCCAATCCTGTCCTCTGGGCCAGGATGGTTCGCCTACCCTTCGACGAGGATTGTGTTAATGACAAGCGCCACGCCGCAAAACGAAGAGACCGCAATTCTGGCCTGCACGATCAGCCGTGATGTCCAGAATTTCGATCTGCTTATAGAAGATATGGAAGGCGCTTTGGGTGAGCGTTGGGGTGATCTCGGCTTTGCCGAAGCCCTGACATTTTTCAACCAACCCGAGGCGAATTCACTGCAATTTGTCGCGTTGGCCATTGATGGCGAGGATGAAGACAACCTGTCACTGATGGGTGAAATCATCACACAGGCAAAAGACAAAAATATCAAAATAGTTCTGATCGCCGAGGACGTGACCCCGGCTTCGCTGCATCAGTTGTTGCGCAAGGGCGCGGATGAATTCGTCCCCTACCCTCTTCCAGAAGGTGAATTGCAAGAAGCAATCGACCGGATGAACAAACCCGAACCCGTCGCCGTTGCCCCCGGATCAGATGCCGCACGTGCAGCTGGCGACTCTAAAGAGGGTGCTTTGTTTGTGGTTCAAGGACTTGCCGGTGGGGTCGGGTCGACGACTATGGCCGTCAACCTAGCTTGGGAACTGGCAACGGTCTCTGACAAAGAGGCCCCTTCGGTTTGTTTGATTGACCTGGACCTGCAATACGGAACGGTTTCGACATATCTGGATCTTCCCCGTCGAGAAACTGTATTCGAGATGCTGTCTGATACGGCGGCAATGGATGATGACCTCTTTACCCAGGCGCTTCAGTCCTATGAGGACAAGCTGCAGGTGCTAACTGCGCCGTCGGATATGGTGCCTTTGGATCTGATTACGCAAGAAGATATCGAACGGGTGATCGAAAAGGCACGAAAGCACTTCGATTATGTGATCGTCGACATGCCAACGACATTGGTTCACTGGTCGGAAACTGTACTGCAGGCCGCCCATGTTTACTTTGCCCTGATAGAACTGGACATGCGTTCGGCTCAGAACGCATTGCGCCTCAAGCGCGCTTTACAGGCCGAGGAACTACCCTTCAATAAGTTGCGTTTCGCTCTCAATCGCGCCCCGAAATTTACCGATCTGAATGGTAAGGGCCGGGTCAAGCGCATGGGTGAAAGCCTGGGTATCTCTATTGATCTTCAACTGCCGGATGGCGGCAAACCGGTGATGCAAAGCGGTGATCACGGTCTGCCATTGGCCAACGCTGCGGCCAAGAACCCACTGCGCAAGGAAATCGCAAAGCTTGCGAAGTCGCTGCACAGCCTGGGCAGCAGTAGCGCCGAAGCCGCATAACACAATCCCACAGGGAGAGCCGCCGTGTTTTCAAGATATAAAAAACCCGAAGCACAACCGGTCCAGGCACCGGCTAAATCGCCCGAGGCCACACCTGCACCTGCAGCGGAGCAAGCATCAACCGCTACTGCTGTTGCCCGGCGACCCACCCCCAAAAAGGCGGTCGAGGTTGTAGGGGCGGACAAGGAACGCAAGCGCAAAGAGCGTCTGGGCGAAATCAAGATCGAACTCCACCGCGAGCTTCTTGAAAACCTGAACCTTGCGGCCCTTGAGAAAGCTGGAGAATCCGAGCTGCGCTCGGAAATCAGTGCGATTGCCAGTGAGGTTCTGGAATCCCGCAACATCGTTCTAAACCGCGACGACCGGCAACAGCTGAACAAGGAACTGTATGACGAAGTAACCGGTCTTGGCCCGCTCGAGACCTTGCTTCAGGACGACTCTGTCAGCGATATTCTGGTCAACGGCCCGCAGCAAATTTTTGTTGAACGGTTCGGTAAGCTAGAAATTAGCGACGTTACCTTTAAAGACGAAAAGCACCTGATGCGGATCATCGACAAGATCGTATCCGCCGTGGGCCGCCGTGTTGACGAATCCAACCCCTATGTGGACGCCCGTCTGGCGGATGGCTCGCGTTTCAACGCCATGGTGCCACCGATTGCCGTTGACGGCTCGCTGGTATCCATTCGTAAGTTCAAAAAAGATAAGCTGGCCATTGATGATCTGGTGAATTTTGGTGCCTTCACCGAAGAAATGGCCGCCTATCTGCAGGCTGCTGTATCTACACGCCTGAATGTGATCGTTTCGGGCGGTACCGGTTCCGGTAAAACAACCACGCTAAACGCATTGTCCAGCTTTATCGACGACGCCGAGCGTATTCTGACCATCGAGGATACAGCGGAACTCCAGCTGCAACAGTCTCATGTTGGCCGGATGGAAAGCCGCCCGCCTAACGTCGAAGGCAAGGGTGAAGTCAGCCCCCGCGACTGTCTGAAAAACGCCCTTCGTATGCGTCCCGACCGTATCATCGTGGGTGAGACACGGGGCTCGGAAGTTATCGACATGCTACAGGCCATGAACACTGGCCATGATGGCTCGATGACAACGATCCACGCGAACTCGGCCCGAGACGGGATTTCGCGCCTTGAAAACATGATCGCGATGGCCGGGATCGAAATGCCGATCAAGGCCGTCCGTAGCCAGATCTCCAGTGCTGTGAACCTGATCGTTCAGGCAAGCCGCCTGCAGGACGGCTCGCGGCGTATGACTTCGATCACCGAAATCACTGGTATGGAAGGCGATGTGATTTCCATGCAGGAAATCTTTCGTTTTCAACGCGTTGGATTAACGCCCGACAACAAGATCATTGGCCATTTTACCGCGACAGGCGTTCGCAGCCACTACTCCGAACGCTTCCGTCTGTGGGGCTATGATCTGCCCCCTTCGATTTACGAACCAACGACTATGTAGGAGATCTTGAAATGCAACTGCCTATGGAGGCACTGATCTACGTCGCGATCTTCGTAGGCGTACTTGCGTTGGTGGAAGGAATCTATCTGGTTGCCTTCGGAAAATCCATCAGTCTGAACAGCCGCGTGAACCGCCGTCTTGACATGCTGGATAAAGGCGTCGGGCGCGAACAAGTTCTGGAACAGCTGCGCAAGGAAATGCAGCAGCATATGAAGTCCCAGAGTATTCCGCTCTATTCCCTGTTGGCGGACAAGGCTCAGAAGGCCGCCATCGCCTTCACACCCCGTCAGTTGATCCTGATTATGGTGTTGGTGACAGGCTTTGCCTTCATGGGGCTCAGCATTGCAACGGGAACGGAAACCATAATGCGGGCCGCAATTTCGGTCGCAATCGGTGTTGGTGGTGTCTATGCGTGGGTAAACAACAAGGCCAAAAAGCGTATGGCAATGCTGGAAGAACAGTTGCCAGATGCTGTGGAATTGATGGTTCGGTCGCTTCGCGTCGGGAACCCTTTTGTGTCCACCATTCAAATCGTCGCAAATGAAGTCCAGGATCCACTCGCCACTGAATTCGGAGTTATCGCTGATGAATGTGCCTATGGCCGTGACGTCGGTGAATCTCTCAAAGATCTGGCACAACGACTGGATATGCAGGATCTACGGTTTTTGGCAGTGGCCGTCGGCATCCAACAGCAATCCGGTGGTAACCTGGCCGAAATTCTGGCCGGTCTGGCCAAGGTGATCCGGGCCCGTTTTCGACTTTTCCGGCGCGTCAACGCTATCACAGCCGAGGCAAAATGGTCAGGAAAATTCCTATCTGGATTTCCACTGTTCTGCCTGGGATTCATTTTGGTGAACGACCCCGGGTACTATGACGAAGTTATGGATCACCCATGGTTCATTCCTGCCTGTTTCTTTGTCGGCATCATGCTGACACTGAACCTGATCGTCATGCGCATTCTAACCGACATCAAGGTCTGAGGACACCACCATGGAAATCCTGACCCAAATAAATGACTTTCTAACCGAGCTCCTTGGCCCCTTCGGTCCACTGATCGTGGTTGGTGTACTTGGACTGTTCATGATCTTGATCACAGTCCCCTTGATCCTGAGCCAGCCAGAAGATCCCCTGAAGAAACTGCAGCGTTCTAATGCAGCCCCTCGACAGGATAAGAAGGTCAAAAAGGACAAGCTCAGAACCAGCGGGCGAAACGAGCAGCTTGAGAAGTTTGCCAACTTCCTTGAGCCACAGAACAAGGAAGAACTGTCTGCCATGCAGCTGAAACTGCGGCAGGCGGGGTATCAATCAAAGGACGCAGTTCGGTTCTTCCACTTCGCTCAATTTTCCTTGGGCATCATCGGAATTGTGATTGGTGTTTTGCTGGTCACTGTCCTTTCCGACGGTCAGGAATTTACCGCGCAGCAGATGATAATACGAGTTCTTGTCCCGTCGGCCGCCGGGTATTTTCTGCCACGCTATTGGATCACCCGAAGGGTCGCAGAACGGCAAGAAGCGATCACCGCAGGCTTTCCCGATACTCTTGACCTGATGCTGGTCTGTGTCGAGGCTGGCCAGTCGCTGGACCAGGCCATCGTTCGCGTCGCACGCGAAATGAAAGCTTCCTACCCTGAGATTTCGCTTGAATTTGAAGTCGTCGCCCACGAATTGAAGGCCGGTAAGGACAAGGATACGGTTCTTCGCGATTTTGGTACGCGCTGTGGCGTTCAGGATGTTAACTCATTTGTGACGGTGATGATCCAATCGGCAACATTCGGTACATCCATCGCCGAAGCTTTGCGGGTTTACGCTGGCGAGATGCGAGATAAGCGCGTGATGCGCGCCGAAGAGGCCGCTAACAAGTTGCCAACCAAAATGACACTCGCCACTATGATGCTGACGGTGCCACCGTTGTTGGTCATTCTGGTTGGACCCTCGGCCAAAGGCATCGCTGAATTCGGCGGAGGCTAATAGCCTATGAAATTGAAACCCAGGTGCATCCAGACGGGGATACGCCGCGTGTTACAGGCCACCGTGGTTCTTGCCACGGTGGCTTCTTGCACGGAAACGGGGTCCTCTGGGGATCTGGATGCACCTGGCATTGATCGTAAAGCCCCGGCCGAAGATCAGATTGCAGTAGGCAACCGGCTGATGGCTTCGGGTGAATACGAGCTTGCGTTGGATGCCTTTATCCGCGCAGCGCTCAATCAGGGAATGACAACGCAGATCCTGACCTCGATGGGGACGGCAAATCTGGGCCTTCGGAGGCTTGGACAGGCGGAAACGCTGCTGCGCCGAGCGGTTGAAGATGACCCCGAATGGTCTGTCGCCTGGAACAATCTGGGTGTGTTGCTGATGGAAATCGGTGAATACCCCGAGGCCGCTCAGGTCTTTCGCCGGGCCTATGCTCTCGATAATGGCGAAAGTGACGCAATTCGGGACAATCTGCGGTTAGCTCTCGCAAAAATGGAAAATACTGATAATAATACCCCTCAAGAACAAGAATACACACTGGAGCAGCAAGGCGACGGGCAATTCATGCTGCGCAAGCTCCCGTAACATAGGCAAGAGCAGTAAGGGACGCAAAAATGCGCCAACAATTCTTGATTCCGTCTATCGCAATCTGCGGGCTGATCCTCTCAGCCTGTGAAAAAGAGTCCGAGGAAGAAAAGGTCGAGCGTACATTTCAGGAGGTGAACGTCATTGACGAGACCAACCTGAACGACGTTCTTCTGTCGGCCGCCGACCCAAACGAAGCCGTTACCTATTTCCAGGGTGCCGCCGCCAAGAACCCGGGTCGTATAGACCTGCAACGTGGGCTGGCGATTTCACTGGCGCGCGCTAAACGGACGACCGAGGCAACCGCCGCCTGGAAAAAAGTCACCACGATGAGCGGTGCGACCAATGTAGACAAAGTCGAATACGCAGATTCTCTGGTACGTTCCGGGAACTGGTCACAGGCCAAATCGACATTGGATTCGATCCCGCCGACTTTTGAATCTTTCAAACGCTACCGCCTGGAAGCCGTCGTCGCGGATTCGCAAAAAGACTGGAAACGCGCGGATCATTTCTATGAAACCGCCGTGGGTCTGACGACCCGCCCCGGTGGTGTAATGAACAACTGGGGATATTCCAAACTGACACGCGGCCAGTACGACGAAGCCGAACGGTTATTCACCGAGGCCATTCGACAGGATAACACTCTATTCACGGCAAAGAACAATCTGGTCCTCGCCCGGGCTGCACAGGGCAATTACAGCATGCCTGTCGTTCCCATGTCTCAGGTCGAACGCGCGATGTTGTTGAACACAATGGCCATCTCGGCGGTGAAACGCGGTGATGTGGCGACGGCCAAGAACCTGTTCCGCGAAGCGATCGCCACCCATCCGCAACATTACGACGAAGCCGTTCGATCCCTGCGCGCGCTTGAGGAAGCCTGATACATGCATATTCCAGCGGGTGCTGCGGCCTGGTTTTTGCCGTTCGTACTGCCGATCTGCTATTACGTGGCCTTCACCGACCTGCGTGACATGCTCATCAAGAATCACGCCGTAGTAGCACTGGCTTCGGTATTTGCGGTCATCGGTTTGTTTGTCCTGCCGCCCTGGTCGGATGGTTGGATTACCGGCCCGTTTTCTGTGTCCCTCCCACCCTATTTGTGGCAGCTGTTACATATAGTTGTAATGCTGGTCATCGGCATTCTGCTCAACGCAGCCGGCATTATGGGAGCCGGAGACGCAAAATTCATAGCCGCGGCCTCAGCCTTTGTTTGGATGGGCGATTTCACATTGGTATTGTTGATCCTGATGTCGACCACCTTGGCGGCCTTTGTCACGCATCGATTGGCCAAACATACCGCCCTCAGAGCTATTGCCCCAGATTGGGAAAGCTGGCGTCGGGACAAACAATTTCCAATGGGTTTCGCGCTTGGTGCAACCCTGGCCATCTACCTGATACTTGGAACTGTTTACGGCTCGTAAACTATCATCAGTCCGCCTTGTCCCCGCCTTGGAACTGACACAAAGCCCGGCCAAATTTTCGTCAAAGGGCCCTTTTCAGGGCTATTGGCGTGAATACTGAATTAGACGGGCAACGCTCATGAATATGCAGACAACCTCGGTAATGGCCCCCCCTACCCCAAAGGGGTTGGGCGATATGCAGCTTCCTATTGTTATGATGCGGGATATCCTGCTGAAAACTATCTTTCGTAAAACCGTAGATACAGTTTCCGAAGTTGCCCAAGCGATCTGCTTGCCGGGTTCTGTCACACAGGAATTGATCGACCTTGCCCGCGAACAAAAGCTGCTGGAAGCAACCGGTACTTTGAACGCCAACAGCGGCAATGAGATGGGGTATCAACTGACCGATGCGGGCAAAGCGCGTGCATTGGATGCGCTGAGCCAGTCCGAATATTTCGGCGCCATGCCCGTCCCGTTGGATGTGTACCGCGAGCAGGTAAAACGCCAGTCGATCCGGAATATCCAGGTTTCCCGCGACCAGTTGACCGGGGCAATGGGCCATCTGGTTCTGCCTGACAGCCTGCTGGACCACCTTGGACCCGCGGTCAGTGCAGGCCGATCAATCCTGATGTATGGACCTCCGGGTAATGGTAAATCCTCTATCTCGAACGGTATTCGGGATGCTTTGGGCGATAATGTCTATGTCCCATATGCCATCGAATACGCTGGTCAGGTGATCACGGTGTATGACCCGATTGTACACACAGCCATCGAACAAGAAGCAGATGATCCCAATAGCTTGCGCCGCCGCAAGCGGTTTGATTCGCGCTATGTCCAATGTGAAAGACCAACTGTTGTGACTGGCGGTGAACTGTCACTCAGCATGCTCGATCTGGTTTATAACCCTACGGCGCGGACCTATCAGGCCCCGCTGCAGCTGAAATCGACGGGCGGCATCTTTATCGTTGACGACCTTGGCCGTCAGCAGGAACCACCTCAGGCCCTGATCAACCGCTGGATTGTTCCACTGGAAGAGAACAAGGATATCCTTGGCCTGCAATCGGGTGAAAAATTCGAAGTGCCCTTTGACACGCTGGTCATCTTTTCGACCAACTTTCACCCCAACGAGATCTTTGACCAAGCCGCTTTGCGCCGGATCTTCTTCAAGATCAAGATTGACGGTCCGAACCAAGAGAACTTCCTGAAAATCTTCGCCATGGTGGCCCGCAAACGCGGGATGCCTCTGGACGAGGCCGCATTGGTCCATCTGCTAAAGGTCAAATACCCGACCATCGACAACATCTATGCGAACTATCAGCCGATATTCCTGATTGATCAGATGATCTCGATCTGCGAATTCGAGGGCATCCCCTATCAGATGAGCCCCGATCTGATTGAACGCGCTTGGGCCAACATGTTCGTCAAAGATGAGAAAATCGTCAAATAACCTAATGCCATTTCGCTGACGGGCCGGGTAATCTGCCTTTATGACGCAGATTCCCGCCCGGATTACTGACTGGTTTGAAGACAAAGGTTGGTCCATCCACCCGCATCAGCAGGACATGTACGACCGGGCCCTTGAACCGGCGACGTTGCTGATAGCCCCCACCGGCGGGGGCAAGACAATGGCCGGATTTCTACCCACGCTGGCCGATCTGGCAGAGCGGGACCATGATGGCCTGCATACAATCTACGTCTCCCCTCTCAAGGCGCTGGCGGCAGATATCCGGCGAAACCTGCGTGGCCCAGCCGAGGAAATGGGCCTGGCCGTCCGGATTGAGGACCGCACCGGAGATACCTCAGCCACACAGAAAAAGCGTCAGCGAGTTGACCCACCGCAGATCCTTTTGACCACACCTGAAAGCCTGGCCCTGCTGACCTCTTATGAAGACGCCGGGCGGATGTTTCAGGGCGTGCAACGGGTGGTTGTCGATGAAATCCACGCCCTGGCCGAGAGCAAACGTGGCGACCAGCTGATGCTGGCGCTGGCCCGTCTGCAGGGGCTCTGCCCGGACCTGCGCAGGGTGGGCCTGTCTGCAACGGTCGAAGACCCCAATGCGATTGCCCGATTTCTGGCACGTCACCCTGATCCCTGCCGGATCGTTGAGGCCGATCCTGGGCCTGACCCCGATATCCAAATGTTGGAAACGCCGGAAATGCCTCCGTGGTCGGGCGGTGGCGCGGCCTATTCCATCCCTGCCGTTCTGGACCAGATCCGGAAGCATAAGACGACGCTTATCTTTCACAACACCCGCGCACAGGCCGAGATTTTCTTTCACAACCTCTGGCTTGCCAACGAAGACGGGCTGCCGATTGGCATTCATCACGGCAGTCTGGACAGGCAGCAACGCGAACGTGTCGAGGCCGCAATGGTTCGCGGTGAACTGCGCGCGATCGTCTGCACAGGCAGTCTGGATCTTGGTATTGATTGGGGCGATGTCGACCTGGTCATTCAGATCGGGGCGCCCAAAAACGTCAAAAGGCTGGTTCAGCGCATCGGGCGCGCAAATCACAGATACAACGCCCCCTCCAAAGCATTGTTAGTGCCCGCAAACCGCTTCGAAGTTGTGGAATGCATAGCGGCACTTGAGGCTGTAAAAGCTCATGATCTGGACGGTGATCCCCGCGGCGCAGGTCCACGCGATGTGTTGTGTCAACATATCCTGATTGCCGCAGCATCCGGGCCATTCTTGGCCGATGACCTGTTCCGGCAAATGACCGCAGCGGGCCCCTATGCCGGGTTGACCCGAGCAGAGTTCGACGCCTGTTTGGACTTTTGTGCAACCGGGGGCTATGCCCTGCGCGCCTATGATCGGTGGCAAAGGCTGCAGCTACGGCCAGATGGGCAATGGCAGCTGCGTGACCCCCGTGCTGCGCAGCGTATCCGCATGAACCTTGGCACGATTCAGGACACAGATACGTTGAAAGTCCGCCTGAAACGCAATCGAGGGGGCAAGCCTCTGGGAGAGGTCGAAGAAGCCTTTGCTGCCTCGCTGACCCACGGAGATACCTTTCTGATCGGCGGCCAGATCGTGCGCTATGAGGGATTGCGCGAGATGACGGTCGAAGTCAGCCGCCGAGCGGATAAGAAGCCCAAGATCGCAACGTTTTCAGGCACCAAATTTGCGACCTCGACGCAGCTGAGCGACCGTATCCTGCGGCTGTTTGCACAGCCCGATTGGCCCCAGTTACCCGCGCATACCGCAGATTGGCTGGTGTTGCAGCGCGATATCTCGCGCCTGCCTCAGCGTGACAGGTTACTGATCGAAAGTTTCCCCAACGATGGGCGCGAAAACCTGTGTGTCTATGGTTTTGCGGGTCGCAACGCCCAGCAGACGCTGGGGCTGTTGCTGACCAAACGGATGGAAGAAACGGACCTTGCACCGCTGGGCTTTGTTGCCACCGACTATGCAACCCTGATCTGGGGGTTGGACGCGGTGATAGACCCGCGTCCGCTATTTCAGCCCGACGAGCTGCGCAACGGCTTGGAAACCTGGCTGGCGGGCAATGCCGTGATGAAGCGCACCTTTCGTGCCTCGGCCACGATTGCAGGGCTGATCGAACGGAACATGGCCGGTCAGCGCAAAAGTGGTCGGCAAGCCACGTTTTCCTCAGATATCCTCTACGATACTTTGCTGAAATACGATCCCGATCACCTGTTAATGCAGATCACCCGAGAAGAGGCCATGCGCGGTCTCGTCGATTTCGGGCGGATCGAGGCACTGATCGAGCGGATCGGGGGACGTATAGATCTGATGCGATTGGATCGGGTTTCACCTCTGGCTGCACCACTGTTTCTTGAGGTTGGCAAGGTACCCGTCAAAGGTGCTGCTGAAGAACGCTTGCTGGCGGAAGAAAGCGCGCGCCTATTGCAAGAGGCTGGGCTGAAATCCTGCTAAAACCTCTTGCACGCGATAGCGGAACGTCGCAAAGAACGTAACATGAACGAAGTTTCGATCTGTTTAGCCGGGCAAAATCTGCTCGCGCTTGGGTCTGGTGCCCTTTGGTGGCCCGACAAAAGCGTGCTTTGCGTGTCCGATCTGCATCTGGGTAAATCCGAGCGTTTGGCGCGCCGGGGCGGCACGACATTACCTCCCTATGACAGCCAGGACACCCTGGCCCGATTGGCCGCAGATATCGAGCACACGCAGCCTGACATCGTTATTTGCCTTGGGGATAGTTTTGATGATCTTGATGCCCTAAACGCCTTGAGTGTGCCCGACAGGCTGCAGATTACGGCGATGCAGGCCGGTCGCCGCTGGGTCTGGATCGAAGGAAACCATGACCCCGGCCCGGTAGATCTGGGCGGAAGCCATTTGGCCGAATATGCGGTTGACCCTCTGGTCTTTCGTCATATTGCGCAACCCAAGGGCAAGGCTGAGGTTTCGGGACATTACCACCCCAAGGCGCGCGTGCGGGTTCGCGGTCGTTCCATCACCCGCCCCGCCTTCCTGATGGATCAGGCGCGTCTGATCCTGCCTGCCTATGGGACTTATACTGGTGGGCTCTTTAGCTCGGATCACGTTCTGGACGCCTTGATGAGCGATCAGGCAATGGCGATCCTGACAGGGAAAATCCCGCAAATGATCCCAATGCCCAGATAGGGCGGCTCAGATCAGACCATCTTCCTCTAGGAACGGACGGTATTTCCTGCTGACCGGAACAAGCTCTTCGTTCTTCAGGCGCAACATGATCTTGCCACCCTTACGTTCGACCCCAGCAATGGCGTCATCGACAACCCAATGCGATCTGTGCGTGCAATGGCCCGGTATAGGTTCCATTTCCTCTATGGCGTCGGTAAAACGCGACCGGATCGTAAACGTGCCCTCAGAAGTCACCACATCCACATAGTGGTCTTGGACCGTCAAGCGATAGACCCGGCCCTGAAAGGATCCCGGCAACCGCTTGTACATGCGCGGCAGCGGAATTTCAGCATATTCGGATTGAGGTTTCGATGCCTCACGCCGCACCAGGATCAAGCCCACCGACAGCAAGGCGCCATAAGATGTTACGGATAACATATCCGGGCACGGCAGTCCGTTGGCCGAAAACAGCAACCAGACCATCAACCAAAGGCTTGGAACGAAAAGGACGAAAACCAAAGATATCAGCACAAGGTCGCGCCCAGAAAACTCGGTCTCAGCGAACAACCTACGCAACAATCTTCTTGCGACGCAGGTCACTCCTAGCGCCAGCGCCATCACCCCGATCCAGAAGGCCAAGCGCCAAGGAAAGGTTACTTCGATGGCCTGAAATGGTTGGAATACGAAGGACAATAGCAGAAGGAAAACCAGCCCGGCAATCAACCGGTACCCTACTATTTCGGCGAAAACTGGGCGCAGTTTCGTGAACATAAACACTCGACAACAACTCTCCGGGTCCAGCCAATACTACCGGGGACTTGCCATATTACAACGTAACCGGCTGGAATAGAAAGTTTATCACCAATACAGGCACATTCAATGCCCGTAATCTCACACTTAGTTTACATATTAACAAATTTTAGGCCGGGGAGTTCCCCGGCCCTGAAAATCTACATGCACGACTGTCCGCTATGGGTCACACAGTCAGGCCTTCTGGTTCGGGGAGTTTGTTTGCGCGGCATGCGGCGGTCAGGGTGTTGGCCAGCAGGCATGCGATTGTCATGGGGCCGACGCCACC
>NZ_JBXWOB010000011.1:0-116856 GCF_059610685.1 Ruegeria sp. CDSC052
GAGATCAGACATGTTCACCGCTCGTTTTTGAACCGTGAATCACGCCGCAAAACGGAAATCAATGGGTCCTGACCCTAAGCCGACATTAGCGCACCCCTCCGACTGGGCAATGTGCTCAGAAAAAGCACGCGCCCAACAAAGGCAATCCGACCAATCCTTGAAGCCACGGCATTGATCCCCATCTTAACCCGCGACCGTGCGCCCTCTGGTACTTTCTGCACAAGCAGCGTAAAAAGGGTGCTGCGCGAAATATTTGGAGCCTCGCATCGATGAAAGAACATCGTGGCCGTCTGACCAAGGACGGTATCCGTATCTATGAACAGGGTGACTTTGCCGGCATGCAGGCGGCAGGGGCTTTGGCTGCGCGGATATTGGATGATATTGCCGATCATGTGTTCGTCGGCCAGACCACTGGCGCGATTGACGGGCTCATCACGCAGATGGTCGAGGATGCGGGCGCAACTTCGGCCACGATTGGATATAAGGGCTATCAGCATGCCAGCTGTATCAGCGTCAATCATGTGGTCTGCCACGGCATTCCCGGCGACAAAAAGCTGAAGGATGGCGATATCCTGAATATCGACGTGACCGTTATTGTCGACGGCTGGTTCGGGGATACCTCGCGCATGTATGTAGCGGGAAAGCTGCCGCGCAAAGCCGAACGGTTGATCCAGATCACTCATGATGCCCTGTTCAAGGGCATCGAGATGGTCAAACCCGGCAACACGTTCGGCGATATCGGCCACGCGATTCAATCATTTGTCGAGGCACACCGGATGAGCGTAGTCCGCGATTTTTGCGGCCACGGGCTGGGCCGGGTCTTCCATGCACCGCCAAACGTTCTGCACTATGGCCGTCCGGGCACTGGTGCGGTTCTGGAAGAGGGCATGTTCTTTACCATCGAGCCGATGGTCAATCTGGGCCGCCCCGAGACCAAGACGTTGGCCGATGACTGGACCGCCGTGACGCGCGACAAGTCACTGTCGGCACAGTTTGAGCACTCGGTCGGTGTAACGGCAGATGGGGTCGAGATCTTTACCCTGTCGCCAGGCGGCAAGTACCACCCGACCTATTCTTCCTGATCCGCCGCCTGATCCCGTAGCAGCTTTAGCAGCAGGGTTTCCTGCCCCCATGGCGTGACCGCATCATGGATGAAAACCGGCGCGCGCAGAGGCGTGCGCTGGGGATCGGTTGCGGTGTCAGCCTCTTGCGGAAGTGACCAATTCGACGGGGTCAGTGCACGGTCCATGCCCCGCAGGGTAACATGACCGGGTCAAATCCCCAAAAGCGCCGGAACCTGCGCCATGTCAGAGAAGACTTCGCCCCCCGCAGCGGCCAGTTTTTTACCGCCACCATGCGGTGCATAGGCCAAACAGCGCATATGTGCCCTGCTTGCTGCGGTCACGCCGCTGAGGCTGTCCTCGATCACCAGAGGGTTTGACGCGTTGAAGCGTTCAGCCGCAGTCAGAAACAATGTCGGGTCCGGCTTGGCCGTTCTCAGGACATGGGCCGAAAAGGCGACATCGCGAAACCGATCCCATAACCCGTTCTGACCCAAAGTGATCTGCATCTTGTCCGGGCTGCCGTTCGAGGCGACACAGAAGGGCAGCCCGTTTGCCTCGAGAACCGCCAGCAGGTCCGCCACGCCGGGCATCAGCTGCACGCCAAGTCGGAGCCGGTCATAGGTTTCCGCATAGACCTCATCAACCCAGCCTGTGGGCAGCTCCGCGCCCAGCGCCCGGGCTTTGTCCCGCACCCCGGTCATGGTGCCCCCAACGAACAGCTTCATACTGTCTTCGATTGTCAGGTTCAGGCCATAACGGGCAAGATTGTCGACCAGTACCTGATTGGACAGCGGCTCACTGTCGACCAGGACTCCGTCGCAATCAAAGATCACCAGATCATGCATCCGGATCGCCATTCCACATCAGGGTGATATGCGTGTCGCCATATTTGCGGCTGTTATGCAACACGAACCCGTCGGGCGGCTGCATGGGCGCGTTTTCCTCCCAGACGACAAGGGCGCCTTGTGCGAACCAGCCGTCAGAAAGAGCCGCAATCGCCTTTTGCCCAAGGGATTTGCCATAGGGCGGGTCCAGGAAGATCAGGTCATAAGGCGCGTCGGGATTGGCCGCCAGCCGCGTTGCGTCGCGACGGATCAGCTCGGTACAGTCAGAGCTGCGGGTCAGGTCGATATTCTTGCGGATCAGGCCCTGTGACACGCGGCCATCATCGACAAAGCTCACATGTGCCGCACCGCGCGACAAGGCCTCAAGCCCCAGCGCACCGGTGCCTGCGAACAGGTCCAACACGCGCAGCCCGTCAAAATCAATCTGATGGGCCAGTACGTTGAACAGGCTTTCGCGTACCCGGTCTGTGGTCGGGCGCAGATGCGCGCCGGCGTCCCCCTTGCCGACCGAGGCCAAAGCCCGACCTCGGAAGGCTCCGGCGATGATCCTCACGCTCTGAGCAGCGGTTTCAGGTCCGCATCCGGGTCGGCCACAATAGCAGGATCAGCTGTTTTTCCGCTTTCAATCAGACGCTTACCAACCATATAGGCACGCGGATCGTTCATCGCGTCGACCGCGATCAGCTGATCGCCCTTATAGTACCAGAAGGACACGGTCTGCCCGTCACCATTGCGGGTCACCACCCGGTCATACCCGGTGTTCAGGCCCGCGATCTGCAGTTTGACGTCATACTGATCCGACCAGAACCACGGAATCGCAGTATAATCCTTTGCCGCGCCCAACATGTTCTGGGCAACAATCTCGGCCTGATCAATCGCGTTTGGCACGCTTTCCAGACGGATACGCCCGCCAGCATGCGGGAATGAGGCGCAATCGCCCGCCGCCCAGATCGACGGATCAGAGGTGCGCCCATGCGCATCTGTCTTGATGCCATTGTCCAGCTCAAGCCCGGCCATCTCGGCCAGTTGGGTTGCAGGAGCGATGCCAACGCCGACAACAACGAAATCGACCGCCAGTTCTGTTCCATCGGTCAGCACCGCGCCAGTGACCTTGCCGTTTTCACCCAGCAGTCGGTCCAACCCGACGCCTTCGCGGATATCGGCGCCATATTCGGAATGCAGTGCTCGGAAATAGTCACTGGTTTCGGGGGCGGCGACCCGTTGCAAAATGCGGTCGGCCATTTCGACCAGGGTCACCTTGACCCCGCGCTTGGCGCAAACGGCTGCGGCCTCAAGCCCGATGTATCCCCCACCCACGATCAAAGCGCGCGCACCTTCAGAGACGAAGGGTTCCATTTCGTCCACATGGGCCAGATCGCGCACCACATGCACGCCGTCCAGATCGCCGCCAATAGCAGCGGGAAGGCGGCGCGGGTCTGATCCGGTGGTCAGGGCCAGCTCATCATAGGCAACAACCTGATCACCCAGCGCTACTGTCTTGGCCTGCGGGTCGATGTCGGTCACGCGCTGACCAAGGCGCAGGGTGATATTGTTATCGGTATAGAAGATTTCGGGGCGCAGGAACAGGCGCTCTAGCCCCATCTCACCCAGAAGATAGGCCTTGGACAAAGGTGGTCTCTGATAGGGCAAATGCGGCTCCGCGCCGATCAGAGTAATCTCGCCGTCGAACCCATCTTTGCGCAGCCGGGCGACAAGCGAAGCACCTGCCTGGCCGGCGCCAATCACGACAATATGGCTCATATTCCCCTCACCCTGTCGAATTCCCGTGGTCACTTTTGTTAGCTCACCTATATTGCGGCTAGGCCCGACTCTGCAAATCCAAATGACAGGAGCGAAAAAATGATTTCAACAGGTGACACTCTGCCCGACGCCACATTGACCCAAATGGGGGCAAATGGCCCTGAAGAGGTCCGCGTTTCGGACAAGACCAAAGGGCGCAAGGTTGTCATTTTCGCCGTGCCCGGCGCCTATACCGGCACGTGCACAACGGCGCATGTTCCAAGCTTTATGCGTACCAAAGACCAGTTCGATGCAAAAGGCGTGGAAGAAATCATCTGCATCTCGGTCAACGACCCCTTTGTCATGAGCGCCTGGGGCGAGTCCACCGGCGCAACTGCGACTGGCCTAACCATGTTGGCCGATGCGGCGTCTGAATTCACCAAAGCCATCGGGATGGATTTCGACGCCCCGCCCGTTGGTCTGATCGGCAGGTCCAAGCGCTATGCGATGCTGGTCGAAGACGGCAAAGTGGTCGCCATGAACCTGGAGGAAAATCCCGGCGTCTGCGAGATTTCCGCAGGTGAAGGGCTGTTAGAGGTTATCTGACCTGATCTGGCCCCAGTGCTGCTGGGGCCATTTTCGCAATTTAACTTGCGGCACTCTCATGATGGGCGAATACTTGGTACATATTCATCAGGGAGTTTGTTTATGAACCTAAAGACATTTACCTTTCTTTTAGGTCTGACCGGCGCACTTGGCGCTTGTGGACCGGCCCCTACCCCGCAGCAACAGGCCGCACGACAGCATGAGATCGCCTGCCTGAGCGGCACAGTGGGTGGTGCCTTGCTGGGCGGTGTCATCGGCAATCAGTTTGGCGGCGGTTCCGGGAAAACCATCCTGACGGCAGCGGGTGCTGCGGTCGGCGGCGTTGAAGGTCAGAGGTTCGCATGTTGAGAGGGATGAAGATGAAAACCGCAATCGTCCTGTCGATGTTGTCCCTGGCGGGTGCCGCAACGGCCGAAACCGTGGCGGAGCTGCATGAGAATGAGCTTAAGGCCATCGACACCAATAATGACGGCTTCCTGTCGAAAGATGAGTTCGACGCCTTTTCCGACTATGCGTTCCAGACGATGGATGAGGACAAGAACGGCACATTGGGCCTGGATGAAGCCAAGCCGTTTCTGGATATAAAGCAATTCCAAAAGGTTGACCGGGACCGGGATAGTAATATTTCAAGAACGGAATACGATCAGCATATGACCGAAGATTTTATTTCTGCTGATCAGAACAGCAACGGTCAACTGGACTAGGCTCTGCGGCCTTGGGCCAGACAGGAGTATGCAATGACCAAATGGAGCGCTCTTTTTGCGCTGGGGTTGCTTGCGGCATGTGATGTGCCGCAGGCCCCTGTTGTGACCGGCCCTGATGGCCAATCGAGGATTGAGATCAGCGCCACTGGCCTGACCTGCTATGACCGGCGTTGTCTCGACATCAACCCCGCAGCACGGTCCGTGCGCATGATCGGCAACAGAACTACCCGGATACCTGCCGAAATCGACGTTAGTGACAACCTGGTCACCCCAGCCGAGTTCAGGCGGCTGGGTCAGGTTGCCAGCCTTGCCGGTGGTGTCGGATCACGCGGTGACAGCGGTTAGACCAGGCTGTCCATCTTGCGGGCCAGTTTGGCGTCAAGCGCCGAAAGCCCGCCGACATCATGGGTGGACAGCGTCACCTCGACCGTGCGGTAGACATTGAACCATTCGGGATGATGGTTCCATTTCTCGGCAAACATAGACACTTGGGTCATCCAACCAAAGGCGTGGACGAAGTCCTCGAACATAAAGGTCTTGGTGATCGCATCCCGGTCCTTGACCATGGTCCAGCCGCTTTTGAACAGCGGGTCCAGCAAGGGGCCACGGGTCTCGGTCGACAGAAGTTCAGTCATTGGTGTTCCTCCGGGTTCGACTTTCTGAACGGGCCATAATCAGTCAGAATCTCGATTTCTTCTCCCACTGCTTGGGCCTCGGCGTCCAGATATTTTTTGATCGCATCGGCAAAGCTGGGGTCATTGACCCAGTGCAGGCTGTGCGTGCGCGTGGGAAGATAGCCGCGCGCCAGCTTGTGTTCGCCCTGCGCCCCTGCCTCGACCCGGGCCAGGCCTTGCGCAATGGCAAAGTCGATTGCCCTATAATAGCACAGTTCGAAATGCAGGCAGGCATGATGTTCGACGCAGCCCCAGTAACGGCCATAAAGCGTTTCGCGCCCGATAAAGTTCAGCGCCCCCGCAATCGGATACCCGCCGCGCTCGGCCAGAACCAATGCCATGTCATCCGCCATGGTTTCCTGAGCGATATCAAAGAATTGCCGCGTCAGATAGGGCACGCCCCATTTCCGAGCGCCAGTATCCTGATAGAACTCCCAGAACGCGTCCCAATGTTCAGGGCGCAGGTCATCACCCGTCAACGCGCGGATTTCGCCGCCAAAGGCGCAGGCCTGCGCGCGTTCCTTGCGAATGTTCTTGCGTTTGCGCGAGGATAAAGCGGCCAGAAATCCATCGAAATCCGCATACCCGTCGTTCAGCCAGTGAAATTGCTGGGAATGGCGCAGCATCAGGCCCATCTGCGCGCCAGCCAGCGCCTGATCTTCGGTGCAAAAGGTCGCGTGGACAGAGGAAACCTGATTGTCCGCCGCCAGCTGCACCGCCCCCTGCACCAAGGCGGACATGCCCACCGCCTGATATCCCGGCCGCAGCAGAAAGCGGCGCCCGGTGGCCGGGGTGAACGGCACGGCAATCTGCAGTTTGGGATAATACCGCCCGCCGGCGTTTTCATAGGCATGCGCCCAGTTGTGGTCGAAGATATATTCGCCCTGACTATGCGATTTGGCATACATCGGGGCGGCCCCGATCAACATTCCATCCAGATAAACCGTCAGGTATTGCGGCTGCCAGCCGGTACCCGGCCCGACCGACCCGCTTTCCTCCAAAGCCAAAAGAAAGCGATGAGTGGTAAAGGGATCAAGCGGACGGCCCCAATCCGCAGCCTCGGGGCAGGCACAGCTGTCCCACTCTGCCGAAGTAATCTGCGAGAGCGATCCAAGTACCCGAACCTCGATTTGTGCCTGATCCATGTGCCCTCTGCGTTTCATCTCTATCTGTGACGGAAGGGGCGCGGTTCAACCCGGATGCGCGGCTAAGTACCCTTCGAAAGTCACATTATCGGCAATCTTGCGGGCCTCGGCCTCTTGCGCAGCCGAGCGAACGGTCCAGCACAGGACCGGAACACCCTGCGCCTTCAGCTCGGCGACCCTTGGGCGGGACAAGTCTTCGGCTTCGTGGCTGATGAAACTGGCCCCGACCCTTGCGAAATCCGGGATGTCCCGCAGGTAATCGCACACCGCCGCAGGCAAAAGTTCGACTTTGGGCTGATACGAACAGGTCGTGATCCCCCTGGGCAAATGCGGCGCCAACCGCGCCAGTTCAGCCACCGAATTGGGGTTGAACGACATCAGCGCCACCGGACCTTCATAACCCTCAAGGGCTCGTACAGTATCGCGCTCGAGCGGGCCCACATTCGGGCCCATCACACCGTCCTGATCCTTAAGCTCGATCAGCAGGGGCACCTTGCCCGCCACGATTTCCAGCACATCATCCAGTGTCGGAATACCGTCATCAGCGTGCAACAGCTGTGTCTCGGACGCTACCTGCGCCGAAATCTGCCGAACTGGGCCCGGTCGCCCGGTCAGTCGCCCCAGGTCATAGTCGTGAAAGACCAAAGCCCGGTTGTCGGCGCTCAACTGCAGATCAATCTCAATCCCGTAACCGGCCTTAACAGCGGCACGAACCGCCGCCCGGCTGTTTTCCGGGCGGTTGTCCAATTTGTCGTGCAGGGCCCGATGCGTGATCGGGGCCTGTAGGAACGTAGCGGGCAGTACCGGGGTCATGCGATCTCGAAGATGCCTTCGATCTCAACCGCGACGCCCAACGGCAACGACGCTGCACTCACGGCCGAGCGCGAATGGCGACCAGCCTCGCCCAGCGCCTCGACCAGAAAGTCCGACGCACCATTGATCACCTGCGGCTGGTCGGTGAAATCGGCGGTTGAATTCACGAACCCTGTCAGTTTGATCACACGCACCAGCTTTTCTATATCGCCACCGCAAGCAGCCTTGACCTGCGCCAGAAGATTGATCGCGCAGACCTTGGCAGCCGCAGCACCCGCTGCAACATCCATGTTATCACCCAGCTTGCCGGTGATCAGTTCCGCATCCTTGGAAATCTGTCCTGAAACGTAGACGATATTGCCGACCCGCACGAAAGGCACATAGTTGGCGGCGGGCGCCGGCCCGTCCGGCAGACTGATTCCCAGGCTTTCCAGTTTTGCTGCGATACTCATCGGTTGATCCTCACCTGATATAGACTCGGCCGGACGCTATCCGGGATCGTTCGGCTGGAAAAGTGTGAAACCAGTAAAACTGCGGTCAGTGGCGTATTAAGCGTAACTTCTCTTATCCCGAGGTGTTGAACTTGTGTCACTTTACCTGATGCAGTCGGCCGGGTTAAACGCGAACTGTTTCAAAATGGGCCCAAAACCTTTATGTGACGACAGATTGAGCCGCAAAATGGCCGCAGGCATTATTGATTGAGCGTCCAGCCCCACTCACAAAACGGCTGGCGCGTTTGGAGTTGAAATACCGTGTTGAGCAAGATCAGATTCAAGCCCCTGATTGTCGTGACCCTGATGACCGTTCTTGGCGCTTGTGCGTCCCAACCCGCCGATCAGGCCGCGCGCGGCGATACTTTCGATCCCTACGAGAATACAAACCGCGGCATTCACAAGTTCAATCTGGGCGTCGACCGGTTCCTGTTCCGTCCGGCCTCGAAGGGCTATGTGAAGATCGTGCCCGATCCGATGGTGACCAGTTTCAACCATTTTGCCGAAAACCTGACTATGCCGGGTCAGGCTCTGGATTATCTGCTGCAGGGCAATCTGAAGCAGTCGGGCAATGCCCTGCTGCGGTTCCTCATCAATACGACCGTTGGTGGCGCGGGTCTGTCTGACCCGGCCAGCGAATTGAACCTGCCGCCCGTGGATACCGATTTCGGTGAAACCCTGCACGTCTGGGGTTTTGGCGAAGGCGCCTATGTGGAATTGCCCTTCTATGGCCCCTCAACATCCAGGGATGCGGTCGGCGTCGTCGTCAACCTGTTTTCGAACCCGATCAACTTCACACCGGTGCGCCCGGTTGAGAATATCGGCGTCTACGCCGAAATCGTAAGGCGGATGGGCGACCGTGGACGGTTCTCGGACACAGTCGATTCCATCCTCTATGAAAGTGCTGACAGCTATAAGCAGGCACAAACAATTTACCTGCAAAATCGACGTTTCGAACTGGCACGCGATGATGAGGACGCCTATCTGGGATTGTATGACGATCCCTATGCAGATATCGGGACCGACCCTGTCAGAGACCCCTACCTTGACCCCTACGAGGATCCATATGCCGAGTAATTATTTGAAGAGAAGAGAGTTTATTGCATCTGGCATCGCCGGCCTGGCGCTAGCCACCCTCCCCTTGCCAGGCTTTGCCCAGACAGAGGCCAGTGCAAAAGCGTTGGTCGTTAGCGTTGTGGATGACATCAACCGCGTCATCAGTTCGGGAAAATCCGAAAAGAGCATGATCCGCGATTTTGAAAAGATCTTCGTGCAATATGCTGACGTTCCGATCATGGCCCGCTATGTGCTGGGGGCCGATGGCCGCTCGGCCAGTGCGTCACAGATAAAGCAGTTCACCGACGCGTTTCAGGGCTATATCTCGAACAAATACGGACGTCGCTTTCGCGAGTTCATTGGCGGCGAGGTGACCGTTCGAAATGCGCGCAAGATCAAAGCCGGATACGAGGTGCGTACCTCGGTCAAGCTGCAAGGCTCCTCGCCCTTTGAGGTGACCTTCCTGGTGTCCGACAAATCCGGCCGCGACAAATTCTTCAACATGTTTATCGAAGGCGTGAACATGCTGCTGACCGAACGTACCGAGATTGGCGCCATGCTGGACGCGCGCGGCGGTGATCTGAACCGTCTGATCAAGGATATGAAGCGAACCGGGTGAATTCACAGCGATTTGCTGCAGTCAAAACTTTCAAATCCGCTCGTAGTTTCGACCAGTTCGGCCTCATAGTGTGCGATCATTGGCATTGCAATGGGTTCGATCTGGTCATTCCAGACCGCCTCGCCATAGAAGCTGTCCTTTATCCTGTCGCGTTCTTCCAACGAAGAGAACGCGCGCATCCAATGCACTTTGTCAGGATTTTCCAGATCTCTGAGCGGCCCAAACACAAGCATTCCTGCATCCCGCAACGCAGCGCGATTGTGTTTCTCAAAGAATTCTATGAACGCTTCTCGGCGGCCCGGTTTTAGTGTGTAATGTCGAATTTCCAGTATCATCGAAATACCCCGGGCAATCTCGTTGGCCTGACATGGCGTCAGTACTTGGCGAAATTGCCCGAGTTTAGCAAGAACAAGTCCTGCGCAGTGCGCTAGTTCAACCGCTCGCCGGTTTCCTTGGCAAAATAGGACACTTTGCTCATGTCAAAGGCCAGGTTCAGCTCTTGTCCGGCCTGGGCGCTGGTTTCCGCGTGCAGGCGCGCAGTGACCTGTTTGCCGCCCAGTTCGGACACAACATAGGTGTCAGCTCCGGCAGGTTCGACCATGTCGACCATGCAAACCGCTTCCTGTACACCGTCTCCGGCGCGGAACCCGGCCTCGGCGATATCCTCTGGGCGCAGGCCCAGAATGACATCCTGCGGCAGTGACAGATCACGGGCATCCTTCAGGACTAGCGTTTCACCCGATGACCGCTCGATGGCAATTTCGGTGCCTGTGCCGTTCTTGGTTGCCTTTGCAGGGATCAGGTTCATCGCAGGTGAGCCCATGAAATCAGCCACGAACAGGTTGGCAGGGTTGTTATAGATCTCGGCCGGGCTGCCGATCTGCTGCACGATCCCGCCTTTCAGAACCACAATCTTGGTGGCCAGCGTCATTGCCTCGATCTGGTCGTGGGTCACATAAACGATAGAGGCATCCAGCGTCTGGTGCAGCTTCTTGATTTCTGTCCGCATCTCGACCCGCAGCTTGGCGTCGAGATTCGACAGCGGCTCGTCAAAAAGGAACAGTTTGGGGTCGCGCACCAGCGCCCGTCCCATCGCCACCCGCTGACGTTGACCACCGGACAGCTGACTAGGACGGCGGTTCAGCAGCGGTTCGATTTGCAGCAGCGCGGCCACATCCTTTAGCTTAGCGTCCTGCGTGGGCTGATCAACCCCGCGCACCTTCATGCCAAAAGTGATGTTCTTGGCCACCGACATGGTCGGGTACAGAGCATAGGACTGGAACACCATGGCAATGTCGCGATCCTTGGGGCTGACATGGGTCATGTCCTTGCCGCCAATGGCCAGCGTGCCGCCGGTGATCGGTTCAAGCCCGGCAATACAGTTCAGCAAGGTGGATTTGCCACAACCCGAGGGGCCAACCAGCACCAGAAAGTCGCCCGGTTCGATCGAGATGTTGATATCCTTCAGGATCTCGGTTGCGCCGTAGTTCTTGTACAGCTTGTTGATATCAAGGATGGGAGCCATCATTCTATCCCTTCACAGAGCCAGCGGTCAGGCCGCGGATGAAATACTTACCGGCAACGACATAGACGAGCAGCGTCGGCAGACCCGCGATGATCGCGGCGGCCATGTCGACATTGTATTCTTTGACACCGGTGGTGGAGTTTACGATGTTGTTAAGCGCCACAGTCACAGGCTGTGTGCCCGCCTGGCTGAACGACACGCCGAACAAGAAATCATTCCAGATCTGCGTGAATTGCCAGATCACGGTTACCACGATGATCGGCAGTGACAGTGGCAGGAAGATCGACCAGAAAATCCGCAGGAACCCGGCCCCATCGACGCGAGCGGCCTTGGTCAGCTCGGCCGGGATAGAGACATAATAGTTGCGGAAAAACAGCGTTGTGAAGCCAAGACCATAGATTACGTGGACAAAAATCAGACCCGGAATGGTTCCGGCAATACCCATCATGCCCAGAAGGCGCGCCATCGGCAGCAGGACGACCTGAAACGGAATGAAGCAACCAAACAGCATCAGCGAGAAGATGATGTTAGCCCCTTTGAACCGCCACTGCGCGACAACGTAACCATTCAGAGCGCCCAGCAGGGTCGAGATAGCCACCGCAGGCACCGCAATCAGGACCGAGTTCCAGAAGTAAGGCCGCAGACCTTCGCATTGGATACCCGTGCAGGCGCCCGACCAAGCGGTTTTCCAGGCCTCGAAACTCACCTCACGCGGTAACGATATCAGACTACCGGTACGGATTTCCTCAAGACTTTTGAGCGATGTCGTCAACATCACAAATAATGGCATCAGGTAATACAGCGCGAACAGACACAGCACCACGTAAAGCAGCCAGCGCAGGGCGATTTTGCTCATGTTACTTTGGCTGGGGGTTTGGGTGTGGGGCATCGACAGATCAGTCATTTTTAGCCCTCAATTCTGAGTAGAGATAAGGAACCACGATGGCAAAGACGACCAGCATCATGATCATTGCAGAAGACGCCGCCTGACCGATATCGCCGCGCGAAAAGGCCATCGCATACATGTAGGTGGCGGGCAGATCGGTCGCATAGCCCGGACCGCCTCCGGTCAGGGCGATGACAAGGTCAAAGCTTTTGATTGCCAGATGCGCCAACACGATGAAAGCGGACAGGAAAATCGGGGCCATCGACGGGATGATGATCGCGGTATAGATACGCCATGTTGGAATACCATCGACCTGTGCGGCCTTGATGATCTCGCCATCGACCGAGCGCAGACCGGCCAGAAACAACGCCATCACAAAGCCCGAGCTTTGCCAGAGTGCGGCAATGACGATGGTGTAGATCGCGTAATCGGGATTCACAAGCCAATCGAATTCGAAGTTGGGAAAGCCCCAACCCTGCACCATGGACTCAATCCCCAGACCGGGGTTCAGGATCCACTTCCACGCCGTGCCCGTGACGATCATCGACAGCGCCATGGGGTAGAGATAGATTGTTCGGATCGCTCCTTCGACGCGGATTTTCTGATCCAGCAGGATGGCCAGCAGCAGGCCCAGCAGCATCGCGATCACGATGAACAGAGTACCAAAGATATACAGGTTGCCAATCGCCGTATCCCAGCGCGGAGAGTCGAACAGGCGCTCATACTGGATGAAGCCATGGATCTCGTATTTCGGCAGCAGTTTCGATCGGGTCAGCGACACCCATGCGGTCCATCCGATAAATCCGTAGACAAAGATCAATACGGCGATGAACGACGGTGCCAGCACCACCTTGGGCAGGTGGTTTTCCAGCCATTCGGACATGTTTTCCTCCGGGGAAAGATGCTCTGCCCCACACCTTGGGGGGCAGAGCGTATTGGATCAGTAGCTGTTGGCCACCGCGTCCGCCAGTTGCTGAACCGCGTCAGCCGAGGACATATCCGAGTTGAAATGCGCGGTCACAACATCTGTGATCGCACCAGCCTGCGACCCGCGCAGCGCCATGCCATGGGCATAAGACGGCAGCAGTGAACCACCTGCCGAGGTCGAGCCCATGTCTTCGGCCGAGATTTGCGCGCAGATGTCAAAGGCATCCAGCGACACATCGGTCCGGGCCGGGATCGAACCCTTGTTCAGGTTGAACACTTCCTGAAAGTTCGGTGCAACAATCAGCTTGGCCAGCAATTCCTGACCGGCGCGATTGTCGTCGCCCTCAACCTCGAACATGGCAAAGCTGTCGACATTGTACAGATATCCATCGCCGGGGGTCGAGGCGCACAGGAAATCCTCACCAGGCTTCTTGCCCGCTGCCAGGAATTCGCCCTTGGCCCAGTCACCCATGATCTGAAAGGCCGCTTCGCCGTTCATCACCATCGCGGTGGCCAGGTTCCAGTCACGGCCCGAGAAGTTCTCGTCCACATAGCCACGCAGGGTGCGCATCTGGTCAAAGACCTGGATCATCATGTCCGAGGTCAGTGCTTCGGGGTCCAGATCGACCAGGGCTTTCTGATAGAACTCGGGTCCGCCAAGACCCAGTGCAACGGCTTCGAAAACCGTGGCGTCCTGCCAGGCCTGACCGCCATGGGCCAGTGGGATCACACCGGCGGCCTGCAGTTTCTCGGCAGCGGCGTTGAACTCATCCCATGTGGTGGGCATTTCGATGCCATTCGCAGCCAGCACATCGGCATTGGCCCAGATCCAGTCGATGCGGTGAACGTTCACAGGCGCCGCGCACCAAGTGCCTTCGCACATCATGTGACCAGCGATCGACGCGGGCAGAACGTCGGCCCAGCCTTCGGCGGCGGCCACGTTCGAGATATCGGCCAGAACGCCCTCTTCATACCATTCCTGAATCGCCGGGCCTTTCAGCTGAACCGCTGTCGGCGCGTTGCCTGCCAGAACCCGCGCCCGCAGCGCCGTCATGGCTGCATCACCGCCGCCGCCTGCGACAGGCATATCGGTCCATGTGCCCCCGTTCGAGGCAAACTCTTCCTGAAGCACGGCCACCGATTTGGCCTCGCCACCGGATGTCCACCAATGCAAGACCTCCGCCTGTGGTTCGGCCACCACAGATGATCCGGCTGCGACGGCCAATGCGGACACAGTCGCAAAAGAAAATCGTTTCATGTTTTCTCCTCCCTGAGAATTCGGTGCCAGTCAAAATGGCAATGCCGCAATACTGTGTCCCTATCTGAGTCTGACAACGCTAAATCCGGGCCAATACCCGGGAATGGCGCAAATTTTCACCGCTTTTGTTACAGCGTGTTACGTTAGCATTGAATCTGTTTCCGTTCGTTACAATGGACGAAGTTTGGGGCCAGAGAACAGGAGGACGAACACTGTGAGCATTCCGCGGCTGTTGGTGGTGGATGACGACCCTGAAATGCGGTCGATGATGACCCAGTTCCTGCAACAGAATGGCTTCATTGCGCTGCCCGCCAGTTCCGAAAGCGAAATCCGCGCCCATCTCAAGTCGGGTCGGATCGACCTGATTCTGTTGGATGTGATGCTGGGGGATGAAAACGGCGTTGATATCTGTGCCCGCCTGCGGGCCGAACAGGACGTGCCGATCATTCTGGTCTCGGCCTTGTCCGCCGATCATCAACGCATGGCCGGGTATGAGGTGGGCGCCGACGATTACATCGCCAAGCCTTTTAATCCGCAACTGATGCTGGCTCGCGTACGCGCCGTCATGCAACGGGCGCGTCGTACACCTTCGCTTGCCTATCGCCGCCGCACCCGCTCCTTTAAGTTTGACGGCTGGCTCTATGACGGCAAACGGGACGAAGTGCATTCGCCCGACGGATATCTGGTATCCCTGTCGCAGCGAGAAACAGCAATGCTCAAGGTTTTTCTGGCCAACCCGCATATTCCCCTGACCCGGGATGAAATCGCCGCGGCCCTGGATGTAACAGGCGCTAATGACAAGAGCGAAGGCCAGGGACGCGCCATCGACATGCTGGTCGGGCGGCTGCGATCCAAGATCGAAGCCAACCCCAAAGACCCGCAAATGCTGAAGACCGAACGCGGTGTGGGCTATATCTTTGCCGCAGAGGTGTCTGTGGACGAAACCGCATGACCGTCCGCGCCACGCGCCTGCGCAGCCTGGGCTGGATCTGGACCTGCGCCGCTTTTACCTCGGGGTTGCTGGCCGCAGGCCTTTGGTTCGCCTCGGCCCGGGCATGGCAGGAATTCCAGACCCGTGCATATGTTGCCGGGTTCGCTATTTACGAGGATTTGCGCATCGGTAAATCCCCACCGCCAGGCATCTCCATCGTACCATTGCCGCCCAAAGCAGCCAGCCTGGCGGATGCCGGGCAGTTTGAGCAACTTCCCGGGTTTTCGGATCGCAGCTTTGTCACCAACCTGTCGATCCTGACTGACAGCTCAGCACCCGTTTCAGGCCGAGAGCTGACGCTGGCTGTGATGTCAGACCGGCTGGTTTACCCGGTGTCCGACATCCTCTCCGGCATCGACCAGACCGGCCCTGAGAAAATGGGCAACCTGACCCGGCTTTTGGCGACCTATTGCAGCGAACCGATACTGATCGCCCGCTATGGGCGCGGCGCATGGCAACAGGTGGACGGGACAGATATCTGGGGATGCCGTGCAGCCCCAACCGACCTGCGTCTGCCTACGATTCTGGTCGCTATTGTCGCGCTGGCGGTGATCCTGACCTCGGTGGGCAATGTATCAGACAGTTTCACCCGCTTTTCTACTGCCTTGCGCGACCGCAAAAGGCGGGGTGGGCCGAACAGTTATGAGGCCGATGGCCCGGCCGAACTGCGCGACATCGTCTCTGCCGTGAACGAGCATCTGGACGCAGAGCGCATGCAACTGGAAAAGCGCGCCACTGTTTTATCGGGTGTCAGCCACGATCTGGGCACCCCGGCCACCCGCGTCCGGCTGCGTGCCGCATTGATCCCAGATGCCGAGCTGCGCGAAAAACTTGAGGCCGATGTCGATCAGATGACCGGCATGATCGAAAGCGTTCTGACCTACACACGGTCCGAGCTGAGCATCGAAGAACCGCGGCAGATTTCACTGACGTCGCTGGTCGAGGCTCTGGTCGCGGACTATCAGGATATGGGACTGCCGGTGACCCTGAAAAAGCTGGCCCCAGTGGCGGTACAGGGCGGCACGTCCGTTTTCATGTCGCGCCGAGGGCATGGATCCCTGCCCGAGACCCGGCGGATACTGGTCGTTGGCAGGCCAATTTCGCTAAAGCGCGCCCTGACCAACCTGATCGACAATGCGCTGAAATATGGGCGCCATGCCGAGGTTCAGCTGGAAACCGATGCCAAAATAGCAACCATCACCGTCGAGGACAAAGGGGCCGATCTGTCCGTCTCGGATATCGAAGCCCTGATGGCCCCGTTCCGGCGCGGGTCAAACTCCGGGTCTTCGGATGGGTTTGGTCTGGGACTGACAATCGCGGCGACAATCGCGGAACAGCATGGCGGCACCCTCAGCTTCGAAGCCGGAGAGCAAGGCCTGCGCGCACGTCTGCAGATCACCAGGCAGTGACGATTCATGTCATATAGCTACGCACCAGCGCGCTTGCGATCAGCGACCAGCCGTCGGCGATGACAAAGAAGGCTAGTTTGAACGGCAGCGACACTGTTGCAGGCGGAACCATCATCATCCCCATCGACATCAGCACAGCGGCCACCACAAGATCAATGATCAGAAACGGCAGGAAGATCAGAAACCCGATCTGAAACGCCCGCGCTATCTCAGAGAGCATGAAAGACGGCATCAAGATCGACAAGGGTGCCTCGGCCGACAAGGACACAGTATCACCCCCAGGGCGTAGGGCCGCCATGGCATGGAAGGTATCGGGATCAACTCGCCCTGCCATAAAGGCACGAAACGGCTGCAACGCGCGCTCCAACGCTGGTTCGACCTCCATCGCTTCTTCGACCATGGGGCGAATGCCTGTGGCCCAGGATTCGGAAAAGACCGGCTCCATGATGAAATAGGTCAGAAACAGTGCGAGGCTGACGATCAGCATGTTGGGGGGGGATTGCTGCAATCCGATCCCTTGCCGCAAGATGGCCAGAACGGTGATCAGGAACGGGAAACAGGTAATCATGATCGCCAGCCCAGGCGCAAGGCTGAGCACGGTAATCAGCAAAATCAACTGAATGGTGCGCGCGGAGATCGAACCACCTTCGCCCAGCGACAGCGACACCTCTTGTGCGGCGGCCAGAGACGGGGTCAGCGTCAGCAACACCGCCACCCAAAACAGGAAACGCATTACCCGATCCCGTTCTGCAGATCCGCGATTTCGGTTAGGCGCACGGCCAGTTGCCCGGCTTGATCACCCTCCATCTCTTCCAGCAGACCGCGCGCCACCAGTTGATCGCCAACATATAGGTCCACAGGATCTTCGATCCGTTTGTCCAGGGTGAGAACAGCGTTTTCCCCCATATTCAGCAGATCTCGGATTAGCGGGCGCGCCCGACCGACTGACACGGTTACCTCGATCGGAACGGAATCAAACGGGCTGGCTTTTTCGGGTTTGGGGGATTGCGGGTCACTCATTGTTCAATGCCTCTTTTGCCTCATACACGTAAGCGTCAAATGCTGAACGGATTGTCTCTAGCAAGGCGCTGCTATCCACCTCTCGCTGCGAGGTACCAACCTGCAGACGTGCCTGACCGGCCCCAAGAGACGGGTCCTCGACAACGCGGGTCGGGGTGGCCAATTCGGGGGGCAACAGCCCTTCGACAACACTCGCGAACCCCGAAGGCACAAAGATTTGCATCGGTTGGCCAATCTGTTCACCGGCCATTTCTGTAAGCTGTTCGACCAGCCGCGTGGCCTGCCCCCGATCCAGGGTGTTCGGCAACACCAGATTGACGAGGCTCTGGAACATGGGCTCCAACGACAGTGTCATCCGGCTCGTCGCCTCATGATAGGTAAAGGACATATCCTCGAGCGCGCGGGCAAGGTTGTCTGATACCTTTCCACGACCCTGTTCCTGGGCCTGAAGGGCATCGTCCCAACCAGCGCTGTAGCCGTGTTCGAAGGCGCCTAGCCGCTGTTCCTCCAGCGCCTCTTCGTCCAGAAAATGAACTTTGCCGCCGCCGGCCTGTACAGTGAAATCCTCAAGAAGATGAGCTATCGACATCACGCACGCTCCTCACTTTCTTCAAGCCAGCTGCGCAGAATTTCCACGGTTTCCTCCTGCTTGTCTCCGATCATGGCGCGCAGCCGATCAACCGGATCAGCGCCTGGATTTGCCGCCAATGCCGGCACGTCTGCTGGGGCGTGCCCCGGAATGGCGGCGAATTGCCCGCCCTCTTCGGTCGCGATCTCACCGGTCAGAACTGCCTCGGGCTCTGGCAGTGTTCCCGCTGGTAAAAGGGCGGGGGCAAGGGCCGGTTTCATCAGGATCGGACGGATCACGAACAATCCCAGAACCAGCATCACGATCGCCAGAACGGCCATTTGGACCAGTGACATCGCGTCAAAATGAACCTGCTGCCAGATCGAGGACGAAACCACAGTTCCGCCAGGCTCTACTGCGGGCAGATCCAGCGATTTCAGGGTGATGACATCACCTCGTTCTGCATGGAACCCAACGGCCGAGGCCACAAGCTCTCCCAATGCGTCAAGCTCGGTCTGAGGCAATGGCGCAAAGCTTTCTGCACCCGAGGCATCAACCGAGCGCATTCCATTCACCAGCACCGCCACTGTCAGGCGCTTGATCGCCCCGGGTGCGGTGTGAACCTCTAGCTCCGTCTCGGATACCTCATAGTTGACCCTCTCCCGCGTCTGTGTGGCATTTGAATTGGATGCATCCTCACCTGCGCCGTCGCCATCGGGCAGGTTCGACGCCACCGTGACATCGGACGATTGGTTCCGGGCGCTGTCAGACCGTTCCTCGACATCGGTGCTGATGGCTACGCGCCCCTTAGGATCAAAGCGCCTTTCACGGATGGATTCGGTTTTAGTGACCGTATCGACACTGACTTCGACGACTGCATTTCCGGCCCCCACTCGGGCCTCAATCAGACGCAGGACCCGTTCGCGCAGCTGGCGCGACTTGTCATCCGCAGAATCTGCCGCAACCGCAGTCTCTTTTGCGCCAATGACCGCACCATTTGAATCAATCACCGCCACATTCTCGGGTGCGAGGCCGCTGACGGCAGAAGAGACCAGAAAACGGATCGCCTTGGCCTGATCCGAAGTGAAATCCGCACCCGAGGACACCAGATAGACCGAAGCCGTCGGCGCGACGCTGCGCTGAAACGGGTTCGTTGACCCGTTGGCAATATGCACGCGTGCCTGACTTATGTGAGGGCTGCCGACAATCGTGCGTGCAAGCTCACCCTCTTTCGCACGCCAATAGGCAGCATCGAACATTTGCGAGGTGGTGCCAAAACCGCTGAGTGAATCCAAAAGCTCATACCCGCGGTTTCCGTTCGCAGGCAGGCCTTCGCTGGCCAGAGTCATGCGCAATTCGTCCCGCTGCGAGCCGGGCACGTAAATCGAACCGCCTCGAATCTCATACTGTACGCCGCGCTGATCCAGTGATCGAACGATATCCCCCGCCGCGGCGCTTTCCAGCCCGGCATAGAGTAGGGTCATCGACGGCGCCGTCGCCAACCGCGACATCGCAAGGACCCCCAAAAACACCAGCACAACTGCACCGGCGACAATGATTTGCTTTCGCCTGTCCAAACTTGCCCAGACAGTTCCGATCTGCTGCACGCTCACCTCCGACTCACCGACATTCTGCCCGGCGCACCCCCTGTTTGGACGATTGCCCTTAACAATCGGTTAGTCCCTGCCGGGTTATGACATCCCCAGACTGAATGAATGAGGACGTCATGACTGACGCGACTGCAGAACAGGCAGAAGCCCCGGAAAAATCGGGAAAAAAAGGATTGATCATTGGGGTGATTCTGGCCGTTGCCGGGGCTGCGGGCGGGTATTTCCTGACCACTTCGGGACTCCTGCCATTTGGCGGCCAACCAGCCGCGGAAGACGCCAAAGAAAAAGACAAAGGGACCGAGGTTAAAGCCCTGCCTGAGGTTGGTTTTATCGACCTGCCGGCGGTGATCGTCTCGGTCAGTGCCGGCGATTCGCGGCACCTGAAATTCCATGCCCAGCTTGAGGTGAACAGCAGCTACGCCTCGGATGTCGAGAAGATGAAGCCTCGAATCATGGATGTTCTGAACGGGTATCTGCGGGCGGTCGAAGTGTCGGACCTGGAGGATTCGCTCGCACTGATGCGCATTCGCGGTCACCTTTTGCGTCGCATTGAAATCGTCGTCGGGGAAGGGCGCGTGCGCGATGTCCTCGTGATGGAATTCGTATTGAATTAGGAGGCCGAGATGGAGCTGATTGCAGATATTTTGCTGGTCGCAGGTGCGCTGGGCGCGGGTCTTTACTGTTTTGTGCTGTCCCGTCGGTTAAAGCGGTTCACTAATCTGGAACAAGGTGTCGGTGGCGCGGTCGCTGTCCTGTCATCCCAGGCGGATGAGCTGAAGAAATCTCTTGATTCGGCACGAACTGCTTCGGACCAGTCGGGCCTTGTACTTGAGGCACTGACCCAAAGGGCGGAATCGGTTGCTCAGCGGCTCGAACTGATGATGGCCTCGATGCACGATGTCATTCCGGCCGAAGAACCCGCCGAAGACATCACGGTTGAAGAACCCAAGCTGCAAGAACCCGGAGCCGAGGAACCAACGGCGGAACCTGAGCCTGATGAGGCTCCGGTCGAAGCGGTGGAAAAGCCAGAAGCCCCTGTCGCGCCCAAATCCGGGGACGCTAAGGAAAAAAAGCGCCCGGGCGGGCTGATGTTTTTCCGCCACGACCGCAATAGCGAAGAGGCCGCGACATGAGCGGACGCGTTGTAGAGAAACGACCAAGAAGCGGTGTGCTGACAGTGATCTCACTGTTGATGCTTGGATCAGCCGCGATTCGGCTGGGGTTTGAGGCTGCACCAGCCCTGGCAAAAGGGGCCGAACAGGCAGAATCAAAACCGAAAGAGACCCAAGCAGAACTGCCCGGTGCCCGAATATTGCTGACCGAATTGCTGCGGCGCGAAGAAGCGTTGAAAAAACGCGAAGCCACAGCCATTGATCGGGAAAAGGCGCTGGCCATTGCCGATGAGGCCATTGAGACCCGCCTGGCCGCCCTGCAGCAGGCCGAAGAGGCGCTGCGTGAGACGCTGGCCATTGCAGAAAAAGCGGCTGAGACAGACCTGACGCGCCTGACGGATGTCTATCAGAACATGAAGCCGAAAGATGCGGCCGCCCTGTTTGAAACGATGGACCCGACCTTTGCCGCCGGATTCCTGTCACGGATGCCGCCCGATGCCGCAGCCGGTGTTTTGGCAGGCCTGAACCCCGAGGCTGCCTATACAATCAGCGTGATTATGGCCGGGCGAAACGCTTCGGCTCCGCAGGAGTAGCCCCCATGATTTTCAACCCTGCATCGGAATTCGCCGGAGACCTCTTATGATCGGAATTGTCGGAATTGTTGTTATTTTCGTCATGGTGTTCGGCGGCTATTTGGCGGCTGGCGGGAAAATGACCATCATCATGAAATCCCTGCCGTTCGAGATGATGATGATCGGTGGCGCCGCGGTCGGCGCATTTATGATCAGCAATGACCTGAGCGCCGTGAAGCACACGATCAAGGATATGGCAAAAGTATTCAAGGGGCCGAAGTGGAAGCCCAATGACTACCGTGATCTACTGTGCCTGTTGTTTTCGCTGATCCGCATCGCCAAGGCCAACCCAGTCGAAGTCGAACAACATATTGAAGAACCCGAAAACTCGCCTCTGTTTTCGACTTATCCTAAAATTCAGGCCGACAAAGAAGCCGTCGACTTGATCTGCGACACAATGCGAGCTGCCTCTTTGAATTATGACGATCCCCACCAGGTCGAAGAGGTGCTGGAAAAGCGGATGGAGGCGAATTTTCACCACGCCATGCATTCTAGCCACGCGCTACAGACTGTTGCTGACGGCCTGCCCGCACTTGGAATTGTTGCGGCAGTTCTGGGCGTTATCAAAACGATGGGCTCGATTGATCAACCCCCAGAAGTGTTAGGAAAGCTGATCGGTGGCGCTTTGGTCGGGACGTTCCTGGGGGTCTTTCTAGCTTATGGGCTGGTCGGCCCATTTGCAGGAAAACTCAAATCCGTGGTGGAAGAAGACAATCATTTCTATCAGTTGATCAAAGAGGTTCTGGTTGCCAACCTGCACAACCACAACCCAGCCATGTGCATTGAGGTCGGGCGGCAGAACACTCCCACCCATAACAGACCGGGTTTCTCAGAACTTGAAGAGGCCTTGAAAGAACTCAAGCAGGCAGCGGCATGATCCGATGCGCCCTGATGGTTTCGGCAGCCCTTGCTGCCGCAGGACAGGTAAGCGCGCGCGATATTCCTGTGCGATCGGGTGAGCATGGCGGGTATACGCGTCTTGTTGTGCAGGTGCCCCCGGGTACGGAATGGGGTCTGAAGCAAACGAAGAATGGCGCAAGACTCGACATAGCGCTTTTTGATGCCGAATTTCAGACCGGGGCAGTGTTTCAGCGGTTGTCGCAGAACCGTCTGTCTGCGATCTCACAGACCAACCCGGGTGATGCGTTAGAGATGGAATTCGGCTGCGACTGCTTTGCCACCGCATTTCTGCATCAAAACACGATGATCGTTGTGGATATTGCGCCGGGGGCAGCCCTTCCACCGATCAGCAGCGACATTCCACCCCCAACGCTGCCCAAAGCCGCTGTGGTAAACGCCCCGCTGCCCGGGCCACAGGCGCTTGATCCTCTGGTATTGCCGCTTTTGAATCTCAATGCGCAGGTATTTGAGGACCAGCTATCGACGCGATTGTTGCAGGGCGCTGACCGAGATCTGGTTAATCTTGAACTATCTCAGATTGGGCCCAGGAACTCGAATGGCAATCAATCGCTCGACATGCCACCGCGTATGGACCTGAACATCGCAGTTACGTCGGTACTGGACGATCTGGATGGCTTGCTGGGACCATCCATTCCACAACTGGAAAAGAAACCAGCCTGCATTTCCAGCGCCGAGCTAGGCTTTGACAGCTGGTCCGATGGGCGCCTGTTCCCCGAACAGGTGGCAGAGCTGCGCACCGGCCTGTTTCAGGAATTCGACCGCGTTGATAAAGAACGGGCCCTGAAGCTTGCCAAGCTCTATGCGTATTTCGGCTTCGGTGCCGAGGCGGTTCGCAGCCTTAGCTGGATGGGTGAAGAGACGCCAGAAACGAACCGGATTTCTGCGATTGCCGCTGTTCTGGACGACCGGCCACTGAAAGGGTCGAATCCATTCCGCGACCTACAGCGTTGCGAAAGTGACGCCGCAATCTGGGCCGCTCTGACCGAGGGTAGGCTCGCCGAAGATGCCCAGATAAGGGTTATGGAACAATCCTTTGCTCGACTACCGGATCATCTGCGCCGGCAAGTCGGTCCTATGCTGTCCGACATTTTCGTTGCAGCCCAAAAACTTGAAGCCGCGCGGCGCGTCTTGCGGGCTGTTGATCGCATCGAAACCAAACCCAGCCCCGGCACAACACAGGCCAAGGCCGGTGTTGCAAAGGCTGAAGGTAATCAGGAAAAATCCGAATCCTTGCTGAATGACGTAGTGAGCAGCTCGGAAGCGGGGCTCGAAGCGCCTCTGGCGCTGGCGCGACTGATTGAACAGCGGTGGGCGGAACGCGGGTCAGCCTCCGCCCGGGAGCTCGAACTTGCCGCATCTTATACGGTCGAATTGCGCCGATCTGAGATCGGCCCACTTATGCAACGTACATATGCGCTGGCGCTGAGTTTGGGCCAAGAGTTCGACCAGTCTTTTGATCTGTTAGAAGATATTCCGAATTCAGCTGAAACGCTGGACCGGGCCGTTCAAGTACTGACTGCGCGCGCCGACGACGATACCTTTTTGCGGCGCATCTTCAACCTGCCCGAACCGATGGCACAATCGCTGACAACCGAAACAGCAATCTCCATTGCCGAAAGGTTGGCATCGCTGGGGTTTGCCCGTCCAACGCTCTTTTGGTCCAACCGACCTCTGGACACTATCAGGCGAAAGGACCGAGCCCTTTTGCGCGCGCAAGCGGCATTGTTGTCCGGCCAGCCACACAAAGCCTTGCTGGAGTTAGGGGATGACCCCTCGGACAAGGCCATGTCACTGCGGGCGCAGGCCGATCTGGATATAGGTGAGTTTGAAAATGCAGGGCGGGTATTGTTGCAGTTTGACAGGGTGAACGAAGCAGAAAGATTGTTCTGGCTTTCTGATAAGGAAGACGTCCCGCAGCCTGCGGTCGACCAAAAATTCGGACAGGTCAGGCGGTCGACTCTGGCATTGGCAGAACCTGTAACCAGGATTGAAGAACAACCATTGGCGGATGCAACTGCCCTGCTTGAAAACAGCGCCAACGCCCGGGAGAATATCGCTCAGCTTCTCGCACTTGTGAGGGCAGACTGAAACGTCTGGGCAAAACTCAGGGTGGCCACCCAGTCAGGGCTGATCTCCTGACGAACCGCGGCATCCAATGCTCTGTTCCAGAGGGAAAACCCCATGAACAGAGCCTGAATTGGTGGGTTTAGTCAGTAAGGCGCCTCGACGTCATTCATCGAGACATAAACCGTTTTCATCTCGCTGAAATGATTGATTGCCAATTTCGAGTTTTCCCGCCCGACCCCAGACATTTTTGACCCGCCAAACGGGGCTTCAACCGGTGCGAGGTTGTAAGTGTTGATATAGCAGCTGCCCGCCTCGAACGCGGCCGCGATACGATGGGCTCGGGTCAGATCTTTGGTGAACACACCGGCTGCCAGACCGAATTCGGTGTTATTGGCGCGGGCCATCACCTCTTCCTCGGTTTCGAAATCCAACACTGACATAACCGGGCCGAAGATTTCCTCGCGCGCGATGGCCATTTCATCGGTCACATCGGCAAAGACGGCGGGCTGAATGTAGAACCCGTCGCTTTCGATACGCGCACCGCCATAGACCAAACGGGCACCTTCTGCCTTGCCTTTTTCAACATAACCCAGAGCGATATTCATCTGGTTTTCGCTAACCATCGGACCGAAATTAACCTCTTCATCCATCGGGTCGCCGATTTTCACATTCGCCAGACGCTGGGACAGGCGATCGAGGAAGGCTTCTTTGATGCCTTTGTGTACAAAAACGCGGGTGCCGTTGGAACAGACCTGACCCGAGGAGTAGAAATTCCCCAAAATGGCGCCAGACACGGCGTTTTCGATATCTGCATCGTCGAACACGATTATGGGGGACTTGCCGCCCAGTTCCATCGTGACATGCTTCATGCCATCGGCTGCTGCGGCATAAACCTTGCGCCCTGTCGGTACCGATCCGGTCAGCGAGACCTTGGCAACACGGGGGTCCGTCACAAGTGATGCGCCCACATCGCCATAACCCTGAATTACGTTATAGACACCCTTTGGTGCCCCGGCCTCGACCAGGATTTCGGCCACTTGCAGAGCAGACAAGGGCGTGGTCTCGGAAGGCTTGAATACCATCGTGTTGCCGCAGGCCAAAGCAGGCGCGCCTTTCCAGCAGGCAATCTGGGTTGGATAGTTCCACGCGCCGATTCCGACGCAAACCCCAAGCGCCTCACGGATCGTATATACGAAATCCCCACCACCCAGCGGGATATGCTCGCCGGTCAGCGAGGCCGCCAGACCTCCGAAATATTCCAACGCATCGGCTCCGCTGGTAGCATCGGCAACCAACGTTTCCTGCAGCGGTTTTCCAGTATCGTGGGTTTCGATGATCGACAGATCACGATTGCGTTCGCGCATGATGTCCGCGGCGCGGCGCAGAACACGGCCCCTTTCGGTCCCAGACATCGCGGCCCAGTCTGCCTGTGCCGATTTTGCACTGTTTAGAGCCTGATCTATGATCTGCGGAGTAGCAGAATGCAGCCGTGCGATCACTTCCCCTGTTGCAGGGTAGATCACGTCTATGGGTGCTCCGGTCGTGTCGTCGACATATTCACCGTTGATGAAATGGCTCGCCTTGGGCTGAAATCTCATTGTGGGGATTCCCTGATCAGAAGCTGTTTCCTCCGCGTTTATATTTTATTGACTCAGCAGTCAATAAAACTGATCCAGAGCGATTTCCTGCCAATTCCAACAGGCCGTGGCTTGAAATTTTCGGTAAATGTTCTATTTATGTTCTACATAGTCAGAGGATCAACCGATGGCCCATTCATTGCGAAACACCGCCCCGCACGGCCCGACAAACGACTATCACCTGCTGCCCGCCACCGATCGGCAGATACGCTATGCCCGCGCCATCGCGGAGCAAACTGCACTTGAGATTCCGGTCGAGGCGCAGCGCGACCGTCAGTCCATGTCTGCCTGGATTTCCAAACACAAACCTGATGATCCCTCGCCATTTGCAAATTACCCGACCGGCAAGCAGGTTGCCTTTGCCGAACGTATCTCGCGCAGCAAACGCCGCCCAATCCCGTCGGAGTGCTTTCGCGACAAACAGATGATGTCGCGTTGGATAGATCAAAACAAATAGACGAAATCAGAGCCTAATCCGGACTATGATTGCGGGCATACAACGCCACCGCCGCCGCGACGAACAGGCCCAGTAGGATATAGCCGGTCACCGCCTCGGCCACGGCCAGGGCGCGGCACAGCCCGGTTGGGGACATATCGCCGTACCCAACGGTGGTGAATGTAACATAAGAAAAATACAGGATATCAGCGGGCCCTTGCGCCCCGATGACGCAATTATCCTGGTACCCGAATGCGCCATAGGCAGCGGCGAACAGGAACGGAACGACCTGAATAAAGGACACACCCATCAAAAACAGAATGCGGCGCGGTGATTTCACCTGAGTCATATAGAACCAGGATTGAGACACCATCCACACAACCAGCCCCACAGAGGCGATCGTACCGATCGTGTCACCTGCAGTGCCCTCGCTCAGACGGGACAGACCGAACCATGCGAGGAAACTGGCAACCACCATTGCGGCTGCCGCCAGCAGCGTTGATTTCCATTCTTCCAAAGTCGTGGGTTTTCGGGACATGGAACCTCCAACGCGCTGAAATCTCCGGGATTATCCGGTGGACTGTCCTGCGTGGCAACCAGATTTCAGCAAATCAGTCTGCGCCCAGATGCTCCTGTCCCCGCTGACGTGCCAGCAGGATCTGTTTTTGACGTTCCCGGAACCGGGTTTTGTCGACCTCAGAGGTTTCCTCTATGCATTGATGGCAGGACACGCCGTGTTCGTATTCGGCACGTTTCACATCCTCGGGAAGGATCGGGCGACGGCAGCCATGGCACAGGTTGTGCGGCCCTTCGACCAGCCCATGCCCAACAGATACGCGGTTGTCGAACACAAAGCATTCGCCCTGCCAGGTGCTGTTCTCGACGGGCATTTCCTCGAGGTATCGCAAGATGCCACCTTTCAGGTGATAGACATCCTCGACCCCCTGACCCAACAGGTAATTGGTGGATTTCTCACACCGGATGCCACCCGTGCAAAACATCGCCACACGCTTATTGTGGAACCGGTCCTTGTTTTCTTCCCACCAGGTGGGGAATTCACGAAAACTGCTTGTTTCAGGGTCTAACGCGCCCTCAAACGTACCGATTGCCACCTCGTAATCATTTCGGGTGTCGATCACCACCACATCATCCGAGCGGATCAGATCATTCCAGTCTTCGGGCTCGACATAATTGCCGACACGGGCGCGCGGATCGATATCCGGTTGGCCCATGGTCACGATCTCTTTTTTCAGGCGTACCTTGATCTTGCCAAATGGCGGTTGGTCAGACGTGGCCTCTTTCCACTCCAGATCAGCACAGCCGGGCAGCGCACGGATATGGGCCAAAACCGCGTCAATGCCAGCGCGGGGTCCGGCAATAGTGCCATTGATCCCTTCCTGTGCCAGCAAGAGCGTCCCTTTGACCGATTGCGCGAGGCACAGCTCAAGCAAGGGCTCACGAAGGGCTTCGTGGTTGGCGAACCGGGTGAAATGATAGAGAGCAGCGATCGTATACATGCGCGCGGTCTAAACCCGCGCGGACAGAGTCGCAAGAGACCGGATTGACGCCCCTTGTCGCGCCCATTACCGATAACGCAACCGAAGGAGGTCCCCATGACCCATGCCCTTATTGTGATCGATGTTCAGAACGATTTCTGTCCCGGCGGTGCGTTGGCGGTTCCCGGCGGAGATGAGATCGTGGCTCCGATCAACGCGATGATGCCAGATTTTGACGCGGTGATCCTGACTCAAGACTGGCACCCTGCGGGGCATTCGTCCTTTGCCAGCAGCCATGCGGGCAAAAACCCCTATGACATGACCGAGATGCCTTATGGGCCTCAGGTTTTGTGGCCAGATCACTGCGTGCAGGGAACAAATGGGGCAGCATTTCATGCGAACCTGCGTACGGATGGCGATCTGATCCTGCGCAAAGGGTTCCGCAGCAACATCGATAGCTATTCGGCGTTCTTTGAGAACGACCAGACCACGCCCACCGGGTTGGAAGGGTATCTGCGCACCCGTGAAATCGAGAGACTGACACTCGTCGGACTGGCCACGGATTTCTGCGTCTACTACTCTGCGGTTGACGCAGCGCGGCTGGGTTTCGACGTGTCAGTTCAGATGAGAGCCTGCCGGGCAATTAATCTGGATGGGTCATTGGCCTCGGCAGAGACCGCGATGAAAGATGCTGGCGTTCGGCTGATTTAAGGGGTTGCCCCCGCAGCCGCCAGATACTTGAGCAGTGCAAAGATAGTCACCGCCAACCCCAAAGCAAACCCAACCCGGCCTGGTACAGTTCGGCGCTTTGGTCCGACCGATTCCGCCTGCTGTGGCCTAGGTTTCCACATCGGAACCTCTTTGGGCAACCCGGCGCGCGGCTTGGCGGCTTTTACATCGTTCATGAACTTCAGGAAATCAAACTCGCCGCAATATTCGCCTTTGACTCCCGTCGTCCGGATATTGTGAAACAAGGCTCGCAGAATGCGATCCCTGTCCGCCGTATCCTGTGGACGGTAATATCCATGGGTAATCTCGCTGCGCGTCGAATCCAGACCAAAACCGGCATCATGAAAAATTTTGCGTATTTTGGGTGACGCTGCCCGCAATGCATCGGCTGTTTTCACATTCCGAAACAGCGCACGCACCTTGCGTCCGTTTTGCGCCCCTGACGGGGTCGTCTCCGGATCGTTTTCCCCCGAAGCGATCGTTACAATATCAAAGTCGTACTCGAGAACCATTCACTAACTAAACCTCGACTATCCATCCCCCTCTTTCCACTAACCGGTGAAAAGACCCCACAATATGCTCGCATTGTGACTTGACCTTGTCATTGTCATCAATTTAGCGACTCTTGCCATTCCACGCACCTATTGATCTAACAACGGAAATCGCAGGAGTTCCCAATGGTCGATATTGCGACGCGAGTATACAATCACAAATGGAAGATTGACCCGATTGTCCGGTCTTTAATCGACACAGACTTCTACAAACTGCTGATGTGCCAGTCAGTGTTTCGAAATAAGCCCCAAACGGATGTGGTGTTTTCACTTATTAACCGGTCGAATCACATTCCATTGGCTGAATTGATTGATGAGGGAGAGCTGCGCGAACAGCTGGACCACATTCGGTCACTCAGCCTGAGCCGGGGGGAAAGCACTTGGCTGCGCGGCAATACCTTCTATGGCAAACGTCAGATGTTCCGTTCGGATTTCATGGGGTGGTTCGAGAACCTGCGACTGCCGCCCTATCACCTTGAACGCAAAGGTGATCAGTACGAATTGACCTTTGAAGGCAAATGGCACGAGGTCATGCTGTGGGAAATTCCTGCATTGGCAGTCCTGATGGAGCTGCGATCCCGCTCGGTGCTGAATGCGATGCGGCGGTTCGAGCTACAAATTCTCTATGCTCGTGCGATGACCCGTGTATGGGAGAAAATCGAACATCTACGAGGGATTCAGGGGCTGGGCATCGCCGATTTCGGCACCAGACGGCGGCATTCCTTTCTATGGCAGGACTGGTGCGTCCAAGCCATGATCGAAGGTCTGGGCCCTGCATTTACCGGCACCTCGAACTGCCTGATCGCCATGCGGCGCGAGGTCGAGGCCATCGGCACCAATGCCCACGAGTTGCCCATGGTTTACTCTGCGCTGGCTGATACTGATGAGAAACTGGCGCAGGCACCCTATGACGTGCTTAGCGATTGGCACGAGGAACATGACGGCAACCTACGGATCATCCTGCCTGATACCTATGGCACAAAGGGTTTTCTGGACGACGCGCCAGATTGGTTGGCGGGATGGACCGGCATCAGAATCGACAGCGGTGATCCGGCAACCGGTGCAGAAACTGCGATCAAATGGTGGCAATCGCGCGGTGAGGATCCCAAACAGAAACGCGTGATCTTTTCTGACGGTCTGGATGTCGGCAAAATCCGCGAACTGCAAAGTCAGTTTGCAGGCCGCACCAAAGTATCCTTCGGCTGGGGCACGCTGCTGACCAATGATTTCAGAGGGCTGGTTCCCGATGACGCGCTGGCACCCTTCTCGTTGGTCTGCAAGGCGGTTTCGGCCAATGGTCGCCCGACGGTCAAACTGTCGGACAACCCGGAAAAAGCGATGGGTCCGGCAGATCAGATTGAGCGCTACAAGCGTGTCTTCGGCGTCGGGGTGCAACAGCCAATCGAGGTCATCGTTTAGGCCCTAACCATGGAACGCAGCTACCGTTTTCACCTGTGAGAACCCGTACAGCGCTTCGAACCCTTTTTCGCGACCATGGCCAGATTTCCCGACACCGCCAAAGGGCAGCTCCACACCGCCGCCAGCGCCGTAATTGTTGATAAACACCTGCCCCGACCGCAACTTCTTTGCCAGCCGCATCTGCCGCGCGCCATCGCGTGTCCAAATGCTGGCAACCAGCCCGTAATCGGTGGAGTTGGCGATCTGCAGGGCCTCTTCCTCGGTCTCAAAGGGGATCAGCACTTGGACTGGGCCGAAAATCTCATCCTGTGCCAAAACATGATCAGAGGGTACGTCGGCAAACAAGGTCGGTTGCACATAGGCGCCAGTCTCGGGTGCGTGACCAACAATCGGCCCCTGGCCCACGATATTCAGATCTGCGCCTTTGTCGATAAATCCGGTCACGATGTCCTTCTGACGTGCTGAAATCAGGGGCCCCAGGCGCAAATCTTCGGACGCGGGCCCAACAGTCAACTCGGAGTAGGCCGAGGCCATGCGCGATTTGACCTGCTCATACACTCCGCGTTGCACCAGAACGCGGGAGGAGGCCGAACAGGTCTGCCCTGCGTTCTGAACGCCCGCATTCACCAGAAACGGCAGGGCCGCATCCAGATCTGCATCGTCGAACACCAGCTGCGGGGATTTCCCGCCCAGCTCCAGCGTCACTGGCACCACGTTATGCCCAGCGGCCTGTTGCACCAACGCGCCGGTGGCAACGGAGCCGGTGAAGGACACATGCTGAATCCCCGGATGCGCCGACAGCGCCGCCCCGGCCTCGGCCCCCAGCCCCGGAACCACGTTCAAAGCACCCGCCGGCAACCCGGCCTGCTGCGCCAGATGGGCAAAGGCAAGCGCGGTCAAACAGGCCTCTTCCGCTGGTTTCAGCACACAGGCATTGCCCATTGCCAGCGCCGCCCCGACAGAGCGGCCGATGATCTGCATAGGATAATTCCACGGCACAATGTGGCCCGTCACACCATGCGGTTCACGCAGGGTATAGACGGTATAGCCATCCAGATAAGGGATCGTTTCGCCCATCACCTTATCCGCCGCGCCTCCGTAAAACTCACAATACCGCGCCAGTGCCACCGCATCGGCGCGCGCTTGTGTCAGGGGTTTGCCGACATCCATCGCCTCCAACGCAGCCAGATCATCGACACGTTCCAGCACCATCTGGCCCAATCGGGTCAGAATGCGGCCCCTCTCCAGTGCGGTTTTGCGGCCCCAGTCCCCATCCAGCGCCTTTTGCGCCGCGTTCACCGCAGCATCGATGTCATCAGCATCCCCGCGCGCGATCCGACATAGCTCGGACCCGTCCGACGGGTTGATCAGCGGCAAATCGGCCTGAGACGCAGGCCGCTGCCACGCGCCGCCAATCAGGCACAAGCTGGGATCGAACCACAGGGGATTGGTCATGTCAGGCTCCATTTCGTCTCTAACATTGAAGTTTATGCTACATCCTGACCGATATCCGGCAGGGTCGGTGCGGCGGCGATCAGGGTTTGGGTATAGGGGTGCTGCGGGTTGGAAAAGACCTGTTCGGTCTCACCCTGTTCGACAATCTGCCCCGCCTGCATCACCAAAACCCGGTCGGTAATGGTGCGCACGACGCTTAGGTCGTGGCTGATGAACAGATAAGTCAGGTCATAGGCGCCGCAGAGCTCGGCCAGCAGATCAAGGATCTGCGCTCGGACAGAAACATCAAGGGCCGAGACCGCCTCATCAAACAAGATCAGTTCGGGCCGGATGATCAGGGCACGGGCGATGGCGATACGCTGCCTCTGCCCGCCCGAGAACTCGTGAATGTACCGACCCGCGTCATCGGGGCTGAGACCTACGGCCGTCAGAATCTCGGCGATCCGATCCTGCCGCTCGGACCCGGTTGGGGGATGTTCGAGCAGGTGAAACGGCTCGGTGATCAGGCGCGTGACCCGGTGTCGGGGGTTGAAGCTGCCATAGGGGTCCTGGAACACAACCTGCATCTTACGCCGGACGGCCAGATTGGGATTGTGCCCGGTGAATACTGGTTGCCCGTCCAGCAGAATCTGGCCGCTCTGCACCTCTTCCAGCCCCAGGATAGCCCGTGTTAGGGTCGATTTTCCGCACCCGGACTCTCCGACCAGGCCCAAGCGCTCGCCTTTGTTCAGTGTAAAGCTGACCCCAGCCACAGCCCTGTGGTGTCGCGGCGCATCAAACAAGCCCTTTCGGGGCAAACGGTAATCCCGGACCACCTGTGCAACCTCAAGCAAAGGCTGTGCCGGTTTGAGTTCCGGCAGGTCGACCTGATGGCCCGAAGCCCGGAACAGCATGCGTGTATAGGGGTGCTGCATGTACCGCAGCAAGGGTTCGGTGGCGCCGGCCTCGACGACTTCGCCATAGCGCATGACGATGATCCGGTCGGCCATATCGGCCACAACCGCCAGATCATGGGTGATCATTAGCAATCCCATGTCGTATTCGCGCACCAACCCCGTGAGCAGGTCTAGAATCTGCGCCTGCGTAGTGACGTCCAGCGCCGTCGTAGGTTCGTCCGCGATCAACAACCTTGGGCGCAACGCGATGGCCATGGCGATCACCACGCGCTGACGCTGACCACCGGACAGCTCATGCGGATACCTGGACAGAGGGAACCTTTCGGGCGGAAGGCCGACGCGCGTCAGCACTTCTTCGGCACGGGACCGGGCCTGTGCAGTAGGCATGGCTTTGTGGATCAGGATTGTCTCCATCACCTGATCCCCGATGGTTTTGACCGGGTTGAGCGCGGTCATGGGTTCCTGAAACACCATCCCGACCGAGGCGCCACGCAGGGCGCACATCTCATCCTCGGAACAGTTCAGCAGGTCCAGCCTGTCCAACCGGATCGCGCCCGCGGCATCCGCACCGTTTGGCAGCAGTTGCATCACCGCCAACGCCGTCATTGACTTGCCCGAACCGCTTTCACCGGTGACGGCGACGATCTCACCCGACGCAACAGACAGGCTGACCTGTTTGAGGATGTCCATGCCATGAATCGACAGGTTGAGATTTTCGATTTCCAGCAAGCTCATGCGCGCGCCACCCGTATTCGGGGGTCCAGCCAATCCCGCAAACCGTCGCCCAGCAGGTTCAGCCCCAAAACAGTGACAATGATTGCAAGCCCCGGAATCAGAGCCAAATGCGGGGCAAAACTGACCATCGTCTGCGCATCTGCCAACATCCGGCCCCAACTGGGCGTAGGCGGTTGCGCACCCAACCCGACATAGGACAGGCCTGCCTCGGCAAGAATGCCAAGGCTGAACTGGATGGTGCCCTGTACGATCAGCAAGTTCGCCACATTCGGCAGGATATGTTCCGCCGATATCCGCGCCGCACCCTTGCCCGAGACCCGGGCGGCCAGGATGAACTCTCGCTCCCACAGCGACAGCGCAGCGCCACGGGTGATACGGGCAAAGACCGGAATGTTGAAGATACCGATGGCAATGATGGCGTTGACCGCCCCGGCACCGAAAACGGCAGTGATCAGGATGGCGATGACCAACGACGGGAAAGCAAAAACCAGATCGTTGCCGCGCATGATCACCTCATCCAGCCACGCGCCTTTGCGCGCCGCTGCCGCCAGACCAAGTGGCACGCCCAATGTCATGCCGATCCCCACCGCCACCAAGGCCACAGCGATTGAAGTGCGCGCACCCACCATGATCATTGAGAACATGTCCCGCCCAAAATGATCGGTGCCAAACCAGTGCTGCTCATTGGGTGGTTGCAGCTTGGCGGGAATATTCAGCGCGGCGTGCGCGTAGGGCGTCCAGACAAAGGAAAGTGCAGCCGCCAAGACCACCAGCGAGGAGAGTACTGCACCAAGGATGAGGTTGCGGCTCATGTCCTGCTCCTCAGACGGGGGTCAACGGCGGCATAGGCGAGATCAACCAGAAAATTTACCGTGATCACTGCAAAAACCAGTAGCATGACCACGGATTCCACCACGATCAGATCGCGGGCCGAGATCGCTTGAAACACCAGCCGCCCGAGGCCGGGCAGGTAAAACACCTGTTCGATAATGATGGACCCGGCCAGAAGAAAGGAAAACTGCAGCCCGATGATGGTCAACACCGGGATCAGCGCATTGCGCACCCCGTGACGCCACAGCGCCTGTCGGCGGGACAGGCCCTTGGCCCGTGCGGTGCGCATGAAATCCTCACCCAGAATATCCAGCAGGGCCGACCGCATGACCCTTGCAAGAATCGCCGCCTGTGGCAGAGCCAGCGCTATGGCTGGCAGGGTCAGCGAGTGTAGACCGGTCCAAAACCCATCGTCCCAGCCTGCGAACCCTCCAGCGTTGAACCAGCGCAGATTGATGGCAAAGACCAGCACCAGCATCATGGCAAACCAGAAATTTGGCACGGCGATGCCGAGCTGTGTGGCCCCCATGACCGCCACATCGCCGGGCCGCCCCCGGCGCGCAGCAGCGTAAATCCCTGCGGGAAAGGCGATCAGGGTTGAAAGGGTCAGTGCATAAAGCGCCAGCGGCAGCGACACCCAAAGTCGGTCCGCAATCATCTGCGACACCGGCGTGCGATAGGTGTATGAAGTGCCGAAATCCCCGACCAGCATTCCGCTGACCCAGTTGAAATAGCGCTGCGGTTTGGACACATCCAACCCCAGCTCGGCCCGCAGCGCGGCCAGCGTGTCCGCCTGCGCGTTGACGCCAAGCATGAAGGATGCCGGATCGCCCGGCGCGACCTCGATCACTGCAAAAATGACCACCGAGGCGATAGCCAGGCTGATCACCAGCGAAATCAGACGTTTGAGGGCATAGCGTAGCATTACAAACAGGTTACGGGTGCGAGCGGCGCCTACGCAACAGCTACTTGTAGGACTGCTGCTCTTGCCGGACCAAATCAGTCGCGCAGGTCGAAAGCTTCGCCGCGGGTGCGCTGTCCACCAGCGTTTCCAGATTTGTCTCGGTCCGGGCCAGTGCCGCCCGACGAAGGACCATCAGGCGCGCGCGAGGACTGTCCAGAAACTGCTCCTGCGGGATGAGCGTTTCCAGCGGGCTGTCGATGCGGATGACCTCGAAATAGCCGCCAAACAGGGCAAGGAAGGCAAAGGCGCAGTTTGGTGCCTCGGCCCCGCATTGGTCAGAACAGAGCTGCGCGATGGGGCGGGTCGACTGGGATGTCATCAACCAGTTTTCCACCGCCGGGCGCCAGCTATTGTCCACAGACAGATCGCCATATCCCAGCCCCAGGGCCAGCAATCCCGCCATGCCCAGCGCCTGATCGGAATTCATGTCAACTGGATCAGGCTGAATGTGGCGCAGCGCTGCCAGACCGTCGCCGCGCGGCTCGGGATCGACCGTCAGATAACTCAGATAAGGTTTGAGGTCCTGCATCAGCTGCCCATCCGCCAACAGATCGCCGCGCATTTCTGGATCGCCATAGAGCGCCACGATTCGCGTCGGGTAGTCCGTAGCTTGATGTTCTCCCAACGCATTGAGCTGTGCAATCAGCTTCGGGTCTGGTGTGGGGCGTTTGGCATCCAACAGCGCTTGGGCAAGCTCATTTCCACCTTTCGCCTCGACCAACAGCCAGGATCGGCCAAAGGCCGTCAGGTCTTTTTGACGAAACAGCTTGCGCGAACCCTTTCGGCCCAGCGATTGGCGGAACGGAGATGGTCCAAGATCGGCGGTTTCAATTCGCCCCAACAGCAGACGAGCCTGCGCGTTGCCATCAGCCGCCAGATCCGCCAGCAGTGGCAGAGCGCGTTCATCATCGCCCTCCAGCCACAGTGTCACCGCCTGTTCAAGCGGCGTATCCCCTTTGGCGACCGGCGCAATCACGGCTAAAACCGCAATCATCAACGCAACGAGGGTTGATCTTCTCATGCGCCGGTCTCCTCTCTGGAACTGGTCTTATTCCGCCCAACTGATGGCGGTCAGGTCGATGGCCGCTGTGGGTGCGTTTTCCCAAAGTCCCTGAACGCCAGCCTTGGCAACGCCAAGCTTGGCCAGCTGGAACAGATACCCGTTGACGTAATCATTTGCGATCAGACGCTGCGCTTCGCCCAACAGGCGGGTACGCTCATCAGGGTCGGTGGTGGCGTTCAACGTCTCCATCAGCGTCTGAAAGTCGATGCTGTCATACTGGAAATAGTAGTCGGGCCGCGCATAGATGCCGATATCCATCGGCTCGGTATGGCTGACGATAGTCAGACCAAAATCCTTGCCCTTGAACACCGATTCCAGCCACTGCGCCCATTCGACATTGATGATTTCAGCCTCGATCCCGACCTCGGCCAGTTGCGCGGCGATGATCTCGCCTCCGCGGCGAGCATAAGAAGGCGGCGGCAGGTGCAGAGTGGTCTTGAACCCTTCGGCATAGCCCGCATCGGCCAGCAACTGCGCGGCCTTCTTGGGGTCATACGCCGAATTGCCGGTCAGATCGACATAGGCCGGGTTGTGCGGGGCAAAATGCGTTCCGATGGGCGTGCCATAGCCGAACATCGCGCCGTCAATAATTGCCTGACGGTCGATGGCATGGGCCAGCGCCTGCCGCACCCGGATGTCGTCAAAGGGCGGCTGCTTGTTGTTGGTGGACAGAATCGTCTCACCCTCGGTCGAGCCGACAAGCACTTGAAAGCGCGGATCAGCCTCGAACTGCGGCATGTTCTCAGGCGCCGGGAAAATGTCGAACACATCCACATCCTCGGCCATCATGGCAGCAAAGGCGGCGGTCGGGTCCGAGATGAACTTGAATGTAGCAGACTCTAACGCGGGCTGATCACCCCAATAGTCGGGGTTTCGCGTCAGCGTGATGCTGTCCCCCTGCACCCAGTCCCCAAAGGCAAACGCGCCGGTGCCGACCGGGTTGGTCTTGATCGCCTCTATGCTTTCGGGGGCGACAATCACCGCATCCCCCCAGGCCATATTGAACAGGAAATTCCCGTTTGGCCCTGACAGGGTGACCTTGACGGTCAGCGGATCCACGACCTCAACGCTTTCGATCCCGGCAAACAGGGCCTTTTGTGCATTGGCGCTGTCTTCAGCACGGGCCCGGTCAAGGCTGAATTTGACGTCCTCGGCATCCATGGTGGTGCCATCGTGGAAGGTCACACTATCGCGCAGCTTAAAGGTATAGACGGTGCCGTCGTCTGAAATCTCCCAGCTTTCCGCCAGCCCGGGCACGACCGATCCGTCGCCCATGAACCGGGTCAGACCTTCGAAGATATTGGTATAGACAACCGAATCGATGGCCTGTGCCGCAGCGCTGGTCGGGTCCAGATGCGGCGGCTCAAGCTGCATTGCGATGGTGATGTCGGATTTGGCCAGGGCTTGGGTGGCTATCAAACTGGCTCCAATCGCCAGCGCCGATGCAAAAGACCGAAACATCTGCTTTGTCATATCGTTGTCTCCCCACTGAAACTGCGTGGTCCTGCATGTCGCGGACCGGTCTGCGGACCAATGTCCCTTTAAACCTTAGGTCAATCAAGGAAATGTTCGCGCAACCGGGCTATCTTTGGCCCGGTCCAATCTGCTATGCCGCACCGCAACATGAACCGCGAGGAGCGAGCATGAGCGCCACCGCCCGCAAAAGAGCCCCGAATGCCGTGGATATTCGCGCCCGAAAAGGTGGCGAGCCACTGGTCAGTCTGACCGCATATACAACTCCGATGGCCCGACTGATGGATGATCATTGCGACTTTGTTCTGGTCGGTGACAGTGTCGGCATGGTGCTACACGGGTTGGAATCGACGCTTGGCGTGACGATGGAGATGATGATCCTGCATGGTCAGGCCGTGGCGCGCGGGCTGGACAAGGCAATGATGGTCATCGACATGCCCTTTGCCAGTTACGAGGAAAGCCCCTCACAGGCGTTCCGCAATGCCGCCCGCCTGATGGCGGAAACCGGTGCCGGTGCGATCAAGCTAGAGGGCGGGGTCGAAATGGCCGAAACCATCCGCTTTCTGGTCAAGCGCGGCATCCCGGTGATGGCGCATATCGGCCTGACCCCACAGTCGATCAACACGCTAGGTGGATATAAGGTGCAGGGCCGTGATGTTCAGGCACAGACGGTACTGGCCGATGCCCATGCCGTGGCTGATGCAGGCGCCTTTTCCCTTGTGTTAGAGAAGGTCCCGCAGGGTCTAGCCAACCAAATCACTGCCGAGGTCGCCATCCCTACTATCGGCATTGGCGCGTCCGCCGAATGTGACGGGCAAATACTTGTGGTGGACGACATGGTCGGCTTTTTCACCGCTTTCAAACCGAAATTCGTCAAACGATATGCCGAGCTGGGGCCACTGGCCGAGGCCGCCATCGCCGAGTACGCCGCCGAAGTGCGCGCACGCGCTTTCCCCGCCGATGAACATGTCTTTGCCAATCAGGCTCCGTCACAGGGCACAGCTAAATGACCGCTCCGATCCTGCGTCGCCTCTCCGATCTGCGCGCCTTGACCGCCAACTGGCGCAAGAATGGTGAGGCAATCGGCGTCGTCCCAACTATGGGCGCGTTGCATCCGGGGCATCTGTCTCTGGTTGAGGCGGCCAAAAATGGCACCGACCGAGTTATCGTGACGATTTTCGTGAACCCAACGCAGTTTAACAACCCCGAGGATCTGGCCAATTATCCGCGCACCGAAATCGAAGATGCTCAGAAACTGGCCCCCTATGGCGTTGATGCAATTTATGTGCCGGACCCGGACGAGATCTACCCGCAAGGCTTTGCCACCACCGTATCTGTAACTGGCCTGACCAGTGTGATGGAGGGCGAATTCCGCCCCGGCCATTTCGATGGCGTCGCCACTGTGGTCGCCAAACTGTTCCTGCAAACCCAGGCAGACAGAGCCTATTTTGGGGAAAAAGACTATCAACAGCTGCTGGTCGTGCGCCGCATGGCGCGCGATCTGGATATCCCGATCGAAGTGATCGGCTGCCCCACGGTGCGTGAACCCTCGGGTCTGGCCATGTCCTCGCGCAATCAGCGCCTCTCGCCCGAGGGGGTGGAGATTGCAGCGCACAAACACCGCATCATGCTGGATCTGGCCAACGCGCTAAAGAACGGCGCCCCGTTCGACACACTGGCAGCACAGGCCAGTACCGATCTTTTGGCCGCAGGTTTTACACAAGTGGAATATATCCAACTGCGCTGTGCGGAATCTCTGAACCCGCTGACACATGCCGACCGACCCGCCCGCCTGTTTGCCGCGGCCTGGGCGGATGGAGTGCGTCTAATCGACAATATTCCCGTCTGAACACTCTGGTACGCAACCGACTGTTTGCGCTAAAGTCTCGCAAAACCAAATGCGAAGGGGGGCGCAGGCGTGACCTATATTCTTGCCATTGATCAGGGCACCACATCATCACGGGCCATTCTGTTCGACGCGGACATGCAACGGGCAGGCACCGCGCAGCATGAATTCACGCAGCATTTCCCACAAGAAGGCTGGGTCGAACACGATCCCGAGGAAATCTGGGACAGCGTCCTACGTGTCTGCCGCGAGGTGATGCAGAGCGTTGGCGCAACCCCCGATCAGATTGCCGGTATCGGCATCACCAACCAGCGTGAAACAACCGTGGTCTGGGATAAACAGACCGGCGAGCCTATCCACAACGCAATCGTCTGGCAGGATCGACGCACCGCCGATATCTGCGCCCGCTACAAGCAGGCCGGTTGCGAGGATGACGTGACCCAGCAGACCGGGCTGTTGCTGGACCCGTATTTTTCGGGCACCAAAGTCAAATGGCTACTGGATAATGTCCCCGGCGCCCGCGACCGCGCCGAGGCAGGCGATCTACTGTTCGGCACCATCGACAGTTTCCTGATCTGGCGCCTGACCGAAGGCTGCAACCACGTGACAGACGCCACCAACGCTGCCCGCACACTGCTGTTCGACATCCACAAAGGCTGTTGGAGCACCGAGATCTGCGATCTGTTGGATGTGCCCATGTCCATGCTGCCCGAGGTACAGGATTGCGCCTCGGATTTCGGAAAAACGACTCTGATTGGGGGAAATATCCCGATTCTGGGTGTTGCGGGCGATCAGCAGGCCGCGACCATCGGGCAGGCCTGTTTTCAGCCCGGCATGATGAAATCGACCTATGGGACGGGGTGTTTTGCGCTGTTGAATACCGGGCCTCAGCCGGTCGCCTCGAAGAACCGCCTGCTGACAACGATTGCCTATCAGTTGGACGGGCAAAAAACCTATGCGCTTGAGGGTTCGATTTTTGTCGCAGGGGCCGCGGTGCAATGGCTGCGCGATGCGCTGCAGATCATCGAAACCGCCCCGGAAAGCGGCGAGCTGGCGCAGCAGGCCGACCCCAACCAGCATGTTGTGCTGGTGCCCGCGTTTACCGGATTGGGCGCGCCCTATTGGAAACCAGATTGTCGGGGCGCGGTCTTTGGCCTGACCCGCAATTCCGGGCGGGCAGAATTTGCCAAGGCAACACTGGAAAGCATCGCCTATCAGACCCGAGACCTGTGGCATGCCATGCAGGGCGATTGGGGCGCAGATACCGATGTCATCTTACGCGTCGACGGCGGTGCCAGCGCATCTGATTGGGCGATGCAAGGCCTGTCGGATTACCTCGGCGCCGAGGTCGACCGACCCGTGATGCAAGAAACCACCGCTCTGGGCGCGGCTTGGCTGGCCGGTATGCGCGCGGGCATCTACCCTGATCAACAGGAATTCGCGGAAACCTGGGCGCTGGATCGCCGGTTCGAACCCAAACTATCCGCAGAGGAACGCGACGCCGCCTATGACCGCTGGCAACGCGCTGTTCAGGCGGCCATGGCGTTCTGATCGCTGCCGCATTTGGGCTCTGCTTTGTTCAAAGTTGGGTTCTTATGGGGCCACCTGTGCGAACGGTGAATTTCTACGGCAAGTCAGTGCTGCGAGTTAGGCTGATGGTCAATGTCGGTAGAGCGGACAAAACCGCCATTTACAAAAATCAGAAAGTGTCGGCCATTTACTCAAAGTAATGACCCGTTTGGGTCGCCAAAAATGTAGTTTCACAAAGGCGAGCTTGCGGCTGTGTCCAACGAAAGCTCGCCCTGCATTTGAATAGTGGAAGTTCAGTTTTCTACTGAGACATGCCACCTTCCTTGGAAGTTTGTTCTTCTACGTGGCTCTGATTTGCTACCGGTCGTCCTCGCGGCGGGAAGTCTTGGAAGGTCGCCAAGTGCGATTGCACAATGCGTGCGGCGGGCCCGAACGCCCACATTTTTTCTCCCATCCAACGGACATACATGCCACTTTCATCAGCTGCTTTCTCATACGGGTCTCTGCGCAAGTTATAGAGCAACGGAGCTACCAACTCTTCTTTTGGGCCAGACCATCCATGGTTTTGAACTACGAAATGAGCTTTCCAATCATTATAGCGCACAGCTTGAAGGTCCGTTCCCTGGTAGTAGAGCAGTTCCCGACGGCTGCTCTCTTCCGCTTCTCCGCTCAGATAAGGAAGTTGATTGTAGCCATCGACGTGGACTTTGAAGCCTTCATAACCTTCTAACAGTTTCTCTTTGAGGTCCGCCGGACCACCCGCAGCAGCAACAAATGTTGGCATCCAGTCCAAGCCGCTGAAAATACCGTTCAACACCTGCCCTTCGGGGATCTTGCCGGGCCACCTGATGACCGCCGGGACGCGGAAACCGCCCTCCCAAGTCGTTCCTTTCTCGCCATGAAAGGGTGTCGTGCCTCCATCCGGCCACGTCAGCGTCTCCGGACCATTGTCCGCGGTGAACATGACGATAGTATTGTCGGACACTCCAAGGTCGACCAGATGAGCTAAGACTTTCCCGACGTTGTCATCCAGTTCTTTCATAATGACATCTTGCAGACCGCGACCGTCACCAAGCATCGCCTCATACTTGGGACTAAGATGTGTCCAGACATGAGCCCGTGCCGGAGCCATCCACACGAAGAATGGAGTATCTGCTTCTACCGCGCGAGAAATGAAGTCTTTGGTGTGATTTGTTACCTCATCGTCCAAGGTCGCTTGCCGTTCTGGTGGGGCGGGCCCATCATCGACAATGCGTTGTTTTCCAACTTTACCAAAACGAGGGTCGATCGTTTCGTCGTCTTCTTCGGTAGCGTACGAATGGATGATGTTACGTGGACCGAACTGCGCCACGAATTCCGGGTCATCGGGCCAGTCTGGGTCACTTGTGTATTCCATTGCGTTCAAGTGATACAACCAACCCCAATATTCGTCGAAGCCCTTGGTGGTAGGCAAAAACTCATTCAGGTCTCCAAGATGATTTTTGCCAAACTGACCCGTGGTATAGCCCAATTTCTTCAAAAACATTGGCAGCGTGGGATCATCGGGGTGCAACCCAACTGGATCGCCCGGGAGACCAACAGTGTGCATACCTGTTCGAATAGGCATTTGTCCTGTCATGAATGCCGACCGACCCGCCGTACAACTGGGTTCAGCATAGTAATCCGTCAGGCGTACACCTTCGGAAGCAAGCTGGTCGAGATTTGGGGTCTCGATACTTTTGATACCCCCATGGTAAACGCCGAGGCTTGCCCATCCTACGTCGTCAGCCATAATCACGAGTATGTTTGGGCGCTCACTTTCGTCACTCCAAACGCTAGACCCTACGATACACAGCCCAAGTGTCATTGCCGCTAATGTTTTCATTTGTCCCTCCGCCTTTTTACTTTCCGCAGCCTATCCACAGCGCGACTAGGTGACCACACTACATTTCAATAATCTATACTTCTGAATAAGATACTATCCTTTATACCGTTGGAGGGGGGTGCCATACTGGGTTAGTAGGCGACGCTCCAACAACATCGAAACCATGGGAACGGTATCATGACAGAACGCTCGTTATTGATCCTGGCTGCCTTGGGCCTTGTGCCCATAGCGTTATCTTACGGCCTCATGCCGTCGGCTTCCGTAACCTATCTGTTGGGTTTTCCCGTCGAAGGTGTAAACCAAACGCATGTCTTCCGCGCCATCATGGGCCTCTATCTGGCGAACGCACTGTTTTGGTTGGTTGCGTCGACAAAGCCGAAGTTGCAGCGGTCCGCGCTGTGGGTACTTTTTCTGTTCATGGCAGGGCTTGCTGGCGGCCGTGCTTTGAGCATCCTGTTGGATGGTCTGCCGGGGGCAATACTGGTATTTTATCTGATAGCCGAACTGGTTTTTGCTGCTCTGTCACTCATGCTCTTGCTCAAAAATGGGGAAAGCAAATGAAAGACCTGAAAAATCTAATCCATCATTGTCAATTTAGTCTCGTTGCAGCATCTCTGGTGCTGACCGGAGGGTCCGAAGCATATGCGTCCTCAGCCGAGGCGGCTGTAGATAACAGTTTTGCTGCCATTGAGCGCGCAGTGGAAGACGCCGGGTTCAACTCAGTTGTGACAATTGATCATGCGCGGTTAGCAGCAGCAGAAGGTGTTGAGATGCCGCCGTCACGGGTTCAAATATTTTCGGACCCGAGTATCAACACATCGATCCTGAGCGACAATGTCAGAGCAGGCTTAGACCTGCCGTTTCGGGTGTTGTCCTTTGCGCAGGATGGAACCGCCAAGGACATTTATACGAACGCAGAATTTTTGAAGATCCGGCATTCTTTAGACAACCAGCAATCACTCAACAACTTTGGGATCCGACTTAACGCGGTAGTGGATGGTGCAGGCGCAACACCGGCACCTACAGATGGATTGACCCCAGACTTCGGCATTATCGAACTGACCTCCCCACTTAGCGTCGCTGAAGCAGTATCAAACCTGACCAGGATTGTGACGGCACAGGACGATACGGTCTGGTTTGGTGAAATCGATTTCGCCAAGCAAGCCTACAAGCATGGCGTCACGCTACCTGACGCTGTCTTGCTTCTCTTTGGGGGGCCAGCGCCGGGCGGCGTTGCAATGGCGGATTTCCCCGCAATTGGTTTGGATGCATTTTGCCAGAAACTTCTTGTATATGCAGGCGAAAATGGAGGGTCTGTGGTGATATTTAACGACATCGCCGCGTTGGCAGAATTGCACTACGGTTCATCTGCTAAACCTCACCACGCGTTGAACGAGCGGCTTACAGCCACATTCAAAAAAGCACTCGAACAGAAGAGTTTGGCCGCAACCAAAGACTGAAAGTGACAAGCAACGGAAGTGATTTGCATCGATTTGCAAAGGCTGCTTTGGGCTCTAACCGGACATCTGCTGTATCTGTGACACAGCCCCGGTAGCCTGATTGAGAACGCGAGGATCAAATCCATCTGACAACCGATAATCGAGCGCCTTTAGCTGTGATCTTTCAGTAAGCGTTGCTTTTGCCGTGACCAGTCGCGCTTGGCCTGGGTTTCGCGCTTGTCGTGGTTTTTCTTACCCTTGGCGATGCCGATCTTAATCTTGGCCAGGCCCTTGTGGTTGAAATACAGGACCAGCGGCACAAGCGTCATGCCTTTGCGTTGGGTCGCGTTCCACAGATTTGACAGCTCTTTGCGCGACACCAACAACTTACGGCGACGACGTTCTTCGTGTTTGAAGACCTTGGCCTGTTCGTAAGGGGCGACATAGCTGTTGACCAACCACAGCTCTCCGTCATCAACCGTGGCATAGCTTTCGGCGATGTTCGACCCGCCTGCCCGCAGGGATTTGACCTCGGACCCGTGCAGAATGATGCCGCACTCGATATCCTCTTCGATCGCGTAATCGAAGCGGGCGCGCCGGTTTTCGGCGATGACTTTGTAATTCGGGTCTGTCTTCTGCTTGGCCATGACGGGTTGATTTATGCCCCTTGGGCGGACCTTGCAAGCAGGTGCATCAGGATTTGGCCGAGATAATCAGATCGGGGCCGAAAATCGTGTCGGCGTGGTTGTGCAGATAGATTTTCAGCCAAGGCGTAAACCGGTCAGGATGGCGCTGCACCTCGGCCAGCAGATCGTGGTAGTCGATCCAGCGGATATCCATCACTTCCTCGGGGTTCGGCTCGATCTTCAGTGGTCCTCGAACATGGGCCAGGAATACGTCTACCACCTCATGCTCGATCAGCGAATTGCCGACATCGGCGTGATATTCCAAACGGTGACGATATTCGGGGTACAACCCGGTGATCCCCAGTTCCTCTTGCAGGCGACGCACTGCACAGACCGAGGGCATCTCACCCCAGTCAGGATGGGTGCAGCAGGTATTCGCCCAAAGACCCGGCGTGTGGTATTTGCCCATCGCCCGGCGCTGCAGCAAAATCTCGGTGCCGCGCACAACAAAGACCGACACCGCTTTGTGCCGCAGACCCTTTTCATGGGCTTCAAGCTTTTCAACGGGGGTCAATTCACCATCAACCCAGGCCGGGATCATGATTCCCATTTGTCGTCTCCTGCTGCCGATCCGCCTGGGCGACCGGGAATTCCGGAATAGCTTTGGCCTGATAGGCTTGGCTGTGGTGCAAAGCGGGCAATGCACCACGCGATTCCAAACTGGCGTCTATTGATCCGGTTATCAACCGCACGAAAGGCCGCAGGGGCTGCGGCCTTTTCTGGTCTTACCGATTGCGTGGTTTCCCAGGTTATTCGCCCGAAACACTGACGATATAGGCGTAAACGTCCTCAGCGCCCTTTTTCAGCTTGAAGGTCATTTTGGACTTGGCCGAGGTCTGATCCAGATAGGATTGCAGGAAGGCTTTGGGGTCCTGGGCATATTCGACAAAAGTTGCCTCGTCCCAGACCAAGCCGTTTTCACCGGCTTCGACAATGCTGTCACCGTATTTGAACCCTTCGACCGTCCCAGCAGTACGGCCTGCAACCCCATAGAGGTTCGGGCCGGTTTTTCCGCCCTTTACGATCACCTCGCCATCGGGATCAGCAATCAGATGGCAGGATTTGCATTTGTTGAAGGCTTTCTTGCCAGCTTCGGTGTCACCTTCAGCATAGACTGGAAGGGCCAGTAGGCCGGCAATTGCGGTCGCGAGGATACGATTCATAACTTTTGCTCCGATACGAATTGGCTGCACAGAAAGGACCTCTGGCGCGGCAGAGAGTCAACGCGCAGATTGCCGCGCGATGGCACTGTGTCACAGCCGGGATCGGGTCGTCCTTAACTTAAGTCATGTACGTCTGCCCAACAGGGCAGAAGATCGCCTGCACTGGGTGTCGCCAGATAAATCGCACGGGCGATCGCCCGCGACAGGCAAACCGAGGCTGCATGCGCGATCATAGGCAGCACGCTTGGGTCAACAGCTTGACCGGAGGTGCTGATGCCGAAAACCAGATCACCATCTTGTGAAGTATGCGCAGGCACAATCGCGCGAGCGATGCCATCATGAGCTGTCACCGCCAGGCGGTGGCACTGTGTCTTGGTTAACGCTGCATCAGTTGCGACAATTGCAATGGCCGTGTTGGCCCGGTCCGGGTCAACCTGCCCCATAGCTAGAGCTTTGCGGCTTTGCTGAATCTGTGCTTGACCCGATGAGAGGTCTGGCCCCAGGCCGCCAAATTCGTTGCCGATCTCGAATGGCGCCGCCCAAAAGTGGCGATCCCCAGGTGTCGTGACGCTGCCGACCGGATTGGCTGCCACAAGCGCGCCTACAGTGATGCCGTCGTCCAGAACCAACGATGCAGAACCCAGGCCACCTTTTTGCATAGCCGCCAATGCGCCGGTTCCTGCCCCGACTGAACCGAGCGCAAAACGTTCTGCGGCAGCGTGGTAGGCTGCCTTTCCGAGAGCGCGGTATGGATTCTCGGACCAAGTTTTATCGCCGCCATTGAGTAAATCGAACAGAATTGCTCCCGGCACGATGGGCACAATCGCATTCCCGACAGCAAAGCCGCGCCCGTCGGCCCGCAAACCATCCGTAACCCCTGAGCAGGCGTCCAACCCGAAAGCCGAGCCACCAGACAGCACGATCGCATCAACGCGGTCCACCGATTTGTCGGGGGCCAGCAGGTCGGTTTCCCGCGTTCCGGGTGCGCCGCCCATGACGTGAACCGAGGCCATGAAGGGGGATTCTGCTGTCAGGACCGTGGCACCGGATTTCAGTGCATCATCCTGCGCGTTACCGACTTTCAAACCGGGGATATCGGTGATCAGGTTCTTGGGTCCGGGGGTCATTTTTGTCTTTGGTCTAGGGCTGGAAAGCGCGCAGACGCGCGCTGCCTCCGGCGGAGGTATTTTTGGCCAGATGAAGAGCGGATCAGATGCATCGACCACCGTCCACTTCCAATGCTGTGCCGGTGATCATGCTGGCCTCGTCCGAGCACAGGAAGAGGGCTGCATTGGCCATGTCTTCGGGAGTCGAGAAGCGACCCAATGGGATGGTCGACAGGAATTTGGCGCGAATCTCGGGGGTGTCTTCGCCCATGAAGGATTTCAGCAGCGGCGTTTCCCCAGCCACAGGGCAGATCGCGTTGACACGCACGCCGGACGGAGCAAGTTCCACCGCCATGGTCTTGGTTGCGGTGATCATCCAGCCCTTGGAGGCGTTATACCAGTTCAGGTTGGGGCGCGGGGACAGCCCGGCGGTTGAGGCGACGTTCAGGATCGCCCCGGTTCCGCGTGCCTTCATCATCGGCACAAAGGCGCGGGCGGTCAGATAGACGGATTTCATGTTCACTTTGAAGACACGGTCGAAATCCTCTTCGGAGACGTCTTCGAGCGGGGTCGGCAGATGGGTCACTCCGGCATTGTTGACCAGGATGTCGAGCCCGCCAAAGGCGTCGTGGGCGGTGTCCGCCATTTCCTGAACCGATGCCGTGCTGGCCACATCAACCTGCTGCGCGATGGCCTGCGCGCCCAGCGTTTCTGCCATTTCGCGGGCCGCAGCGCCGTTGATATCCGCGATCATCACGCGTGCGCCCTCTGCAATGAACTTCTGCGCGATACCGGCACCGAACCCGGACGCGCCGCCTGTTACGATTGCGGTTTTTCCCTCCAACCTCATGGCTTTGCCTCCTTGTCGCCTGTCAGGGCAGAGTAGCAAGGCGCAAAGAAGTTACCAGATCAATCTTCGTCGACCCTGCCGCGCAGAGATTTGACGTCCGAACGGGCCTTTTTGGCGGCCAATCGACGTTTGACCGAGCCATAGGTGGGCTTGGTGGCGATACGCCGTTTGGGTTTGACAAGCGCGCGGGTGATCAGTTCGGCCAATCGCACCCGCGCAATCTCGCGGTTGCGGGCCTGGCTACGCGTTTCCTCGCACTGGATGATGATCGCGCCCTCTTTGGTCCAGCGCCGCCCAGCCAACCGTTTCAGCTGCGCCTTGACCGGATCAGGCAGTGAGGGCGAGCGCGCCGCTTCGAACCGCAACTCGACTGCGGTCGAAACCTTGTTCACGTTCTGCCCGCCAGGGCCGGAAGAGCGCACAAAGCTTTCGGTCATTTCCCAGTCTTGCAGGGTGATATCGTCATTGATCCGCAACATGGGGCGGACCTTACAAGTGCTGCGCGGAAACAAAAAGGGCCGCCCTAGCAGGACGGCCCTTCGAAAGTTCAGGAGGTTGGGTCGGTTAGATCAATCGACCAGCCGGAGCGAGCGCTCCGCCAAGGGCTGCCCTAACAGGCAATCCCCCCGGTTGTTCCAACACCTCTCTCCAATCTCTTTCTTGACACTGGATCACCTCCTTTTCTATCTGTTGCGGTTAGCAAGGATGGTGACACAAGTTGTGCCATTCTCAAAGCGTTTTTTAAACGGGCTGCCCGGTCAGGCGCGCAACGATCACCTTGAAGGGGATCAGCGCCGCCAGCGCCAACGACAACTTTACCAGCCAGTCGGCAAAGGCCAGCGTGACCCACAGGGGTGCCATCGGGCCAGACAGCATGAAGGGAACAGGCTCCCACGCCCAGCTGATCGCAGCGTCGGCATTGGCGCCGAAGATCGCGATCGAGGCCGAAAAGGCGATAGTGAAGAACAATGCTGTATCCAGCGCCGAACCCACTAGAGTCGAGACCAGCGGTGCGCGCCACCAGCGACCCCCGCGCATTGCATTGAACACGGTGACATCGGTCAGCTGGGCGATCAGGAAAGCAGTGCCAGAGGCAACAGCGATCCGCAGCGGCACAGCGGCATAGGTGAACCCGTCGCCCTGCAGAATGATTTGGCTGCCGATCAGCGAGCAGATGATGCCGGTGACGAATCCGGCAAACACGACCTTGCGGGCGGTTGCCACACCATAGACGCGGTTCATGATGTCGGTGACCAGAAAGGCCAGCGGATAGGTGAAAGCACCCCAGGTCAACAGCCCGTCAAGGATCAGGAACTGGACCAGAATGTTCGAAGCCACAACGATGGTGGCCATGGCAAGGATGCCGGGAATAAAAGCGCGTTGCATATTTTGATGCCCGTTTTGACAAGGTAGCGGCGACTTGGCCAAGGGACTATCCCAAGGCAAGCCGTGCGTTTAGACCTTTGTTTCAGGCCTGTCAATCGGGCAGCAGATATTCCACCAGTTCCGTCCGCTGAAGGGCCAGAAAATTGTCATCCGAAATCATCGTAACCCGCAACCTTCCCTGATCGTCACGCCAGACCGACAGGCCTTCGAGGTTGTCATGCGTCCCACGCGCGGTTTGCAGCAAGATCTCTTCGGATTGCGGTGTGTCACCATTCAGTTCCCAACGCCTGAGCTGCGACCGAAAGCCTGTCAGGGACACCGATCGTTCCAGCACATAGAACCGCCCGTCGGGGCCGAAATCCGCGGCTACTGGCAGGAACTTGCCCCGTTGCGGCAGGACAAAAGGTGTCGACCACGACTGACCATCCCAACGATATACCGGTATGTCCCCCGATACGGTACGGCTCTTTTCGGTCAGGGTGTACAGCCGCCCAAGCCCGTCAATGGCCAGCCCCTCGAACGAGCCGTTATGGTCAAGAACCTCAAAGGCTTTGGGGCGTGGCAGAACCTGCGCCGGGCCGGTCGGATCGGAATAATAAGCCACCCGGTGCACCCCCTCGAATGAGATATAGACCCCACCGTCAGGGGCGATTGCCAGGCCTTCGGAATCGCCCGCTGTGCCCACCAGAACCTTGCCGGTGCTGGACAGGATGGGCCAGTGCCGCTGGATCTCGATGCCAGTAATCTCATCCTCGTTTCGATCAATACGAGCGTCCAACATCGTTGCACGATCACTCAGCGCGATCATGCGGGTCCCACCGTCAAAGATGTGAATGCCCGAATATCCGCCGAACCAATCCGCCTGATATCGCCATGCAAAATTGTTCAGAAAAGCGGCAGGCTTTACCCCCTCCGCCCAGACCATACCTGTCAGCAGCAGCGCCGCGATCAGTTGGATTGCAAGACGTTTGTGCATTGCTTGGGCAGATCGGCCATCCGGTATTCGCGTCGCTTCTTGGGTGCTGGCGCGTTTGGATCGGGCGGTGGTGGGTTGAGGATGTTGTTCACCCATTGCTGTGCTTCGGCGCAACCATCACCCTTGGGCGGCGGATCCTGGTTCACGCAGCCGCTTGATCCTCTGGGGCAGGCCAACCGCACGTGGAAATGATAGTGATGGCCCCACCACGGCCGGATTTTACGCAGGTAGGCGCGGTTTCCCTTTTCGTCATTGCACATCTGCACCTTGGCACCGGGAAAGACGAATATCCGAGCCACGCGCTTGTCTTTTGCGGCCTCACGCAGCACTGCGTGATGCTGTTTGGTCCAGCTGCCGTTGACAAAGGCACCGTTCGAGCGGCGCAGGGAAATCGAAGAGATATTCTCGCGCGCCTTGCGGGAAAGACGCATGTTGTCACCGGGCAGCATCCAGATATCGATGTCCAGACCCAGCTGATGGCTGCGGTGGCCCGATGTCATCGGCCCGCCGCGCGGCTGGCTGATATCGCCTATATAGAGACCATTCCATCCTGACTGCTTGGCCGCAAACCGGCTCAGATCCTGGACATAGTCGATCGCCTGCGGATGGCCCCAGTTGCGGTTGCGTGACAGGCGCATAGCCTGCCAGGTGGGTCCGGTTTCGGGCAGTTGTACCGCCCCCGCCGCACAGCCGCGCGAATAACTGCCGAAAGCGGCCGGTTTTTGTTGTGAACTTTGCTTTTGGCCTCCGAATAACTGCTTGGCCAGCGGCTCGGAACCTGCGGTACCGGCGAATGTGATTGCGGCAATGACCGCGAAAAAACGTAATAAAATCATCTGCTCTGATCCCCTTCCGGTTTCACCCAGCGCATTAGGAACAGTCCCAGAATAAACAACAGAACTATGGGTGACACCCCCAGTCGCGCACTACCGGTCAGGGTTGTGGCAATCCCGATCAACAAAGGGGCCGCAAATGCGGTGGCGCGGCCGGACAAGCCATACAGGCCAAAGCTCTCGACCGGGGCAGCGGGATCGGTGTGGCGCACCATCAGAGAACGGCTGGCCGATTGTAGGATACCCCCCATGCCGCCGATCAGAACACCGCAACCAAAGAACACCAGATCCGGCAGGCCCGACCCTTCGGGCAGGGCGATACCGTAGATCTGGGTCCGGTCCATCATCACGACGGTGATACAGACAAAGATCAGCACCCAGATCGCAACCAGAATGACAGGTTTGGGGCCGTATTTCTTGTCCAGCTTGCCGCCAAGCCAGGCAAAGGCTGCCGCGGCCAGAACGCTGACAATCCCGAATTTGCCGATCTTGATCAGATCCCATTCCAGCACCAGCCCCGCATAAACCCCGCCAAAGATATACAGCCCGTTCAATGCGTCTCGATAGAACATGGACGAGCCCAGATAGCTGGCCAGACTGACGCGATTGCGCAGGTTAGAGACTGATTTGACCAGCAGCTGCAGCGCCTCTTTGACGCTGCCTTTCTTTTCGACATCTGGATCGTCGCGCACCCACAGGAAATAGGGGATCATGAACAGAATGAACCACACGGCGGTGAACGGCCCGACAAATCGCGTGCCTTCGCGTGCTGCGGCGTCCAGACCAAAAACAGGGTCCATGCCGATCAGGGTCTTGCCATTACCCTGCTCAACAAACAGGGCCAGCATGATTGCCAGCGAGATAAGCCCGCCGAAATAGCCAAAGGCAAAGCCCGAACCCGATATCTCGCCCACCTCACTGTCATCACCCAGATCGGGCAGCTGAGAATTGGCGAAGATCAGCGCGTATTCCGCCCCGACAAAACCCAGGCCAAAGGCCGACAGCATCAGCCACATGTTTGACCCGTCCGGCAACGTGTACCACAGCGCAGCAGAGCCCACCGCGTACATGATGGAAAAGCCGAATATCCATGGTATACGACGGCCCGAAACATCCGCCATCGCCCCCATCAGCGGGGCACCAAAGGCGATGATCAGCCCCACGATGGTCATGCAGTTCGCCCACACCGTCTGCGCCCGTGCGTCTGCGGCATCGGAACCCAGACCGGCGTTCAGATAATACTCGGCAGCTACCCCGGCAAAATAGGGCCCAAAAACAAAGGTCACCAACAGCGTGTGATAGGGCTGACTTGCCCAGTCGAAGAACCACCAGCCCCAGATGCGTTTGCGCTTGGAAATCTCTGCCATACCTGCCCCGTTTTTTATTGTTGGCATCATAAGACGGGGCTTTGGCTCAATTCGCAAGCGTTCTGTTGGCGCGGACTTGCTCTTTTGTGCAGGGGCGCTTAGGTCTCAGCAGATGTGAAATCCGGAGGCCCCATGCTGTCGTTGATCCAAATTCTGCTGCTGATTCTGGACATTGTCTGGTTCATCATTCTGGCCCATGTCATCATGAGCTGGCTGATCAATTTCCAGGTGCTGAACCTGCATCAACAGTTGGTTGCGCAGATCTGGTACGGGCTGAACCGCCTGTTAGAGCCGATTTACGGCCCGATCCGACGCGTTCTGCCTGCAATGGGCGGGCTTGACCTGACGCCCCTGGTGGTTCTGATCGGCGTCTATGCGCTGCGTATTATCCTGATCAACAATATGGTCTATTTTGTCTGACCTCTTGTTCAGTGAATCTTAGTATGTGATTGTCCTGTCTTAAGAGCAGATAAACCTTAAAACAGGGCACCCCCGCACATGTTCGACGCCGCGCCTTTGCTGCGAGATGTCTTTGGATTCGACGACTTCCGCCCCGGTCAGGAAGAGATCGTCGATGCCGTCACGCTGGGCGAAAACGTGCTGGCCATCATGCCCACGGGTGGCGGTAAATCCCTGTGTTTCCAGCTGCCTGCGCTGATGCGTGAAGGGGTCACAGTGGTGATCTCTCCGCTGATTGCCCTGATGCGCGATCAGGTGCGCGGCTTGCAGGAAGCAGGCGTCGAGACCGGCGCGCTAACATCCGGCAATACCCCCGAAGAAACCGATGCCGTGTGGGAGGCGTTGGAGGCCGGACGGCTCAAGCTGCTGTACATGGCTCCCGAACGTCTGGCCGCCGGATCGGCGCTGGGCATGTTGCGGCGGATCAATGTCAGCTTGATTGCGGTGGACGAGGCGCATTGCGTCAGTCAATGGGGCCATGATTTCCGCCCCGACTACCTTCGGATCGGAGAGCTGCGGCGTGCGCTGGATGTGCCTTTGGCCGCTTTCACCGCCACAGCAGATGCGGAAACGCAGGACGAGATTGTCGAAAAGCTGTTTGACGGTACAGCCCCGCGCAAATTTCTGCGCGGGTTCGACCGGCCTAACATCCACCTGGCCTTTGCCGCCAAGGATGGGCCCCGCAAACAGATCCTGGATTTTGCCGCCGCGCGCAAAACCCAATCCGGCATTGTCTATTGCGGCACCCGTAACAAGACCGAGGTTCTGGCACAGGCCCTGCGTGCCGAAGGCCACACCGCCTGTCACTATCACGGCGGCATGGATCCCGAAGATCGCCGCATCGTCGAGACCCGCTTTGCGCGCGAGGATGGTCTGATCGTGGTGGCCACGGTTGCCTTTGGCATGGGCATAGACAAGCCCGATATCCGCTGGGTCGCCCATGCGGACCTGCCCAAATCCATCGAAGCTTATTATCAGGAAATCGGCCGCGCCGGGCGTGATGGCGCCCCGGCAGAAACCCTGACCCTGTTTGGGGCAGATGACATTCGCCTGCGCCGGTCACAGATAGAAGAGGGGCTTGCTCCCTCTGAACGGCGGATGGCCGATCACGCCCGTTTGAACGCCCTGCTTGGCTTGGCCGAGGCGCTGGCCTGCCGCCGTCAGACTTTGCTGGGTTATTTCGGTGAACAGACCGAACCCTGTGGCAAATGCGATCTGTGTGACAGCCCGCCGGAAGTGATCGATGGCACCACCCCGGTTCGTATGGCCCTGTCCGCGATCCTGCGCACCGAGGAATGGTTCGGCGCAGGCCATCTGATCGACATCCTGTTGGGCAATGAAACCGACAAGATCCGCGCCCGCCGACATGACAATCTGTCGACCTATGGCATTGGCAAGGACTGGTCCCGCCCGCAATGGCAGGCGATCTTCCGGCAGATGATGGGCCATGATCTGGTCCGTCCTGATCCCGACCGCCACGGTGCGCTGCGCATGACTGAGGCCGCCAAGCCGATCCTGAAAGGCGAGGCGCAGATCAACCTGCGTAAGGACACGATCCGCAAAGCAACCCGTCGGCCTGCGGTCAAAGAGATGGTATCCGAAGAAGACGCACCGCTGCTGAGCGCACTCAAGGCGAAACGCCGTGCGCTGGCCGAATCCGCGCGGGTCCCGGCCTATGTTATTTTTCCCGATCGCACCCTGATCGAAATGGCGGAAACCCGCCCTGCAACGCTGGATGATATGGCCCGGATCAGCGGAATCGGTGCTAAAAAGTTGGAACGATACGGGGCCACGTTTCTGGAGGTTCTGACCGGCGCGGTCGAGGAATTGCACCCGGCCCGCCGCAAATTGGCCGGGCGCGATCAAGGTGAGATTTACGACCGCCTGCTCGAAGTTCAGTCGCAACTGTCGCGCGGCCCTGATGGAATCGACAAGCCGCTGACCTGTACCGCCTCGCAACTGGCAAAGGTGGCGCAGTTGCGATCAGACGACCCGCGCGCCATCGAACAGGTTCTGGGTGGCCGCCGTCACGAAAGGTTTGGAGCCGCCTTTCTGGACGTGCTGCGTATGGCAAGCTAGATACCCACCAACAGGCAAGAAACGAGGGCGACTATGCTGGTAGTGATTTCCCCGGCCAAACGGCTGGATTGGGCAGAACGGAATGTTGAGGTCACGCAGCCCGACTTTCAGGATGACGCGATCCGCCTGTCGAAAACCGCCCGCAATCTAACGCTGGGCGACCTGAAAAAGCTGATGGATCTGAGCGATGATCTGGCCCGCCTGAACCGCGACCGTTATCGCGCCTTTTCGGACGCCCCCGATGCTGTGGCGACACGCCCGGCCGCACTGGCCTTTGCCGGAGACACCTATCAGGGGCTCGAAGCGACTTCGCTGGATGTGGAAGAGATGGCCTGGGCCCAGGATCACCTGCGCATCCTGTCCGGACTGTATGGCATATTGCGTCCGCTGGACGCCATTCAGCCCTATCGGCTTGAGATGGGCAGTAGGCTGAAGACCCGGCGCGGCAAGAACCTGTACGATTATTGGCGCGACCAACTAAGCAAGGCGCTGAACGCTCAGGCAGCCGGTACCGGTAGCGATGTGCTGTTGAATTGCGCCAGTCAGGAATATTTCGGTGCAGTAGACCCCAAAGCGCTGAAATTACGGGTCATCACGCCGGTCTTCATGGAAGACAAGGGCGGCACGCCAAAGATCGTCAGCTTCTTTGCCAAAAAGGCACGCGGGGCGATGGCCCGCTATGTTATTCAACACCGTCTGTCCGAACCCGCCAGCCTGACAGAGTTCGACTCGGGCGGCTATGAATACCGACCCGACCTGTCAGAGAACGACAAGCCGGTCTTTATCCGGCCCTATCAGGCCTCAGCCAGCATCGACGGGTCGTAAGAGACCAGTTCAACTGTGTTGCCTTCCGGGTCTTCGGTGAAAATTCCGCGCCAACCAACCCATCCGAACTGCTCGACGCGATAGGGTTGGCCGATCTTGTCATACCAACTTATGACCGCCGCCTGCTCGTCGAAGGGCAGCGACAATGCGATATGATGCAGCGACGATCCCGCTCCTGTTACGGGACCTTCTGCACCGGCCCGATGTTGCCCCGGTCGTGGCGCGGTGCTGTGGTGAAACAGGGCCAGAACTTGCGTATGGCCGCCAAACCCCTCGGCTATCCGGAAGAAGGTTATAGCGCTGTCATGGTCACCGCTCAGACGCTGCAGGCCGACCACCTGTTCATAGAACTGCACCATAGCGGCCATATCTGCGCAGCGAATGGCAATCTCGCCCAGCGCGCGGGGGTGAAATCCACGGTCATCAGTCATGTCGGCAGCCTAGAACGCTCGGGTTTCGTCATCAAGAACCGGTTGCGTTCCGTCTGGCCGATGGTCAAGGATCATCTGGTGGATTTTCTGTTTTTGCAGCGGTTTGGTCAGGTAGTAGTCCAATCCAGCCGATAAAATACCCTGATCATCTCCGCTCATTGCATGTGCGGTCAGGGCTACGATCGGGACGTGCTGATTGGTTTCAACCTCGCGGCGGCGGATTTCACCTGTGGCCTGTTTACCATCCATTCCGGGCATCGAGATATCCATGAATATCAAATCCGGGTCGAATTCCAGATGGGCGGCGACCGCCTCAAGCCCGTTGCCCGCAAAGCGAAGATCAATGTACAGATCCTTGACCATCTTGCGCAGGATCAGCTGGTTGGTCTTGTTGTCCTCAGCAGCCAGAACCCGCATGAGCCTTTGATCCTCGGCAATCGGTCTGACCTGCGCAACCGTTGGGTTTTGCGTGTCGGAACCATTCGATATCGAATCCGCTGATCGTCCCAGAGCGGTCAGACGTGCATATAATTCTGAACGAGGGATCGGCTTTTGCAACACTCCGTCAATGAGCTGGCAGGCCGGATGAGCATGAATCACGCCGGGATTGGCCGACATGACCACGACAGAGATATCCGTCCACCCCCGGCCCTTTATCGTGGCCGCCAAATCCAGCCCGTCCATGTCCGGCAGATCGTGATCGCACAGCACCAGATCTACGGTGTCATCAAGCGTAGCCAGCGCCTCGGTTCCGGTGGTACATTCGGTAACCTTGGCACCCAGACGACCAAGTTGCTTTGACAAGATCGCTCGATTGACAGCCAGATCTTCAACCACGACCACATGGCGCAGACATCCTTCCAGATTCGGGGGGGCGGGTTGCGGACCTTCGACCGTCGGCAGCGTTATCCGAAATCCAAAACAGGACCCCTGGCCCGGCTCGCTTTCGACCCAGATGGCACCGTCCATCAATTTGATCAGTCGTTTGGTGATGGCCAGGCCCAACCCGGTCCCTTCAAACTGTCGGTTTTGTTCATCCTCGACCTGATTGAATTCACCAAAGATATGCGCCGCTTTATCCTCGGCAATACCGATACCGGTATCTTCTATGGCAACATGAATATCACAGGCCTGGGCCTCCGCGCGAGGGACCCCCGTGACGCGGATCAAGACATGCCCTTCCGCCGTGAACTTGACCGCGTTTCCAACCAGATTGGTCAAGACCTGACGCACCCGGCCCGGATCGCCCACGAACAGGGTTGGCAAAAACAGGTCATAGTCGACTAAAAGGCTTAATCCCTTGTCACGAACACTGGGCTGCAGCAGCATCGCCACCTCAAGGATACAGCGTTCGAAATCGAACTGTTCGGGGTGCAGGACCAGCTTATCCGCCTCAATCTTCGAGTAATCCAGAACATCGTTGATGATCACCAGCAAGGCTTCACCGGAATTGCGGATCGTGTTGAGATAGAGCCGTTGTTCTTCATCCAGCGCGGTTTCGGTCATCAACTCGGTCATGCCAACAATACCGTTCATGGGCGTGCGGATTTCATGGCTCATATTGGCCAGGAATGCAGATTTCGCGCGGTTTGCAGCCTCGGCCCGTTCGCGCGCCGCGGTCAGTTCGGCCTGATGCCGGACCGAGGCGGTTATATCAAGCGCAAGGCTGACCACATCGCCACCGCCACCGCGTTGATCAATCAGCTTGATATAGAGCCCGTTCCACAGCTTGACGATTTCTGACGGCGGGTTGGACAACTTCCAACGGGCCAGCATCCTGGCGCGCCAATCATCCTGCGCCTCGTCGACGGTATCAATCAGACCCTCCTGCGTGAGGGTTTCCAGAATTCTGCCATAGCTGATACCGGGCGCTACTTCATCCAGCCCCTCAAACAGGCTGAAATATGAGGCATTTGCCCCGATCAACCGGCTCTCTTCGTCGAAGAATGCAAACCCGTCTGGGAAGGTCTGGATCGAATGCCATAGCCGCCGTTCGGCCACTTCGATCTTAGCATTGGCCAATGTCAGGTCCGATTTAACTTTTTCATTTTCATCGCGCACCGTCTCAACCTCGGCCCGCGTTTCACCAATGCGTTTAGTCAGAGCCATCGCGTGCAGGCCCAATTTCCGGTTGGCCGCTGATAGCTCGGCCTGTTTCATCTCCAGCAGACGTTCAGCGGCAAGCCGTGCGCGTCTTTCCTGTGCCAGTTTGGTTGCAAGACTCATCAAAGGTGATCCCGGTACAATCTGCCCACAGCATCCTGACAGAGCGTGAAAAAGTGTTTAAGCCGTGCCTGTTGCCACAGACCAATGGCAGGCTCAGAGGCCGCAAACGTCCAAAACTGCCTGCCTCGCCGGTACCTGTCTTTTCCTACTCAACGCAAAATCTGCGGTATCTGAATGCGCTACAGGCGCTCAGATCAAAGAAATTGTGTGGGATTACACGACAAACCTGACGCAGCAAAGCCGGTTCAAACGGTGCTTTACCAAGACTGATGCTGGTGGTTGGGGCCACAATCAGCGTTGTGATCGAATGACCTAACGTCGACCTTCACGCAGCCAACCCGCCAGAAGGAAACCACCGGCCAGCAAAAGCACCAGCCAGGGCGGTAGAACACCAGCCTGTGTTACAGAGCTGGTCTGGTAGGCATCGCGCGGGGTCAGCCCGATCCAGCCCCGCCCCGCCGCAGGCCGCCCAGCGCGGACATTGCGGATCGAAGGCAAACCGTCCTCGACCCGGATCACACCGCCGCGCAATTCGGCCAGAACCGGCTCAAGGATCTGATCAGTAGCAATCGTGCGCTCAAATTCTTTGGGGGCCGCAGGGCCCAACCCAATTACCGCCGAATGTTCACCCTCTTTCAGACGATAGAGGCCAATCTCGGGGCCGAAGATCTGAGCTTCGAACCGCCCTGGAGAAACTTCGTTCAGCGTCACCTCAAGTGTCTCGCCATTGGGCTGCGTGATGGTAACTGTTCCGACGTCATCCCCCAGGGTTTGACGGATGACGCGCATGATTTGACCATTTGCTTCGGCCCACAGAGCCTCTTCCTCAAGCTCGGGTTCTTTCATCATCCAATGTGCCAATCGCCGCAGCAGTTCAAGCTGCGGACCACCGCCGTCGAAGCCACGGCTCCAGAGCCAGGCGTGGTCAGAGGCCAGCATTGCCACGCGCCCCTCTCCGACCCGGTCCAGCACCAGCAGCGGCCGGTCATCGACGCCGGTCATCAGCGTTTCACCTGATCGGAACAGGACATCAACCTGGCGCAACCATGCACCCCAATGCTCGGAATCGCCCAGATCCGTGGTCACCGGGTGCCGGTGCCCCATATCTGTAACTGTGGGGACAAAGCGTTCTTCGATGACCCGCGCGGTGGGTTGGGCCGGAAGAATCGGCGCCAGCGGCGAGCGGAAGATACTGTCGGCACTGGCAAAATCAGGACCAGCCGCAATCAGAACCGCACCACCATCATTGATGTAATTGGTGACATTCTCCAGATAGACCGCAGGCAGAATACCGCGCCGCTTATAGCGATCAAAGATGATCAGATCGAAATCGTTGATCTTTTCCAGAAACAGTTCTCGAGTCGGAAAAGCGATCAAAGACAACTCGTCCACAGGCACACCATCCTGCTTTTCAGGCGGTCGCAGGATCGTGAAATGCACCAGATCAACCGAGCTGTCGGATTTCAGAAGGTTCCGCCAGGTCCGTCCACCTGGATGCGGTTCACCCGAAACCAGCAGCACCCGCAGACGGTCGCGCACACCGTTCATCTGAATCAGTGCGGTGTTGTTGCGGTCGGTCAACTCTCCTTCGACGCCGGGTACGGTAAACTGGATGACATTCCGCCCGCCATGGGACAGCTTGACCGGTAGCTCGACATCGACACCGATTGGAATGGTGAAATGCTCTGGCGCATTGCCATCAACCGAAATTTCCAAAGGCGCATTCGCAGCCGCAACAGGAACTGCGCCGCTATCCTCAACCCGCAACGTCAGCGTGACCGGCTCTCCGATAATGGCAAAAGCCGGTGCATTGCGGACGATCAGACGGCGGTCCCAGTCGCTGGCCCGCCCAGTCTGCAACAGGTGCATCGGTGCAGGCAGGTCAGGGGCCTGATCAACGTCATGCACGATCCCATCCGAAACCACGAGGATCCCCGCAATGCGCGCACAGGGTTCCTCGGCCAGGACTTTGTTCAGCGCAGCCATGACCTGTGTGCCCTCATCCCCATCGCTGTCAGCCACCCGGATCCGGCGCAGCTCGGTATTGTCGCGCGTGTCGATCTCGGCCGCCAGTTCGGCAGCGGCCTGTGCTGTCTGTTCCGGGCGATCGGACAGGGTCTGGCTGGCGCTTTCATCCTCGATCATCACCACGATGTCGGTCAGCGGAGTGCGATCTTCGACCTGATAAACAGGCCCCGCCATGGCCGCGATCACGACCAGGGCGGCCAACCCGCGCAAGGCCCAGCCAGACAGGCCCCGCCACAGGGCTAGAACAACGCCTGATATGGCAATCGCGGCAACGACCATCAGAACGGGCCACGGAATCAGAGGGTCAAAGATAACGGTTCCGGTCATTGTCCCAACCTGTCCAGCAGCGCAGGCACATGGACCTGATCCGATTTGTAATTCCCGGTCAGCACATGCATCACCAGATTGACGCCAAAACGATTGGCCAATTCCCGCTGCCGCTCACCGGCATATCCGCGCCCAACCGGCAACAAGGCCTGCCCGTTTCGGTCGACGGCCCAGGCCCCGGCCCAGTCATTCCCGCCGATCACTACCGGTGTCACATTGTCGTTTAGGTTGCGGAACGGCATGCCGTCGATCTGTTCCGCATCCGGCGGGGCGGCTTCGACCCAAATCTCGGTACCAGCATATCGGCCCGGGAAATCCTGCAGCAAATAGAAGGCCCGCGTCAGAACATGGTCATCCGGAACAGGCTCTAACGAAGGGATATTCAGCGGGGCGGCCAGTTGTTGCAGCTTGCGGCCATTGGGGCTGGCTGCACCGAAACGCGCCACATCCGCGTCGCGCGTGTCGAACAGGATCATGCCGCCCGAGCGGAGATAGGCATTCAGCTTGGCATAGGCTTCGTCCGAGGGTTGCGGCTGTTCCGGCGTGATCGGCCAGTACAGCAGCGGGAAAAACGCCAGCTCGTCCCGTTCCAGATCAACGCCGATGGGCTCTGCCGGTTCGACCGAAGTGCGGAAGAACAAAGTTTGCGCCAAGCCACGCATCCCGGCGCCCGCGATATCGTCAACCTGCGCGTTTCCGGTCTTGACATGAGCCAGTACCAGCTCTTGCGTTGCCATCAGGGCAAAATCGGTTTCCTCGGGCGTCTGAGCCTGAAGGTCAGGTGCAATCAGCAACGCACCCAGCGCCATCGCCGCGGCCCGGGCCAGCCCAAGTCGCCCCGACAACAGAAGTGACGCAATGACGTCCACCGTCAGCAAGATCAGCGCGAGGCTAAGCAAAATTCCCCCGACCGGCGTTTCGGCGCTGATTTCCTGCCCTTTGATGGGCACATCGGATGGCCAGACAGCGGGCATCAGAACCGAGTCCGCGTCCAGCACATTCAGCGCCAGTTTTTGCTTGCCGCTTTCATACAGGCCCGGCTGCAGGTCCGGCCCGATTGCGCCGGCGGCAAGATCAACCCCATCGACGCCTGCCAGATTATCTGCATCCGACAAGCCTCCAAATCCGTCCATGACCTGCAGCGGTTCCCAGGTCGTGCCCTGCAACTGCGACTCCTCTCGGGATTTCGCAGCCGAGGCGACGGCCAGCCGATCCAGCATCTCGACAAACAGGCCCGAGAGGGGAAGGCTCGACCATTCGGCATCAGCGGTGACATGGAACAGCACCACCTGCCCCAACGCCAACGCCTTGCGCGTGACCAGAGGTGTGCCATCCGAGAGCGATGCAATCACCCGATCGGCCAAATTAGGGTCTGGTTGCGCCATGACCTGCGTGGTCACCGAAACATCCGGTGGCACGCGCAGCCCGTAGAAGGGTGAGGTTTCGGGGAACGGGGCCAGACCTTTGGCCTCACCCCAACTCATCGCGCCGCCGACCGAACGGCCACCGCTGCGCAGGCGCACCGGCAGCAAGGTATCCTCGACATCCCGCCCCAGATCGCTGGCGGCCATGCGCGGCCCGGCAAAGCGCAACAGCAGCCCACCCTGTTCGACCCATTCGGTCACCGCCAGTTGTTCCGCTTCGGCCAATTTCGCCACATCCGCCAGAACAATCACATCCGGATTGGCGGGCAACACATCCATCAACCCGCCCTCGACAAAATCCGCGGTCGGGACCAAAACCTGTGTCAGATAATGCAGCGGCGACAACAGCTCTAACCCTTCACGGTTCAAACTGCCCGCAAGTAGGGCCACCTCACGCCTGCGCAGGCTGTCATCGGTCAGCGTTACGGCACCCGCCGACCGCTGGCCCTGAATCTCGAACCGGGTGATTCTGGCCCGTAGTTCCGAGGGCAGCGCCAGCTCCACCTGAGCAAGCGTTTCGCCTTCAGCAAAGACGATATTGGCGGATTGCAGAACCCGCATTGCGCCCGCCGGATCGCGCCCCTGTGCCAAAATGGTCAGGATGTTTTCCGGACCAGCAGTGGCGCGTTGGGCCGTCAGTTGAATGACACCATCCTGATAGGCGGCGGGCAGAATCGCATAAACAGGCGAGCCTGACTGGTACACGGTTACTTCCCCGCGCGATTGCAACGCAGCCAGAACCGTTTCCCGACCCGCAAATTCCAGACCGTCGCTGAACCAATATGTATCAAAACCACCATCAAGCTGATCCAGCATATCGAGCACCTGATCCATCTGCAGCTGAGTTGGTTGCCAGGGCATCGGAGTCACCCCCGGAAGCCGACCCCGCCACGCTTCGGCGGCCTGAAAGACTGGGGCTTCTGGCTCCGTCAAGTTGAGCAAGGCCACCGTGCGTCCGGCGCGTCCGGCCTCGGTCAGCTGCGTATCAAGCTGGTCCTGAAGCGATGGCCAGCCGCTTGCACCTGCCCAGCTGGCATCCAGCACCAACAACAGCGGCCCCGAACCCACCTGATCCCGCGAGGGATTCAAAACCGGCCCGGCCAGACCGATAATGATCGCCGCCGCCGCCAGCATTCGCAACAGCAGCAGCCACCATGGTGTCCGATCCGAAACACTCTCGTCGTCCTTCAGCCCCAGCAGCAGCGTTACGGCCGGAAACATTCGCCGGATCGGCGCAGGCGGCACAGCGCGCAGGACCAGCCACAGGATGGGCAGGGTCAACAATCCCAGCAACACCCAGGGCGCGGTAAAGCCTATCCCAGCCAAAACCGTCATACTCTGCCCCCGTCCAAAGCGCTATACAGCCATAACAGAGCCGCCTGTGCGCTGTCGCCAGTGTGGTGCAGCCCCAGTTGCCATCCCGTCACCCGACACAAGCGCATCAAGGTATCCTTTCGTTCGGCAAGGCGCGCAAGATACCGGTCACGAAGATCAGAAGCCTTTAGCGTTTCATGCCGGGCCGAGCCGCCCACGCTTTCGAAAATGGTGCGTCCACGATAGGGGAAATTCTCTTCACCGGGATCCAGCACCTGCAGGACCACCCCGCGCACGCCACGATCCGCAGCTTTGGACAGGGCCAGTTCAACCTCTTCCATCGGGCCAAGAAAATCGGAGATGAACACCGCCCGCGCATGGGGGATCATGGCGCGGTGTTCGGGTGGCGCATAGTCGGCTTGATCATCCTCGGACCAGGCCTGCGCAAGCCGGATGATCTGGGCATTGCCGCGCCGGGGCGGCAGAGTTGTGCCCGTCAGGCCCACACGCTCACCACCACGCGCCAGCAGGATCGAAGTTGCCAGGCCCAGCAACCGCGCCCGATCCGCCTTGGTGGGCAGCGAAGCGTCCGAGGCAAAGCGCATCGACGCGCCCTGATCCACCCACAGCATCACCGATTGGGCAATCTGCCACTCGCGTTCGCGCACAAATTGTTGATCGCCACGGGCCGAGCGGCGGTGGTCGATCATCCGGCGGCTGTCGCCAACCTGTGCCGGGCGGTATTGCCAGAAATCATCACCCATCCCGGATCGGCGACGCCCATGGTCACCCAGCAAGACGGTTCCGGCCAGATGTTCCGCCCGCGCCAACAGGGGCGGTAGCCGGGATGCCTCGGCCTCGGATCTTTCACGAAGAGTCAACCCGGCATTCACGCCGCAGCCTCGGTTCGGATCAGCCCAAGCGCGGTCGAGTCAATCAGATCAGCCAGGCTGTCACCGCGCGCCCGGGCCGCAAAGTTCAGCGCCATACGATGGCTGAGAACCGGGCGGGCCATCTCAAGAACATCTTCGGCGTTGGGGGCCAGTCGCCCCTGCAACATGGCGTTGGCACGCACCGTCATCATCAACGCCTGCGCCGCGCGGGGGCCAGGGCCCCAGGCCACGGTTTCGGCCACACGATCGGACACGCCTGCTTCGCCGGGGCGGAATGCGCGGACCAGATCCAGAATCAGTTCGACCACAGACTCGCCAACCGGCATCCGGCGCAACAGAAGTTGCGCCGCCAGCAATTCCTCTTTGGTGAAAATCTGATGTGCGTCGTCTTCTTCGACACCGGTCGTGGCCAGAAGGATATCCCGCTCGGTCTGACGATCCGGGTATTCGACGTCAATCTGCACCAAAAAGCGGTCCAACTGCGCCTCGGGCAGCGGATAGGTGCCTTCTTGTTCAATCGGGTTCTGCGTGGCCAGCACGTGAAACGGCTCATCCAGCGCACGATCCTCGCCCGCAACGGTGACGGTGCGTTCCTGCATCGCTTGCAGCAAAGCCGACTGTGTACGCGGGCTGGCGCGGTTGATCTCATCCGCCATCAGCAATTCACAGAAGATCGGGCCGGGAATGAACCGGAAGTGGCGACTGCCATCCTCGGCCGTATCCAGAACCTCGGACCCCAGAATATCAGCCGGCATCAGATCCGGCGTGAACTGGATACGGTTGCCATGCAGGCCCATCACGGTCGACAAAGTCTCAACCAGCCGGGTCTTGCCCAGCCCTGGCAATCCGATCAGCAATGCGTGCCCGCCGCATAACAGCGCGGCCAGCGTCAGATCCACGACCCGCTCTTGCCCGATAAAGCGTCGGGTGATCGAGGCCTTGGCCTCTTGCAGTTTAGTTTCCAGCGCTTCGATCTCGGATACGAGGTCGGCAGGTTCGCTCATGACTTTCCCTTCCGTGGACGAGTATGGTTGAAGTGTATCGCGCGAAAAGGAAATGGCAAAAGTAATGAGCGGACAAATCCCTGTGACACCTTCTCCTGATGGCATTGCGGCATCAGTCAAAGCCGCGAAAACACGGGATTTACCCCCTGTTCACCTGTGGAATCCCCCGTTTTGTGGCGATCTGGACATCAGGATCGCAAAAGATGGTTCTTGGAGTTATTTAGGCTCGCCCATCAACAGGTTCGAGCTTGTGAAGCTTTTTTCCTCAATTCTTAAGAAAGAAGAGGGCAAATATTATCTGGTGACCCCGGTCGAAAAGGTGGGAATCACGGTCGAGGATGTCCCGTTCGTCGCTGTCGACTTTGATGCCACAGGCTCAGGCGCGGCGCAGATTTTGACTTTCAGCACCCATGTGGGTGACACGGCCAAGGCCGGACCGGATCACCCGATCCGTGTTGAGTTTGATCCGAAGACCCAGGAACCCTCGCCCTATATCCTGATCCGCGCAAATCTAGAGGCGCGCATTGACCGCAAAAGCTTTTACCGACTGGTCGAGATCGGCACCGATCATGAAGACTGGTTCGGGGTATGGTCAGGCGGTCAGTTCTTTCCGCTGATCCGCTCAGCCGATCTGGGCTGAGCGCGGCCTGCGATCCTGCGCCAGAACAACGGCGACCGCCACGATGCCCGCGCCCAGCGCGCGGGTTGAATTCCATTCATCCCCCAGCACAATCATGATCAGCATCACGTAAAATGGCGCGATGTTCATATGGAATGAGGCCAGCGCCACGCCCAGCTTGCCAACCGAAGCAACGAACAGGATCTGGCTCAGCCCCAGCGAAATCAGCGCATAGATCCCCAACATCCCGATCTGCTGTCCGTCAATGGCAACCTCGGGGATCACCTCCATGCCCAGCAGCCCAGCGGCAAAGCACAAGATCACGGCCATGGCAAAACCACCGATCAACGTGATCGTCGCGCGCCCGGTCTGGCTGAGTTCGGGAAAATCGCGCGCTGTGGTCATGCTTCCCCAACTGAAAAAGACGACCGACACGACCGCGCATAAGGCCCCAAGGCCCAGCTGCGCCGGGGCGACGGCGCTGGTGGCGATCAGCCCGCCGATAATTGAAACCAGAACGCCTAGGCCAAAATTCCAGCTCAGCCGACGTGTGCCCGCCTTAAGCTCCAGCAGGGTTGCGATTAGTGGCGCGCAAGAGGCGATGATGACGACGGTTACCGGATCGGTCAGCTTTTGCGCCAGGATCAGCAGGAACATCGGGCAGCCAAAGCCAAACGCTCCGACGATCATGGCCCATCCCCATCTGGCCCTTAGAATACGGCTGGGACCGTCCAGCATCAGCCAGATCGGCAGCAGCACCAGAACCGCCAGACCCAGACGTGCCGCAAGCAAGCCCACCGGCGACCAGCTTTGCAACAAGACCTCCGCCGCCGGAAAACCTGCGGCCCATGCCAGCATCGAGGCAACCGCCAACCCGTTGCCAGACAACGCGGAGTTGCGGTCGGCAGACATAGAAATAGCGGTCCCGCGCACGGGGTCAGGGCTCAGTGCCATGGGTCATACCTCTGGTCAAAGCGACGCCAGAAATGATTCGCCGCATTGTCCCGAACGTCACTGAATTAAACTGGGTGATCTGGCCGATTTTCGACAATCTGTCGTTTTCAGTCCCTTTCGCTGAAATCACCCGACCGATATGGTCCGGCGAACAGACACGCAAAGGCCATCCATGCCCAAATTCGCTGCAAATATCTCATTGCTCTTTACCGAACTGCCCTATCTCGACAGGTTTCAAGCTGCCGCGCAGGCCGGGTTCAAGGCTGTTGAGGTTCTGTTTCCCTATGATCTGGCTTCCAAGGAAACCCGCCGTGCTCTGCTGGCTAACGGGCTCGACCTGGTGCTGATCAACGCGCCGCCACCCAACTACACCGGCGGAACTCCCGGATATGCCGCCGTTCCGGGCGGTGAGGCGCGGTTCCAGTCCGACATCCGCCGTGTTCTACGCTATGCTCAGGCGCTGCGGCCCGAGAAAATCCACATCATGTCGGGATATGCGACGGGTTCGGCTGCCATGGATTGTTTTGTGCAGAACCTGCAATGGGCAGCGGACCACGCGCCCCAGCAACCCTTCACGATCGAGCCGCTCAACCCAGTATCGCAGCCCGACTATTTCCTGAATTCCTACGATCTGGTGGCCGAGGTTCTGGATCGCGTCGACCGACCCAATGTCGGCCTGCAATATGACAGCTTCCACGCCCAGATGATCCATGGCAACGCGCTGCAAGTCTGGAAGGATTACCAAGACCGCATCGTACACGCCCAGATCGGAGCGGCCCCGGATCGCTCAGAGCCCGGTCGAGGTGAGATGAATTTTGCCGAGTTGTTCCGAGCGATTGATGACAGCGGCTACACCGGCTGGGTCAGTGCCGAATATCAGCCCTCGATCCAACGTACCGCCGATACACTCGGCTGGATGCATCTTTGATTGTCCGTCCGCACTGGAATATCCCGGAAAAATAGCGCAGATCAAGGCAACCACAGACCAAGGATGCCCGGATGATCCCTGCCCGCTATGCCCGCGCCCTGTTCAGCCTGATCATGTCAGGCCTGATGTCCTGCATCGTCACCGGCATCGCCACAGCCAAGGCCATCGGTTTCGGCCCCAACACACTGGGCGACTGGATGAGCTCATGGGCCTTTTGCTGGCCCATCGCCTTTACGGTCATCCTGCTGCTGGGACCCAGCGTGCAACGGATGGTCAACCGCATGGTCAGACCGCAGGGCTGACCCGCCGCGAAGAGGGCCCGCCGGGCCTGATGAGAGGCGTTGCTAGTGCGCCTCGGCCCAGTTTGCGCCCTGGCCCGCATCCACGCTCAGCTTGACGTCCAGTTTCACCGCCGGGTCGGATGCGCCCTCCATGATGTCACGCGCCGCGTTGATCAGCGGGTCAACAGCGTCCTCGGATACTTCGAACAGCAATTCGTCATGCACCTGCAGCAGCATCTTTGCGGGCAGGCCCTGGATCGCATCCGGCATCCGCACCATCGCGCGGCGGATTACATCGGCAGCTGTTCCTTGGATCGGCGCGTTGATCGCCGCCCGGCGCGAGAATCCCGCATGCGGCCCTTTGGCATTGATCTCGGGCGTATGGATTTTGCGCCCGAATAGGGTCTGCACATAGCCATTCTCTTTGGCAAAGGCGACGGTGTCGTCCATATAGGTCCGAATGCCGGGGAAGCGTTCGAAATAGCGGTCGATGAAGCCCTGCGCCTCGGCCCGTGGAATGCGCAGGTTGCGCGCCAGACCAAAGCCCGAGATGCCATAGATCACACCAAAGTTGATCGCCTTGGCCTGACGGCGAATATCCGGCGTCATCTCATCCAGCGGCACGTCGAACATTTCCGACGCAGTCATGGCGTGAATGTCCAGCCCATCGGTAAACGCCTGCTTCAAGGCCGGAATATCGGCAATATGCGCCAGAATCCGCAGCTCGATCTGGCTATAATCCAGGCTGACCAACACATTTCCCGGTTCGGCAATGAACGCCTCGCGGATGCGACGACCTTCCTCGGTGCGCACGGGGATGTTCTGCAGGTTCGGATCGGTCGAGGCCAAACGACCCGTGTTCGCCCCGGTGATCGAATAGGATGTATGCACCCGGCCCGTATCGGGGTTGATATGGGTCTGCAGCGCGTCCGTATAGGTCGATTTCAGTTTCGATAGCTGCCGCCAATCCAGCACCCGACGCGGCAACTCATGCTCGGTTGCCAGATCTTCAAGGATATCGGCACCGGTCGAGTACTTACCCGTTTTGCCCTTCTTGCCGCCTTCCAGACTCATCTTGTCGAACAGAATCTCGCCCAGCTGAGCGGGCGAGCCGACATTGAAGCTTTCACCAGCCAATTCATGGATTTCAGCCTCTAACCCGGCCATTTTCTGGGCAAACGCGTTGGACATGCGGCTGAGGACATCGCGGTCAACCTTGATGCCATGCATCTCCATTTCGGTCAGAACCGGCACCAGAGGGCGCTCCAGCGTTTCATAGACGGTCGTTACCTGAACCTGATGCAGCTGAGGTTTGAACAGTTTCCACAGCCGCAGGGTGATATCAGCGTCCTCGGCGGCATAGGCCGTGGCCTCGTCAATCGGAACCTTGTCGAAGGTGATCGCGGATTTGCCGGATCCCAGCAGCGGTTTGATCGGAATCGGCTTGTGGTTCAGATAACGCTCGGACAGGGTGTCCATGCCATGCCCATGCTCGCCGCCATGCATCGCATAGGACATCAACATCGTGTCATCAATCGGCGCCACATCCACGCCATAGCGGGCAAAAATCTTGGCATCGTATTTCATGTTTTGCCCGATCTTGAGGATCGACGGGTCCTCTAACATCGGTTTTATCAGTGTTAGAGCCTGTTCAATCGGCATTTGCCCCTCGGCCAGAGCGTCCGAGCCGAACAGATCGTCGGTGGCGCTTTGACGATGGATCAATGGGATATAGCAGGCCTCGCCCGCCTCAATGCAGAGCGAAATGCCAACCAGATCTGCGATCATCTCGTTCAGCCCGGTGGTCTCGGTGTCCACTGCAACCCAGCCACGCTCATAGGCCTGGTCTATCCATTTCTGCAAAGCCCCCGCGTCGCGGACGCATTCATACTTCGACGCGTCGAATGGAATGTCTTCAGCCTCGGCCACATCTGCAACGGGCGCAGGCGCGTCTGCAATCACCGGTGCCTCGGCCCCCAGCTTGTCCGCTATGCGCTTGGTGAGGGTGCGGAACTCCATCTCAGCCAGAAAGCCCAGCAGAGTGTCAGGTTCAGGGTCTTGCACCTCAAGATCGTCTAAGGTGAAATCCAGCGGCGTGTTCTCATCCAACTGCACCAGTCTTTTCGACAGCTCAATCTGGTCGCGTTTGTCGATCAGGGTCTGGCGGCGTTTGGGTTGTTTGATCTCTTCGGCGCGGTCCAGCAGGGTTTCCAGATCACCAAATTCATTGATCAAAAGCGCCGCCGTCTTGATCCCAATGCCCGGAGCCCCCGGCACATTGTCCACGCTGTCCCCGGCCAGCGCCTGCACGTCCACCACACGTTCAGGCCCGACGCCGAATTTCTCGAACACACCATCGCGGTCGATGCGCTTGTTCTTCATCGCATCCAGCATTTCGACCCCATCGCCGACCAGCTGCATCAGGTCCTTGTCGGAACTGACGATCGTGACGCGACCACCGGCCTCACGCGCCTGTATGGCAAGGGTGGCAATGATGTCGTCGGCCTCATAGCCCTCAAGCTCTTTGCAGGCGATATTGAAGGCGCGGGTCGCCTCGCGGGTCAGCGGCATCTGAGGGCGCAGATCCTCGGGCATCGCCTCGCGATTGGCCTTGTAAAGGTCATACATATCGTTGCGGAACGTATGAGAGCCCTTGTCGAAAATCACCGCCACATGGGTCGGCGCGTCTGGCCCGGTGTTTCCTTCGACATATTTCTGCAGCATGTTGCAGAACCCAGACACGGCCCCAATCGGCAACCCATCCGACTTCCGCGTCAGCGGCGGCAGCGCGTGATAGGCCCTGAAGATAAAGGCCGATCCGTCAATAAGATGAAGGTGACACCCTTTTCCGAAATTGCTCATGCGCGCGCTCCCTGTCGGTCAGGGATGGTTCTGCCACAGGGGCGCACGGGTGACCAGTACAGAAGGTGAACTATCCGCCGAACAGGCCGCCAAATACATCCGAAAAGCTGTTGAGCAGCGCCATAATGACCAGCACACCGAGGAAAGCGAAAAACGCAAAAGCAAAGAACTGAAACAGGATTGCGCCGATGCCGATTGCGATACCCGCAATGGCCGGGCGCAGTTTTTCATGGCGCAGAATGCCTATGGCCGACAGGATGACGGCCAATCCTCCCAAAAGGGCTACGCCGATCTGCAGAAAGTCGTCCAGATCACGGACCCGGGCCACCGGCTCGGGTTGGTCCAGCCCGGCGGCCGAGCGCAGGGTGGATTTTCCAAGCTCGGCTGCAAGCTCTCCCAAAGACACGCCAGTCGATTGTTGCGGTGCGAATGGCCCGGCCCAGAACAGGAACAGGGCGCCCAACAGGGCCATCGCGGAAACACTAAAACCAATCCATCCGAAGACCGGTTGGTTGGTATTTTGGATACTGGCGTCCATCAACACACTTCCTCCATTGAGCCGGCGCAAAGCTATCGTCAGAACACGACATTAGTTGGGCAGGTTAGACCTTGCCTGATTGGTTTATCAAGCGGGACAAAGTGATCGAGTAAGGCAATGGAACCCAAGTGCCGAAGTCTTCATTCGCAGCCCACAGCACCTCACCGGCCCAGACATGGCAGGTTCGCAGCGCGTTGAAACGCCCTCTGGCCTTAAAACTGATTGTGGTTGGAAAAACCCGGCAGCCAGGAGGCCTGTAGATCGGCCCGCTGACCAGGCGATTTCGATCGTATCATCGCCCTGCGCCCGATTTCCCGATCCGGTTAGAAGCATTCCGATAGCGGCGGCCAGAAAATAGCCAACAGCTCCAATGATCAGGCAGAGGTAAAACCTGCCCGCGGCTTTGCACATTCAGGCGCTGGCCTCGTGCCCTTTTAAGACAAATTTGCAGTCGCAATAGGGGCACTCGACCCAGCCGGTGTCTTCGGGGATCTGTAACCAAACACGTGGGTGGCCCAATGCACCTTCGCCGCCATCACAGGCGACACGAGAGGTTTCGACGATCTTGGTTTCCGGCGCTTCGATTGTCACGGCTGGCGATCCTTCACTGGTTGTCGGCCTCGCGGGCATGCATTAGGTGCGTTTATGAGCGATGAGCAAACCGGGGGCAAGAGCCACATGGACAATGCGGCAATCAGGATCGAAGGGCTGCGCAAGACCTATCGCGGCAGCAAGGGCCAGCCTGAAAAGCAGGCGCTGAAGGGCATCGACCTGACAATCCCGCGCGGTTCAGTCTTTGGATTGCTGGGGCCGAACGGGGCTGGGAAATCGACCCTGATCAACATTCTGGCCGGGTTGGTGGTGAAATCTGCAGGCCATGTGTCGATCTGGGGTCATGACCAAGACCGCAACCCGCGCCAATCTCGCGCTGCCATCGGCGTTATGCCGCAAGAGCTGAACCTGGACCCTTTCTTTACCCCGCGCGGTGCTTTGGAGGTTCAAGCTGGCCTATATGGTGTACCAAAGGCGCAGCGGCGCAGTGATGAAATCCTCGAACTGGTTGGCCTCAGCGACAAGGCCGAGGCCTATGCCCGCACCCTGTCCGGCGGGATGCGGCGCCGGTTGCTGTTGGCCAAGGCTTTGGTGCATAACCCCAAAGTGCTGGTTCTGGACGAACCCACAGCGGGCGTGGATATCGAGCTGCGCCAAATGCTCTGGGCCAACGTGCGCAAGCTGAACCAGCAGGGCATGACCATCATCCTGACGACGCATTACCTGGAAGAAGCACAGGAGATGTGCGACCAGATCGCCATCATCAATCATGGCGAAAAGATCGCACAGGACAGCACGGCAGACCTGCTGGGCCGCATGGATGGTCGGACGATGGTAATTATTCCGGATGGCCCCGTCACTGAACTGCCTGCGACCGAGGGAGTCGAGGCCACACTGCGCGACGATGGCAGCCTGGTGCTGCGCTATCGCAGTGCCCAGACCAGTGCCGAACAGGTTCTGGAATCCGTCAGGGCCGTGGGCATCCGTATCCGGGACGTTCGCACCGAAGAAGCGGATCTTGAGGATGTGTTCCTGGCCCTGACCTCGACCCGGGCGGGCGATGTCCCGGCAGCTGATCTTGATCAGCCGCGCCGGGGATTGCACCGGGTTAAGCTTTAGGCGCGGTCGATCCGCGCGTGATAGCAGTTATTCGACGCGGATCTGATGTGGATATAGGCGACATCCGCGCGGGCAAAGATATCCCCGGCAGCGTTTTGCAATTCCGCCTGCGGCGTAATGATCCCGGTGCCGTAAACAATCCTGTCGTCCGATCCGTACCCTTTAATCAGATAAGTGGGTGAGGCGGTCAGCGCCTGGGGCAGGTTGGTGAGATCCTCATAGCGCTGACAAGGCTCTACACAAAGGTAAATCGGCCCGGTTTCAGCAAAAGGTTGTGTCGCTGGAAAGGGCCGGTGGGCCAGCACCAGCATTTCCTTTCCCTTGGGAATATAGGTCAGGCAATGACGGCAGGGGTTTCCTTCCCCGTACGATATCGCCCGTTCGGGCGGGTTGCCATAACCATCAGGCGCGCCTTGGCGATAGGCCTGAACCTGCGCGGTGGGCAGGGCAGATATTTTGTGCATGTTAGGTCTCCTTCTTTGTACAAAAGATGCCTGACCCGGCGAGGGGAACCGACCCGTTTCCTGCGCAAACGCTTCTTTGAGACAGCGCGACATATACGCGCCGTGGCTTGACAGCACGGGCTACAATCCGATCTGAACGGGACGCAATTCAGTTTCGGAACGCCCATGTCCAAACCTACCTCTCCTGCCCGCCCAGGAATTCCTCCGAGGTTTCCCGCCACCGCTGAACAGATCATGTCGCAGGTGAGCGCATTCTACGCCCGCGTCCGGCAGGACGAGGCACTGGCGCCGGTCTTTGCAAACCATGTCAGCGACTGGCCCCCGCATGAGAACAAGATCGCCGCGTTCTGGCGCAACGCCATTCTGTATGAGCGTTGTTATGACGGAAATCCGCAGCGTATTCACATCGAAAGGCCCGATATCAGGCCCGAATTGTTCGATCATTGGCTGGACCTGTTCGAGGAGGTGGCCCATAGCACCCTGCCTCCCGAGACCGCGCTGCCCTGGGTGGCGCTGGCCCGGCGCATCGGCGTAGGGATGAAAGTGGGTGTACAATCCGCGCGCCAGCCAAAGGACGCGCCACCGATCCTGCGATGATCTCAGATCATGGCCGGTAGTCATGTTAGCGGTAAAATAAGGGCTATCAGACTCTGAAAAATGGGTTTATGCAACGGATGAACCCACCATTCCGCTGCCCAAGGCCAGACCGATGAGCACTCAAAACACCACCCTCCGGGGACTTGGCTATGCGTTTCTGGGCTTTGCTGTCTTTGCCAGCCACGATGCGCTGATCAAGGTGCTGGGCGGAACCTATTCGGTGATGCAAATCATCTTTTTCGCCACGCTGTTTTCCTTTGTGCCGATGGCTGTGACAATCCTGACAGACCGCTCTACCGGCAACTTCCTTCCGCACCATCCCTGGCTGGTCCTGCTGCGGTCAGGGTTGATGGTCACAGGCATGTCCTGCGCATTTTATTCCTTTTCGGTCCTGCCTTTGGCCGAGGTATATTCACTCCTGTTCTCTTTCCCGCTGATCGTCACGGTCCTGTCGATCCCCATATTGGGCGAGGTAGTCCGCGCCCAGCGTTGGGCCGCGGTTGGCGTGGGCCTGATCGGCGTGTTGATCGTTCTGCGCCCGGGTACCACGGACATCACGCTAGGCCATCTGGCGGCGCTGACGGCCGCGTTCTGCAGCGCTTTCGCGTCGGTTTTGGTCCGTAAGATCGGCAATGAGGAACGCTCGGCCGTTCTGATCCTTTATCCGATGCTGCTGGCCATAGTGGTCATGAGCATCGCGCAACCGGCCGTTTATCAGCCTCCGTCCCTGTTGCATCTGGCCATGATGGCACTGGTCGGAGTGTTTTCTGTCATTGCCCAACACCTGATTATTCTGGCTTATCGTGCCGCGCCAGCGGGGGTCATCGCCCCCAGCCAATACAGCCAGATCATCTGGGCCACGATCTTTGGCATGGCGTTTTTCGGCGAAAAGCCAGACGGCTGGGTTGCCGTGGGGGCCAGTGTGATCATTGCCTCGGGCGTCTTCGTCGTCTGGCGCGAGAGCCGGTCGAACACCACCTCAGCCAACACCCCGGTTCTGCGGGTTCGTTCGCCCCGATCCGATACGGGGGCGACACGACCGGGGGAATGACCCCTGCCTTTATGGCTCTTTGCATCTGATCCTGAGACCACCATTTTCGCCGCTCTTTTCAAACCGGTCTATGGCGCGCACCAGATCGCTCAGCCTTTTGTGGCCATAAGAGCGGGAATCAAAATCCGGATACATCTTACCCAGCTGACTTCCGACAATCCCAAGGCTGGTCCAGCCGTCCGGCTCATTGGTATTCTGAACGACATTGCGAATAAGCTGAAAGGCATGGTTCAGCTCTTGCTTTGGCTTTGGGCTTTCGGACTTTTTGGCCTGTGGGTTATGTGCCGCTGGCTTCTCAATATTATCAATATAGATGAACCGGTTGCACGCTGCCACAAAGGCCTTGGGGGCTTTGCGTTCTCCTATTCCGAACACATCCAACCCCTGCTCGCGTATCCGACTGGCAAGTCGCGTGAAGTCGCTGTCTGACGAGACCAACACAAAGCCGCTGAACCGACCCGAATGCAGAATATCCATGGCATCAATGACCAAGGCAATGTCGCTGGAGTTCTTGCCGGATGTGTTGGCGAATTGCTGATGCGGAACGATGGCGTATTCGGCCAGAGATTTGGCCTCCCATCCCTGCGGTGATCCGTTCGAGAAATCCCCGTATATCCGCCTTAAACCAGCCTCACCGAGCGTGGCAATTTCTTCGAAAATCTCTGCTGCATGTTTTGCAGAGACATTGTCCGCATCGATCAGAACCGCCAGACGGTCTGTCCTTTCTGTCGTCACCTGAAATCCTCAACCTTAAATTTAATTCATGGTAAGGAATGTAAGACGCAAAAAGGGCGAGCAAAAGCCCGCCCTCGGAAACTATTTCGGTTTTCTCAGTAAACCACGACCGAGCGGATGCTTTCGCCCTTATGCATCAGGTCGAACCCATGGTTGATGTCGTCCAGGCCCATGGTGTGGGTGATCATCGGGTCGATCTCGATCTTACCTTCCATGTACCAGTCGACGATCTTGGGCACATCCGTGCGGCCACGGGCGCCGCCAAAGGCCGTACCGCGCCAGGAACGACCGGTGACCAGCTGGAACGGGCGGGTCGAGATCTCGGCCCCTGCAGGTGCCACGCCGATGATGATCGATTCACCCCAGCCCTTATGTGCAGATTCCAGCGCCGTGCGCATCACGCCGACATTGCCCGTTGCGTCAAAGGTGTAATCTGCACCGCCTTTGGTCAGGTTGACCAGATAGGGCACCAGATCGCCCTCGACCTCTTTGGGGTTTACGAAATCGGTCATCCCGAACCGGGTGGCCATTTCCACCTTGGACGGGTTCAGGTCGACGCCGACGATCTGATCGGCCCCTGCCAGTCGCAGGCCCTGGATCACGTTCAGGCCGATGCCACCCAGACCAAAGACGATGGCGCGGCTGCCGATCTCGACCTTGGCGGTGTTGATCACCGCTCCGATGCCGGTGGTCACACCGCAACCGATATAGCAGATCTTGTCGAAGGGCGCGTCCGGGCGCACTTTGGCAAGCGCGATTTCCGGCAGGACCGTGTGGTTGGCAAAGGTCGAGCAGCCCATGTAATGCAGGATTGGATCACCATCCAGCGTCGAGAACCGAGAGGTGCCATCGGGCATCAACCCTTGGCCCTGCGTCGAACGGATCGCCTGACACAGGTTGGTTTTGGGATGCAGGCAGTATTCACATTCGCGACACTCGGGGGTGTAAAGCGGGATCACATGATCGCCCGGCTTCAGGCTGGTCACGCCCGGGCCGACCTCGACCACCACACCTGCGCCTTCATGGCCCAGAATGGCGGGGAACAGGCCTTCGGGGTCTGCACCCGACAGGGTGAATTCGTCGGTGTGGCAAATGCCGGTCGCCTTGATCTCGACCAGAACCTCGCCCGCCTTGGGGCCTTCGAGGTTCACATCCATCACTTCCAAAGGTTTGCCGGCCTGAACGGCGACAGCGGCACGGGTGCGCATGATGTACTTCTCCCAGTCAAATTTGGCCTGACCCTGCGTTAAATGCAGGGTTTTTTCAACTGCGCTTTGATGGCAGCAATGCTAAATATTTGATATTACAGAAACGACATTGCCAGAAAGAGGAGCGCCAATGCGCCGTTTGACCCCTGTTTTGATTTTGCTGGTCGCATGTACGGAGTCGCCCGCTCCTGAGGACGCGCCACTGCCACTTGAACCCGCCCCGGTCGATTTGGCTTTTTGCAGAGGAGAGCCATTTGCCGATGCGATTGGCAAGCCTGTATCGACCATTCAGTCGCAATTACCCGAACGGTCGCGCGTTTTAGGCCCCGATGACATCGCCACACAGGATTATCGCATCGACCGGTTGAACGTCTTTGTGGACGGCTCGGGGATCATACAGAATCTGACCTGCGGTTAAGCCTGGCAGAAGCTCAAAACCCCAATGTTAGGGCCTATCTTCCGCGATATATCACCCAATCCGGCAAATAGCCCACAAGGCGGATCAGCCATGAAAACGGAGCTGGGAAGTCTGTGCGGAATCTGTGGCGGGACATTGCCCGAACCACATGCTGGGCCGCGCCCTGAGGCGTCATCAGCATCGGCATCCTGAAACTGTTCTTTTCGGTCAGGCGAGTCTTGATGAAGCCGGGATTTACGATCCGAACCGTGACGCCCGAACCCGCCAGATCATGCCGCATGGTTTCTGCCAGTGAAATCAAAGCCGCCTTGCTGGCACCATACCCGACTGCAGATGGCAGGCCATGATAGCCGGACAGCGACCCGATCAGCGTGATCTCCCCCTGCCCGGCCTTAACAAACCCAGGAAGTATTTCGCCCAGAACCCGCAAAGCGCCCTGAAAATTCACATCGGACATCCGAAGAGCGGCCTCGGTGTTCCACTCAATGCTGCGCATCGGGTCATAAGCTCCGGCATTATAGATAAGGCCATCCACCTTTCCGGCAGCGGAAGCGGCACGTCGAACAGAGTCTAAATCGGCGACATCGCAACGAATGGCTTTTGAATTTGGCAGAATGCTGCAGATTTCATCCAGGCGTTTCGCGTTTCGCGCCGACAGGATCACCCGGGCGCCGCGATTGCTTAGAGCTTGCGCCAATGCACGACCCAAACCTTCGCTTGCGCCAACTATCCAATAAGTTTTCCCGTCAAAGCTGTTCATGCCGACCATTTCTGAATTGTGTTATTGCAATACGGTTACACGGCCAGTTTGGATCACCTTCGGTTGCTCGCGGTGAGGCCGCTAAATTGCAGCCGCACCCGAAAAACCCCTGTCTTGAATGATCCAATCCTGCTCCTACTGCGTATTCTTTATCAAAACGTCACGTAACGAGGCTATCATGTTCGACGAAACCCAAAGGGGCAGGAAAAAAATCGCCATAGTTGGCGCAGGCATTTCAGGCCTTTCAGCGGCTTATTATCTTTCCGAAAACAATGACGTGACACTCTTTGAGGCTGAACCCAGGCTTGGCGGGCATGCCCGCACGGTCACGGCGGGAAAAAATGGCGATCAGCCCGTCGATACCGGTTTTATCGTCTTCAACTATGCCACCTACCCTTACCTGACACGGTTGTTCGATACGCTGAACGTGCCTGTCGAAAAATCCGAGATGAGCTTTGGTGCGACCATCGACAACGGGCGCATCGAATACGGGCTGAACAACCTGCGCACTCTTACGGCGCAGAAACGCAATCTTGCGCGGCCGGCCTATTACAAGATGATCGCCGACATCCTGCGTTTTGGCAGAGAGGCCCCGGACGCAGCCAAGGACGATGACACAACCATCGGAGAGCTGGTTGATCAGCTGCGGTTGGGGCACTGGTTTCGGCACAATTACCTGATGCCCATGTGCGGGGCGATCTGGTCGACCCCGGTTGAATTTGTGGATCAATTCCCGGCGCGGTCGCTGGTGCAGTTCTTTCGCAATCACGCTCTGCTGGCCAATGGCCGCGCCAATCAGCACCAATGGTACACGGTCAAGGGCGGCAGCATTGAATATGTCCGCCGGATTGACGCCACCCTGCGTGCCCGCGGGGCCGAAATACGTCTGGCCAGCCCCGTTCAGAGGGTTCAGCGCAATGAGATAGGCGTGACCGTTCACAGCCAAGGCCAGTCGGATCAGTATGATGAGATCATTCTGGCCACCCACTCGGATCAATCCCTTGCCATTCTGGGCCAGGATGCCACCCCAGCCGAAGCAGCCGCGCTTGGCGCGATCCAGTATCGGCCCAACACGGCCATCCTGCATTGCGATCCGTCGCAGATGCCCAAACGCCGGGCCTGCTGGTCCAGCTGGACCTATCGCTCACAGGCCGGGAATGTCGGGGTGACCTATTGGATGAACAGGCTGCAGAATATTCCCGACAGTGACCCGCTGTTTGTGACGCTGAACGCCTCATCCGAGATCGCCGCCGACAAAATCTATGATCAGGTCGAATTCGCCCATCCGGTTTTTGACAAGGCCGCACTTTGGGCACAGGGGCAAATCCGCGAGATGCAGGGACAGAACCGCACCTGGTTTGCGGGCGCCTATAACCGGCACGGGTTTCACGAAGACGGGATTGCCAGCGCCATGCATGTCGTCGAGCGGATCACTGGCGGCCCGCAAACCATCGGAGCAGACAATGGCACCCCCGAACAGATCGCGGCCATCCCTGTTGCGGCCGATATTTGAGCTGTTGCGCCAGGCCATTCTGGCGCTGGCGATGGTGCTGCCCTGCGGTTTAGCGGCGTCACCTTTGGCTGAACGGTTGGACGATCCAAAAGTTCTGGGCAGCTCTACGTTCCGGTTCCTGGGTTTGCCGGTTTACGATGCCAGGCTTTATACGCCCGGCGGCGCACCGTTTGACTGGAATCAAGAGTTCGGACTGAAACTGACATACCGCAAATCCATCGCGCAGAAGGCTCTGATCAAGTCGACGCTTGACGAAATGGTGCGACAGGGCAACCCGCCTCCAACCGCCGATCAGTTGCAGGCCTGTTTTCAGGCCGTCAGCAAAGGCGACAGCTATTTGGCAATCTCGGAGGGGCCGGACAAGATCGGGTTCTGGCGCAATGGCAGCAGAACCTGCACCTTGTCGAGCCCGGGCATCACGCGCGCATTCATGTCGATCTTTCTTGGCAGCAACACTAGATCGGCCAACTTTACCCGGCAGTTGAAGGGTCAGTGATGCTGTATCCCCGGGTCAGTCTCTATGCGTTGATGCTCGCCGCTGCAGGCATCCCGCTTTACATTCACCTCCCACGTTTTGCGGCGGTCAATCTGGGCATTGGCCTTGGGGTGATCGGCGCCGTCCTGTTGCTGATCCGTTTGGTTGACCTTGTGCAGGATCCCCTGATTGGCTGGGCGATTGACCGGTGGCCTGGTGGCCAGCTTTTGTTTGCTGCCCTCGCCGCACTTGGGCTGGCCGTTGGCTTCCCGCTGCTGTTCACTCTGTCTGAGGGCGCGTCCGTTGCCAGTTTGGTGGCCATCCTTATCCTGCTGTTTTCAGCCTACAGCCTGGGAACCATCCTGCTCTATGGCCGCAGCGCCACGTTGGCCAAAACGCCCACCCCGTCCGAGCTGATGACACTCGCCGCCTATCGCGAAGGCGGACAGCTAACCGGCGTGATACTTGCCGCAAGTGCCCCCGCGCTGTTTGTTGCCTTTGGCGCGCAGGCGCAGGGCTATCCTGCGTTCGGGCTGTTTTTGGGCCTCATCGCCATTCTGACCTTTGTCCTGACGGCCCCGATCTGGCGACGCGCGCCGATCACCGGACAGGCCCTGACCCTTGCAGGGCTGGGCGATGCCGGAGCCTTACGCCTGCTGGTTCTGGCGCTGATCAACAGCTTGCCGGTCGCCATCACCTCGACTCTGTTTCTGTTTTTTGTCGAAGACCGGCTGCAACTGCCAGGCATGGCAGGACCGCTGTTGATCTTGTTCTTCCTCAGCGCGGGGGCAAGCGTGCCCCTTTGGGCGCGGCTCAGCAATCGGATTGGCCCGAAACAGACCCTAATGATCGCCATGCCGCTGTCGATTGCGGCCTTTGTCAGCGCCGCGACGCTGTCAACCGGCAGCCTAGCCGGGTTCGCCCTGATCTGCATTGCATCGGGCGCCGCACTTGGGGCGGATATGGTGGTGCTGCCGGCCATGTTCTCGGTCGCTCTGACACGCGCAGGTCTGAACGCATCCGCCGCATTCGGCATCTGGTCATTCGCGGGCAAGCTGGGGCTGGCCCTGGCGGCCTTTTTCACCCTTCCATTGCTGGAACGCAGCGGATTCACTCCGGGACAGGCAAATTCAGCCGAGGCGCTGCGAACGCTCAACCTCGCCTATGCCATTTTGCCCTGCATCCTGAAACTCGGCGCGTTTGGAATGGTCCTGACGCTGCCAACTGAGGTCTCAGCCAAATGAAACTACTTGCTATAGCCCTGCTCATCATCTTCGCCCTGTCCATCGCAAAAGGGCGCTATCTCAGCTTTCGGGCCCAATCGCCTGAGGATTACAGCGGCACCGGCCCCGCGTTTAAGATGACGGAAAACCTGAACGGGGAGATCCTGTCCGAAGGGCTGATCTATGGCCCCGACGGTAAGATGTCGAACAGCTTTGTCGCCCGTATGGTCGGGGAATGGGGCGGCAACACAGGCACTCTGACCGAGAATTTCACCTATTCCAACGGCAAGAAGATGGCCCGCAAATGGTATCTGACTCTGGGCACAGGAAACACATTCATCGCGACAGCAGATGACATCGTGGGCGAAGGGCGCGGCACGGTCTCGGGCTCGACCGTAAAGCTGACCTACAAGATCATCCTGCCCGAGGACGCAGGGGGACACACGCTGGACGTGACCGACTGGATGTACCTGACGGAAAGTGGCGTGATCATGAACCGGTCCGAGATGCGAAAGTTCGGCATCAAAGTCGCCGAGCTGATCGCCACCATGCGCCCGGCGCCCTCCACCAAATCGACCTATCTGGACCGGGCGAATGGCCATGACACCGCCGCTGAAACACGGGTGCTGCAATGAAACCACGTCGTCTTGTCATCGCGGGCCTTGCTGTTCTGGGGCTGACCGTTCTGGCTGCCTGCTCCGCGAAACCCCGAACCCCCAAGACCTTTTTGTCCGATCGGCAGTTGAACCTGGAAGAGTTCTTTGAGGGTCAGACTGTGGCCTATGGTCAATTTCAGGATGTTCTGGGCAATGTGCCACGCCGGTTCACTGTTGATATCAATGGTACATGGGATGGCGAGACGCTGACCCTGATCGAGGATTTCGTTTATGACGACGGCGCAACCGAGCAGCGCGTCTGGACCCTGACCAAAACCGGCGAGGATACCTGGACCGGCACAGCCCCCGGCGTGCTGGGCACCGCCAGCGGGATCGAGCGTGGCGATACCTTCAACTGGACCTACAAGATCGACCTGCCCGTCAAGGATGGGACCATGCGGGTCGATTTCGATGACTGGATGTGGCTGCTGAGCGATGACCGGCTGCTGAACCGGGCCTATGTCTCGCGCTATGGCATCCGGCTGGGTGAAGTCATTTTGTTCTTTGAAAAGAAATAGTCAGACAGAAAAAGGGCGGACCCGAAGGCCCGCCCTTAGATCAATATGGTTCAGATCAGCTTAGAAGTTGAACTGAGCACCAAAGTCGGCACGGATCTTGCCGTCGTCATCGCCGTCTTTGATCTCGCCAACTGCACCACGCAGCGATACACCGCCGCCCAGGTCATAGATGGCGCCAACACCGATGTTGCGGGTGTCGTCGTCAGCCGAACCGTCACCGTAAACCAGCTGCAGCGTGGTTGCCGCACCCAGATCATAGGCGACCGAGAAACCATAAGCGGTGCCGTCTTCGGCGTCGTTGTTGACGTCATCGTCAGCCACGAACAGGGTGCCGTAGAAATCGCCCAGTTCTGCACCCAAGGTCAGAACAGTCAGGCTTTCCTTGTCAACGCCTGCGCCTTCATCAGTTTCACCATATGCCAGCGAGGCGGTGAAGTTGTTGAAGGTGTAAGTTGCGCTTACGTCCCAGCGATCACGGTCGTCAGTGATGCCTGCGCCCAGGAATTTCGTGTCCTGGTCATAGGATGCCGAGAATGCCAGATCGCCAACGGTGTAGCGGAAGAACACAGCATTCGCGCCCGTGCCGGTTGAGCTGTATTCTAGGAAGGAATAGTTCACGCCCGAATACTGACCCAGGAATTCTTCCAGGCCCGGCTCGGTACCGAAGTAGTCATCCAGGTTGTCGAACGAACCCGAAACGTTACCGGCGTCAACACGCAGGCCGCCATAGATAACCGAGAAACGGGCGCCATTCAGGCCAGCTTCGTTCTGCTCGCCGGTGCTTGAATCGTCATCCGCCTGCAGACGAACACGGCCCTGGAATTCAACGCCGCCATCTGTTTCGGCACTGGCGTCGATGTTCAGACGAAAACGCGACACCAAAATGGTATCGTCGGTCGAGGCGTTGTTCGAATTGACCGCACCAGACGCGGTCGTTGTGGTGGTGGTTGCTGAACGGTCTTCTTCATAGCCCAGACCAAAGCGGCCATAGCCGCTGAATTTGACTTCCGCGGCAGCAACACTGGCGGTTGCAATCAGCGCGGTCGATGCGATGAGTACGTTTTTCATGGTTAATCCATAAGTTTTGAGAGGAGTAGTGCCACCGAAGCGGCGGCTAAATTCGTCGAATAATTTCAACATGGGCACAATAGCGAGACGGGATTTTCCACGCCCTCTGCCTGCAACGGTGTTGCCACTTTGCACCGGGCAAAAAGGCCGCAGGGCGTAGATATTCAAGCTTTTCGAGCACTTTGTTCGCTCATTGGAAACGTTACAAAAATTTGAACGCAAAAAAGCCAGACCACCTCTTTAAACCGGGAATTATTGACAGGTCGCATGATTCAGGGATTCTCGGTCCCTACCCCTGTTGTGACTGCAGCCCAATTTCAGGTGAGTCGCAATCTGAGAGTCCGCATTCCGGGAATTGCCACGCCCAAGGGCACGCCCAGTCACACAGCATAATGCCCAGCCGCGCTTCGGGTCGGATGCGATCCTGCTACGGCATCATATGCTAGTTGCTGTTATAGAAAAATGACAGGCTGCGGCTGACACCGCCAGGGGGCAACGGGAAAGGTGACGCCGCACGAACCTGCGCCTTGGCAGCGCGGTCGACTTCGGGGGATCCAGAGCTGTCGACCACATCGACAAAGGCCAAGGTGCCATCCGGGTTGATCTGAAAAAAGACTTGAGCGAAACCGCGTGCCGAAACATAGACCAAAGGCGCCCGGTTCAGATGCATGAGCACACGGCCAGCATAGTTGGTTTTGGTGGAATTGCCTGGCCCCCTTCCCCCTGAACCTGCACTGGTGTTGCCGCGTGTGAACGGGTCAATTCCCGCGCGTTTGTACTGCGACAGCGGGGATTCGACTTCTTTCTCTGGGAACCGCAGATCACTGAAATCGTTGGAGCCCGGCAAGACGCCCTGCGGTTTGGAACTAGGTCGTTGATCCGGTAGCTTCGGACGCACCGAAGAGGTTAGTGCCGTCGCTGTCTCTTCTTTCGCCTCAGGTTCGGGTTCGGGCTCGACAAGTGGGATGTCGACGTCGGGTATGTCAGCTATCAGCGGTATGTCGGGAACCGGCGATGGCTCGGGCGTGGGAACTTCGGCCGGGGCCGGGTCAACCGCTGCCTGTTCTTCGGCTTGCACCGGGCTGGCCTCGGGCACTCCTTCGGGTGTTTCGGCCTGCTCACTGGGTTCGGCCTGAGGCGTGGAATCTTCGTCCTGGCTGGCGGCTTCATTTGCGTCCGAAGGTGTCTCAGATGTGGTTTCCGACGGCTCAACCGTTTCCGTCACAACCGGGCGCACGATTTCGGACTTGCCCAGATCGGGTGAAGGGACCTGCTGAGGGTTATCAGAGGCGACCAATGCTTCGCTGACCGGCACTTCTTCGGGTTCGGGTGCCGGTTCGGGCTCCAGCGGCTCTTCCGGTTCCGGTTCGGATTCGGGGGCGGGCTCGGGCTCAACCGGGTCCGCAACGACATCGGCAATCTCTTCGAACTCATTGCCCAGCGCGATGGCATCGGCCGGGCCTGCGGGTTCTGCGGTTTCCGTCAGATGGGGCGCTGTCACGCTCAACCCGCCTAAGTGAATCAACAGCGACACCAGCACCGCAATAGTCGCAATGACAACCGAGCGTCTGATCATTCCAGCGCCTTTTCGGTCACGACAAAGACCGACGTCGCCCCCAACCGCCGCAGAGTCCCCGTCACCTCGATCAGCCGGTGGCCCGGTGCATCCCGGTCGGGCACGATCCGCACCGGCGCGGGGTCGCGGCCGGTCATATAGGCTTCGGGGGTCATCGGCTGGCCCCGAAAGCTGAGCAATCCGTTCTTGTGCAGAACCAACGCGTCGGGGGGCTCACTGCCCTCCAGTTCTGACGTATCAACAAGCTGCAGATCCGGATCCAGCGGCGGCGCTATCGTTCCGGTGATCAAAAAGAAGATCAGCATCAGAAACACGACATTGATCAAAGCAATGGTCGAATCGCGTTTGCGGCGGGGTCGAATATTGCGGATCATCGCCTCACTCCAGCACCAGAACGCTCAACCCGTCACGGCCACGCAACCGTACCAGCAGATTGACCAGCCTTTGCGAGGTTGTATCGGGGTCGAGGCTGACCAGGACCTGACCGGTGTTCACCTGTTCGACCACGTCGTCCAATGTGACCGGCACACCGTTCAGGATCAGGCGCTCTGATCCCAGCTGCAGAAACACCCGCTGACCCGTAACTTCGTCGGTCGAGGCGCCGCCGGTCGCACTGCTCAATTCGATCTCGGCATATTTCGAGAAGGTCGAAGTCAGCATGAAGAAAAGCAACAAAAGGAAAATGATGTCGATGAGCGGCGTCATCGACATTGGCCGTCGCACAAATGGTGCCCGATTACGCATGATCTGCTGTCGTTGGGACAGCGGCCATCTGGGCAGGGTCTGACGATCCCCGCCCCGGAACAAGAACGGTCCTCAAGGCCTTGTCGGCGAAAACCCGTTCGCGCGCAGTGCGACTTTCGAACCAGGACAGAACCATCGAGGTCGGCATCGCCACGGCCAGACCAACCGCTGTGGTGACCAGCGCTACCCAGATACCGCCCGCAAGCAGCGAGGGATCAACCGACGATCCGGCAGTCTGAAGGCTCTGGAACGCTTCGATCATGCCAAGGACGGTGCCGAACAGGCCCAGCAGAGGCGCCAGCTGTGCCACGGTGTCCAGCAGGCGAAAGCCGCGTTCAAGGCCCGCCAAGGCCAACCCGGCCTCGGCATCCAGCCTTTGGTCCAGCCCGGGCATGATGGGCGCATCCATGGCAGTGCTGACTAGCGGCGCAAGATAACTGCGGCTTTCCGCCAGCTTGGCCCTTGCGGCTTGCGTGTCACCTGCATCCCAGGCCGCAAGCGCCTGGGACAGGATCTTGTGCCGACCGACACCGGAAACGGTGAACTGCCAAAGCTTGTACAGCGTGACGGCCAGCGTCACGATCGACATGGCGATCAGGACCGCAACCACCGGCCCGCCAAGGGCAACAATTTCACGCAAAGCATCAAGCGGGCTCATCTGAGAAACTCCACATCTGTTCGGTTGTTCAGGGTCAGGGCCGCGTCGCACAGATCGCTCTCGGCGCCTTCGACCGTACATGTATTGGATCCGTTGATTAGAATCCGGCCAACATCGCCGCAGCTCATGTCCGCGATGCTGAACTGCCGCACCCGTAGACGACCTGCAGGAATATCGCGGAATTTATACAGCGTCAGGCTGACAACATTGCCCTGAGCGTCAAAGACAACGGCTTCATAACTGGCGGCCTCAATCTCGGCACCGGTTTGATTTTGCACCAGAAATGACAATCGGCAGTTGCCGTCGACCTGTTGCAGATTGTTCAGTTCCATCAACAGCCCAGCGCTAGGGTCCTCGGCGGATTGCGCAAGGGACATGGTTGGAATGCCAAGACAAAGGATCGCTAGTTTCGCCAGGCGGAAAGACGTCACAGGTATTCTCCCGGTAATTCAATGAAGACATCGAAGGCCGGCGTTTCGGTGCTGGCGCGTTATTCTTTTATCCAAGAGCTATGGCCCGCGAAAGGGCTCGCGACGCATTTGTGACCAACCGGCATATTTACGGCCATCCGGTCAGACCACTGGTTTCCGGCCGGATTAACCTGAACCCCTGAGGCCTTGTACCTGGTGCCAATTAACCTCGGACCGACCGAAATTGCGTCTGAGTGGTGCGACCACACCGGGCTGGTTCCGATTTGACAACAAAACCATTCATTTGGGAGGCTTGACCGCAATATCATAGCAATTCGGCCTGACATCTGCCACACTTGTTACCAAATTGGTCTGATACCACGTCAATCTTTTGGATTCGGCGCGATATTGACGCGAAAGAGGCATGCAACGATGTGCCGAAGAAGTACCAGGGGGCAAGCGCTGATCAATGACGACTGTCATCGGGAAATCCACACGCCTTTCAACTATTCTGCAAAACGCCGATCTACATGACTTCAGCGCGCGGTTTCTCGAAGAAGGGATAGACGACGTAATATTGGACGAATTGACAGACCCGGAACTTCGAGATCTGGGTTTGACTGTCGGTCAAAGGAAACGTTTTCGGCAAACACAGGCAGAACTGAAGCTTCAGGAAGCGTCCGACAAACCCGCAATGTCCCGTGTGGCCGAACGGCGACAGCTGACGCTTGTATTCTGTGATCTGGTCGGGTCCACGCAATTAGCACAGCGGCATGATCCGGAAGAGCTGATGCAGATCATGAATCTGTATCTGGACACCGCCATCGGCACGATGAAACAACACGGATGCCACCTGGCTTATAAGCAGGGCGATGGCATCATGATGTATTTCGGATATCCGAAAGCCACTGAAGATGATACCGAGCGCGCGGTGCGTGCGGTTTTGGAAACCATCGAAGCGGTTCAGAATCTGGAAAACAAGTTCGGTGAAAACCTGGACCTGCGCGCGGGAATCGCAACCGGAGTTGTCGTTGTCGGGGTTGTTTCCTCTGCCAGCCTGGGAACACAGGATTTCATTGTTGGCGAAACGGCCAACCTTGCTTCACGCCTTCAGGGATTGGCCAATCCCGGTGAAGTTGTCGTCTCGTCCGAGACATGGCGCCTGACAAAAGGGGCCTTCAACTTTGAACCGCGCGGCAATCACGAATTGAAGGGATTTGATGGTGAGCGCTCGGTCTTCCGCGTTATTGACGAAAAGATCGCCGCCAGCCGGTTCGACGCGCGCACCGGCAAGTCCACGGTCAAATTGGTTGCCCGCGAAGACGACCTGACCGGCCTGACAGGGCTTTGGGATCATGTGCTGCGCGGATCGGGTCAGGTTGCGCTGGTTGGTGGCCCGGCCGGTATCGGGAAATCGCGGCTGATCAATTCCCTCAGCAAAACGCTGGGACAAAGGCCTATGACCCTGCAATGTGTCCCGCATCTTGCCAGTTTGCCCCTGCACCCGCTGCGTGCCGAGCTTCGGCGGTTTGCAGGGGATGAGACTGATACCGACAAGGTAACCGAGTCGATCAGGGAATACGCGAAAAACGCCTCTCGTTTGACCGAAGAAGATGCTGCGCTGCTATTGGATTTGGCCGGGTTTGAAACTGACGCTCCGGTCGAACCCGATCCGATCAAGAAAGCCCGCAAATCTTTGGACTTGCTGATCCGCTGTGCCGGGAGCATCTGCGATGAACGCGGGTCATTGCTGTTGGTATTCGAAGATGTGCACTGGGCGGACGCAACCACGCTGGATGCCTTGGACGCGCTGATCGACGCCTTGGACCAGTTGCCCATCCTTGTGGTTCTGACGCACCGCCCTGAATACGAGCCTCCGGAACATTTTGAAGGCCGCGCGTCAATCGTCGAATTGACACCTCTTTCGGTTCTCGAAGCGTCTGAACTGGTGCGCCGTGTTGCCGTACCGCGCAGCCTGCCGGTCACTTTGGTCAGACAGATTGTCGAAAAAGCCGATGGTGTGCCGCTTTATATCGAGGAAATGACCAAGGCGGTTCTGGATCAGCTGCCGCAGGACGTGCCCATCGACGCCGGGGTAATGGGAACCCTCAGTATTCCCGCAACTCTTCATGACTCGCTGATGTCGCGGCTGGACCGGATGGAAAATGCGCGACCTGTAGCGCAGTTGGGATCCGTGATTGGCCGCAGCTTCACGTCGGCGATGATCCATGCGGTAGCGCCCAAGGAAACGGATGTGGAATCGGCATTGATCCAACTGATCGGTGCAGGTCTGGTATCCATCACCAGCGAAGCCGGGGCGCCGACTTACACGTTCCACCATGCGCTGGTGCAGGACACAGCGTACCAGTCGCTTTTACTTGAAGACCGGGAACAGATTCACCTGAAAATCGCCAAAGAATTGCTGGCCGGTCACAAGGCTTTTGGTAACCCGACACCGGATACCGTGGCGCATCACTGCGATCTAGGCGGTCTTAAGGGCGAGGCTGTTACCCACTGGGTTCTGGCGGGTGAACAGGCCCTCAGCCGCCTTGCGAACCTACCGGCGATTGCCGCTTTTCAGGCCGCATTGCGCAATATCGAAACGATGCCCGGCGGTCCCGAACGAGATGGGGTAGAGCTTGGCGTTCAGATGAATGTGTTGCCTGCGTTCATGGCGATACACGGTTGGTCATCCACACAGGTTGGGCAGACCGCAGCCCGTGCGATGCATCTTGCACAGGCGCTGGGTGCGGGCGAAACCCTGTTTGCCGCGACCTTCTGCCGATGGACGCATTTCTTTGTGTCGGGCCAGATGAACCGCGCACTTGAGATGGCGCAGGCCCTTGACGGCATGGCCAGCCTTGCACCGGATCCGGTTACAAACGTCCTTGCTGCTCGAGCGCTCAGCTATACTCATTATTTCCGCGGCGAGTTCGCCGATTGCGAAAGACAGCTTGAACGGGGCCTTGCCCTGATCACGCCCGAGCTTGACATGGCCATGATGCCGATGACCCAGTCCTCGACCAGCGCGTCGTTCTTTGCCATTCAGGGCTGTCTTCTGTGGCAGCTTGGCAAATTCGACGAGGCCGAAGAGGCCCGCCTGAAGTCGATCGAAATCAGCAAGCCGTTCGAACACGCCCCCAACCTTGTTTACATTATGGGCGCGTCGTCGATGTTCCTTCCGTATGCGGGCGAATGGGACTTGCTGGACGATACGATGAACGAAGCGCGTCGGATCGCGGACGAAGAAGGGTTCCTGTATCTTCACGCAATGCAGGATATCTATCTGGGTCTGGCTCAGGCGGGCAAAGGTGACGTGATCGGGGGGGCTGCTCGTGTCGGGACCTATATGGACCTTGTGTCCCAGGCTGGCGGCAACTTTACCTTCCCGCAAAACCAGATTGTCCTGTCCGAGCTGTTGATAGATCAGGGTCATATCGAGGACGCCCTGAACCGGCTTGAACATGTTTGCACGCCCGGGTGGGACCGTGGAGAGATGTTGAACAAGCCGGAATATCACCGTGTGCGCGCTAAAGCATTGGCCGCCCGTGGCGACCTTGACCAAGCTGTCACTGAGGCAAATCAAGCCCTGCAGCTTGCACGTGACATCGGGGCAGTTGTTCAAGAGAAACGCGCTCTGGATTGCCTGAACAAATTTGCTAAAACGTTATGAAATTAGATAGCTGCCAGATTTAACCGCGCAGTGCCATCCAGAAGGGGGAGACGATGACCGAAGCACTTGAATTGGACCAGCAGCAGTGGGACGCTGTGAACAAGGCCGTCCACGATGAAGCGTTGCGCGCGCGTATTGCTGCCAGTTTTCTGCCGCTCTACGGCCCGCTACCGGCTGATACCCAATCGGTTCCTCTGAACAAGCTTGAACTGGTTCCCGAAGCGACCGGTCCAAAGATGCGCTTTGGCGTGAATGATTTTGATACGACGCGGCTGTCGACAGTGTCCGTGAACGTCCATGTCAAAGGCGCACAGCTTGCAGATCCCGAACTGGCCGCCGCGCTGATTATGTTCCGCCGGGCGGCTGCCATTGTCGCACGGGTTGAGGATGAGATCATTTTTAACGGTCAGGCCGGCACCGGTGAAGGCCCCCAACCCGCGCCCGGCGCACCCGTCACGCTGCCCCCGGTTTATACCGTAAGCGGTGGTGGAAAATACGAAGGCCTGCTGGAAGCGGGGGAGGCACAACCCATTTCCAGCGGTTCCAAGAAAAAGCCTACCGGCCCCGAGGTTTTCGAGGCCGTGGTTGCGGGGATCAGTCAACTGGAATCCCTGGGTCATCTTGGACCCTATGCCTGTGTGATGGGTAACGGCCTGTTCCAGGCGGTCACGACACCGATGGAAAACTCGATGGTCCTGCCCCGCGACAGCATTCTGCCATTTCTGGACGGGCCGCTGCTGCGGTCTGGCGCATTTCCGGTGAACAAGGCCGTGCTGGTGTCTTTGCAGGGCGCACCGGTTGAGATTGTTGTGCCTTCTGACATTGCGGTCAAATATCTGCAGACCTCGGCAGATGGCGATCATATCTTCCGCGTTCAGCAGAAATTCCGCCTCAGGATCAAAGAAGCTCAGGCTATCTCGACCATCACGTGCTGACCGGCGCGATGGGTATGCGGGAATTCAGCGACGGCGGGGTCACCCTGCGCTGGTCCGAAGCCGCCTTTCAGGCCGCCACCGGGGTACAGCGGGTTCTGGTTGAGGCCGGGCCTGCGATATCTCCGCATGACACGCTGCGCCTGTTCTATCGCGAAGGGGGCGGACCTGAACGGGCTGTCCGTGGGTGGCCACTGGGTCAGGATCCACAATCGGGGTTGCAACAATTTGCAGCGGCCCTGCCCGTTCCCGCTGTGGGAAAACAGATGACCTGGCGGCCGGTTCTGACCTCGGGCGGGCGCGATTATGACCCCGGAAACGCGGTCGCGCCGAAACCAGAAGATCGCGCGCCAAAACACGAGACATCCAGTCCGGTGCTGGATCATATCGCCCATTTTGAGGTGCCGTTTTCAGGCAACTTCAACCCATCGGGTGAAACTCCCGATGGCATATGGCTGCATTTTGCGATCAAAGAGGGCGGTACCGTGACCGGCCCGAACCTGAACGGAACGATCGAGCCCGTGGGCGGAGACTGGATGCGCGTGCGCCCTGATGGCGTGGGTATTCTGCATGCCAAGGCGCTGATCAATCCGACAACCGGCGGTGCCCCGGTCATGTTCGACGATACCGGGATCTGCGATTTCGGTACGGATGGCTATGCCGCCCTTGCCAAGGGCAAGCTGCCACCCAGTGCCCCGGTTCGGCTGGCGCCCCGGTATCTGACCTCGAATCCGCGTTATATGTGGATCAACCGTCTGCAGGGTTTCGGAATCGGAGAGGCCAGCCTGTCCGACATCACCCTGCGATTTGACGTCTATTCCGCGAAAGGAACATCCGATGGCTGAAAAGGTGGTCATATTAGGCGGAGGCGTCGGCGGGATGAGCGCCGCGCATGAGCTGATCGAACGGGGTTTCGAAGTCGAAGTGTATGAGCGTCAGCTTATCGCCGGCGGCAAGGCCCGCAGCATTCCGGTGCTTGAAGGCGAAGACGATCACGGTTCGAAAGAGGAACATATCAGAGCGCTGAAAGACTGGATCGGGATGCACGGCTATGACCTGCCACCCGGTGTCAAACGCCCCTGGTTGCCCGGTGAACATGGGTTCCGGTTCTTCCCTAACTTCTACCGGCACATCACCAATACGATGTCGCGCACGCCCTATTATGACAAGGGCACCTGCTACGACAATCTGGTTCCGACAACCCAGGTATTGGTCAGCCAGTTCGACCACCCCGGTATCATCGTACCCGAGCGGTTTCCACAATCGCTAAAAGAGGTCGCCAATGCGCTCAAGACCTTTGCCTATACAATCTCGCCGCGCAACGAAATCGACTTTGAGGATATCGAACATTTCATTGGTTGCATGTGGCGCATTGCGACCTCGTGCAAAGAGCGCCGGTTCGATGAGTATGAACGTATCGGCTGGTGGGAATTCATCGGCGCCGCGGAGCGGTCCGAAGCCTATCAGAAGTTTCTGGCAATCGGCCTGACCCGGTCACTGGTGGCGGCCAAAGCGACAACCGCAAGCACCAAGACCGTCGGCGATGTCGCCATTCAACTGCAGCTTGGGATCGCAACACCCGAGGCGACCAGCAACAGGCTGCTGAACGGGCCAACCAATCTGGTCTGGATTCAGCCTTGGCTGGAATATCTGAAAAGCCGGGGTGTGGTGTACCATTTCGATTCCAAGGTGACCGGGATTGAATGCCGAAACGGCCGAATTGCCAGCGCCACGGTTGAACAGGACGGCACGCAAAAGCAGGTCACCGGTGATTGGTTCATCAGCGCCTTGCCCATTGAACGCATTGCACCTTTGGTGACGCCGGCCATGACAAAGGTAGATCCGGGTCTGGCCAAGCTGCCATTGCTTGCCGAAGACGTGCAATGGATGAATGGCATACAGTTTTACCTGACCAAGGATGTTGAACTAGCCCATGGCCATGTGATCTTTATCGACAGCCCTTGGGCGCTGACGGCTGTTTCGCAAAAACAATTCTGGTCCCAGATAGATTTTGAAAACTGGGCCGATGGTAAGACCAAGGGATTACTCTCGGTCGATATTTCCGAATGGGACAAGCCGGGCACGAACGGAAAAACCGCGCGCGACAGCTCTCGTGAAGAAATCGCCAAAGAGGTCTGGGAACAGCTCAAACGCAGCCTGAACGTTGATGGCAACATCGTCCTCAGGGATGAAGAACTGCATTATTGGTTCCTGGATCCCGACATCGTTGAGGACCCCGATCATCCTGCCCGAGAAAGCAATGTCGAACCGCTGTTGGTAAACCGCATTAACAGCTGGCGGCTGCGGCCCGAAGCGGCGACGCTGATTCCGAACTTTATGCTTGCGTCCGACTACGTCCGGACCAACACCGACCTGGCCACCATGGAAGGCGCAAATGAGGCTGCCCGAAGAGCCGTCAATGCCATCCTACGGCGCAGTGGTTCTGAGGCGCAGCCCTGTGAAATCTGGGATCTGCATGAGCCCGACATCCTGCAACCCCTGCGGGCCTATGACTATGCCCGATATCAGGCGGGTGAGCCCTGGGATGAACGCTTTGCCATCGCTGTCGAGGCCGCTTTGCGCATGGGACAAGACGCCACCGGCACCAAACGTGGTGGGCAAGGACCGCTGGCCGCGATTGGTCCGCTGACGGCCGAATACTCCAAGCCCGGCGGAATTGTCGAAGACCCTGCGATCTCGGACGCGTTGCGCATGGTCGCGGCACCTCCTGAGCTCTATAATCTGATGGCCGCGCATCTGCCGGGCCGGGACACACCGATCCCCGGCGCGGACTTTGCCGAAGATCTGGCGATCGGCATTGTTGAGGCGACCTCACCGCCAACCGACACGTCCGGTCGCAAAGTCATCATCACACAGAAGGGCTGACAGGTGACTGTTCCCAAGGCGCAGCCGGCATCCGCAGCCACGCAAGGCTTCCTTGAGCAGCTGACGCGTTATGGCGATCAGGCGCGCAAGGTACTGTTGGACAAAATGCCAACGGGTGAGCCGCAAGCCTATCTCTATGGGCCTATGCGGGACTATATCGAAACCTCGGGCAAAGGGCTTAGACCTGCCCTTCTTCTGGCCACGTGTGAAGCATTCGGCGGAAAAGCCGAGGATGCCGAAATTGCTGCTGCGGTCATCGAATTGCTGCACAATGCATTTCTGGTTCATGACGATATCGAAGACCTCAGCGATTTCCGACGGGGTCGGGAATGTATGCACAAACGTCTTGGTGTGCCCTTGGCGATCAATATCGGCGACGGCATGCAATCTCTGGCGCTAAGCCTGCTGCGCCAGAACCTCGGCCCTCTGGGCCCGATGACCGGCGCGCGTGTGGTGGACGAATTTGATCACCTGCTGAAAGAGTCGATCGAGGGCCAAGCCCTTGAATTGGGATGGATAAAAGACAATCGCCTTGACCTCAGCCCGTCCGACTATCTGACCATGTGTCTGAAGAAAACCTGCTGGTACAGCTTCATTCACCCGATGCGTATAGGTGCCCTGATCGCGCGCCCGGACGATGTCGCCTCCGGGGCGCTGAATCTGGATGACTTCAACGCGTTCGGCTTTTTTCTGGGGGCCGCCTTTCAGATCCAGGATGACGTTCTGAATCTTGTGGGAAGCCAGGGTAAATACGGCAAAGAGATCGGTGGGGATATCTACGAAGGCAAACGCACGCTGATGCTGGGACGTCTTGGGGCGCAGGCGGATCGGCAGGAACAGTCCCGACTGTCAGAGTTTCTAGAAAAGCCAAGAACGGCCCGTTCGGAGCAAGAGGTCGAATGGGTATTGGCGCGGATGAACCACTATTCTTGCATTGAATATGCTCAGGCCGCAGCAAATGACCTGCTTGCGGCGGCCCGTCGGGAATTCGATGTTGTATTTGCAAATACCAACGCGGCGCCGCGCGCGTTTCTTGGTCAGTTCATGGATTATCTGGTGGCGCGTCAGGTCTAACACTCGCCCTATTTTTTTGTAGATATTCAATATCTTAAATTTCGAAATCCCGTGAATCCACCGCCGAATCCAATACGCATTCCTTTCAAGTTTGTCATTTACTAAACGCTGTAGGCTGTGCACATTGAGCTATGCCTTATTTCGAGCGAAAACCATTTGTCAGCGCTCTCCGCACGGCCACCAAGGCCGTTCCGGAGCAGGATACACTTCCGATATCTCAGATCGCACGGGGCATTCTGAATGCGGAAAACAGCACCACACAACAACTGGACGGACCCTTTCACTGCCGCAAGCCCTGCAGGCCCGGTGAGACAGGAACCATTCTGTTGTCCTTTGCTGCACCTGCCGGAGCAGACGTTGTCGACTTGCAGTTCGAACCGGGCGACATGATCAGCCGCGACGGCAACGTGTTGCCAACCGACAAGATGAGCATCCAACCTTCCGCAGTCCGTATTCCCCCGGGACAGGCCGTCGACGTTGCCGTAAGCCTCACCATTCATGATCTGGCAGAACCCGGCCAGTATCAGGGGCGCGTATACACCAAAGGCAGCGAAAACACCGCCATCGTTGTCACCTTTGAGGTTGTAGCTGACTAAAGTGATCCTGCCCCGAAGGTACGGTGCAGTATTGCCCGTGGTCGGAGTTTTCTATTTCGATTGCACATATGCAGAAAATAGCTTCGAAAAATATTTCGATTTGTAATCATCTGCCTCATACGAAGCTGGCACCGGGCGAGGCTAAACATGCGCCTCATAGATAACTTAACTATTCCTGCCATTGGGCTTTTAGGTGCCACAGCCAACGTGAATGCCGAGCAAGAACAAACAGCTTTTTAAATCGGGTGAGATGGGTCGCCTTGGCACAAAATTCGACCAAAAGATTACCGGCAAAACGATATAAACTGCTGAGCAACATCGACGCGCGAAGCGAAATGACCAGCCAGAATTGTCCCCTGTCTCTCGCATACGGAATCGAAGGCGGTCAGGCATCGCGCTTTGCTTCAGCCACCTCACGCAACCAAAAAAATGACGATGCCCTGAACCCAAATTGCGCGCACTCGGAATTGCCGCGATTGTCCGATTTGAGAACGCGCTTCTGCTCGATGCTCAACCGCTCAAATCTTCTACGGCTTGGCGCACAGCAGCGATCATCTGCGGCGCCAAACCGTTGTGACCCAGTCTCTCAATCTCCTCAAATTGAAGCTTTCCAGCTTGGGCAAAGGCACGGGCAGGTTCAATCGGGCAAATTAGGTCATCCGCCCCATGGATCAAACGATGTGGGAGTACGGCGATTGTATTTGGATCTCCGGGGCCGGTAGCAGGTAGGAAGAAATTATTAAGCCAGTACCAAAGGTACACGCGGGTGCGATTTATGTCGCTTTGGGTGACGGCTGCCGGAAGCCGCACAGTGCCGGGTTGCGGTCCATGAAACGCATTTTCAAGGGCCATCACACGGCGGGCTGCCTCACGTGCTTGCGCGTCATTGTCTTCCATACGGGCAAACCATGCTTTGGCAGGATGGAGCTGTTCAGTCTCATCGAGAGGATCGAGAAACAGGCCACGCGCACGCTGCCCGGCTTCGAAACGCTTTGCCCTATCGCGCAACATCCACTGGTCCATTGAAGGACGGCAGATATGCGTGCTGCGCACGATCAATGCGCGTACCCGATCAGGATGAGCGGATGCGTAGGCCAATGCCAGTGCGCCACCCCATGAACCACCCAGCACAATCCAATCTTCATATCCCAGGGTCATCCGGATGGCCTCGGCATCGCGTAGGGTGTGCTGAGTCGTGTTTGCTGTGACCCGACCAGCTCTGCCCGACAACCCTGTTCCGCGTTGGTCAAAAAGAACCACCCGATGGCGGTCGGCGTCGAAATAGGCTGTGTGCTGCGGGTTGAGACCCGACCCTGGCCCCCCATGGAAAATGAGCGCGGGCGTATCGCCATGCCCCCAAATCTGTACGTTCAAGCCGTCTATTGGGACAGGTTTAAAAGTGTTCATCGGTAGGACTGCGACCTCCTTTATCATTATCTCGCGACTGTCTTACTGGTGATGCTCTTCAACGAAGTTCGACGCGAAAGCCAATACGCCACGATGGCCAATACCCCGCAGATTACAAAGGTGAGCTGCATCCCGTTGGCAATCGCTTCAGCAGATGCTGCCTCGACGGTGCGGGCCCCGATCCCAAAGGAAAAGACCGTCCCCATGACAGAGGCGCCGAAAATAAGGCCCAGATTGCGCGACAAGCCAAGCAGCCCTGAAACTGTCCCCCGCTGATCTGCCCGAACCCCCACCATGATCATGGTGTTGTTGGCGGCCTGAAACAACTGGTATCCCGGTGTCAGGATGCTGATAGCGCCAATGTAACCAATGACACCGAATGCGACTGGCAGGACCGCAAGCGCAAAGGTCCCGGTGGTCAGAGCAATGAGCCCAAGCGACAGAACACGCGCCGCCCCCCATGCATCCACTAGCCGACCCGATGGGACGCCGAGGAAGATCGAAATGATTGGTCCGACCGACATGACAAGCCCCACTTTCGCCGCGCTCAGCCCAAGAGACTGCCCCAGAAAGAAGGGGCCTATCAGCAAAGTGGTCAACATCACATTTGCCACCAGAAAATTTGCTGCAAGGCCGAGGATAGCGCCGCTCTTTCGCAGTGCAGTTAGTCCGACCAGAGGTGTTATCCCAGAGGAAACACTTGCGGGCAAAAGCCGAACGGCCAAAACGGCCGTAGTCAGGCTCATCGGCACCAGGACAAAGAACACTCCTTGCCACCCGAGTTTTCCAATCAGCACCCCACCCAACGAAGGTCCCAGTGCAGTTCCGACCGCCGACATCGTGCCCAACAGGCCCATGGCTTGCCCGACACGCTCTGTTTCAAAAATATCGCGAACAAGTGCGACGGTCAGCACCATGAGGAATGCAGCGCCCATTCCCTGAAGAGACCGCGCGGCACTCAACACCTTGAGATTGGGCGCCAAGCCGCAAAACGCAGAGGCCAGCGCGAAAAGTATAAGCCCGAAGATCAGCATCTGCTGTCGTCCAAAGCGGTCCCCAAGTCGTCCAGCCAGCACAGAGAACAGCGTCAGTGTCGCGAGATATGCGATCACCACCCATTGCACTTGATGTACCGGCGCCTTCAGGTCCTGGGCGATTGCAGGCAAGGCAATATTGGCAATGCTGGTGCCCAATGAGGCCAGCAGCATGGACAGGGAGAAACACAACAAAGCGCCGGGTCTCGTTGTCTTCAATGCATTTGATTTGATGTGCACCACTATTTTCCTCTTGTCGGAATCGCTACAGAAGGCGACGTTACGAATTCAAGTCGACTTGAGGTCAAGCATGAAACTTTTGGATATAGGCGAGGTGTCGAAAAAGACCGGCACCCCAACTTCAACGCTGCGTTACTATGATGAGCTTGGCCTGATTTCGTCTGTTGCGCGGCACGGGCTTCGTCGGCAGTTCACGCCGGATGTCTTATTGCAACTAGCCCTGATCTCAATGGGCAAATCTGCGGGGTTTTCACTTGAGGAAATCTCGGGGATGTTCGGCCTTGATGGATCTCCGAATATCCCCCGGCAAGAGTTTCACATTCGTGCGGATGCGCTGGATCGGCAAATCCGCGAGCTGACGGCGCTGCGCGATACCCTGCGACATGTGGCGGATTGCCCGGCGCCATCGCATTTGGAATGCCCAACATTCAGACGGCTCATCGATCTCGCCCATCACCGGGGCACGAAGAAAGCCAGTGGCAGGTAGCGGCAAGCCAACTACGAATTTTTGGTATACCGCTGAGGGGTATGGTCGGCCCGCACCATTGGATGCAATGCCGATATGTAAGTATCCGAAATACACTAATTCAGATCGAAGTGAGCGGCCAAACTGTCAATTATCATATCAAGGACTTGGGCGCGGTCCGTTCCCCCAGGATCAGTGCAAACAGGATCGTCCTGCTCTTCGATCAAAATCGTTTCACCGGCGGGCTTACATAATCCAAGCGCGGTGAAATGCATTGCGGGCGCGATCGTCATCACAGACGCCTGAGGAACCAGCGCCTCAAAATTGCTTCCCAGGGCACTCGTGTCTGTTGCATTCAGCCTGCCGGCCCCGTCACCCAATCCAATCAGAAAAAGCGAGGCTGTCACGTCCCGCACGTCCTTACGCGCAAGATCCCAAGTTAGTCCCGGATCAATGGCTGCGACGGCACTGACCCGTGGATCCTTGTAAGAAGCCTCATATTTTTCCTGGTCGATTGCGGTTACATCGACGCCCTCTGCCGTCAGCTTTGCGCAAAATTGTGACCCTGCCCCTGCGGCCTCGCAATAATCGAAAAATCCGTCACGATTGCCCTGGACGCCCGCAAGCGAAAGGGCTGTCCAGCCACCATAAGAGAAGCCCGTGGCGTAGATCCGTGAAGTGTCGATGAGGGGGGCGAAAACCGGGTCTTGCAGAGCGTGATCCAACGCGGCGGACATGTCCTGGGCGCGGGTCCAATGATTAAATGCGGTATCGAAATCCAAATCTAAGGTCGTGCTGCCTGGATGGTTTACTGCCACTACGATTGCACCGTGCGAGACCAACCCCGCACTAAGCCACGCCATTCGTGCATAATTGCCGCCCCATCCGTGTGAGAGAAGAACAACCGGATGTTGCCCTGGCACCGGCTTGGCGTTTTCGACTACTTCTGTTCCATAGAACACTGCATTTTCTGCAAACATAGTCTGGCGCTGACCTGCCGCAGGGAACATGACAGCCATTTGCATGTCCTGATCATGATGAGGTGCGGCAATCGTCAATTCGACGAGGCCGACATCTTGTGCAGCAATTTCCGTGCCCGCCGAAAGAGTCATGACGAGGGTAAGAAGAGGAAGTTTCATGGCGCGCCTTTTTTGTAGGGTGGCATTAGTGTCGGCCTACATTCAGACGCTGTCGGGATTTCATACGACCTGAATCCGGTTTAAGGTCGCGCAGATCAGGATTTAGGTCCTATGACAGACGAAAACGGACCCCCCTGATGCCAGTTCTACCGATCCCAATGATTACTGCCCTGCTGCTTTCGGGCTTTCTTTTACATCGCTTTCTGACCCGCAAAACCCATCCCACGCTTTTGGTCCTCATCGGATGTTGCGCAGCACAAAGTGCGGTTATCGCGCTTGTGCAATATTATGGCTTTACGGGTCTCAGGATCGTTCAGCCCATTCTTGCGACTGTAATTGCCGCATCCGCGTGGCTGTCCTTTCGTCAGGCCTCGGTGGGTTATCTGCGCAGACAGGACTTGTATTTGCATGCGGTAGGTCCGGCCCTTGCGATAAGTTTTCTGGCAACCCGACCCGAAGCGCTGGACGTGTTGATCCCCTTTCTCTTTGCGGCATACGGTATCGCCATCGCGTCTATGCTCTTGCGCGGCGAAGATTGTTTGCCCCATAGCCGCTTAGAAAACGGGCGCATGATTGTTTGGGTTTGGCGTGTTCTGGCCATCGCTTTGATCGCCTCAGCAGGCAGCGACATATTCATTGCAGTCCGCCTTGCATCAGGAGACACCGAGGTCTTGCTCTGGCTGCCAAGCCTGTTTTCCGCAATCACATTGCTCATATTAGGGGCGCTCAGCCTATCGCATGCAATCGAAAGCCAGAGCATTGGTTCTGACACGCGCGATGCGTATTCCAAGCAAGATAAAACCCGTGACACCGCTATTGTCGAAAAGCTCGACGCCTATATGGAAACACATAAGCCATATCTCGATCCCGATCTCACACTGGCCCGGTTGGCCCGAAAGTTGCAGGTTCCAGAAAAGCAGCTTTCAAGCGCAATCAACAAAGGCAAAAGCGAGAATGTGTCTCGCTACATCAATAGGCATCGGATATCTCACGCTTGCGCCGTAATGAAGACTGGAAAATCGGTGACCGAGGCGATGCTGGCCAGCGGGTTTAACACCAAGTCGAACTTCAACCGCGAGTTCTTAAGGGTGATCGGCGTCAATCCGCGTCGCTGGTTGAGGTCTCTTGTGGAAGTGCCCGATGAAAGGGTCAAAACCTAAGACGTTCCGGTGTACCAAGCATCCTTGCCACAGCTGCCGAACCTTGATTTAGGACATCGGCGTCAGAGCCGTGAAAGCCGTCAAACAGTGAGAATCCGATCTCTATTCTGTTTTCTGTCAGCATGATTATATTACTATCAGGAAAAACTGATGCTATGGTAATCCGAATAGAATTGGGTATTGCGCCGCGCCTGCTTGCAGAACCGGTTTGGACACGTGTAGCAAGACGTTGAAAGAATGAAATTGAAAAAACGCGACAAAGAAATGGCAGCAAACCTGACGCAGGACCCACATTCCGTTCGTTCGGGTGACAGAGAGAAAGTTCTTGAAGTTGCCATCGGCCGCGAGGTTCGTGCCTTTCGCAAACAGCAGAACATAACGGTCGCAGAGCTGGCCCAGTTGACCGGCCTGTCGATTGGCATGCTGTCCAAGATCGAAAACGGAAATACGTCGCCGTCCTTGACGACTCTGCAATCGCTGGCGGATGCGCTTTCGGTTCCTTTGACAAGCTTTTTCCGGCAGTTTGAAGAACGCCGCGAGGCGGTTCATACAAAAGCAGGAGAAGGCGTCGAACTGGAGCGTGAAGGAACACGTGCGAACCATCAGTATAACCTGTTGGGACATATTGGTGCCAACGGATCCGGCGTGATCGTAGAACCGTATCTGATTACCCTGACCGCTGAATCAGATGTGTTCCCAACTTTCCAACATGGCGGGATCGAGACGATTTACATGCTGGACGGTGAGGTGGATTACCGCCACGGGGACCAGATTTACCCGCTAAAACCCGGCGATACCCTGTTCTTTGATGCAGATGCTCCGCATGGGCCCGAACGGCTTGTCAGTCTGCCGGCGCGGTATATATCAGTGATCAGCTATCCGCAGACAAACTGATCGGTTTGCGCAATAAGAAATCTGTGGGTCTGTCATAACCTTCGCGACTGCCCGTGCTTACGATCGTGAACCCCAGCCTCGAAAATACGCGATGGTTTTCAGTAAGTTCCACGCGTGTTTCCAGTTCCAGCGCAGGTAAGCCAAGCTCTGCAGCACGGCGTACAGCATGATCCACCAACCTGCGGCCGATACCCTGACCCCGCAATCCATCCTTCACCGCAAGCTTTCCAAGGTACAAACTGTCGGGCTTGGGCGTCAGAAACATACACGCGAAAAGTGGTCGCCCAACGGCCCAGATTTCGCCGCCACCCTGACAATGCACCTGCATTCCTTCCACGTTCAGACTATGGATAGAAGACGGAGGGTCGATCCGGGCATCCATATACTGAAATGACGCGCGAAGCAGCGCAAGCACGTCATACAATGCAAAATCGTCACTCGAGATGAGCCAAGGCGCTTCGCCCGGGTCAATCATATGAGTTGAGAAATTTCGCAAGTCTCGCTTACTTAGACAAAGGTGGTTCCGTTTCCAAATCCGGCCAGATCCCCGGAGACGTGGGCAACCCGTCGTCAAACTGGCTGAGATAGTCCAACATCATGGGGCGGTTATCGATGAACCCTTTATAGGTTGCCAGCTCGACCGGCAGGTCCCGGATGACCCGATGCAGACGACGGCCCCATTTGGGTACGGTCATCAGGTCCTGAAAACTACACAGGTAGCAGCGGATCGGGAACACCAGGGCGTTGGAACGCGGTAGGCGGAAAAAGGTTTGCAACTCGACCCGCAGATACTGTTTGTGCGCTATGTTTTCAGGTGTCAGCGTCGTCTTCTGGATACCCCATTTGTGATAGTTTTCCGGGCTGGTATCCAGCAGCGGATTCACTGTCATAGTCCAATTCAGACGCCGTGCCGGGGCACCCTGTTGAATGTTCAGCAGGAATTTCAGGGCGCGTTGGAAAATGCCCATTTCATGGGCTTTGGGAACCGGCGCGTGCCATTCGAAAAAGTTCATTCCGATGTCAAAATCCAGGCTCCAATCCGCTTGGGTCGTCACCATTCCCGCGTCCATCCACAGCATCTCGTCACGCTGATCCAGCACGGCGAAATCACCCTGTGCCTGACGGGTGATGTATTCCATCGGCCCGTACGGAAGCGTTGTTTCGTCCATGAAGGTAAAGCTGTGATCAATGCCCATCGGTTTGTTGACCCAGCGCCACTGGTTCCCATTGCGATGCAGTTCGAACAGATCGGGATAGTCTTCGGATTTGCTGACCATGATCAGCTCCAGCAAGTCCCAACCGGCCAAAGTCATATGCGGCAGTGACTGGCAGCGCAACGGATCCTGATCCAATACCATGGCGCGGTCTTTCATCTCGGACACATAGTGTTCGTCGACGTCGAACCGCATCTCGTAGACCGATCCTTTGGGCCCGCCGCGATGCTGTTCCATGTTGACCGAATACATATAGCTGTCTTCGTGAAACGGAAACGGAAAGCGTTTGATCGCCCAGTCCGAGTTGTGAAACGTATAGTCATCGCGGAAGGATTCGTCGTTGAATTGAATGGTCATGTTGGGCCTCCTCTCAACGGTCCAGCACGAGGGACTTGCCCTCGAAGCGCGATACACAGGGCATGATTTTCTTGCCCGCGGCCTTTTCTTCGCCGGTCAGCCAGTGATCGCGGTGAACGAAATTACCTTCATGGTCGAGCACAACGGTTTCGCACTGACCGCAGGCCCCACCGCGGCACAGATATGGTGCGTCCACGCCTTCACGTTCGATGGCCTCCAGCAGGCTTTCGTTTTCACCCACATGAATGACCTTATCCGATGCCGCCAAGCGCACCTCGAACGGTTTGCCGGGCTGAGGCGCCAGGAACTCTTCGTAGTGCACGCAATCTTCGGGCCAGCCTTCGGCGGCAGCCGTGTTTCGGACCCAGTCGATCATGCCCTTTGGACCACACACATACACATGCGTTCCCAGGGGTTGCCCGCTGAGCAGATTTTTCAGATCAATCGCCTGGCTCTGATCGTCATAGTACAGATGGGTTTCGTTCGGATGTCTGTCTGTCAGTTGCTCAGCATAAGATGCCAAGGCAGTGTTTCGGCACGCGTAATGCAACTCCCAATGCCCGTGCAGCAGTTCCAACTGTTTGATCTGAGCCAGAAACGGGGTGATCCCGATGCCACCGGCCAGAAACAGATGCTTGCGGGCGCGCAAATCCAGTGAAAACAAGTTGACCGGATAGCTGATGGTCATCTCGTCGCCCAGCTTGACCTGGCGGTGCATGAACAGCGAACCACCCCTGCCCTCATCATCGCGTCGAACCGAAATTGTATAAGATGACTGATCAAACGGATCCGACATCAACGAATAGGGGTTAAGCCGTGTAATGGCACCATCCTGCATTTCGACCACAGTATGTGCCCCGCCCGAAAAGGTTGGTAATGGCGCGCCGTCGATACGTTCGAACCGGAACCGCGTCACCAATTCGTTCAGCGGAGTGATCTCGGTCACCTTGACCTGAATTTTCTCAGCACCGCTCATTCGTAAATCCCCTTCGACTCGGGCACATTACCATGATCCTCGGCGTCGATACGGACGCCCTGATAGGCGGCAAGACGGCGGGAGTAGTGATCGCGCACAAACAGGTTTAGGCCGCAATGTGAACAGACAAACGGGTCAATCTCGACGTCTTCGGTGATGCCTTTGCAATGCACGCATTGCATCCGACGGGCGACCGATCCGCGATGTTCGGTCTGGATCGCCGTGTGTGGCAGACCCACAGCCATCACTTCATTCATGGCCTGCCCCATCATGCCTTCGGTGCCGGTCAGGTAGACCTGCAATCCCATATGCGCGTCCTCCAGAACCCTGCGAATGCGCGGCAGAGACGCCTCGAAAGACGGGCCTTCATAGAATTGAGCAGGGTTCAATGCCCTTAGCTTTTCCGCGAAATCGGTGCCTTTCGGGATATAGATCAGATGGGTTTTGGCCATCAGGTCAGGTGTTGCGATGTCGAGAATGGCTTCGGCCCCTTGGGCCTCGGCTATCATGAGATGATGTTCGCCCTGGCGAACCTCTAGCGCGCCCCAGACCGGGCGGCTTGCGATTGACTTGGGAAATTCGAACTTTGACATTGTGCCCTCAATAGGAAAAGGGCGCCACGGTGTGTCCGTCGCGCCCCCTGAAACTCAGCCCTTTGCGGTTCTGATCGATTTGTCCTGATCGTAGAACGGCATCTCTTCCGCAGTTGCCGTTATTTCTGTCCCATCGCCGTTGCGCACCGTCAGCTTGGTGCCGGGTGATGCACATGCGACCGGCATCCGCGCGATACCCACATTGTGACCATTGATATCAGAATACATGCCGAAGGTGACAACGCCGACTTTCTCGCCGTTTTGCAGCAGATCCGCGCCTTCATCCGCCGGGGTCGTGCCGTTCAGTTTGACGCCATAGATCTTGAACCGCTCTTTGCCTTGCGATGCATAGTGGTTCTCGGCACCGATAAAGCCGGTTTTTCCAGGTGAGACAGTGAAATCCAGGCCCAGTTCCCACAGTGTATCGCCGCAGGTATCGCCATCGAACGGATAGGTTTCGGAATTGTCGCCGGGGTAAAACAGCAGGTAGCTTTCGGTGCGCAACAGGTCGAGCGTCGAGAACTGGACCGGGACGATGCCCATATCCTTGCCATCAGCCAGAATGCTGTCCCACAAATGCACGGCGTGCTTGGCCTGACAGAAGATCTCATACCCGCGCTCACCGGTATAGCCGGTCCGCGAAATCATCACCGGGCAGCCATATAGCTTGGTCTGCATGATGCCGAAATAGGCCAGATCGCGAATTCCGGGGATGTGCTTAGCCAGGAAGTCTACAGCCACCGGACCCTGCAGCGACATGTCATGCATGTCATCATCGAAGATGACCGAACAATTCTTACCCGCCGCCACGGATGTCAGCTGCTCCATTCCGGTGCCTGTGCCATGCACCACCAGCCACGTGTTCACCGACAGGCGATAAATGATGCAATCATCAACAAACTTGCCTTCGGCATTCAGGATCGAGGCATATGTCGACCGCCCCGGCATGATCTTTTCGACGTTCCGCGTGGTGACACGATCAATGACATAGGCGGCATCCTCACCAACCACGTGAACCTTTTTCAAGCCGGAAACATCCATAAGACCAGCTTTGGTTCGAATTGCTTCGTAGTCAGCTTTGGCACGTTCAGGGCTCTGGTCATAGAACCAAGCAGTCCCCATCCCGTTCCAGTCTTCAAGCTCGCCGCCGATCTGGGCGTGGCGCTGCGCAAGGGCCGACGTCCTCCAAAGAATGGCCATGGTTCGGTTCTCCCGTTGATCGTTTTTGTTGCCCATATTGAGGCCGATGTTGGGTTGAAAATCAACACTTGTGTGCAGAATTTTTTCCTGTTGGGAATATTTGCCTGCAATTTTTGCACCCTAAGAACATCCGGGAGTATTGATATTTCTTTTCTTTATCTGTGGCTTAGTGCGTTTTTGGACGTGTGGGGACATACATCAAGCACAGACCTTAAAGATGTTTGCCCCACATATCTATTGACAGGTCGCCAATGAGATTGTCCCCTTAGTATACAATTATTCCCAGCAGGAAATGCTTCGCAGAAAGACCTCCTGCTGCAACAACAGGGAGACTACGAAGTGGATGGCAATCTAAATGCACTTACGACGGTCTTTACCGAGTTTTATTACTGGGTAACGGTCGTCTTCATGTTCCTCATCCATGTGGGCTTTTGCATGTACGAAGTCGGTGCCAGTCGGGCCCGTAACCATATGCACACATTGATGAAAAACATCATGATCATCCCGCTGGTGACGGTCACGTTCTTCTTCTTTGGATGGTGGATCTACTGGGCGTTCCCGAACTTTCCGTTCTGGGGCGGTCTCGACACCGAAGCAGGTGCCGCAAATCTACCGTGGGCGAACACAATGGCAACCAATTTGGACGACAGAATCACAGGGGTCTTCTGGGCCGCGTTCCTTCTGTTCTCGTGGACAGCCGCCTCGATCGTTTCTGGTTCAGTGATCGAACGGATCAGGTCATCGGCTTTGTGGGTCCATGCAGTCATGATCGGGTCCGTCTGGTGGATCATCGACGCTGCTTGGGGTTGGCACTATGGTGGCTGGATGGTGCGTATCTTGGGGTATCACGATGCTTATGCGTCAGGCGTTATCCATGCAATCGCAGGTGGTTACGCACTTGGTGTGATCATGGTACTGGGTCCACGACTTGGCAAGTTTGCCAAGGATGGAACGCCGCGGGATATTCCTCCGCATAATCCATGGTTGCTGACCATCGGTATTTTCCTGATCTATACCGGGTTCTGGGGTTTCTATGCCGCCTGTAACGTTCCGGTAATCTCGCCCGAGGTTATCGACGGTCAGATCGTTGGCGCCACCTGGACTGCAACCAACATCTATCTGGCCCCGACCACGCTGTCGGCGATTACGTTCAACTTCCTGATGTCGCTGTCGGGCGGGTTGATGGCAGCCTATGTCGTCTCGAAGGGAGATGCCTTCTGGACCTTCTCGGGCGGTCTGGCCGGTATCATCACCGCGTCTGCTGGAAACGATTTGTATCACCCGATCCAAGCGATGATCATTGCCGCAATCGGCGTCGTGATCGTCTATAATCTGCACTACTGGGTAGAGCGTCGGTTCAAGCTGGATGATGCTGTCGGTGCTGTAGCCGTGCATGGCTATGCAGGTGTCGTCGGGCTGGTCATCGCGGGCTTTGTCCTGTGGGGCGTGCCTTCGTCACCATATGAAGGTTATGCAACCATCAACCCGATCGGTCAGATCACGGGTGCGGTCATCATGTTCTTTGTCCTTGGGTTCCTGCCAGGCTGGGCTCTGGCGAAAATGCAATCCGCTGCCGGCGTACTGCGCATCCCGGAAGAAGTTGAACTTCAGGGTCTCGATTACGCTGAACACCATGCCTATGAGGACGCCAAAGCTGCCATTATCGAAGCCGATAAAGAAGAACTGGCCGCCCGTGGCGTAGCAGCGAAATGAGGGAGTAAGATATGTCTACGAATGGTTATACAAACTGGGCCGTGGATCTGGCCGAAGTCGGGCCGGTCTATCCCTTCCAAGGTTACGAAGTTCTAATGGTCATCATTGGTGTCGTCTTCTGGGTTGGCTGGCATCGCATCCAATTCGTCCGCGAAGCTGAGCACCTGGAAAAGGCGCGCCACACCGGTGACGAAGAAAAGGTGAAAGCACAGTTGGAACGATATTGATCCAGCCTTGAATGCTTGCAATGGGCGCGAAAAACACAGGGCGCGCCCATTGCCTCTTAGGAAAAAAACTTTCCTATGATTATTGATGTCCCACTGATTTGTTGGTACCGTCGAATCATAATGAAACACATAAGGAGATCTGCCAGCCATGTGCGGAATTGTTGGATTATTCCTCAAAGACCAGTCTCTTGCGCCCCAACTGGGCAATATGCTGACAGACATGCTGATCACGATGACAGATCGTGGCCCCGATAGTGCCGGTATTGCAATCTACGGCTCTGAGTCCGATGGCAAAACCAAGATTACAGTTCAGTCCCCCAACCCCGAAACGGACTTTGTCGATCTGGCTGATGAGCTAGGCAAAAGTCTTGGCGTGACGGTTGGTCAGGCAGACAATGATACACATGCCGTCTTGGAAATTCCCGCCCGTCAGTTCGAAGCCGCGCGCGCCGCGCTGGCTGAAATCCGGCCGACGGTTCGTATCATGAGTCGTGGCGAAAGCCTCGAAATCTACAAGGAAGTTGGCCTGCCCAAGGATGTTGCAGACCGCTTCAGCCTCAGCGGCATGAGCGGCACTCATGGCATTGGACACACACGCATGGCGACGGAATCCGCCGTGACAACAATGGGCGCACATCCGTTCAACACGGGGTCCGATCAATGTCTGGTTCACAACGGATCCCTGTCCAACCACAACTCGTTGCGCCGCAAGTTGCGCCGCGAAGGCGTTACCATCCAGACAGAGAACGACACCGAAGTTGGTGCCGCATACCTGACCTGGAAAATGATGAATGGCGCCACTTTAGGGGAAGCTCTGGAATCCAGCATTGATGATCTGGACGGGTTTTTCACCTTTGTAGTAGGGACCAAAGACGGGTTTGGCGTCGTACGTGACCCAATCGCTTGCAAGCCTGCAGTGATGGCAGAAACGGATCAATATGTTGCCTTTGGCAGCGAATACCGCGCCTTGGTGAACCTGCCGGGCATTGAAGACGCCCGAGTTTGGGAACCTGAACCAGCCACCGTTTATTTCTGGTCGCACAACGACAGTCCCACAACTCACGAAAAGGCCGCCTGAAATGCAGACCTATGATTTAGAGGCAGACGGACTGCGTGGATTGAACTCGTCCCTGCAGGCGCAAAACGCCGAGACCAACCAAACCAGCTGGGAAATTGTAAATCCAAAAGGCAGCCATGCGATTGCTGTCGGACTGGACGCGCCGATCGAAGTGACGGTCAAGGGGTCTACCGGATACTATTGTGCCGGCATGAACCAACAGGCGACCATCAAGGTTCAAGGCTCAGTTGGTCCGGGTGTGGCTGAGAATATGATGTCCGGCCAGGTCATCGTCGATGGCGACGCCAGCCAGTATGCCGGGGCCACAGGCCATGGTGGGTTGCTGGTCATCAAGGGCAACGCAAGCTCGCGCTGCGGTATTTCGATGAAAGGTATCGACATCGTGGTGCATGGCAATATCGGGCACATGTCCGCCTTCATGGCACAGGCAGGAAATCTGGTCGTCTGCGGAGATGCGGGCGATGCGCTGGGGGACTCACTCTACGAGGCACGGCTGTTCGTGCGTGGTTCGGTCAAAAGCCTCGGTGCTGATTGCATCGAGAAAGAAATGCGCCCTGAGCATCTGGATATTCTGAGGGATCTGCTGGACCGCGCTGGCAGCGACGCCAAGCCGGAAGAGTTCAAACGCTATGGCTCGGCTCGTCAGCTTTACAATTTCGACATCGACAATTCCGCAGCTTACTGAGGAAGAAGGGTATGAAAGATATGGACGATCAGATCCCCCGCACCCTGCCGATTCAGTCGGCGACATTTACCAATCCGATCAATGCTGAGATCCGTCGCGCCGCTGCGACAGGTATCTATGACATTCGTGGCGGTGGCGCCAAACGGAAAGTTCCTCATTTCGACGATCTACTCTTTCTGGGTGCGTCGGTGTCGCGCTATCCGTTGGAAGGCTATCGGGAACGTTGCGATACCTCAGTAACGTTGGGCACGCGCTTTGCCAAAAAGCCGATCGAGCTGGATATCCCGATCACCATTGCGGGTATGAGCTTTGGCGCGTTGTCCGGTCCGGCGAAAGAAGCTCTGGGCCGCGGCGCATCCGCAGCGGGCACGTCAACCACCACCGGTGATGGAGGCATGACGCCCGAGGAACGTGGCCACTCAACCAAGCTGGTGTATCAATACCTGCCCTCACGCTATGGCATGAATCCCAACGATCTGCGTAAGGCTGATGCGATTGAGATTGTGGTTGGCCAAGGCGCCAAACCCGGCGGGGGCGGCATGTTGTTGGGTCAAAAGATCAGTGACCGTGTGGCCGAGATGCGGACCCTGCCCAAAGGCATTGACCAACGGTCCGCTTGCCGCCATCCAGACTGGACAGGGCCGGACGACCTTGAGATCAAGATCCTCGAACTTCGGGAAATCACTGATTGGCAAGTGCCTATCTATGTGAAAGTTGGCGCCACGCGCCCCTACTACGACACTGCATTGGCAGTGAAAGCCGGGGCGGACGTTGTCGTCATGGATGGCATGCAGGGCGGCACCGCTGCGACGCAGGACGTATTCATTGAACATGTCGGGTTGCCAACACTGTCATGCATCCGCCCTGCCGTTCAGGCATTGCAGGATCTGGGCGTACATCGTGAGGTTCAGTTGGTCATCTCAGGCGGCATTCGCACCGGGGCCGATGTGGCCAAGGCATTGGCACTGGGTGCAGATGCAGTTGCCATTGGCACGGCTGCTCTGGTGGCCCTTGGGGACAACGATCCCAAATGGGAATCCGAATACCAGAAGCTGGGCACAACCACTGGCGCTTATGACGATTGGCACGAAGGTCAGGACCCGGCAGGGATCACCACGCAAGACCCCGACCTGGCTGCGCGTCTTGACCCGGTTGCTGCGGGTCGCAGGCTGCGCAACTACTTGAAGGTGATGGCGCTTGAGGCCCAAACCATCGCGCGTGCATGTGGCCACAATCACCTGCACAATCTCGAACCTGAAGACCTGTGTGCCCTGACAATGGAGGCGGCCGCCATGGCGCGTGTCCCCTTGGCGGGCACCAGTTGGTACCCGGGCAAGGAAGGGTTCTGAACCGATGCTGCGCGGCTCCCTGATGGGGGCCGCGTTTTTGCTTTGAAAAACTAGAATTCAACAGGGAAAGGAAAGCAATCGTGACGACAGATCTCGCAGCTTTCGCAAAAGAAAAAGGCGTCAAATACTTCATGATCTCGTTCACCGACCTGTTCGGTGGACAGAGGGCTAAACTGGTTCCTGCGCAGGCGATTGCCGACATGCAGCAAGATGGTGCAGGCTTTGCCGGGTTCGCCACCTGGCTGGATATGACACCGGCTCATCCTGACATGCTGGCAGTTCCAGACCCATCATCGGTCATTCAGCTGCCCTGGAAGCCCGAAGTGGCTTGGGTTGCTGGCAACTGCGTTATGGAAGGCAGCGATGTCGCGCAAGCCCCTCGTAACGTATTGCGCCGCCTGATCGACGAAGCTGCAAACGAAGGAATGCATGTCAAAACCGGTATCGAAGCCGAGTTCTTCCTGATGACGCCGGACGGAGAACAGATTAGCGATCCTTTCGATACAGCTGAAAAGCCTTGCTATGACCAACAGGCCGTGATGCGCCGGTATGATGTCGTGCGCGAAATCTGTGACTACATGCTGGAACTGGGCTGGGGACCTTATCAGAACGACCACGAGGACGCCAACGGCCAGTTCGAGATGAATTGGGAATTTGACGACGTTCTGCGCACTGCTGACAAACACTCTTTCTTCAAGTTCATGACCAAATCGGTTGCTGAAAAACATGGGCTGCGTGCGACATTCATGCCGAAACCCGTGGAAGGCCTGACCGGTAATGGCTGTCATGCGCATATCTCGGTCTGGGATGCGCCAGGCGATGCGGCCAAGACCAACGTGTTTGCAGGCGAGGGCGACGGCCCGACCGGTGAGGTTGGTCTGGGAGAGCGTGGCAAGCACTTCCTCGGTGGCATCATGAAGCACGCGTCAGCACTGGCCGCGATCACCAACCCCACGGTGAACAGCTACAAACGCATCAACGCGCCGCGGACGATGTCGGGTGCAACATGGGCGCCCAACACCGTGACATGGACGGGCAACAACCGGACTCACATGGTGCGTGTGCCCGGCCCCGGGCGGTTTGAATTGCGTCTACCGGACGGAGCAACCAACCCCTACCTGCTTCAGGCCGTGATCATTGCGGCTGGACTGTCAGGTATCCGATCCAAAGCAGACCCTGGCAAGCGCTGGGATATCGATATGTATGCCGAAGGCCATAAAGTGCGCGGAGCACCAAAGTTGCCGTTGAACATGCTTGATGCACTGCGCGAATACGACAAAGACAAAGACCTGAAGGGCATGATGGGCGCCGAATTCTCGTCTGCTTTCCTGAAGATGAAGCATCAGGAGTGGAATTCCTTCGTGTCGCATTTCTCGCGCTGGGAAAAGGAAAACACGCTGGATATCTGATCCGGTAAAACTGGAAGACATCGAGGTTGCGGCCTGTGCCGCGGCCTTGTTGTTCATTCACCAAAAACGATCACGCCGGGATGTTTTTTCAGTCAACACGCGCCGGGCGAAGATCGCGGCGCGTCTTTTGCACACATATCGTCAAACGGGGATTCCGTTGAAATTGTGCGCCTTTAAGACGGGAACCCAATCCCCGCATTGCACAGCTGCTTTGGGCAGCCCCTTGGTTGTCTGGGAAATCGGAACCATCCCTGGCTTGCGGCCGAAAAGCAGTCAATCAGGGCATGGGCTAAGGGTGCTGTGCAAAAGATGACACCTAAACGACGATATCGCGATCGAGCAAATCTCTATGACGTTCAATACTTAAGACCGGCTTCATCTAATCTGAACGGTTGGTTGTTTGACGACTGATTTCGAGACCCTGCAAATAGCCTATTCTGGGACTTCTTGTCCTTTTTTCCTATCCACCTCGATGCGCCAGTCGGGAACGTCGTTAACAAGCATCAATGCCGCACGTCGCAGGGAGGTTCGCATCTTATCCACCGCCGGGCCGCGCAGTTCACAATCTTCCAAAGCGGCGTCAAAGGTTTCCAGCCAAAGCTCTGCATCGGCCTCGCGAATAGGCACATGGGCATGTATTTCCCGTAAATCCATGTGGCCAAATCGTTCCCGGTAATAAGCTCGGCCGCCCAAAAAACCGCTGAGGAACTCGAACTGTGCTTGCCTTGTATGGTTCAATCCGTGACCCCGAAAATGCAGCCGGTGCAAGGAATACACAGCCGGATCGGCCTCCATTCGATCATAAAATTGTTCGACAAGCGCGCGCAGGCTCTCTTCGCCTCCAAGTTGATCCAAAGCCGAGGACATAGTGGATTCTCCGGGTCTCCAGTGCCTAATTTATTGCATAACAGGAATATTAGTTTATCAACAGTGACATCTTGGCGCTGTTGATATCTGGGACCGAACACATGCCAATATGGTCGACACTACAACAATCTTCCCTTACATGAGCGCCCTTGCACTCGGGTTGCTAGCTGCGTTGTGCTGGGGCATTCATGATCTCTCGGTCCGCTATATCAGCCAGTCCGTCAGCGTGGTCGCCTCGCTTATGTTTGTGTTACTCTTTGGTGCCATCCTGCAGATCGGGATGGTTGCAGCCTGGGGCGACATCAACCCCATGTCGGGCAACGCGATGGCTTATGCGATTGCAGCAGGTTTTTTTTACCTCTTGGCCGGGCTCAGCATGTACGAGGCTTTTCATCGGGGGCCCGTGCGATTGGTTGCGCCGCTAGTTGCCAGCTATCCGGTCTTGTCCGTCACCGTCGCAATTTGGCGCGGCTCGACTGTCAGTGCATGGCACTGGTTGGCCGTAATTGCGATCGGCCTCGGAGTATCCATCGTCGCAGCCCGCTCAGACAAAACCGAGACAACCTACCCTGCCCGTGGCCCAACCATTGTCTTGTCTTTGCTGGCCGCAACCGGGTTCGCCGCAGCATTTGCCCTGGGGCAATACGCGGCAGAGATCAGCGACGAATACACCGTGTCTCTAATCGGTCGACTTACGGCAATTCTGGTTCTGGCAGCGATAGCTTTTGCGTCTCGCAAGTCGATTTGGCCCGGCACAAAAGCACTGCCCCTTTTGTGCTTAATGGGTTTACTGGATGCGGTCGCAATTCTCAGTGTGGTCGCGGCCGGTAGGTTGCCCAATGCCCAATATGCATCCGTCGCGGCTTCGGTTTTTGGACTACTGACTGTTGTCCTTGCCTGGGCAATCTTGAAAGAGCGTATGTCACCAAGCCAGTGGCTTGGTTGTGTCGTCGCGTTTGCCGGAATCGGCTATCTCGCGCTCTGAGGACGGCCTTGCGAATTGACGTGCCTGATGGGCTGCAGCCGGGCTGTTTGGCAGGCACTCAATCTCGCCTGAGCGTGGCGGTCCGGATTTACACCACGCTCGTAGAAGGGGGGATCGGAGGGAATTGGGAGGCGACACGCCAATGAATACGATCACCATGCACAAGTCGCGATCTACAAGGTCGCCAATACCTACGAAAATCAGAACGGAAAAAAGAACAGCCGCAGTTTGAACAGCGGCGGCCTCGTTTTAAGCCGTCAGGCCTTCTGGTTCTGGGAGTTTGTTTGCGCGGCATGCGGCGGTCAGGGTGTTGGCCAGCAGGCATGCGATTGTCATGGGGCCGACGCCACC
>NZ_JBXWOB010000012.1:0-103039 GCF_059610685.1 Ruegeria sp. CDSC052
TTCGGCTTCGGCTTCGGCTTCGGCTTCGGCTTCGGCTTCGGCTTCGGCTTCGGCTTCGGCTTCGGCTTCGGCTTCGGCTTCGGAACGCGTTTCTTCTACGGGGTCAGCATCGTCAACAGGTGCCTCATCCGGGGTCTGGACAATGTCCTCGACTGCGTCAGCCTTAGGGTCATCTTCCGGCTTTTGATCGGTTTTCTTCTTACCAGCCACCGCAATGTTCCCCTTTTCGAATCCAAAACAACCTGAACAACTAACCAGACTAAGTTAATCTGTGGCCTCGCCGCCCTCAACCCGCATCGCATGTTTCACAAGCTTTTTAACGGCTTTCCGCATTTTCTTCGGTGTCGGCTCTTTGGCAATCTTCAGGCGGACATAATCCAAGGAATAAAGGGGTTCAGCCGTGGCCTCGCTGATTGCAGCCAGCCAAAGTGGTGCCGAACCCACCCAGATGTCGGCAAATTGTCGCGCTGTTCTGGGTGAAAATATGGGGGCAATCACCGGTTCATTGCCCTCAGCAACGGCGCCTGCCCGATCTGTGAGCGGTAACAAGTGCTGTTTATAGACAGGTTGTTCACGCACAGCCAGACCGGATTCGGTCAACCGTTCAGCAATGTTACCCCGGCTGTGCTCCCCCCGAAGATGAAGCAGCGGGCTTTGGGGCCGGTGCTTTAGCAGGTTTGCAATCAGCTCTTCGGCGGTAGCACCCACCATCCGGGCATCCCAGCCAGCGCCTTTGGCCGTTCCGGTGGTAACAGGACCCACACAAAAGGCCGGCATCTTTCGAGATACATCTAAAGACGTCGCCGCATTAACGGCGTTGGCCGAAGTAAAGATCAGCCCCTTTGCTTCATCCGCATGCACTTGCACCGCCAAAGGTTTGATTTCCAGAATCGGCGAATGGATAACCTCTACCCGGCTTCTGATGCGGGTTGGCAACTGCGCGACGAACCTTTCAGACGCAGCGCGCGGGCGGGTCATCAACAAATACAACAGTTGGCGCCTTCGGCCTTGGGATTGTTTGCATCCGCGCAGGGTGATACCCCGCTTGGCAACCAAGGTGTAACGGATCAGGCCAATGGTGCAAACACTTACTGTCCTCGGGTTGGAAAGCAGCTGTGATGACACGGCCGCCGCAGTCGTGCGCCAATCCGATGATACAGCCGCCGAGGTGCTGTCCTCGGTTGTCTATGGCCAGACCGAATTGCACAGCGCATTTGGTGGCGTGGTCCCTGAAATTGCCGCCCGCGCGCATGCGGAAAAGCTGGATATCTGTGTGATTCAGGCGTTAGAGGCCGCGGGTCTGGGCCTTGCCGACATGGACGCTATTGCCGTAACCGCCGGTCCCGGCCTGATTGGGGGGGTTATGTCGGGCGTCATGTGCGCCAAAGGGATCAGTGCCGCCACGGGCCTGCCATTGATCGGAGTCAACCATCTGGCCGGTCACGCGCTGACGCCACGCCTGACGGACGGGATCGCGTTTCCCTACCTGATGCTGCTGGTCTCGGGCGGGCACTGCCAATATCTGATTGCCCATGGGCCCGAGCAGTTCACCCGTCTCGGCGGCACCATCGACGATGCCCCGGGAGAGGCCTTTGACAAGACAGCCCGCCTGCTAGGCCTACCGCAACCCGGTGGCCCCTCGGTCGAGGTCGAAGCCCGCACGGGCGATCCCAAGCGGTTCCGGTTTCCGCGGCCACTGCTGGACCGTCCGGGCTGCGATTTGTCCTTTTCCGGGCTCAAGACCGCGCTGATGCGAATGCGCGACCAGATCGTGGCTGAAAAAGGTGGCCTGACGCGACAGGACCGCGCCGATCTTTGCGCCGGGTTCCAACAGGCCATCGTGGACACTTTGGCCGAGAAAACCCGCCGCGCAATCGACCTTTACCTATTGGAAGGCCCTGCGGAGGCGGTTGTGTCTGTTGCGGGCGGCGTTGCGGCAAATACGGCCATTCGTACCGTGTTAGAGTCTATCTGCGTCGAAAAAGGTGCCCGATTTACCGCCCCTCCGTTAGCCCTGTGCACCGACAATGCCGCCATGATCGCCTATGCCGGAATTGAACGTTTCCGCACTGGTGCCCGCGATGATCTGACCCTGACCGCGCGTCCGCGTTGGCCTCTGGATGAAACCAGCCCGGCCATGTTGGGCAGCGGCAAAAAAGGAGCCAAAGCATGAGCGTGTCGGTTCTGGGGTCCGGAGCGTTTGGAACAGCTCTGGCGATTTCGCTGGCCGGGAAAGGCCCCGTCACGCTATGGGCTCGGGATCCGGAACAGGCCCAGATGATGCAGAACCATCGCGTAAACAGCGCGCGCCTGCCGAATGCACCTTTGCCCAAGGCGATTACGGTTACTTCGGACGCTGATCTGGCGGCAGAAAGCGAAATCATCCTCCTGTCCGTGCCGATGCAGAAATTGCGGAGCGCGTTGTGTGCGCATTCCGCTACCCTCAGAGATAAAACGCTGGTCGCCTGCTGCAAAGGGATAGAGCTGACCTCGGGCCTTGGGCCGGTTTCCGTTATCCGTGAAACCGTCCCAGAGGCGCGCGCTGCGCTGTTGACCGGGCCAAGCTTTGCGAACGACATCGCGCGCGGCCTTCCCACCGCATTGACCCTCGCTTGTGCGGATGATGCGATTGGCCGTGACCTGCAGCATGAATTGAGCACCACAAATCTGCGCCTCTATCGCACCGCGGATACTATCGGCGCCGAACTTGGTGGGGCCTTGAAAAACGTCATGGCCATCGGGTGCGGGGCCTGCATTGGCGAAGGCATGGGCGAAAGCGCCCGTGCCGCCCTTATGACGCGGGGCTTTGCCGAGATGCAGCGCTTTGCGCTGATGCGCGGGGCCCGCCCTGAAACATTGATGGGCCTGTCGGGTATGGGTGATCTGGTACTGACCTGCTGTTCCGAACTGTCCCGGAACTATCGATTTGGCCTGTCGCTTGGGCGCCAGGATGCTTTTGACACAAACACAACCGTCGAAGGTGTTGCCACGGCCAAGGCTTTGGCCAAAATTGCCAAGGCCGAAGACCTGGACATGCCCATAAGCACAATCGTTTCAGAAATAAGCACCGGAAAATGCAGCGTTGGTGAAGCCATGCGCTGGCTGCTGAACCGACCCCTGAAGGAGGAATAACATGCTGATCGCCCTTATCGCCAAGGATAAACCCGACGCGCTGCAAACCCGGCTGGATAACCGTTCCGCCCATCTGGCCTATATCGAAGAAACCGGTGTTGTTGCCCAGGCCGGACCCCTTCTGGAAGGCGATGCGATGATCGGATCACTGATCATCCTCGAGGTCGAGGATATGACGGCGGCGCAAAACTGGGCCGACAATGATCCCTATGCCAATGCAGGACTGTTCCAGTCAGTTGATCTGATCGTCTGGAAAAAGGTGGTCGGCTGATGGCTTATTGGCTGTTCAAATCCGAACCCTCGACCTGGAGTTGGGACCAGCAAGTCGCCAAGGGCGCAGAGGGCGAAGAATGGGATGGGGTGCGCAACTATCAGGCACGCAATTTCATGCGGCAGATGGCCGTGAGCGACCGTGGTTTTTTCTATCATTCGCAAAAAGACAAGGCGATTGTCGGCATTGTTGAGGTTTGCGCCGAAGCCCATCCAGACAGCACCACCGAGGATGAGCGTTGGGAATGTGTGGATATCAAAGCCGTGCGCCCGTTCACCATCCCGGTCACGCTGGATCAGATCAAAATGGACGAACGTCTGGGCGAGATGGTTTTAGTCAAAAACTCCCGCCTGTCCGTGCAACCGGTCAGCGATGCCGAATGGCAAGTGATTTGCGATCTGGGGCAGACGAAAGCGGATTGATCAGAGGGAAGGTCCTGACAGATGCAGAACCTTCCCTACCCCGCGTGCTCCCGACTCACCACACGCGTATAGAATTTCGGTTCTGACCGTCCTGGTCACAAACTGACACTAGCCCATTTGGCAGGTTTGGCACAAACAACAAGTACCTAAAATTGGAAACGCCCGCCACAGATCGGGCGGGCGCTGATTGGTCGAAACCCGGATTTAGCTATAGACCGACTCTTTGCCGAAATGCTTGGTCAGCATATAGTAAACGACAGCACGATACTTGTTGCGCTCGGACATGCCATAGGTTTCCAGCGCTTTGTTAATCGCCTCTATCAGCTCGGGACCGTCGGAAAGCCCCAGCTTCTTGATCAGGAAGTTATTCTTGACGGTCTCAATTTCACCTGACTGAGTTGCTGCCACGGTCGACGCGTCGGCGTCATAAATCGCCGGACCACATCCGATTGTGACCTTGGTCAAGAGGTCCATGTCGGGGTCCATCCCGCATTTGTTTTTCAGATCATCTGCGTATTTGGCGATCAGTTCGTCGCGTTTTCCCATGAATATTTCTCCCGTTGAGCAGCTTTGGCTGCGATTTTCAATGCGCCTATGAACAGGTGTCGGAAGGTTATTCAGTTGTTCTGTTTACACAAAGGGAAAATTTCAGGTCATTCCCCGTAAGCGAAATTATGGCAGCACAGATAGACTCCGCGTACCACAATGCCTGATTCTGGCCTTCTGTAAGGGTCAGGTGGTTTGGATTCAGGGCGCAGCGGGAGAATGTTGAAACCAGTCCAGCGTGCCGACATGGCACCTGCTAACCAACCGGTGGTTATCTGCAATATCCCCAACCCGGTCCCTGAAGATGAAAGTGGTCCGCATGCAGCCGGTTGTAGTTTGGGCCAAGTACCACCCGAAACCATTCGCATGCACCCCGGCCAATCCGGTGTAGAAAATCTGCTTCGGGTCCGAGTGTTGTCCAGTCCGACAGCAGGCTCAGGCTTCGCCCATCTGCCAACTCGACCCCGACAATATCGATGGCATCAGCGGTGGCATGACTGCTCCAACCGCTGTCCTTTCCCTGCGCGGTGCGCATGCGACGGCAGTTATAGCTGCCCAGGTGGCGCAAGCTGCGCACCCTGCTGCCCAACATCTCGCGCGCGGCGGGTTGGACCACATGGTGTTCCCACATGGCCAATAGCAGAGCCGTGGCACAACGGGTCTCGACGCCATTGACGCTGGCCGTGGTTAAGCCCGAGAGAACCCCGCGCCCGGCTATTCCGCATTTCTCGTCGACAATCAGATCCTCGACCAGGGAAAAGCTTACCCCCGCCCCGGCCAATGCGGCCCTGCACTGCGTTTCATCGGCCAAAGCTCGTCGCATTTGCACAGGTGTGACCGGCGTGACCCGAGCCGTAATGGTCAGATCTCGCAAAGGGTTCCAGTGGTCCGGAACCGGTGATTGCGGGTGGGACAAAAGCCAGTAGCCACCCCCACCCATCAAAACCACCAAGGCGAGTGCTGAGAAAACGAAAGACGCCGCCAGATGCAATATCCGACGGCGTCCAGAAGGTTTGGTCATGCCTGACCCGCAATCAATAGCGGTAATGTTCAGGCTTATAGGGGCCTTCCGGATTCACACCGATATACGATGCCTGTTCGCTGTCCATCTGCGTCAGCTTCACGCCGATACGGTCCAGATGCAGGCGTGCAACCTTCTCGTCCAGATGTTTAGGCAGGATGTAGACCTTGTTTTCGTACTGATCGCCTTTGGTGAACAGCTCAATCTGGGCCAACACCTGATTGGTGAACGAAGCCGACATCACAAAAGACGGATGACCGGTGGCGTTGCCCAGGTTCAGCAGGCGGCCTTCGGACAGCAGGATCAGACGATTGCCCGAGGGCATCTCGATCATGTCCACCTGTTCCTTGATGTTGGTCCATTTGTGGTTCTTCAGGCTAGCCACTTGAATTTCGTTGTCAAAGTGACCAATGTTGCCGACGATGGCCATGTCCTTCATCGCGCGCATATGCTCGATGCGGATCACGTCCTTGTTGCCGGTCGTGGTGATGAAGATATCCGCGCTGTCAACTTCGTCTTCCAGCAGCGTAACCTCGAACCCGTCCATCGCGGCCTGCAGGGCGCAGATCGGATCAACTTCGGTCACTTTCACACGGGCACCGGCACCGCGCAGCGACGCGGCCGAGCCTTTGCCCACGTCACCATAGCCACAGACCACGGCAACTTTACCAGCCATCATAGTGTCGGTGGCGCGGCGGATACCGTCGACCAGCGATTCCTTACAGCCATATTTGTTGTCGAACTTCGACTTGGTGACACTGTCGTTGACGTTGATCGCTGGGAACGGCAGTTGGCCGTCTTTCACCAGCTGATACAGGCGGTTCACACCGGTCGTGGTTTCTTCGGACACGCCCTGGATCTGGTCGCGCATCTTGGTGAACCAACCCGGGGACGCGGCCATCCGCTTGGCGATCTGCTTTTTGATCACCTCTTCCTCTTCCGAGCCCGGTACGGGGATAATGTCTTCGCCCGCTTCGGCGCGGGCGCCCAGCAGGATATACAGCGTCGCATCGCCGCCATCGTCCAGGATCATGTTGGGGCCGTCGGTGAACAGGAAGGATTTGTCCAGATAATCCCAATGCTCTACCAGCGTCTGGCCCTTGATGGCGAACACCGGAATTCCGGCTTCGGCAATCGCCGCCGCTGCGTGGTCCTGGGTTGAGAAGATGTTGCACGACGCCCAACGCACATCCGCGCCCAGCGCCACAAGTGTTTCGATCAGAACGGCTGTCTGGATGGTCATGTGCAGCGACCCAACAATACGCGCGCCCTTCAGGGGCTTTGCGTTACCGTATTCCGCGCGCAGGGCCATCAGGCCCGGCATCTCGGTCTCTGCAATATCCAGTTCTTTGCGGCCAAACCCGGCCAGCGAAATGTCTTTGACGATATAGTCCCCGGCCATCAGGTGCTCCATTCCGGTATAATTCAATCCGGGTTGCCCTAGCATCCCTTTTGGGACGTGGCAACGCAGATGGCCGGAAACGGGGTTTTAAGCCGCCAAAATCAACTTGGTATGCCCTCTACCTTGATTTTGGGGATCGCTTGGAAAAAGTCGGTCCCAACGGCGACAATGCAACTGATGCCGTTCGGACGTGTCACCAAAACGGTATAGCTACCCGTTTCCTGAGAGGTCCAGACCTCCATCACCGATTGCGAGCCACGGGATTTTTGCAATCCACCAAAGGCCAATTCCTCGGAATAATTGTCCTGTAGCGTTGAAATCAGTTGATCACGCAACGCACAGCTTTGCTGGGCAAAGGCAGGCGGTGCAGTGGCGGCCATACCAAAGGCCAGAGCAATTCCTAACAAACGCTTGAACATAGCAAGCTCCTTTCGATACGAGTTACGTCCGAGAGGGGCACACCGGGAGGAGCATGCGCCCCCCTCGGTACAAATGTCGGTATCACCGCGCGCTTGTTCAAAGCACGATTGCTCAAGAAAAAGTTGGCAGCTGGTGATCTTGACAGGTACAGCTTACCACAAAAATGCGAATTTAATGTGTCCCACTTCACAAGGCATGGCAGAATGGCAACACAACCCCGCGCATGGCAAAGAATGCTGTCCGGGCGCAGGCTGGACCTGCTGGACCCAACACCGGTGGATATCGAAATTGAGGATATCGCGCATGGGCTGGCCTTTGTGGCCCGCTGGAACGGGCAGACACATGGCGATTTCGCCTATTCGGTGGCCGAGCATTCGCTGCTGGTCGAAGAGCTTTTTGGTCGTATTGCCCCCAAGGCACCGGTCAAATGGCGGCTGGCGGCCCTGTTACACGATGCGCCGGAATACGTGATCGGAGATATGATCTCTCCGGTCAAATCCGCTGTCGGTCCCGACTATGGCGCACTGGATGACCGGCTGGCTGCGGCGATCCACATCCGGTTTGGCCTGCCCGCTGCGGTGCCTAAAACGGTTAAACGGCAAATCAAAAAGGCCGACAAGATCAGCGCCTGGATGGAAGCCACCCAGATCGCGGGCTTTTCCGAGGCCGAGGCGACAAAATTCTTCGGCCGCCCGGACAGGGTTATTATGGAAGGGCTGCAGATCAAATTGCGGCCACCCGTTGAAGTAAGATGTGCCTATACGCATAGACATTCGGCATTGATGGCCGAGATTGGGCCCTGACCACTATCAGCCTTCTGATCGCGCCACCTTCTGAAAGACGTTACCGTCCATCTCATGGGCATGCCAACGCACTGGCGTCGCCTTCAGATTTGTTATTTCGGCCTTGCCCTCAGTCTTCTGTACTTCAATCTGCATAATCGTACTGCTGGCAATGTCTCTATCGGCGAAACCCCACAGCAGACTTCCTAGGGAATAGGCGATTGGCACCGTCCGATCTCCGGTCTGTGTGCGATACAGCTGTATTGGCTGAGGGACATGGGGGTGGTGGCAGACGATAAGATCAGCTCCGAATTCGGCCAAATCCTGTGCGGCCTCTTGCTGCGCTCGGCGCGGGAACAGCTCGAACTCATGACCCCAATGAATAATCCCAATAACCAGATCACAGCCAGCCGCTTTTGCGTTCGAGATCTGTGTCTTTAGAAGGGTGGTGTCCGGCGCTTGATGTTTTGAAGTCAGCTTGGCGATATTGATGCTCTGCTTTTGACCTTCAGGAAGCGCGTGGCCGTTGGTACCAAAAGCGCAGGACGCAAATCCGAACTTTATCCCTTTTCGTTCGATCGTTTTGACGGCTGTGGCTTCTGCCAAACTCTCATTCACGCCGATTTGCATGATATTTCTGTCACTTAAGACGTTCAAAGTCGTCTCAAGCCCCTCAACACCCATGTCGAGAATATGGTTGTTTGCAAGGTTCAAAACATCAATGAACCTTTCGTTATGGCTGGTCAAAGCATCGAACTGTTCTTCCGACGCACATTCGATCGGCGGGCCAGCGTCCCCGATCACTTCATCAATCAAGGGCTGTGTCGTTACAGGTGACTCGTAGTTGGCGACCAAAATATCATCCTGAAACAAAAGATCTTCAATCTCAGCATATACTTGATCTTTTGCGACACTGGCCCTGTGGGTTCTTAGAATGTCCCCGGCAAAGCTCAGAGTGACCGAATTTGATGTGTCACTGATGTCAGCGGTTGAAAGTTGTACGGCCGTTTTAGTCATAAAGCCTGACTGATCCAGCTCCGCTTCAGGCTGCTGAATGGGGTTCTTACTTTTATAGACCCAGTACAGGTTGTCCAAAATGTTCATTTCGGAAAGCTCACCCGCAGCGCCCTTTCGTGGTCGCGCCCAAAACCCAAATCTCTCTGCTGCCCAGGTGACAACAGAGACAATGGCTTTAAGGGCAGGGTTGGAAATACGGAGGCTTTCGTATGGCGTATTAGGGAGCGGCGACACTTCGATACATCTCAACTATTTGTTCGGAAAATATAATTATTGAACTTAACGACAACACAAATTGGTTAACAGACACTAAATTAAAGTCTTCAGGGGTGGCGGTCCATCAGCCGCGACAAAGCATATGTTTGATAGCCGCCTGTCGAGACTCAATTCGGTTTTCCGGCTTCATGAGTTCTGGCCTGGTATGCGCAAGCTATACTCACGATCTCATCGCGGGCTGCGCTTCGCCAAGATCCGTTGCAATGTCCGGCGGTGCATGTTCAGGCGTCGCGCGGTTTCACTGACGTTGCGATCACACAGCTCATAGACCCGCTGGATATGCTCCCAGCGCACGCGATCCGCGCTCATTGGGTTTTCCGGCGGCGGGGGCAGTTCGTCGCCCTTGGCCAGCAATGCGTTGGTGATGTCGGTGGCGTCGGCGGGCTTCGACAGATAGTCGGTGGCACCAATCTTGACTGCGGCCACAGCGGTGGCAATAGCGCCGTACCCGGTCAGAACCACAACCCGGCTGTCGGGGCGCTTTTCGCGCAGCACTTCGACCACATCCAGGCCGTTGCCATCCTCCAACCGCAGGTCAACAACCGCATATGCAGGCGGGCGGGCTGTGGAAATGGCGCGGCCAGCGGCGACAGAGCCCGCGGTTTCAACCTCGAACCCGCGTTTTTCCATGGCCTTGGCCAGACGTCTCAGAAACGGTTCGTCATCATCCACCAATAACAGCGATTTATCCGGGCCGATGTCGAGGTCAGAGCTGTCCGCCATATTCTATTCTTTCCGCTAATTCACGCCGTTGGCTTAAACATGAGTAATAGCAGCGCCATTGCAAAGGTCAAACAGACCGTTGCGTTCTAGATCTTGTCCAGAAAGCAGCCCACCTTGTCAGCCATCTGCTCGGCTGTGTCATTGCGATCGAAAAATTCGATAAACCCGTCCTGGGGTGTGACCAGATAAGTAAAGGTCGAGTGATCAACCAGATAGTACTCATCACTTTTGTCATGGGCCTTATAATAGGTCTTATAGGCCTTGCTGGCGGCCTTGACCTGCTCGGGCGTGCCGGTCAGGGCGATGGTCTTACCACCAAGGTTAAAGGCGTAATCGGCCATAACTTCGGGTGTATCGCGATCCGGGTCGATCGAGATAAACAGCGGCGTCACCGATTGTCCGCGTTCGGCCAGAATATCCACCGCTTCGGCATTGCGGGACATGTCAAAGGGGCAAACATCCGGACAGAAGGTATAGCCGAAGTAGACCAGCGTAGGTTCGGTTATCACCTGTTTGTCGGTCACAGTCTCGCCCTTGCCGTTGATCAGTTCGAAGGGCCCGCCAATGGTGGCCGTACCCCCTGCGATCTGGCTGGACCGACACTGCGCGAATTTGTCGTCCGAGCCTGCGCCGCGCGTCAGCAGCCACATGGCCCCCAGACCTACGGCCAAAACAACTGTTGCAAGGATAGCGTATAGACGGACCATGGCATCTTACCTGACGATAGAGGAGTTGTTGATCGTTCCGGCCGGGACACCTATCAAGATGAACAGCCGATGCAACAGGACATAATGGACCAATGGCAGATTCCAACATCACTTTTTGGCCTGGTCAGGAACGCAGCTGGATTCGCCTGCGGACGCTGATCCTGCTGCGCTGGGTGGCCATCTTTGGCCAGATCACCGCAATCACCGTGGCGCAACAGACCTATGATGTGCAGTTGGATGTGACGCTGTGCTATCTGGCCATCGGCATTTCGGTCATGGGCAACTTGACGGCTATTCTTGTCTTTCCACGCAACAAACGCCTGTCCGAGTTCGAAAACTTTCTGATGGTGTTGTTCGATTTGTTGCAGCTGACCATCCTGCTGTACCTTACCGGAGGCCTCAATAATCCGTTCGCCTTGCTGTTGGTGGGTCCTGTGACGATCTCGGCCAATGTCATGAGCACCCGTTCTACGCTGATCATCGGTACGGTGGCCATCATTCTGACCACGCTGCTAGCCGAATTTCACCTTCCCCTGCACACGGATGGCGGTGTGGATCTTGAGATCCCCGATATCCTTCTGTTCGGAAACTGGGCCGCCATCGTTATCGCGATCGTTTTCCTGGGGGCCTATTCCCACCGCGTAAGCTCTGAGGTGCAGTCGATGTCTCAGGCGCTGTCGGCCACGCATATGGCCCTCGCACGTGAACAGAAACTGACCGATCTTGGTGGAGTTGTCGCTGCCGCCGCGCACGAACTTGGAACACCTCTGGCAACAATCAAACTGACCAGTGCCGAACTGATTGAAGAGCTGGACGACCGCCCGGATCTGAAAGAAGACGCCGCCTTGATCCGCGAACAGGCCAATCGTTGCCGCGACATTCTGCGTGACATGGGGCGGGCTGGCAAAGACGACCTCCACCTGAGACAGGCCCCCCTGTCCACTGTCATCCATGAGGCCGCCGAGCCACATATCAACCGCGGCAAGCAGGTTCACTTTGCCGAAGGTCCGGTCGGGGATGGCGATGTTCAACAGCCTTCGATCCTGCGTAAACCTGAGATCATCCACGGAATGCGCAACCTCATCCAGAATGCTGTGGATTTCGCGCGCAGTAACGTCTGGGTCGAAGCGGAATGGACAGCCGAAAGGATTACGATCAACATCATGGATGACGGCCGCGGGTATCCTTCGCAAATGATTGGCCGGATCGGGGATCCGTTCATGCGCCGACGGCGGGCAGAATCGGAAAAGCGGGCCCGGCCGGAATATGAAGGTATGGGCCTGGGCCTGTTCATCGCAAAAACCCTACTGGAACGCAGCGGGGCGCATTTGGACTTCGCCAATGGCTCTGATCCATATCAGACCTTGTCGGACAATCCCGAACGTATAGGGGCCATCGTCCGGGTATCCTGGCCGCGAAAACTTGTGGATGCACAGACCGGCGACACCCCCGTTCCTTCAGGTGTAAATCAGCATATCCAAGTCTGAGTTAAGACCCCGTTAACCATTTCCACCCATAGCTATACCCGTGAATTCACCGCGGGAGAGCACATGGTCGACTGGATCATATTGGCCGTCATCAGTGTGGTGTCTGCCAGTCTGGCGGTTCAATGGCTTTTGCCCCGTCGTCAGCAGACAAGTGACAATTTCGGCCTGTCCGAGCCGGCCTCGTTGTTCAATGTCGTGTTTCTGTTCGACGGTGACCGCCTGATCAGCCACACAGACATCGCTCTGGAAGGGTTTGAGGCTGTGCGCGACTGGTCAGATCTGCGTCGGCTGCTGCAGCGAGATTTTCCGGGCTTTCCTGAAACCCCTGAACGCGTCAGGCACGAAGGGAATCTTATCATCCCCGCCATTGATTGTTCGGTCGAGCGGGACGTTTTGTGCGAATGGATCGACGGGGTCGTACGCGTACAGCTGCGGGAAAGCTCTGATTACCCCAGAACCGTATTGCGCGAGAATAGCGATCCGATCCGCCTAGCGATGGAACTGGCGCCCTACCCGGTCTGGCATCTGGATTATCAAAACAAGATCCGCTGGTGCAACGCCGCCTATGTCTCGCTTGTCCGCAAAGTGCGCGGTGGCGATACCGACCTGACTGCACCTCTTTTTCCCGGGCCCGAAAATGACGCGCGTATCAGCGCCAAGACCCGTGTATTCATTTCGTCCGAAGACAGTGCAAACAAGCTTTGGTTTGACCTGACGATGGTGGACCACCCGGAAGGCAGCCTATGCTACGCTGTGGACATCAACGCCATCGTCGCCGCCGAGACAGCGCAGCGAAAATTCGTACAGACGATGACCAAAACCTTTGCACAGCTGTCCATCGGCTTGGCCATTTTTGACAGAAATCGCCAGCTTGCCCTGTTCAACCCCGCCTTGATTGACCTGACCACCCTGCCCCCGGATTTCCTGAGCTGCCGCCCCAACCTGTCCAGTTTCTTTGACCGCCTGCGCGATCAGCACATGATGCCGGAACCCAAGAACTATCGCAGCTGGCGTAATCAGATGAACGATCTGCTGGAGGCAGCAGAAGACGGAAATTACCAGGAAACATGGTCGCTGCCATCCGGCTCGGTCTATTCCGTCAGCGGCCGCCCGCACCCGGATGGTGCGGTGGCCTTTCTGTTCGAAGATATCACGGCCGAGATCACGTTGACCCGCCGCTTTCGGGCGGAAATGGATTTGATGCAATCCATCCTGGATAAGCTGGCCGACGCGGTTGCCGTTTTCGGTGATGACGGTACCTTGGCCTTCACCAATTATGCCTATCAGAAATTATGGGGTGAAGCCGATGGTGCCGGATTTGAACCCGACACGGTTCTGGACGTGACCCGCAACTGGCAGAAACATTGCACGGCCACTCCGATTTTGGGTGAAATCCGGGATTTCGTGGAAATGCGGGACAGCCGGGCTGAGTGGTCAGCCAGAATCCAGATGCGTAACGGAACCGATCTGAACTGCACCATCTGCCCATTGCAAAACGGGGCCACCATCATTCGCTTTGCCACGCACAATGCGTTGCCACAGCACGAGATACAGCAAATCAGCGCCTGAACCGGGTTGCAGCCAATCCAGCGTGGGGCCATTGTGGCGCCATGACGTTACCACCCCTCAGGATCACCCTGAATTCGCCCGAAGATACGACCAAATTTGCCAGTCGGCTGGGCGCAATTCTGCATCCGGGCGACATCCTGCTGCTGCAGGGTAAGATCGGAACCGGTAAGACCCATTTCGCGCGCAGTCTGATCCAGTCACTGATGACCCGGCCCGAGGATGTGCCCTCGCCCACATTCACGCTGGTTCAGGTCTATGACACCCGTAAAGGTGAGATTTGGCACTGCGATCTATACCGGCTTAGCGCGGTGGAGGAAGTCGAAGAGCTTGGGCTGGCCGAAGCGATGGAGCAAGCGATCTGCCTGATTGAGTGGCCCGAGAAACTGGGCCCGCTGACACCCGGTTCTGCCCTGACCCTGACATTTGAAACAGACCCGGACATGCTGGATATGCGCCACATCACCCTCACATGGACCGACGAAAAATGGGCTCAAAAACTGGAGGTCAGCGAATGACAAACCGCGCCGTCCTTGCCGAAGCTCTGATTTCACACACGCCGTGGTCCAAGGCCCGCCGAGAGCCTTTGGCGGGGGATGCCTCGAACCGCCGGTACGAGCGCCTAACCGACCCGGTCACGGGCAAGTCCGCTGTTCTGATGGATTCACCACCGGGCCAGGCGGAACCGGTCGAAGCCTTCGTACGGATGGCCCGGCATTTACAATCTATCGGACTAAGTGCCCCACAGATCTACGCCGAAGACACGCAATATGGGTTTCTTCTTCTGGAAGACCTTGGCGATGACCTGTTCGCGCGGGTTCTGGTCAAACACCCCGAGATGGAGCGGGAATTATACGAGGCGGCAACAGATGTCCTGATCACGTTGCAAGAGGCCCCGACCCTGTCGCTGCAATCTTACGGCCCGGCACTGATGACCGAACTGGCGGCCTTATCCTTCACCAAATACGCCCAAGGGGTTCTTGGCGAATATGACCGGGATGCACAGGATCGGTTCGAACACCGATTTGCTGATATCCTGCATCAAGAAACATCCGGCAGCAAAGTTGTTGTCCAAAGGGATTACCACGCGGAAAACCTGATCTGGCTCCCTGACCGCCAAGGGGTTGAGCGCGTTGGATTGCTGGATTTTCAGACCGCCATGCTGGGCCATCCTGCCTATGATCTGGTGTCTTTGCTCCAGGATGTGCGCCGCAAAGTGACGCCGGGTACGGAAATGCGGATGGTCAGCCACTATATCTCGGCTACGGGTGTCAACGATCATGATTTCCGCAGTGCCTATGCTGTGCTGGGTGCCCAGCGAAATCTGCGGATTCTTGGTGTGTTTACACGGCTTGCGACCGAGTATGGCAAACCCCATTATGTCGATTTGATCCCCGCTGCGTGGGGCCATCTGATGCGGGATCTGGATCACCCGGCGCTGGTGAATGTTGCCGACCTGCTGCGCGTGGCTCTGCCCGCGCCGACACCCGAAAACCTGAACAGGCTCAGACAGAGATGACCCGGCCCCCCAATGCCGTCATGCTGTTCGCAGCCGGGTTCGGCACCCGCATGGGCACCCTGACCCTGAACCGCCCCAAGCCGCTGATCGAGGTAGCCGGGCGCCCGTTGATCGACCACGCGCTTGATTTGGTTGACGCGCTTGGGCCGGTTCGCAAAGTGGCCAACCTGCACTATCTGCCGGATCAGCTTGAGGCGCATTTGGCACCGAAAGGCGTACTTGTTTCACACGAACAGCCCGACATTCTGGATACTGGGGGCGGATTACGGGCAGCTTTGCCCTTATTAGGGTCTGATTCAGTGTTCACGTTGAATTCAGATGCCATTTGGTCCGGCCTGAACCCGCTGACAATGCTGCGGGCCGCCTGGAACCCCGATTTGATGGACGCATTGCTAATGTGCATCCCGACCGCGCAGGCGATTGGTCATGCCGGCGCCGGAGACTTTACTGCTGATGAAACGGGCCGGATTACCCGCGGCCCCGGATTGATCTACGGAGGCGCGCAGATCATGAAGACGGAAGGGCTGGTCGAAATTCCAGACAAGGTGTTTTCGCTGAACCTGCTTTGGGATCGGATGCAAAAGAAAGACCGGCTGTTTGCCCTAACCTATCCCGGCCGCTGGTGCGATGTTGGCCATCCGGAAGGGATCGCCCTTGCTGAAGGCCTGTTGGCGGATGTTTGACCCCTCACCCCTGCCCCGCGTCTTTGCCGTACCTCCGGGTGTGGATTTTCCAAAGACGCTGGTCCGGGGGTTGAGAAATCGCTGTGCCGCTCTTCCGCCCGAGGCTTTGGCCCGAGTGGAGCTGGTTGTTAACACGCGGCGTATGGCTCGCAGGGTGCGTGAGCTGTTCGACCAGGGCCCTGCCTGTTTGTTGCCGCGCCTTTCACTGGTGACTGATCTGGGTGAAAGCGTGAATCTGGCGCAGATACCACCCGCAATCCCACCCCTGCGACGGCGGCTGGAATTGACGCAGCTGGTCTCGAAGCTGCTGGATCAACAACCGGATCTGGCGGCGCGCTCGTCTTTGTTTGACCTGTCAGACAGTCTGGCCACATTGATAGATGAGATGCAGGGCGAAGGCGTTTCACCCGAAGCGATCCGGCGGCTGGATGTCACCGACATGTCCGGGCATTGGGCCCGCGCGCAGGCGTTTATCGGGATTGCGGATCAGTTCATCGACACAGAAGACGACATCCTGGACACGCAGGCCCGGCAGCGCCGCGTGGTCGAGAACCTAATCAAACATTGGCGAGTGGATCCACCTCAGCACCCGGTCATTCTTGCCGGCTCGACGGGGTCACGGGGAACGACACTGATGCTGATGCAAGCCGTTGCCTGCCTGCCGCAAGGCGCTTTGATCCTGCCGGGTTTTGACTTTGACCAGCCCGATCAGGTCTGGGCTCAGCTGGATGCGGCGTTAACCTCTGAGGATCACCCGCAATACCGGTTCCGAAAACTCATGAACCAGCTTGGGCTGAGTCCGGATCAAATCACAGCCTGGGCCCAGGACAATCCACCCTCACCCGCCCGTAACAAACTGATATCGCTTGCGTTACGCCCTGCCCCGATCACGGATGCGTGGATGTCCGAAGGCCCGCAACTGACCGATCTGCATGGTGCAACCAAGGACCTGACCCTGGTCGAGGCGCAGTCCCCTCGGGCCGAGGCCCTGGCCATAGCACTCCGCTTGCGAGAGGCGGCTGAAACCGGCCAGACCGCCGCTCTGATCACCCCCGACCGCATGCTGACTCGTCAGGTCAGCGCTGCGCTGGACCGGTGGAACATCCTGCCCGATGACAGTGCTGGCCTGCCGCTGCAGCTGTCCCCACCCGGACGGTTCCTGCGCCATGTCGCGGCCCTGTTCGCGCGTCGATTGGACGGCGAAGCGCTGTTGACCCTGCTGAAACATCCGCTCTGTCATGACGGGGGCGAGCGTGGCTCTCATCTGTTGCACGCCCGCGATCTGGAACTGGACCTGCGCCGCCACGGGCCGCCATTTCCGGATGCCGCCAGCCTGACGGCATTTGCCATCCGCAAAGAGATGCCCGAAGGCTGGGTCCATTGGTTGGTGCAGCATTTCTGCGACCAGCAAATTGCTGATGAGTTGCCACTGGCGGATTGGGTTGATCGCCTCTGCGGGTTGGCTCAGGCCATTGCCGCCGGTCACACTGACGATTCCGGCACCCTATGGGACAAGAACGCCGGTCAAAAGGCGCTGGCGGTTGTGACCGAGCTGCGAAATGAGGCTCAGCATGGCGGCACCATGACCGCCCATGACTTTGCCGATCTGCTGGGTGCTTTGCTGGCCGGAGAAGAGGTCCGCGACCGCGACGCGCCACACCCCCGGATCATGATCTGGGGCACGCTCGAGGCCCGGGTGCAGGGCGCCGATTTGCTAATCCTTGGCGGTTTGAACGAGGGCAGCTGGCCCGAGGCGCCCGCGCCCGATCCCTGGTTGAACCGGCAGATGCGCGATAAGGCCGGGCTGTTGCTGCCAGAGCGGCGCATTGGCCTGTCGGCACATGACTTCCAGCAGGCTATCGGCGCGCCCGAGGTCTGGCTGACCCGGTCGACCCGGTCCGACGATGCCGAAACTGTTCCTTCCCGCTGGTTGAATCGGTTGACTAACCTGTTGAGCGGCCTAGCAGAACAGGGTGGCCAAACCGCCCTTGCAGAAATGCGCGGCCGAGGGCGGCAATATCTGGGATGGTCCGAACAACTTGAATACGCTCCAGAAATCAAGGCGGCACCGCGCCCATCTCCGCGCCCTCCGGTCGGGTCGCGCCCGCGCCGCCTGAGCGTCACCGAGATCAAGCGCCTGATCCGTGATCCTTATGCGATCTACGCCAAACATGTGCTGCGGTTGAAACCTCTGGACCCTTTGGTTCAGGCCCCGGATGCGCTGCTGCGCGGGATCGTGATCCATGAAATTTTGGAGCAATTCGTGAAGGACAGCGTGCTGGACACGGCCTTGCTGACACGCGAAAGCTTCCTGAAACGCGCCGAAAGCCTGCTGGTCCAGCATGTCCCATGGCCTACAGCGCGCAAATTATGGCTCGCGCGGCTGGAACGGATTGCGGATGATTTCCTGCGGGCCGAGACCACCAGGCGCAGCGATGGTGGGCCTGTGGCTTTTGAGGCCGCGATGAAACTGGCGCTCAGTCCGCTGGATTTCACCATAGTCGGGCGCGCCGACCGCATTGACCTGAACAGCCGCGGGGCGCTGCGGCTGGTCGACTATAAAACCGGTGCGCCCCCGACCGAAAGCCAGCAGGCCAAGTTTGACAAACAGTTGCTGATCGAAGCCGCAATGGCCGAGCAGGGCGGGATCGAAGGGTTTGACCCGTTGCCTGTGGCCGAAGCAATTTTTGTCGGCATGGGCGGCACCTATAAAGAGATACCCGCGCCTCTGACCAAAGAGCCGGTCGACAAGGTCCTGGCTGAGCTGAAACAGCTGATTTCCTCCTATTTAGAGCCTGACCAAGGCTTCACCTCGCGCCGCATGCTGCACAAGGATACCGATATCGGGGACTATGATCATCTGGCACGTTTCGGTGAGTGGGACCGAACCAGCAACAGTGCCCCCGAGGACCTGAAATGAGCGCCCGCAACGACGCCACCGAACGGCAGGTGCAGGCCGCACGACCCGATGCCTCGACCTGGCTGGCGGCAAATGCGGGATCTGGCAAAACGCGGGTTCTGACCGATCGGGTGGCGCGGCTGTTGCTGGACGGGGTGCAGCCGCAACACATCCTCTGCCTGACTTACACCAAGGCTGCAGCCAGCGAGATGCAAAACCGGTTGTTCAAACGCCTCGGTGAGTGGGCCATGCTGGGGGATGCTCCGCTATTGGCGCAGTTGACCGATCTGGGCGTTCAGGGTGCGATTGACCCGGACCGTCTGGCACAGGCCCGCACATTGTTTGCCCGTGCGATCGAAACGCCCGGCGGGCTGAAAATTCAGACCATCCACTCTTTCTGCGCCTCGCTGCTGCGCCGTTTCCCGCTTGAGGCCGGAGTGAGCCCTCAATTCACCGAGATGGAGGATCGGGCCGCCGCCTTGCTGCGCGAAGAAATCGTCGAGGATTTTGCCCAAGGGCCGATGGCCAATCTGATCGGCGATGTCGCCCGTTTTGTGACTGACACAGGGTTCGACAAACTGACCGCCGCCATCACGCAAAAGCGCAATCTGTTTGCGCAGGCCGTCGATTGGTCGCAGGTTTTGCAGCAATTCAATCTGCCTGCCGATTTTGACGAACAGCTCTTGCTGGGTCAGGTGTTTTTGGGGGGCGAGGTCGAACTTGTCCGCAGCGTCTTGCCCGCACTGACCGAAAGCGGTGGGAATAATGCCAAGGCAGCCACCAGGCTTGCGGCCTTCACCCGCGCCGATATCAGTGCGCTGCCGGTGCTTGAAGATGTATTTCTGACCGGAAAGGCGGCCAAGGACCCGTTTACCGCCAAGATTAACGCTTTCCCGACCAAACCCCTGCGCGAAGGTGTTCTGGCGGGTCAGATGCCACAGCTAGAGGCGTTGATGTTGCGCATTGAAGCCGCGCGTGAACAGCGGCTTGCACTGGTTGCAGCCCGTAAAACGCTGGCGCTTCATCGGTTCGCAATGGCCTTTCTGCCGGAATATGAGCGGCGCAAACAACTGCGCGGCTGGCTGGACTTTGACGACCTGATCTTGCGCGCCCGAAACGTACTGAACGACCCGGCGGTAGCGTCTTGGGTATTGTACCGGCTGGATGGCGGGATTGACCACATTCTTGTGGATGAGGCCCAGGATACCAGCCCGGACCAATGGGACGTCGTCGAAAAGTTGGCGCAGGAATTCACCAGTGGGGAGGGGGCCCGGTCCGGGATTGAGCGCACTATTTTCGTGGTGGGTGACAAGAAACAATCGATCTATTCCTTCCAGGGGGCCGACCCTCAGGCCTTTGACAGGATGCAGGCCGAATTTGGGCGGAAACTGGAAGAATCAGGCTCTAAACTGTGGGATTCTACGCTGGAATACTCGTTCCGCTCCTCCAGCGCCATTCTGTCTCTGGTCGATATTCTGTTCGAAAACCATGCCGAGGCCGGGTTTCACAAAGAAAGCCAGCACCGCGCCTTCAAGTCCGATCTGCCAGGGCGCGTCGACCTATGGCCGGTGGTCGAAAAAGTCAAAGACGAGGAAGATACCGAATGGACCGACCCGGTGGACCGCCCTGGAGCGCGCCACCATACCGTTGTTCTGGCCGAGCAGGTTGCACAGTCGATCAGGGATATGATCGAACAGGGGGAAACCATCCCCGAAGATGGCGAGGTACCGGGCAGTTTCGTCCGGCGAAAGGTACAGCCGGGGGATTTTCTGATCCTCGTCCAGCGCCGCTCGGACCTGTTTGCTGAGATCATCCGCGCCTGCAAGGCTGCCGAACTGCCGATTGCAGGGGCTGACCGGTTGAAGGTCGGAGCCGAGCTTGCGGTCAAGGACCTGGCGGCTCTGCTGAGCTTTTTGGCCACGCCCGAGGACAGCTTGTCGCTGGCCACGGTACTGAAATCTCCTCTGTTTGGATGGTCAGAACAGCAGCTTTTTGATCTGGCGCATCGGCGACAAGAGCAATTCCTTTGGGCAGCGCTGCGAAATCGGGCCGAGGAGTTTCCCGAGACGCTAGCCATTCTGAATGACCTACGCAGCCAAATCGACTTTCTGCGCCCATATGACCTGATCGAGCGGATTCTGACCCGTCATCACGGGAGGCGCCTGCTGCTGGGTCGGCTGGGCCCCGAGGCCGAAGACGGCATCAACGCGCTGTTGTCACAGGCGCTGGCCTATGAACGCACCGACATTCCAAGCCTGACAGGTTTTTTAGTCTGGATGCAGACGGACGATCTGGAGATCAAACGGCAGATGAGCGGTGTCGGCAACATGATCCGCGTGATGACCGTGCACGGATCGAAAGGGTTGGAAGCCCCCATCGTGATCCTGCCGGATACCGGCAGACGGCAAGCCCCGCGCGATGCCGAGATCATGGTGACGGATGCTAAGCCACTATGGAAAGTACCGGCAGACGCGTCCCCGGCGCTGATCGCGCAGGCGCGAGCCGAAGCGCGCGAACGGGAAGAGAATGAACGGTTGCGCCTGTTATACGTGGCGCTGACCCGTGCAGAGAAGTGGCTAATCGTCGGTGCGGCAGGGGATGTCGGCAAGGACGGAACCAGTTGGTATCAACTGGTGCAGGCGGCTATGGCGCGGGCAGGGGCAACAGCTCTGCCCAACAGTGAGATCCTGCGCTTGTCGCACGGAGATTGGCATGGTCCGGAATTTATCGAACACACAGGTGCCGTTCGTGCCCACAGCGAATTGCCGCCGACCTTCCTGAATTCCGCCCCCGCCATTGATGCGGCGCCGGAAACCCTCAGCCCGTCTGATCTGGGCGGGGCCAAGGCCTTGCCCGGGGACATGGGCCAGGATGAAGAGGCCGCCAAGCTGCGCGGCACCCGCCTGCACCTGCTGCTGGAGCATTTGCCGCGGGTCCTTCCTGAGAACTGGCCGCAGCTTTGCGCACGGGTTCTTCCCGATATGCGTGAGGCCGAGCGGCAAGGATTGCTGGCCGAGGCGCAAAATGTGTTGACGGCGGATCACCTGAAGGCAGTGTTCGCCCCCGATACCTTGGCCGAAGTCCCGGTAACGGCCGATCTGGGCGGGCGGCGTATCCATGGTGTCATTGACCGGCTGATCGTCACTGAAACGGACGTCCAAGTAATTGATTTTAAATCTAATATGACAGTTCCAGACAATGCAGCATCCTGCCCCGAAGGACTGCTGCGGCAGATGGGTGCCTATGCTGATTCATTGTCGCAGATCTATCCGGACCACGAAGTCAGAACCGCAATTCTGTGGACCCGAACAGCCCAGCTGATGTGGCTGCCACACGATCTGGTGAAAGCTGCGCTGACCCGTGCGCTGACGCCTTGACCTTGGCATACCCGACACCTAGTTTCAGTGACCAAGCATTCCCCATTCAGGAGACAGAATATGTCGACCGTAGCTGTTACCGACGATACTTTTGACGCCGAAGTCAAGAATTCCGACATCCCCGTAGTTGTCGATTTCTGGGCCGAATGGTGTGGCCCCTGTAAACAGATCGGACCCGCTCTGGAAGAGTTGGCGGCTGAATATGGCGACAAGGTCAAGATCGCCAAAGTCGATGTAGACAGCAACCCGAACTCTGCCGCCGCCATGGGCGTACGTGGCATCCCGGCGCTGTTCATCTTCAAGGATGGTCAGGTCGTTTCGAACCGCGCAGGCGCCGCACCGAAAGCCGCGCTGCAAAGCTGGATCGAAGAAGCGCTCTGATCCGGTTCGGGAAACAACGTTTGAAGGCGCCTCATTCGGGGCGCCTTTTTTCGTATCTGGGGCAAAGCGCTTCCGCCTGAATTGTCTGACTGGAAAAAGCTGCGCAGAAAAAGAAAAAGCCGCCCAGACCCGGGCGGCTTATCTTGAATTCACGAATTCTCGTGGATCAGAGGGTGGTGATATCCGCGCGGCACAGGCCGATATCGTCCAGCTGTTCATCACTGAGAGCCGACAGGGCATTGCGGGTTTTGCGGGATTCATTCCAATCGGCGGCTTTTTCAAAAGCGCCAAAAAACGCGTCCACTACATGCAGGATGGTAGCTGCTCCGAGCGGCGCATGGATATTTGCGGTAGTTGCCATTTGCGCATTCCTTATAAACAGAAACAGCCGACCCGTTGTCGGTTGTGAGCCTCATGTAGGATTTTCAACTGAGTCCCACAATTGCTGGTTTTACAGCCCCGATTTGCGTTTTTTGCATATCTTATAAGCAAGTTGTGAACTGTTGCGCTGCGGATGAGACCGGCCCATATAGAACAGCAGGCGAAAACGGAGGCCCCCATGGCAGACAGCGACTTTCCCGGTTGGCACGGCACAACCATTATTGGCGTCAAAAAAGGCGGGCAGGTGGTCATTGCCGGGGACGGGCAAGTCAGCTTGGGCCAGACCGTGATCAAAGGGACCGCGCGCAAGGTACGCCGCCTGTCACCCGGCGGGTTCGAGGTTGTCGCAGGCTTCGCCGGATCAACCGCCGATGCCTTTACCCTGCTGGAACGTCTGGAAACCAAGCTTGAGGCCACACCCGGCCAACTGGCCCGCGCCTCGGTCGAGCTGGCCAAGGACTGGCGCACCGACAAATACCTGCAAAAGCTTGAGGCGATGCTGATCGTCACTGATGGCAAGGATCTGCTGGTGATTACCGGGGCAGGGGATGTGCTGGAGCCGGAACACAACGTGGCTGCCATCGGATCGGGTGGCAATTTTGCCCTGGCAGCGGCGCGCGCGATGATGGATGGCGACAGACCGGCGGAACAAGTCGCCCGCGAAGCCATGGCCATCGCCGCCGATATCTGCGTCTATACCAATGGCAATCTCACGGTTGAGACGATCTAAGACGCAGAACTGTCTCAGGCCAACAGCTCTCGGATCTCTTTGCCTTTCCACCGCTTATGCATCCCGACCAGCCCCAACAGGGCGGTCAGGATCACGATGTAGTAGGGCAGGCGGATGTCGATACTCATCAACCCGCCGCCGATCAGGGACATGACGCCCCCGGCCAAACAGAAGACAGCCGTGGTCACCCCCATGACCCAGCCTTGATCGGTGTCGCTGACACTGGAGGAAAACAGGCCCAGCAGTGTCGGGTATGAGACGCCAAAGAAGAAATAGAAGAAAAAGACCGGGACATAGCTCAGCACACCGCTGGGGCTGAAGGCGAAACCTAGGCCGCTGATCACCATCACAACCAGTGAGACATAGATGATCTGGTGTTTGCTGAACCGTTCTTGCGCAGGTTTGACCAGGAAGGTGCTGGAAAAGGCCAGCGCAACCCCAATGACGACCATGGCCATGCTGCCGCCGATGACCCCGTATCCAAATGCACTGGTCAGGAAGTTGTCGACAAACACATAGAAGGTCACATTGGCGATCATGAACAGGCCATAGACCGGCATGATTTTCAGAACCATCGGATGTTCGCGCACCGCTATCAGGCTGTCGGTGATATCGCGGGGGCGAAAGACAAAGGGCTCACGCTCGGTCCGGGTATCCTTGAAATACGCGGCGACAAGGAAAATGGCGATCAACACCAGAACAAAGGCGCCGTAGAATGGCGTTTTCAGCGTCGCCGCGCTGCCCAGCAGGGCCGAGTCCGACAGGACCGCGCCAATAATGGGACCGCCAACCAGGCCAAAGCTGACACCTGTCACGATATAGCCCATGTTGCGGTCGCGGTCAGCGGCATCGGTGCTGCCGTCAATCATTGCCGCCTGCGCGATAGGCTGGTTGCCAGCCGTAAACCCGGTGATCGACCGGCCGACAATCAACAGCAGAAGGCTGTTGAGATACAGCGCAGTGATGGTCAGCGCATAACCTATCAATGCCCCTCCCAGACACACTAGCAGCGCGTTCTTGCGACCAATGGAATCTGAAACCTTAGAGACATAGACCACGCCCAGAAACCAGGACAGAAAGAAACAGCCAATCACCAAGCCGTAGTAGAAATGCCGGGTGCCCATGGAGGTGTTTTCAGGCAGGAACCCCGATTTCGTCTCCATGATCAATGAGTTGATGATCGGAAAGACTAACCCTTGCCCGATCAGGTCGACAAACACGACAAACAGCAGGGTGATCTTGGCAATCTTGGTCATTTCCGCGCTCCAGGCCCTCAACGCTTTGAAATCACTGTACCAGAGGCCGGGCGCTTTACCTATGGAAAGCATTTGCAAACCGGGTGGGGCGTTGCTAACCAACGCTGCCGCTGTTGTTTTCGCCGTTGCGGTGATTACCTAGACCGCAGCCAACTTATGCCGACCGAAAGGACTGCCCCCGTGACCGACCTGACCCCGCGCGAGATTGTCTCGGAACTGGATCGCTTTATCATCGGGCAGAAGGATGCCAAGCGCGCGGTCGCCGTGGCGCTGCGTAATCGCTGGCGGCGCAAGCAACTGGCTGATGACATCCGGGATGAGGTTTATCCCAAGAATATCCTGATGATCGGCCCCACCGGCGTTGGCAAGACTGAGATCAGCCGGCGTTTGGCCAAGTTGGCCCGCGCACCCTTCATCAAGGTCGAGGCCACCAAATTCACCGAGGTTGGATATGTTGGCCGCGATGTGGAACAGATCGTGCGTGATCTGGCCGATGCCGCGATCCTGCAGACCCGTGAATTCATGCGTGAGGACGTCAAAGCCAAGGCCCATCAGGCCGCCGAAGACCGGGTGATTACTGCCATTGCCGGGGAAGACGCACGTGAGGGCACCCGCGAGATGTTCCGCAAAAAGCTCAAATCCGGAGAGCTGGACGACACAGTGATCGAGCTGGAACTGACGGATACCTCAAGCCAGATGCCGATGTTCGATATCCCTGGCCAACCGGGCAGTCAGATGGGGATGATGAATCTGGGCGATATTTTCGGCAAGGCCTTTGGCGGGCGCACCGTCAAGAAACGCCTGACCGTCGCCGAAAGCTATGACATGCTGATCGGGGAAGAGGCCGATAAACTGCTGGATGACGAAACCGTAAACCGCGCGGCGCTGGAATCGGTTGAACAGAACGGCATCGTGTTTCTTGACGAGATCGACAAGGTTTGCGCCCGTTCGGACGCACGCGGCGGTGATGTCAGCCGCGAGGGGGTGCAGCGTGACCTGTTGCCTCTGATCGAAGGCACAACCGTCTCCACCAAGCATGGGCCGGTCAAAACCGACCACATTCTTTTCATTGCCTCTGGCGCGTTTCATATTGCCAAACCGTCCGACCTGTTGCCGGAACTGCAGGGGCGCCTGCCGATCCGTGTCGAGCTGCGCGCACTGACCGAAGAGGATTTCGTCCGCATCCTGACCGAGACAGACAACGCGCTGACCCGCCAGTACACTGCCTTGATGGGCACCGAGGATGTCACGGTCAGCTTTACCGAGGACGGCATCGCGGCCCTGGCGAAAATCGCAGCGGATGTGAACCAAAGCGTCGAGAATATCGGCGCACGTCGGCTTTACACCGTGATGGAGCGCGTATTCGAGGAATTGTCTTTCACAGCCCCCGATCAGGCCGGTTTGGAAATCACCGTGAATGCACAGTTCGTTGACGACAATCTTGGTGAGCTGACAAAGTCTACGGACCTCAGCCGTTACGTTCTGTAATATCTCCAGCCGGTTTTTGCCGGTCCGCGTCATTGACCCCGCTGGACCTGGGATCAGAATAGAGTAGCGTGTGCGCAAATTCCTTAGGGGGCGACAGGTGCTGCGCTATATTATTTTTGTCCTGACTGCGGCAACGCTTGCCGCATGTGTCGACCGGACCGTATCTCAAACCGTGCCCTCGGCACTGGACATTGGCACGCCCAAAACCATTTACGCAGCAACCACCCGCGCGCGCGAAGCGGACGGATCCTATGGGTACCGCCGCAGCGATCAGCTGCAGTTTCTCGAGATGACGGTCTCGATTCCACCCAATCACACACCCGGGACATTGGATTTTTCCTATGCCGACCCGGACCCGGAAAATCAGTTCGTGATGGCTGATGAAGACGAGCTTGCCGGACCCCAGGGCCTTGCCTCGCGACTAAGAGGTGTGGACGAGGTTTCGATCTTTATCCACGGCTATAACACGACCCAGTCGGAAACAGTGTTCCGCGCCGCGCAGTTGGAACATGATCTGGAAATACCGGGTGAAACCATGGTCTATTCCTGGCCAAGCCAGGCAACGGGTTATGGCTATGCCTATGACATCGACAGCATGCTGTTCGCCCGTGATGGTCTGGAACAAACTGTTCGCCAGCTGAAATCAATGGGGGTCGATCGGGTTATCCTTGTGGCGCATTCCATGGGCACCGCCCTGACGATGGAGATGATGCGGCAGGCCGAGCTGCGCGAACCGGGCTGGTCGCATCGGAATATCGAAGGGGTTGTTCTGATCGCACCGGATCTGGATGTCGATCTGTTCCGGTCGCAGATGGACAGCATCAAAACGCTGCCTGACCCGTTCATTGTGATGATCTCACGCAAAGACAGGCTGCTGAGTATATCCGCACGCCTGCGCGGTACCGCCAAAAGCGAACGTCTGGGAAATATCAGCTCGGCCGATGCGCTGTCCGAATATAAGATCAGTATTCTGGATACGACCGCCTTCAACAGCGATGCCGGGTCGTCTCATTTCGTGGCTGCAACCTCTCCGGCGCTTTTGGCGATTATCAATTCCGCCCGCCGGGTCAGCAGTACCTTTGGCAGGCAACGCGGGATTGACGTGATCGCCCCCGCCGAGGTCCGCAACCCGACCGGGGCGACCGAGATTGAGCTGACCGAGACCGGGCAGGCCAAGGTCAGCTCTCCGTAATGTCCTTTCACCTGGGGCATTATCTGAAAGCAAATGCCTCATGGCTTGGCGCCGGAGTTCTGCTGACTTTTCTGTCCTGTTTTGGGCAAACGTTCTTCATCTCGATCTTTTCCGGCGAAATTCGTGCGACGTTCGGGCTGAGCCATGGGGCCTGGGGTGGGATCTATTCGCTGGGTACGACCGCATCCGCCATCATCATGATCTGGGCGGGCGGACTTACGGATATCTTCCGGGTGCGTGTGCTCGGCCCCGCTGTCCTGGCTGGGCTAGCCGTGGCGGCGCTAGCGATGGCGTTGAACCGCTGGCTGATCCTGCTACCGCTGGTGATCTTCCTGTTGCGCCTGTTCGGGCAGGGGATGAGCACCCATCTTGCCTTGGTCGCGATGGCGCGTTGGTTTACCACAACGCGCGGCAAGGCCTTGTCGATCGCCTCGGTCGGATTTGCGGTTGGCGAAGCGCTTTTGCCGGTAATCTTTGTCGCTGCGATGGTGTTTTTGGATTGGCGCCTGCTCTGGATCATCTCGGCAGGTATTTGTGTGGCCGGCATTCCGATTCTGCTGCGCTTGCTTCGGCAAGAGCGCACACCGCAAAGTCTGGCCAGCGAGTACTCAGCAGCAGGTATGCAGGGGCGGCACTGGACACGCACCGACGCTTTGCTGAACCCGTTGTTCTGGTTCATGGCCCCCGCCTTGCTGGGTCCTTCTGCCTTTATCACCGCCTTCTTCTTTCATCAGGTCCATCTGGCCGAGGTCAAAGGCTGGCAACATATCGAGTTGGTGGCGCTGTTTCCCGTCTACACAGGTGTTTCCCTGATCTCGATGTTTGTCGCGGGATGGGCACTGGATAAATGGGGAACCGCCCGAATGATGCCCTTTTATCAGGTGCCAATAGCTATCGGCTTCATGTTGGCGGCTGCAAGCACCTCGATTGGGGGTGCGGTTGCTGCATTGGTCTTTCTGGGGCTTACCGTCGGCGCAAACAGCACCTTGCCCAGTGCGTTCTGGGCGGAATTCTATGGAACCCGTCATATTGGCGCGATCAAGGCCATGGCCACGGCGGTCATGGTCCTTGGGTCGGCGATTGGCCCCGGACTGACCGGCGTGTTGATTGATCAGGGGGTTCCGCTGGACACGCAGTTCCTGTGGATCGGCGTCTTCTTTTTGCTGGTTTGTCTGCTGACCTGGATTGGCATCAGCCGCGCCGCACGCACGCTTTAGCGACTGCGACGCAGATAGACATAATAGGCCCCGTCGCCACCATGGCTGATATGCGCGGGCGTCACCTGCATCACAGCCTGTGCCAAGGGCGGTAGGGACAGCCATTGCGGCACCTGATTGCGCAAGACGCCGCGCGGAGTGGGGATGGGGCCGGGCTCATCCCGATCTTTGCCCTTTCCGGTCACCACCAGAACCAGGCGCTTGCCCGAAGCCTGCGCGGTTAGCACAAAGCGCACCAGCGCCGGATAGGCCGTGTCCATCCGCAAGCCATGCAAGTCCAACTTGCCCTCGGGCCGGAGCTTGCCACGTTTCATCCGGGCAAAAGCCTTGCTGTCCATTTGCACCGGGTTGGCGCGTAACCCTTCGGTAACGGATGGTTTCAACACATGCCGCACACCCCTGCCAGCCGCGTTCTGCCCGACTTCAAACGCCTCGATCCGGGGCTTAAAGGTCTTTGTCGGTTTCGGCTTGGGCAATGAGGTGGGGTGCACCGACTGCGGCAGTTCGGGATGCAGGCGATCTGCCTGTTTGGTCACCTTGCGCCACAGATCCATTTCGTCAGGGGTCAATTTGCGGCGCGACATCAGAACTCGTCCGGCAAAAGAGCATATGCGCGCTGAATCGGCAGCAGTACCACCATGCGACCCGGATCTTTCAGGCGCCCCGCTGCAGCCCCTGCGGCATCGCCGGTTCCAAAGAAAATATCAGCCCGTTGCGCGCCCTTGATGGCCGACCCGGTATCCTGAGCGATCATCAGCCTGCGCAAAGGATCCTTGCCGTCCTTTTCGACCCAGACTGGAGCACCCAGCGGTGTGTATGCCGGATCGGCGGCAATGCTGCGCATGGTAGTGACCGAACGGTTCATCGCACCCAGAGGGCCAAATTCCGGTGCAACACGATTCACCTCGCGGAAGAACACATAAGACGGGTTGTGAAACAGCAATTCGGTACCCGCCTCGGGATTCTTGCGGACCCAGGATTTGATCATCTGCGCACTGACCTGATGCGCACCCAGGGCACCGCGCCGGATCAGTTCGGACCCGATCGAACGATAAGGATGCCCATTGGCGCCCCCATAACCGACCCGCAGCGCCCTCCCATCGGGCAACCGGATACGGCCTGAGCCCTGAATCTGCAGAAAGAACAGCTCGACTGGGTCGTCCACCCAGGCGATTTCAAGACCGCGGCCCTGCATGACATCACCGGTCAGCAGATCGCGACGGGATAACCATTTTTCGGCTCCGCGCGCCTCAGGAGGCATTTTATAGATCGGGTATTTATACCGCTCCGATCTGGTTTTGGACCCGTCCAGTTCGGGTTCAAAATAGCCTGTGAACAGGCCATCCTTCCCGTCTTCGACCAGAACGGGACGGAAGAACAGCTCAAAAAATGACCGGGCCGCATCGGGCTTATAGGTGCGCGCCACGCCGCACAATGCCTGCCAGTCCGGATCATCCAGATCACCGCACGTGTTCAGAAAAACCGAAAGGGCCGCCCCGTGATCATCGGCGGCCCAACCATTCAGGTCATCATAGGACAGTATGGATCGTGTCACCTCGGCGCTGGCAGAGGTGGTCATGACAGCCACCAGGAAAAGCGACCGAAACGCTTCAATCATGCGTCCGTGGCAACAAGCAGCCAGTTCGGATCGTCCGAGCCCATAACGCGGGCAAAGGTCCAGCTGTCCTTTTGACGTTTAACCGTGTTTGGGTTGCCCTCGATGATATCGCCACCACGATCCCGCACGGCCGAAGTCAGCTCACCAACAAATTTCATGGTGATTTCGGCCTGGTTGGTATCCTTGTCAAAGCTCACATCTGCCAGTGTGGTTTCGCGCACACCGATAAATTCGGCCTCGATGGTCAGCCCCTGATCCTCGCGCGCGGCAACGACCGAAACAAAGGTATCAAATACCTCTTCCGACAGGAAGGGCTGGATTTCATCCAGATTGCCCTTTTCGAACCCCATGACGATCATCTCATAAGCGCCGCGAGAGCCCTGAACAAATTCACCCACCGAAAAGCCCGGCTCGATCCGTTTCATAGCGGATAGGGTCTGCGCCTGTTCGCTGTCCTCGGGCACGTGATCGGTAATGTCGTGATCTGGCCCGCCCTCAATCACCTCAAAATCACGGCGCGACTTATTGGCTTCGGACTGTTGTTGAAGCGGGGGTTTCTCAAAACCCTCACGTGTACCCAGTACGCTTTTCAGGCGCAGGATCAGGAAAACGGCAATTCCGGCCAGGACCAGCAACTGGATCATTGGTTCGTTCATTTCATCCTCTTGGTCAGACCGCGACTTTGTATACACGGCCTCTTGCCACTATGTAGGTGACAGTTCGGGACAAGTCTACCGCCCGACCTGCAGTAAAGGATAATGCAAATGTACCTGTTCCTGGCTTTTTTACTTGTTCCGATCATCGAAATCGGCCTGTTCATTCAGGTTGGTGGGCTAATCGGACTGTGGCCAACCCTTGCGATCGTGGTTCTAACGGCCGTTCTGGGTACCGCTTTGGTGCGGACACAAGGTCGCATGGCGCTGGAAAACCTGCAACGATCCTTTGCAGAGCTTGACGACCCGACCGAACCTTTGGCCCATGGCGCGATGATCTTGCTGTCTGGTGTCTTGCTGCTGACACCGGGGTTTTTCACCGATGCCGTTGGATTTGCGCTGTTAATCCCTGGCGTCCGGGTCTCTGTATTCCGTTATCTCCGCTCGAAGGTCACAATCACGCAGTTTCAGATGGGCGGCGGGACGCAGTTCAGGACCGGGCCCCAAGCATCGACCCAGGGCGATGTGGTCGACGGTGAATACACCGAGGTTCGTCCCCGTCAGAACCCGTCAAAGCCATCGAAATGGGTCGAAGGGCCGCACCAGCATTGAGGTGCCTCGCCCAACTTGCTAAGCAGTGGCGAATTTCAGTTTCGGAGTAGACCCATGGCCGAAGACGGCGCCCAAGAAAACACCGCGGCCCAGACCGCACCCCAGATCCAGATGCGCGTTCTGGGACAATTCATTCGCGATATGTCCTTTGAAAACGTGATGGCGCAAAAAGGCGTGTCTGGCGATGTCCAGCCCGAGATCGCGGTTCAGGTCAATCTGGACGCCAAAAAGCGCCCGGCTGAGCATCAATACGAGGTGTCGATCAAGCTGAACCTCAAATCCAAAGCCAAGGGCATGGAAGACATCCTGTTCCTGTGCGAGCTGGATTATTGCGGCCTGTTCCATGTGGAAGGTGTCGCCGAAGACCAGCTGCATCCGTTCCTGATGATCGAATGCCCGCGCATGCTGTTCCCGTTCCTGCGCCGCATCGTCAGCGACATCACGCGCGATGGAGGATACCCGCCGGTTAACCTGGACAATATTGATTTTGTCAGCCTGTACCGGAATGAATTGATGCGTCGCCAAGCCGAGACGCAAAAGACTCAGGCCTAATCAGCCCTCCCCGCGCCGGAGTGATCTCAGGCGCGGGACCAAAGGGCGTTTTCGCCCAGTTTATCAATAAATTTCTCATGCGCCGCGCGTTCGTCTTGGGTGATCCGGGACGGCAAGGCATCTTTGCGCGGCGATGGCCGCCACTCTTCTGCTCCGCCAACCGAAGAAGACGCAGAGGTCGACAGCCCGAAATCTGGCTGACGTCCGCCGATCAGCTCAAGATAGACCTCAGCGAGAATTTCAGAGTCGAGCAACGCCCCGTGCAAGACCCTGTTCGAGTTGTCTATGTTGAACCGCCGGCACAACGCATCCAGCGAGGCGGGCGAGCCCGGAAACCGTTTGCGCGCAATCGCCAGCGTATCCAGCGCCTGATCCATCGGGATCGGCGCCAGACCCATCCAGCCCAGCTCGGCATTCAGGAATTTCATGTCGAATGACGCATTGTGGATCACCAGTTTCGAGTCAGCGACAAAATCCCGAAACCCCTGACCAACCTTGGCAAAAACCGGCTTGTCCTTAAGCGTGACCTGACCTTTTTCCACCGGGCGGGGTGGTTCCAGCAGGTCGGGGCCAATGCCGTGCACGCCAAACGCCTCTTCGGGCATGAACCGTTGAGGGTTGATATAGACGTGATAGGTTTCGCCCGTGGCGACGTGATTCCAAAGCTCAACCGCACCGATTTCCACAATCCGGTCGCCGCTTTCAGGATCAAAGCCTGTGGTTTCTGTATCGAGTACGATCTCACGCATCTGTCAGCCCTGCTCGTATCTGTCTGACCACATCCTGCACTTGCGCGCGGGCGTGGTCCAGACTGTCCGTGACGATCACAAAATCAGACCGCGCGCATTTTTCGTCATTCGGCATCTGCTTGGCTTTGATCTGCTCGAACTGCGCCTCGGTCATGGTACCGCGCGCCATCACGCGGCGTTTCTGCTCGTCAGCCGGGACCGAGACACAGGCGACCGCATCCATCGCCGCATCTCCACCGGTTTCAAAAAGCAGCGGAATATCGAAAACAAGAATATCTGCGGTGGCTTGTTCCCGGAACACCGCTCGATCCGCCGCCACCAGCGGGTGAACAATGGCCTCAATCGCTTTCAGCGCCGCTGGGTCTGCCGAAATGAACCGTTTCAATACTTCCCGGCTAACCGCGCCGTCGATAATGGCCTCAGGAAACGCCCTACGCATCGGCTTGATCGCTGTCCCGCCACGCGCGTATAGCCGATGCACGGCGGCATCTGCGTCCCACAACGCACAGCCTTCGTCGACGAACATGCTGGCAGTTGTGCTTTTTCCCATGCCGATAGAACCGGTCAGGCCAAGTGCAAAGCTCATCCCAGCACCGCAGCACGCAAATCAGAAGTGACTTCAGGGCGCACCCCAAACCAGCTTTCAAATCCAGGTACGGCCTGATGCAACAACATGCCAAGGCCATCTACGGGTGTGCATCCCGCCTGTTCTGCTGTTTGCAGCAAACGTGTCTTAAGTGGCGCATAGACCAGATCGGTGACTATGGCACCCGGCTGTAACCCGTCCAGAGGCACCCGCAGCTCGGGCTGGCCGTGCATCCCAAGCGAACTTGTGTTGACCACAAGTTCCGCATCTTCAACCACGTTGCCCGCTTTCAACCAATCCACCACCGTTATGGTCGTGCCAAACTCTTCCTTCAGGCGATCTGCACGTGAGCGCGTCCGATTGGTCAACAAAATCTCGGGCACACCGGCATCGACCAACGCTTGAAGAACCGCACGCGCTGCGCCTCCGGCACCAAAGACAACCGCGGGGCCATCCGCTGGAATCCAATCTGGGGCGCCGCTGCGCAGGTTCTGCATGAACCCGTACCCATCGGTGTTATCCGCATGGATCGAACCGTCGGGCTGAAACACAAGCGTATTAGCAGCCCCGATCTGCCTGGCCCGGTCCGAAGCCGTATCCGCCAGATCCAAGGCCACCTCTTTATGGGGCACTGTGATGTTGGCCCCGACAAATCCGGCTTTGGGCAAGGTTCGTAGAACAGCCTCAAGATCATCCGGTGCGACATCCATGGGGATATAGTGACCGGCCAGGCCATAAGTTTTCAGCCAATGGCCATGCAGTATTGGGGATTTCGAATGGGAAATCGGATGCCCGATCACACCCGCCAGCGGGATCTGCTTACCACTCATTGATCAATCACCCCTTTGACCGCAAGAAAATTCAACAGCTCCAATAGGGGCATACCCAAAACGTTAAAATAGTCACCGTCAATGGTTGCGAACAGCCGCACGCCTTCTTCCTCAAGCTTATAGGCCCCGACAGCGTGACGGATGCTGTCCCAGTTGCGCGCAACATAGTCGCGTAGATAGGCGTCCGAACTCATCCTCATCCGCAGGCGCACCTGACCTACATGTCGCCAGATCGGCTCGCCATTCTGATAGATGACGGCTGCGGATAACAGCATATGCCGCTTGCCCCGCATCGCTTTGAGCTGCGCCAGCGCATCCTCGGGCGATTGCGGTTTGGACAAAAGCTGACCTTCGAAATCCAGCACCTGATCACATCCCAGAACCATCGGCCCCGGCACCTTGTCGCTGACCTTGCGGGCTTTCATCTCTGCCAGAGTATCGGCAATATCACGTGGAGATGCCTCTTCGGCCAGCAAAGCCCGTTTGGCGGTCTCTTCGTCCACGCGTGCAGTTTGAACGGTAAACCGCACTCCCGCATTCTCTAGCAACTGCGCACGAATGGATGACCCCGAGGCCAATATGATGGGGACAGAAATGTGGAAAACCCCCTGAGCAAATGGTTGATCGTTCAAGGATGGTTTGTATGGTTTTCCTGTTGACACGCAAGCCCGGTGTTTTCGCGAAAAACTTCTATGAGTCGCCCGAACCCTGTCCAGTCTGGACAAGGATAACTTTGAACATCGGGACAAGCGGGATATCCCAGCTTATTCATCAAGTTATCCCCTGAATTCTACGTCCTATATAATCATAACATATTGTTTTATTGTTATTTTTTATGAAATCAACAGAATTACCCAGTTCTCGGGTGAAACTATCCACTTGGGGAAAACAGATGGGTAAATAAGTAATCCACGGAATTTGATCTCCCTACAAAACCATCATCCTTTCTCTTTTCCTATTTTTTTTATAGGGAGAGATCCAAACCACGCCCGGAGCTGGAATGACTGATCTTCTTTTCGCCATCTATCCTTGGGCGAAGTCCCTGCACATCATGGCCGTGATCTCTTGGATGGCCGGTTTGTTCTATCTGCCTAGATTGTACGTCTATCACGTAGAAAAAGCCCAAGGCGTTGACGGGGCGCAGGAGATCTTCTTTGAAATGGAAGAAAAGCTGCTGCGGGTGATCATGCGCCCGGCGATGTACGTGGCCTGGGCCTGCGGCCTGATCATGGTACTCACTCCAGGCATAGTCGGCTGGGATTTTGCCTGGCCCTGGGTCAAAGGCGCAGCAGTGATTGCGATGACTTGGTTCCACTACTGGCTGATGGAACGTCGAAAGGACTTCTTAGAGGGCCGAAATACGCTCACTGGGCGGCAGTATCGCATGATGAACGAGGTGCCTACCATTTTGATGGTTATCATCGTTCTGGCGGTCGTTCTGAAGTTCTGAGCAGCTATTTGACTCTTTGTAGGTAAGCGCTTATTTATCGCGTAACACGCCCGTCCGGGCGGCGTATCTTCCGTATTGAAATTCCAGTCCGAGCCGCATCCATGCGGCCAAGGTTCTTATCATCATGTCTAATGAATCCCTCAATCTGGCCGATCTGAAAGCCAAAAGCCCCAAAGACCTTTTGGCGATGGCCGAAGAGCTTGAGATCGAAAACGCCTCGACCATGCGAAAAGGCGAGATGATGTTCCAGATTCTGCGTGAACGCGCAGATGAAGGCTGGACCGTGGGCGGCGATGGCGTACTTGAAGTTCTGCAAGATGGGTTCGGGTTCCTGCGTTCGCCCGAGGCGAACTATTTGCCCGGTCCTGATGATATCTATGTCTCGCCAGAAATGATCCGCCAGCATTCGTTGCGCACCGGTGATACGGTCGAAGGTGATATCAAGGCGCCGGACGAGAACGAACGGTATTTCGCACTGATCAAGGTCACCAAGATCAATTTCGAAGATCCCGAGAAAGCCAGGCATAAAGTTGCTTTCGACAACCTGACACCGCTTTATCCGGATGAGCGCCTGAAGATGGAGGTCGAAGACCCAACCATCAAGGACAAGTCCGCCCGTGTCATCGATCTGGTTTCGCCGATCGGTAAAGGTCAGCGGTCGTTGATTGTGGCACCGCCACGGACCGGTAAGACGGTGATCCTGCAGAATATTGCGAACTCGATCGAAAAGAACCACCCTGAGTGCTATCTGATCGTCCTACTGATCGACGAGCGGCCGGAAGAGGTGACTGACATGCAGCGTTCGGTGAAGGGCGAGGTCGTGTCGTCGACCTTTGACGAACCCGCCACCCGCCACGTTGCCGTATCTGAGATGGTTATCGAAAAAGCCAAGCGTTTGGTCGAGCATAAACGAGATGTTGTTATTCTTCTCGACTCGATCACAAGACTTGGTAGGGCATTTAACACCGTGGTTCCATCCTCGGGTAAGGTTCTGACCGGCGGTGTGGATGCAAACGCTCTGCAACGGCCTAAGCGATTCTTTGGTGCGGCACGGAATATCGAAGAAGGCGGCTCGCTGACCATCATCGCCACTGCGCTGATTGATACCGGCAGCCGGATGGACGAAGTCATCTTCGAAGAATTCAAAGGCACCGGTAACTCGGAAATTGTTCTGGATCGTAAGATCGCAGATAAGCGCGTGTTCCCGGCTATCGACATCCTCAAATCCGGTACGCGGAAAGAGGATTTGCTGGTCGATAAGGGTGATCTGGCCAAGACCTTTGTTCTGCGCCGTATCCTGAACCCGATGGGCACTACCGATGCGATCGAGTTCCTGTTGTCCAAGTTGAAACAGACCAAGACAAATGGCGAGTTCTTCGATTCGATGAACACCTGACACAGGTCCTGGACGCAAGCGAGGCGGTCGAATGGATACGATATTCGCCTTGGCCAGCGCGCAAGGCAAGGCAGGGGTGGCGGTCATCCGTCTCTCGGGCCCCTTGGCGCATCCTGCCGCGGCTGCTCTTTCCGGTGCTGCTTTGCCCTCCCGCGGGATGCGGGTGCGCAGCCTGTATGGCAAAGACGGATCGCGCCTGGATGATGGGGTAGTTCTGACCTTCCAGGCCCCGGCCAGCTTTACTGGCGAAGACGTGGCAGAGCTACAGATTCACGGCAGTACAGCGGCTGTCAACGCCGTCATGCGCTGCCTTGCGGACATGGACGGTTTGCGCCTGGCCGATCCCGGGGAATTCACCCGCCGTGCCTTGGAAAACGGCAAAATGGATTTGACACAGGTCGAGGGCCTTGCCGATCTGATCGACGCTGAGACAGAAGCTCAACGCAAGCAAGCACAGATCATTCTGGCCGGAGAGCTTGGGAATTTGGCTGAACGCTGGCGGCGCGATTTGATCCGCGCCGCATCGCTGCTTGAGGCAGTGATTGATTTTGCCGATGAAGAGGTGCCAACCGATGTTACCCCTGAAGTACGCCAGTTGATCACAGATGTCATTGCAGATTTACAACGTGAAGCTGAAGGGGTTCGTATTGCAGAACGCATTCGAACCGGGTTCGAGGTTGCGATTGTTGGCTTGCCAAATGCCGGAAAGTCGACATTGCTGAATGCTCTGGCAGGTCGCGATGCAGCGATCACGTCGGAATATGCCGGCACAACGCGCGATGTGATTGAAGTTCGAATGGACCTTGAGGGACTTCCCGTTACTTTGTTGGATACAGCGGGCTTGCGGGAAACCGACGATCACGTCGAAAGCCTGGGAATTGAGCGGGCCAAAAAGCGCGCCGAGGCCGCCGATCTGCGCGTATTTCTGACTGATGATCCAAAAGAGCTGGGCGTTCAGCTGTTGGAGGGAGATATTCAGGTTCTTCCGAAATCCGATCTGAGAAACAGTTCTGATGAAGGAATCTCAGGGAAAACCGGGCAGGGTGTGGATCGGTTGATTTCCAACATATCGCGTGTTTTAGGTGATCGAACTACTACCCATGGTATCGCCACGCGTGAAAGGCATCGTATAGCGCTGATCACAGCGCGCGATGCACTTAGTGCTGCAATCGCTGTTCTGGAATCAGGTCCCGACCTGTATGATATCGCAGCCGAGGAACTGAGGACCGCGATCCGCGCTTTGGAAGCTCTGGTTGGCAGAATTGGTGTAGAAGACTTGTTGGATGAAATATTCTCAAGCTTCTGCCTGGGAAAGTAAGGAGTGTTTCACGTGAAACATTCGGATTTTGACGTCGTCGTTATCGGAGCGGGCCACGCCGGAACAGAGGCGGCCCATGCGGCCGCCCGGATGGGTGCGACTACCGCCCTTGTGACTCTGTCGGCCACTGATATCGGCGTAATGTCCTGTAACCCCGCTATCGGGGGCCTCGGCAAAGGGCATCTTGTTCGCGAAATTGACGCGTTGGACGGGGTGATGGGGCGCGTCGCAGACCAGGCGGGAATTCAGTTTCGTTTGCTGAATCGCCGTAAAGGCCCCGCAGTTCAGGGGCCCAGAACGCAGGCAGACCGGGCTTTGTACCGAGCTGCGATGCAGCGAGAAACCACGGCACAGCCGAACCTCAGCGTCGTAGTCGGCGAGGTGACAGATTTCCTGGTGAATGGACCTGCTGTTACCGGAATTCGATTGGCGGATGAGTCTGAAATACGGGCCGGCGCTGTGATCCTGACGTCTGGGACATTTTTGAGAGGCGTTATTCACATTGGTGACGTATCGCGCCCTGGCGGGCGTATGGGGGACCGTCCCTCGGTAAAGCTGGCCGAGCGTTTGGATCGCCTTAACCTGCCGCTAGGACGCTTGAAAACGGGGACACCGCCCCGGCTGGATGGTCGGACGATTGATTGGTCAGGTCTCGAACGTCAGGACGGCGATGATGAACCTACGCTGTTCTCATTCCTTTCGATGGGGGTGGTGGCACCGCAGATTTCTTGCGGGATTACGCATACCAATGCCAGAACACATGAGATCATTGAAAAGAATCTTTCCAGATCGGCGATGTATGGGGGACATATTGACGGTATAGGCCCCAGATATTGCCCTTCGATCGAAGATAAGATTGTGCGGTTTGCGGATAAGGAATCTCATCAGATTTTCCTCGAGCCAGAAGGTGTGAATGATCACACAATCTATCCGAATGGAATTTCTACCTCACTGCCACAGGATGTTCAGGTCGATTATGTCAGATCCATTAAGGGGCTGGAAAAGGCAGAGATCCTCCAACCTGGCTACGCCATCGAATATGACTACGTAGATCCTCGCGTTCTGACATCATCACTGTCGTTGCCTGAGGCGCCAGGACTATATCTTGCGGGTCAGATTAACGGCACCACAGGATATGAGGAAGCTGCAGCTCAGGGAATGGTGGCTGGCCTCAATGCTGCCCTTCAGGTCTCGGGTCGGGATCCAATCCATTTCACGCGTTCCGACAGTTATATTGGCGTCATGGTCGATGACCTGACTACTCGCGGAGTGGCAGAACCTTATCGGATGTTTACCTCACGGGCAGAGTTTAGATTGTCTTTGCGCGCCGATAATGCCGACCAACGACTGACACCTATTGGCATACGCCTAGGTTGCGTAAGCGAGACGCGCCGCAAGCACTTCTCTGAAAAAATGGAGAAGTTGGAGGCTGCAAAAAAGAAGCTCACAGATCATACCTATACTCCGAAAGAAGTGCGAGAAGCTGGTATCAAGGTCAATCAGGATGGCAATCGCCGCGATGGTATGGCGATTTTGGCCTTTCCTGATGTGAGCTTTGAGGACCTTGTTCCCTTGATTCCTGAGTTGCAGGACGTTGAATCAGGCATTCGGCAGCAAGTGGAACGCGATGCGCTGTATGCGAATTATATCGAGCGGCAAAGACGTGATGTCGAAGCGATGAAACGCGATGAAGCCTATGAGATTCCGCGTGATTTTGACTTCTTCGCATTGGATGGGCTGTCGTCAGAGATGAAGCAGAAGTTGTCCAACGCCCGTCCCGAGAATGTAGCGCAGGCAAGCCGGATAGAGGGTGTGACGCCGGCTGCGCTGACTCTGGTGTTGGCCAAGCTTCGCCGCGATCAGAGGGTGCGCAAAGCATGAAGGAAGAGCTGTTTGACGGTCTGAATGTTTCACGTGAAACATATGATCGACTGGCAACATATGTTGACCTTGTCGAGCGCTGGAACCCGAAAATCAACCTCGTATCGCGCAAAAGCTTGTCCGAAATCTGGACACGGCACATTTTGGATTCCGTTCAGGTTTTTCGATGTGCCGAGAACTTTTCGCATTGGGTTGATATTGGAAGTGGTGGCGGGTTTCCTGGTATGGTCTGTGCAATCATGGCGATTGAAGAAGCGCCAGACGCAAAATTTACCTTTGTTGAAAGCGATCAGCGAAAATCTGCGTTTTTACGCAATGTATCCCGGGAATGTGGCGCAAACTGTAAAGTGGTGGCGAAACGCATTGAAGCGGTGGACCCCCTGAATGCAGATGTTTTGTCTGCCCGCGCCTTGGCAGATCTCGGGGTATTATTATCTTTTTGTGACAGACATTTAGGCGATTCTGGCGTCGCTTTGTTGCCGAAAGGTGTAAGCTGGAAAAAAGAGGTACAGGATGCGCAGGAAGAATGGAATTTCACCTGTGATCCGATTACAAGTTTAACAGAACCCCAAGCCGTCATCCTCAAGGTCAAAGGAGTATCACGTGGTTGATCTATCTCGTCCCTCAGGCCCCCGGATCATAGCGGTAGCCAACCAGAAGGGCGGGGTTGGGAAGACGACAACAGCCATTAACTTGGCAGCAGGCCTGGCCGAGGCCGGATGCAGGGTTTTAGTGGTTGATCTGGATCCACAGGGAAATGCTTCAACCGGTTTAGGCGTCGAGGATCGAGATTGGACAACTTATGATCTGATTCTGGATGATGCGCCTTTGGATGCGGTCGTTCAGGACTCGGAGATTGAAGGTATTCTCGTTGTCCCCGCTACGGTAGACCTCAGTTCCGCCGATATCGAACTGATTTCGAACGAAAAACGCAGCTATTTACTGCATGACGCGTTACGCCAGACTGCTATTGATAAGTACGATCTGGATTTCGTCCTGATTGACTGTCCGCCATCGCTGAATCTTCTGACGGTAAACGCGATGGTCGCAGCGCATTCCGTACTGGTGCCATTGCAAAGCGAGTTTTTCGCATTAGAGGGTTTGTCTCAGCTCATGCTGACCATTCGCGAGGTGCGACAGACTGCGAATCCAGACCTCAGAATCGAAGGTGTTGTGCTGACTATGTATGACAACCGCAACAACTTGTCCCGTCAGGTCGAAAAAGACGCACGTGACAATCTGGGTGAGATGGTATTTAAAACCAAAATACCCAGAAATGTGCGGGTCAGTGAGGCTCCGTCATACGCGTTGCCGGTTTTGCAATATGACTCGGGGTCTCTGGGCGCGATGGCCTATCGGCATTTGGCCCGGGAAGTCATGCATAAGAACAATAAAACCGCAGTCTGAGCGGTACTAGGAGGACCCTGTGACAGCCAGAAAATCAAAACCAAGAGGGTTGGGTCGCGGGCTTTCGGCGTTGATGGCAGATGTCACACAAGAGCCCCAGGGACGCGTGCCAACTGATTCACGGCGGCCGGACCTGACGATTCCAATCGAAAAGCTTCACGCAAACCCAAATCAGCCGCGCCGCACCTTTGCCCGGGAACATCTGGATGAGCTTGCCGCTTCGGTCAAAGAGAAGGGGATCATTCAGCCTCTGATCGTCCGAGAAATTGCCGAAGGCGATTATGAAATCGTCGCGGGTGAACGCCGCTGGCGCGCGGCGCAAATGGCGCAGTTGCATGATATCCCCGTTATCGTTCGCGATTTTGATGACACTGAGGTTCTGGAAGTCGCCATTATCGAAAACATTCAGCGCGCGGATTTGAATGCGGTGGAAGAGGCGGCCGGCTATAAGCAGCTGATGGACCGCTTTGGTCATACGCAAGAAAAGCTGGCTGAAGCATTGGGCAAAAGCCGCAGTCATATTGCCAATTTGCTGCGCCTGTTGTCCCTGCCAATGGATGTACAAACCCTTGTAATAGAAGGAAAATTATCGGCTGGCCATGCGCGAACGCTGATCACGGCCGAGAATGCCTCGGACCTTGCAAAGCAAATTGTCAAAGATGGGCTGTCGGTGCGGGCAACGGAAGCGCTGGTGAAGAAGCAACAGCAGGGGGATGCGGCCCGACCGGCACCAAGGTCTCGGGATCTGAATGCGGGTAAAGATGCGGATACCCGGGCGCTGGAAAAGGATCTTTCCGCGATACTGGCGATGAAAGTGGCGATCAATCACAAAGCGGGCTCGGAAACGGGGCAGGTGGTCCTGACCTATGAGAACCTGGATCAACTGGATGATCTTTGTTCCAAGCTCAGCCGCTAGGGCGGGTCCAGATAAAGAACATCACGCCGCCTAGTACAATCGCCTGGATGATCAGGACATGAGACGGCGCAGACATCATGACCGATAATCCAAATACAGCGGTGACCGACAGGGTGGCCGCCTTTTTTGCGGCCGGACGAATCGCGCCTGAACTCTGCCAATCGACGATCATTGGGCCAAACAGTCGGTGCGTTATCAGCCAGCTATGCAGCCGTGAAGACGAGCGGGCAAAGAAGAAGGCGGCGAGTAGCAGAAATGGAACCGTTGGTAGTAGGGGAAGTACCACCCCAACAGCGGCCAGCCCGACACATAACAATCCAAGCCCTGCCCACAGATATTGCATGGTCTACCCCAAAAGTTCGCGGATCACCGCGTTCAAGACGGCCCGCCCTTCGGTTGTGGCCATCAGTCTACCATCCAGCATTTGAACCATGCCGATATCCTGAAGATGGCCCAATGGGTCTTGTGGTAAGGGGTGGCCTGATATTCCCATATATCTATCTATATCTAGCCCGCCGGTAACCCTAAGGCCCATCATAAGGTATTCACTTGCCTGTTCTTCACGCGACAATGCGGCGCGTTCTTTCTCTCCGCTACCACAGGAAGCCGCGTCCAACCACCGCTGCGGATTCAGATAGGTTTCAGTCGCGTATTTCTGGCCATTCTGGGTGATCCGTCCATGGGCGCCGGGGCCAATGCCGACATAGTCACCATAGCGCCAATAGATCAGATTGTGCTGTGATTCCGCGCCGGGGCGGGCGTGGTTCGATACCTCATAGGCGGGCAGACCATGAGCCTCGCAGATCTTTTGCGTGGCCAGATACATATCGGCGGCGCTATCATCCAAGGGCAGGCCGCGTAGCTTGCCCACGGCATAGCGATCACCAAAGGCGGTTCCGTCTTCTATGGTCAGTTGGTACAGCGACAGGTGATCGACCGCCATCGACAGGGCTTCGGTCAACTCTGCGCGCCAGGCATCAGGGGTTTGATGTTGCCGCGCATAGATCAGGTCAAAGCTGACCCGTTCAAAACAATGACGGGCTATGTCATAAGCAGCCCGCGCTTCGGCCACGCTGTGAATGCGGCCCAACCGGCGCAGATCGTCATCATTCAGCGCCTGAACCCCCATTGAGATACGGTTGACGCCTGCTTCCCGGTAGGCTGCGAACCGTCCCGCCTCGACCGAGCTGGGATTGGCTTCAAGTGTGATTTCCATGTCATTGGCGGGGTGCCAAAGGGCGCGGGCGGTATCAATCACTGCGGCGACGGTTTCGGGATCCATCAGAGACGGGGTGCCGCCGCCAAAGAAGATGGTGTTCAGGACACGGTTGGGGGTTTCGGAAGCACTACGGCGCAGCTCGACCAGATATGCATCAAGCCATTGTTTTTGATCAATATTTTTTGAAACATGGCTGTTGAAATCGCAATAGGGGCATTTGGCCTCGCAAAAGGGCCAATGCACATACAGGCCAAAGCCCTCATTGCGCCAATCATCCGCCAAAACAGCCTTTCACGAACATCTCAACCGCGCGACCGCGATGGCTGATCTTGTTCTTTTCCCAGCGATCCATCTCGGCAAAGGTAATGTCATGACCCTCGGGCACAAACATTGGATCATAACCAAAGCCGTCCGCACCGCGAATGGGCCAGACCAGATGGCCGGGGGCGATGCCTTCGAACACCTCGTCATGCCCGTCGGGCCAGGCCAGCACCAGAGTGCATCGGAATTGCGCGGTGCGGGGGTGCGGGGCGTTCTTGGCCTCCAGCTCTTCATGCGCGCGGGTCATCGCCATCAGGAAATCGCGACTATTGCCGGTTTCTGCCCAATCGGCGGTATAGACGCCCGGCGCGCCATTCAGCGCGTCGATGGTGATTCCGGAATCGTCCGACAGCGCAGGCAGGCCGGTCGCGTTGGCCGCGGCATGGGCCTTGATCCGGGCATTGCCGACGAATGTATCCTCGGTCTCTTCCGGTTCAGGCAGGTCCATGTCCGCGGCGCCGATAACAGTGACGCCAAAGGGTTCAAGCAGATGTGCCATCTCCTCAAGCTTGCCTTTGTTATGCGTGGCCACCAGCAACCTGTCGCCGTCGAACTTGCGGGTCATGCGGTGGCGGCCTTTTGCGCAGCAGCCAGTTCACTAACGCCCTGTTCAGCCAGATCCATTAGTTGATCCATCTGAACGCGGCTAAAGACCGAGCCCTCGGCGCTCATTTGAACTTCGATCAATTTGCCGGACCCGGTCATGATAAAGTTGCCGTCCACGCCGGCTTCGCTGTCTTCGGGGTAATCCAGATCCAGCACCGATTGACCGGCGTAAATACCGCAGGACACGGCCGCAACCGGGTCAACCAGCGGGTCCGAGATCACGTCCCCGGCCTTCATCAGCTTGTTCACCGCCAGCCGCAGTGCAACCCAGCCACCGGTGATCGAGGCACATCGGGTGCCACCATCGGCCTGGATCACATCGCAGTCGACGGTGATCTGGCGTTCACCCAGGGCAACCCGATCAACACCTGCACGCAGGGCACGGCCGATCAAACGCTGGATTTCCACGGTACGACCACCCTGCTTACCGCTGGCAGCCTCGCGCCGCATCCGTGTATTGGTCGCACGGGGCAGCATGCCGTATTCAGCGGTAACCCAGCCCAGGCCCGAACCCTTGATGAACGGTGGCACGCGATCTTCGATCGTGGCAGTGCACAACACATGGGTATCGCCCATCTTAATCAGGCAGGAACCTTCGGCATGTTTGGTAAATCCCGTTTCGATTGAAACGGCGCGCATTTCGTTTAGATCACGTCCTGAGGGTCGCATGGGAATTCCTTTGTTTGCTGGTTTGGGGATACCGCCCCGCAGCGTCAGGATGCAACCCTGATTGACCTTTCGCCTACCTGCTATTTAATGGCCATCCAGCAGAGGATTGCCGATGAGTGACGCAAGCAAAGTTCTGAACGAGATGAATGACCGGTCGCGCGAGGTGTTTCGGCTGATTGTCGAAAGCTATCTGGATAGCGGTGAGCCTGTCGGCAGCCGTACCCTGACGCGCACTTTATCGGAAAAAGTCAGTGCGGCGACGGTTCGCAATGTGATGCAGGATCTTGAGTTTCTGGGCCTGCTCGACAGCCCGCATGTCAGTGCGGGGCGGATTCCGACGCAACACGGGTTACGGATGTTCGTGGACGGATTGCTGGAGGTCGGTGATCTGGGCGCGGATGACCGGCAGAAGCTGGACGACACACTGGGCGCTAACTCGGGGGATGTCGGCGGGATGCTTGACCGTGTCGGTGCGGCCTTGTCACACGTGACACAAGGGGCCTCACTGGTTTTGACGCCGAAACACGAAGCGGAAATCAAACATATCGAATTTGTGTCGCTTGGGCATGACAGGGCCCTGGTGGTTTTGGTCTTTTCCGACGGTCAGGTGGAAAACCGGCTGTTCAAGCCGCCACCCGGGCAAACGCCCAGCTCGATGCGGGAAGCGGCGAATTTTCTGAACGCCCTGATCGAGGGCCGCACAATCAGCGAGGCTCGCCGTCAGATGCTGACCCAGATCGATGCGCGGAAACAGGAAATTGACGTGCTGGCCCGTGAAATGGTCGACAGCGGCATGGCCGCATGGGACGGGGATGATGGCGACTCGGCTCGTTTGATCGTCCGAGGGCGGGCGAATCTGCTGGGTGAACGTGGCGAAGCAGATGAGTTGGAGCGCATTCGCACCCTGTTTGACGACCTCGAACGCAAGCGCGACATCGCCGAATTTCTGGAATTGACCGAAGAAGGCGAAGGTGTGCGCATTTTTATCGGGTCTGAGAACAAACTTTTCTCACTTTCGGGTTCCTCTTTGGTGGTGTCTCCATATATGAACGCTGATCGTAAGATAATCGGTGCGGTTGGGGTCATCGGGCCCACACGTCTGAATTATGGACGGATCGTGCCGATCGTGGATTATACGGCGCAACTGGTCGGCAAACTGATATCCGACCGGAGCTAGAGGGTAAGAGATGGCAGAGCCCAAGAACGAAGATTTTCTGGACGATATCGCAACGGCCGAGGCCGAAGAGCTGGCAGATGAATTTGCTGAGATCAGCGAAGAAGCGCTGGAGCTGGATGAGCTGCGCGCCGAGCGCGACGACTACAAAGACAAATTCATGCGTGCATTGGCCGATGCGGAAAACGCGCGCAAGCGCGGCGACAAGGCACGGCGCGATGCCGAACAGTATGGCGGCTCGAAACTGGCCCGTGACATGCTGCCGGTCTATGACAATATGAAACGCGCGCTTGAGGCCGCAACCGACGAGCAGAAAGAGGTCGCAGGCGCTTTGCTGGAAGGTGTTGAACTGACCATGCGCGCGCTGAAGGACGTGTTTCAGAAACACGGGATTCAGGTGATCACGCCAGAAGTTGGCGATCGGTTTGACCCCAATGTGCATGAGGCGATGTTCGAGGCCCCCGTGCCCGGAACACGCGCCGGTGACATCATCCAGGTATCTGCAGAAGGCTTTATGCTGTACGACCGGCTCTTGCGCCCCGCGCAGGTGGGCGTGTCGTCCACGCCGGCAAGCTAAGCGCTTAAGATATCATTCAATTATTGAGGCGGTCAGGATCTGGCCGCCCCTTTCAATTTATAGATCAGGTCCAATGCCTCGCGCGGGCTTAGCTCATCCGGCAAGATCTCACCCAACATATCCGCAACGGGTGAAGCTTTTGGGGGAGGCGGTGGCGGCGGGGCAGCCGAGAACAGCGGCAGATCGTCGATCAAAGCCTTTTGCTTGCCGCCTTCGCGTTCGGTTTTCTCCAGCTGGTCCAGCACAACGCGGGCACGTTCGACAACGGATGCCGGCAGGCCAGCCAGTTGCGCCACCTGGACACCATAGGACCGGTCTGCGGCGCCTTTGTGAACCTCGTGCAAAAAGATCACTTCGCCCTCCCATTCCTTGACCGCAACGGTGGCGTTGTCGACACCTTCCAGATTTCCGGCCAGCGCGGTCAGCTCGTGATAATGCGTTGCAAACAGCGCGCGACATTTATTGGCGGCGTGCAGATGTTCGAGCGTGGCCCAAGCGATGGAAAGCCCGTCATAGGTGGCCGTCCCGCGTCCGATTTCATCCAGAATGACCAGCGCATGATCGTCGGCTTGATTGAGGATGGCGGCGGTTTCGACCATTTCAACCATAAAGGTCGACCGACCCCTGGCCAGATCGTCAGATGCCCCGACACGGCTGAACAGCTGGCTGACTACACCGATATAGGCTTGTTCGGCTGGAACATAGCTGCCCATCTGTGCAAGCAGGGCGATCAGCGCATTCTGCCGCAGGAAGGTTGATTTACCCGCCATGTTGGGGCCGGTCAGCAACCAGATTGCAGCACCATCTTCGGCGCTGAGATCACAATCATTGGCGATAAACGCGTCACCGCTTTGTTGGCGCAGCGCATGTTCAACAACCGGATGCCGCCCGCCCTGTATATCAAAGGCACGAGAGGCATCGACCTGCGGGCGACACCAGTTCTCGCCCCGTGCCAGATCGGCCAGCGCAGTGGTTAGGTCCAGTTCTGCCAGCCCGCGCGCGGCTTGGTTCAGCTGCGCAGCACGGGTAAGAATCTCATCAGAAAGCCTTTGATAGAGCCGCTTTTCGATCTCCAAAGCATGATTTCCGGCGTTCAGGATACGGGTTTCGATCTCGGACAGTTCTACTGTCGTGAACCGCACCTGATTGGCCGTGGTTTGCCGGTGGATATAGGTTTCGGAGTACGGCGGGTTCAACATCTTTTCGGCATGGGTTGCCGTGGTTTCAATGAAATAGCCCAGCACGTTGTTATGCTTGATCTTCAGTGAGGTGATGCCCGTGTGCTCGGAGTATTTCTTCTGAAACCCGGCGATGACCGAGCGGCCTTCGTCCCGCAGGGTGCGCGCCTCATCCAGTTCCGCGTCATAGCCGGGGGCAATGAAGCCGCCGTCGCGCGCCATCAGAGGCGGCTCGGCCACAAGCGCCTCATCCAGCAGGGTCAGCAGATCATCAAACCCTGTCAGGTTTTGCACCGCAGTGGCCAGCAATACCGGCAGATCTCCGGCATTGCACAGTTCGGCTATGGTTGCAGCCTGCGCCAGCCCGTTGCGGATGGCGGCCAGATCGCGAGGACCGCCGCGTTCCAGCGACAGGCGCGACAAGGCGCGGTCCAAATCGGGGGTTTTGCGCAAGGCATCGCGCAGATCTTGGGCGATCAGGCTGTCATCGGCTGCAAAACTTACCGCATCCAACCGCCCGTGGATCACATCCAGATTGCGCGAGGGGCTGGACAGGCGCTGTTCCAACAACCGCGCGCCGCCCGGCGTGACTGTACGGTCAACCACCGACAAAAGCGATCCGGCGCGCCCGCCAGACAGCGACCGGGTCAGCTCCAGATTGCGGCGCGTTGCGGCGTCGATCTGCACCACGCGGTCCTCGGATTCTTTCAGCGGCGTTTGCAGCAGGGGCAATTTGCCTTTTTGCGTGATCTCCAAATAGTCAATCAATGCGCCCATAGCGGACACTTCGGCCCGGCCAAAATTTCCAAACGCTTCCAGCGCGCCCACGTGAAACAAAGCGCAGATGCGCTTTTCAGCCGCCGTGCTGTCGAAACTGGCGCGGCCAATGGGCGTCAGCGAGATGCCCAGATCGCGGGCAGGTTCGTGCAGGACCTGTTCGGCCCCGTCCGCCACGATCAGCTCCGACGGGGCCAGCCGGGCCAGTTCAGGGCTTAGGCGCACAGAGGTCAAAGGCATCACGTGAAACGCCCCGGTTGAGATATCGGCCCAGGCAAGCGCCGCTTCATCCCTCACCTCGGCATAACAGGCCAGAAAGTTGTGGCGGCGCGCCTCTAGCAGCGCGTCCTCGGTCAGTGTTCCGGGTGTCACCAGCCGGACAACACCGCGCTTTACAACTGATTTAGAGCCTCTCTTCTTTGCCTCAACCGGGCTTTCCATCTGTTCGCAAACGGCCACGCGAAAGCCTTTTCGGATCAGCGTCAGCAGGTACCCTTCGGCGGCATGGACCGGCACACCGCACATCGGAATGTCGGCGTCGTTGTGCTTGCCGCGTTTGGTCAGGGCGATGTCCAGCGCCTCGGCGGCGTTGACGGCATCCTCGAAAAACATCTCGTAGAAATCGCCCATCCGGTAAAACAGAAGGGCGTCGGCATGGGCCTCTTTGATTTCGAGATATTGCGCCATCATCGGCGTGACTGTGGACAAGGTTGATCCCTTTTGACGGCGTTCGGTCGCGACCTTACAAATCCGCCATCTGGTGCGAAAGGCAAAAGTATTCTCGTTGAGGCGCGCGCGTGCCTGCGCTATGAGGCAGAAGCCCCGTAGTTGCAGAGAAACGACGTATCAAATGCCCAAAGCGAAGATCACCAACGAAGAGGCGCTGGCCTTTCACCTGGACCCAACTCCTGGCAAGTGGGAGGTACAAGCCACCGTTCCCATGACGACGCAGCGCGACCTGTCGCTGGCCTACAGCCCCGGCGTGGCTGTTCCATGTGAAGCAATCGCGGAAAATCCAGAAACGGCCTATGACTATACCAACAAGGGAAATCTGGTCGCCGTGATTTCGAATGGGACGGCGGTTTTGGGTCTTGGTAATCTGGGCGCGCTGGGCTCAAAACCGGTGATGGAGGGCAAGTCAGTCCTGTTCAAGCGTTTCGCTGACGTAAACTCGATCGATATCGAGCTGGACACCGAAGACCCGGATGAGTTCTGCCGCGCCGTGCGACTGATGGGGCCAACCTTTGGCGGCATCAATCTGGAAGACATCAAGGCGCCCGAGTGTTTCATCATCGAACAGCGCCTGAAGGAAGAAATGGATATCCCCGTCTTCCACGATGATCAGCATGGCACGGCGGTGATCTGTGCGGCGGGCCTGCTGAATGCGCTGCGTATCTCGGGCAAGAAGATCGAAGATGTGAAGATTGTTCTGAACGGTGCCGGGGCTGCTGGGATAGCGTGTATCGAACTGCTCAAGTCGATGGGCGCGCGGCATGAGAACTGCATCGTGTGTGACACCAAAGGCGTGATCTATCAGGGCCGGACCGAGGGCATGAACCAGTGGAAATCGGCCCATGCGATCACCACAGATCTGCGTACGCTGGAAGACGCCATGAAAGGCGCAGACGTCTTTCTGGGCGTGTCGGTCAAAGGGGCTGTGACGCAGGATATGGTCGCCAGCATGGCCGATAACCCGGTGATTTTTGCGATGGCAAACCCCGATCCGGAAATTACGCCGGAAGAGGCCCACGAAGTGCGCGTTGATGCCATCGTCGCCACAGGGCGCAGCGATTATCCGAACCAGGTCAACAACGTGTTGGGCTTTCCCTACCTGTTCCGCGGTGCGCTGGATATCCACGCCCGCGCCATCAATGACGAGATGAAAATTGCCTGTGCCCACGCCCTGGCCAACCTCGCGCGCGAAGATGTCCCTGATGAGGTCGCGATGGCCTATGGTAAGTCGCTGACCTTTGGGCGCGATTATATTATCCCGACACCTTTCGATCCGCGCCTGATTCACCGCATTCCGCCCGCCGTTGCGCGGGCCGGGATGGATACCGGCGCGGCGCGGCGCCCGATTATCGACATGGACGCGTATGAGCTGAGCCTGAAATCCCGCATGGATCCGACCGCCAGCATTCTGCGCGGCCTGAACGCGCGGGCCCGTCAGGCGCAAAGCCGAATGATCTTTGCCGAGGGCGACGATCCGCGTGTGCTGCGGGCTGCGGTGATGTATCAACGCTCGGGCTTTGGTAAAGCGCTGGTCGTAGGCCGCCCGGATGACGTCAAGCAAAAGCTGGAAGAGGCCGGGCTGGGCGATGCTGTGCGTGAGCTGGAGGTCGTGAATGCCGCCAACACTGCGCATCTCGATACCTATTCTGATTTTTTGTACGATCGCCTGCAGCGTAAAGGCTTTGATCGAAAGGATATTCATCGACTTGCCGCGCGCGACCGGCATGTGTTTTCATCGCTGATGCTGGCGCATGGGCATGGCGACGGTTTGGTCTCGGGCGCGACGCGTAAATCGGCGCATGTGCTGGATCGGATCAACCATGTGTTTGATGCAGATGCGGCCCGTGGCGCGGCCGGTGTGACGGCGTTGTTGCACAAGGGGCGGATCGTGCTGATCGGCGACACTTTAGTCCATGAATGGCCGGACGAAAACGATCTGGCCAATATCGCCGAGCGCTCAGCAGCCGTTGCCCGCCATATGGGGCTGGAGCCGCGCGTTGCCTTTGTCAGCTTTTCGACGTTTGGCTACCCGGTGTCGGAGCGGGCCGAAAAGATGCACCGCGCTCCTGCCGTTCTGGATCAGCGTGGCGTAGATTTCGAATACGAAGGTGAAATGACGGTGGACGTGGCGCTGAATGTCGACCAGCAGGCAAACTATCCGTTCCAGCGCCTGACCGGGCCGGCGAATATCCTGATTGTCCCGGCACGGCATTCGGCCTCGATCTCGACCAAGTTGATGCAGGAAATGGGTGGGGCCACGGTGATCGGCCCGATCTTATCGGGCATCGACAAGCCGATTCAGATCTGTTCGACCATATCGACGGCCAATGACATTCTGAACATGGCCATTCTGGCCTCCTGCGATATTGGTTAAGCCATGACAATCTGGAATCTAGGCTCGATCAACGCAGACATGATTTATGATGTGCCACACCTGCCGTGCGCGGGTGAGACGCTTTCGGCCAACCGTTTGGATCGGTTTCTGGGCGGCAAGGGCGCGAATATGTCCGTCGCCGGCGCGCGGGCCGGCGCGCGGGTGGCGCATATTGGGGCCATAGGGCCCGACGGGTGCTGGGCGCGTGACAGGCTGACCGAATATGGCGTCGATACCCGGTGGATTGCCGAGGTTTCAGATCCTACCGGGCACGCCATTATCGCCGTAGACGCCGAGGGTGAAAACAATATCATCCTGTTTCAAGGCGCAAATCATGCAATTACGTCAGATCAACTGGGCCAGGCGCTGTCATCGGCGGATCAGGGTGATCTGATTGTGACGCAAAACGAAACCAACTTGCAGGTCGAAGCCGCAAAAATGGGCCGCGAAATGGGGCTGACTGTCTGTTACGCGGCGGCCCCTTTTCAAGCCGATGCAGTGCGGGCGGTTCTTCCGTATCTGGATTTCCTGATCCTAAATGAGGTCGAGGCCGAGCAGCTGCGGCAGGCAACCGGGCAGGGCCTGTCCGAGTTGGGGATAGAGCATGTCATTGTGACCCTCGGATCAAAGGGCGCGCGATATCATCATAAGGAGACGACCTCGGATTTTTTGGCTCACAAGGTTCAGGCGGTGGACACAACTGGTGCGGGCGATACGTTCACAGGTTACGTTCTGGCAGGAATGGATCGTGGCATGCCGATGGAGCAGGCAATATTGCAGGCAAACCGGGCTGCCGCGTTGATGGTGACACGGCACGGTACGGCGGATGTCATTCCTGATCTGAAAGAAGTGCGCGAAGCGCGCTTTGATTAAGACCCGGCAAAGGGCGCGTCACTGCCCCACAGCTGTTTGACGCGGGCGTCGCGACCGCATGCTTTGCGATAGGCCTTATAGGCGTTGCGCTGGCGTTTGGGACCGAACCGCGTAAAGACCAGTTTTTCGCCCTTATAGTAATCCTGATGATAGGCTTCGGCCGGGTAAAACCGGTCCTGTTGCAGGATCGGGGTGACAATCGTTTGACGCAGGACGTTCTGTGCTTTGGATTTTGCAGCCTCGGCTAACGCCTTTTCGCCTGTGTTAGAGACAAATACCGCGGTCCGGTAACTCTCGCCCCGGTCGCAGAACTGGCCGCCCGCATCCGTGGGATCGACCGAGCGGAAAAACAGGCTCAGCAAGGTTTCACGGGAAACACGGTCCGGATCAAAGGTGATCTGAACAGCCTCATAATGGCCGGTGCCGCCTTTGGTTACCTCGCCATAGGTCGGGTCCGCCGTTGCGCCCCCGGTATAGCCCGAGACCGCCTGAACCACGCCCGGCACGGATTCGAAATCGGATTCAACGCACCAGAAACACCCCCCGGCCACGGTCAGCGTCTCGGTTCCGGCAGCCGGTGCAGGCGCGGCGCGCAGCATTGCGACGATGAGGATCAGCGCAAACAGAAGCCAAGGTTTGACAGCGTCAATGTATGTGGTTCGGATCATGGTGGGTCTCCTTCCATGATCAGACTGCCTTGGGAAACCCCCGGGCGCAACGCGCTGACATCTGTTCTCACGCGCTGGTGAGACGAGTTTATCGCCTTAGCCCAGCAACTGCCCCAGTTTCATCGCCACACCCATATTGCCCGAGATCTTGAGCTTGCCCATAGCAATACCGGTCATCGGGTTCAGCTTGCCGGTCAGCAGCTTGCTTAGGTTCTCTTGTGAGATACGAATGGTGCAATCCGTGTCCTGATCCTGCGTCGTCGCCTGATTGTCGGCCAGAACAATCACACCGGCATCACCGCAATCGAATTTCAACGACCCATCGAAGTTTTTGCCATTCAGACCGCTCTGAATACCTTCTGCGATATCCTGCAACATGCCCCATCCTTTCAGTGTTGTGACTTGGGTAAAGACATATCCTGCGGTGGAGCAAGAGTGACCTGACGGGAGGTGGCAAAAATGGGCGCATAAAAAACCCGGCATCCTGAGGGGCTGCCGGGTCTTCAGTTCAATATCTCTGCTGTCTTACTTCGACAGGCGTTTGTCGCGTGCTGCCAGAAGTTTCAAGCGCAGGGCGTTCAGTTGGATGAATCCCGCAGCGTCTTTCTGATCGTAGGCACCAGCATCCTCTTCGAAGGTCACGTGCGCCTCGGAATACAGCGAGTGTTCCGACCAGCGGCCCACGGTCGATGCCAGACCTTTGTACAGCTTCACGCGCACGGTGCCGGTGACATGATCCTGAGATTTGTCGATCGCGGCCTGCAGCATCTCGCGCTCGGGCGAGTACCAGAAGCCGTTATAGATCAGCTCTGCATATTGAGGCATCAGCTGGTCCTTCAGATGCATCGCGCCCCGATCCATGGTGATGGATTCGATGCCACGGTGCGCTTCCAACAGGATTGTGCCGCCCGGTGTTTCATAGATACCGCGGGATTTCATGCCCACGAACCGGCCTTCAACCAGGTCCAGACGGCCAATGCCGTGCTTGCCGCCATATTCGTTCAGCTTGGTCAGGATGGTCGCGGGGCTCATCGCCTCGCCATTGATGCTGACCGCGTCACCTTTTTCGAACCCGATCTCGATGAATTCTGGTTTATTCGGCGCGTCCTCGGGGTGGACCGTGCGCTGATAGACGTAATCGGGCGCCATATCGGCGGGGTCTTCCAGAACCTTGCCCTCGGATGAGGTGTGCAGCAGGTTGGCATCAACCGAGAACGGCGCCTCGCCCCGCTTGTCCTTGGCGATCGGAATCTGGTTCGCCTCGGCAAATTCCAGCAGTTTGGTGCGGCTGGACAAGTCCCACTCGCGCCAGGGGGCGATGACCTTGATATCGGGATTCAGCGCGTAAGCCGCCAGTTCGAACCGTACCTGATCGTTGCCCTTGCCGGTCGCGCCATGCGATACGGCATCCGCTCCGGTCGCCTCGGCAATCTCGACCAGACGTTTCGAGATCAACGGGCGCGCAATCGAGGTGCCCAGCAGGTACAGGCCCTCATACTGCGCATTCGCGCGGAACATCGGAAAGACGAAATCGCGGACGAATTCCTCGCGGATGTCCTCAATATAGATGTTTTCGGGCTTGATCCCCAGCAGCTCGGCCTTCTTGCGGGCGGGCTCCAACTCCTCGCCCTGACCCAGATCGGCGGTGAAGGTTACGACCTCACAACCATACTCGGTCTGCAACCATTTCAGGATGATCGAGGTATCAAGGCCACCGGAATAGGCCAGAACAACTTTCTTGGGCGCGGACATCTGACTTCCCTTTATGCGTAGAACGACTGGCCCCTAGCGGGTTTTGAACGCGGGGGCAAGTTATCTGCGTTGACGCAGGTCGGGATTTGGGGTGAAACAGAAGGAAAGAAAACAAGGATTGGTTGAAGGGATAGATTTCAGATGTTGGGTTGGCAGATTTTTGCACATTCGGTGCGGATGGTTATTGGGAATCTCAAACAGGTTTTGCAGATTACGTTCGGGCCATCTTTGGTTGCGACAGCGGTGATTGTCGCCCTGTTTTTTGTATTGGACGTTCCGCTGGATCAACTCAATACAACCACCGGAGAGTTGCCTGCAGGCGTTTCGAGCGGATCGGCGATTGGCTTCCTGGTGGGCTTTATGGTCGTGATATTTGTGACGATGTTCTGGATTGTGGTGTCGTGGCACCGCTTTGTCCTGCTTGAGGAATATCCAAGAGGTATATTCCCAACCTTCCGGTTCGATAGAATTCTGGCCTATTTCGGGCGGGTTCTTCTGTTGGGTATCCTGATGGCCATCGCGTTCCTGCCGGCAGGCGCGGTACTTTCAGCGCTGGGCGGTGGAGCATTGTCAGTTGTGTTTGTCATTGTCCTTGTCGTCTTCCTCATCATCGGCTTCTACCGTTTGTCCATAATCCTGCCCGCAGCAGCGATTGGGCAACCGTTGACACTTGGGCAAGCTTGGAACAACACCGCCGGTGCGGGTGGTGCGATCATCGTTCTTTTGCTTGTAAGCTTTGTGTTCCAGGTCGTGGTCCAGTTGGTCTTTACAGCGCTCGCTTTCATCCCGGTTCTGGGTGTTTTACTCTCACTGTTCTTTGGGGTTCTGGTTTTGCCGCTGATCAATGTCAGTATCTTGACCACCATGTACGGCGTGTTCGTTGAAAAGCGCCAGCTGACCTGAACTCGTACACATATGTATTCCTTGCTCTTTCAGCGATGATGGGGCAGGGAAACCGGCATGAGTGATTTCATGACCCGCGCCCGCGCTGCCGAACAGGCGATGCGCTCTGTGTTTCCGGTGACGCCTCTGCAGCGCAATGCCCATCTGTCTGATCGTTTCGGGGCCGATATCTGGCTGAAACGTGAGGACCTCAGCCCGGTGCGGTCCTACAAGATCCGCGGTGCGTTCAACGCCATGCGCAAACAGCAGGGGCAGAACCTGTTTGTCTGCGCCAGCGCGGGAAATCATGCGCAGGGCGTGGCCTTTATGTGCAAGCACATGGATGTGAAGGGTGTGATCTTCATGCCCGTGACGACGCCGCAGCAGAAAATCCAGAAAACTCGTATCTTCGGCGGCGACAATATCGAGATTCATCTGACCGGCGACTATTTCGATGACACATTGGCCGCCGCTCAGGCGTGGTGCACCGAACAGGGCGGCCATTTTCTGTCGCCCTTTGACGATGTTGATGTGATCGAGGGGCAAGCCTCGCTTGCGGTTGAGATCGAAGCGCAGTTGGGTGGGTTGCCGGACCACATCCTTTTGCCAGTAGGCGGTGGCGGCATGTCTGCGGGCGTGGCTACGTGGTTTGGCGATCGGACCCATTGCCTGTTTGTGGAACCCAAAGGCGGTGCCTGTCTGCACGCGGCAATGGCAGCAGGACATCCGGTGGCATTGGATCAGGTGGACAATTTCGTTGACGGTGCTGCGGTTGGTCGGATCGGTGAAAAACCGTTCGAATTGCTGAAATCCCGTCATCTGTCGGACGCTCTGGTCCTGTCCGAAGACCGCATCTGCACAACCATGATTGAGATGCTGAATGTCGAAGGCATCGTTCTGGAACCCGCTGGGGCCCTCGCGATTGAGGCGCTGAGCGATATTCAGAGTTTTATCCGAGGGAAAACCGTTGTCTGCGTAACCTCTGGTGGCAACTTCGATTTCGAACGTCTGCCCGAGGTCAAGGAACGTGCGCAGCGCTATCTGGGGGTGAAGAAATACTTCATCCTGCGCTTGCCACAGCGCCCTGGCGCATTGAAAGAGTTCCTCAACATCCTTGGCCCCGAGGATGACATTGCGCGGTTTGAATACATGAAGAAATCGGCACGTAACTTCGGCTCGGTTCTGATTGGTATCGAAACCCGCAAGCCCGAAAACTTTGCCCGTCTGTTCGCGCATCTGGATGAAGCCGGGTTCACTTTTACGGATATCACCGAGGACGAGACCCTCGCCCAGTTTGTGATCTGAGCAAATGACCAGACTGCAACGTTGTCCGTCGCGGCGATGGATCAACTGCGCCTGAAACAGACAATATACAGGGCCGGGTTGTCACCCATCGCTAGTGTACCTGCTTGCTGCCTGTACGGCGCCGCTCAGAGCTCGTTCAATCCTGCCTGAAACTCCGTTGCTGAGGTCCCGAATGTGCCGACTATTTCGGCGATATCGACGGTTGCGGCCTGACCCTGTGCCGAATGGCGCTCACCATCCTGGCAGAGCCTGGCCAATGTCCTGAATCCCAGACTAAGCGCGCTGCCCTTCAAGGAGTGTAGATGCTGTTCGAAGTCAGACCGATCATCATCGACCTGCAAATGCTCCAGGCCTTGTTGCACCTCATCGAGAAAGATTTCCACTACCTCGTCAAATTCGTCGGCGCCGACCTCGTCCCGCAGCTGTCTGACCCTGGACCAGTCGATCATGGCCATCCTTTCCTTAAAGATAACGACCCGATTATCACTACAGGCCGTTGGTAAATCCGTGGTTAAGATGGATGCGTTTACGACCTTCACAGGATGTTAAACAGCCGTGCGCTAGGGTCGTCCCGTTCCGCATTATGTGGCAGAGCTGAGGGTCAGGTGGCAGAGGTCAGTCAGGCAGAAACAAAGGCAGAGCTGGATTTTGGTGCGATTCGCAAGGTGCTGGTCGTTGATGACAGTCGTCTGCAACGTCGCATCCTTGTGGCCTCGCTGAAGAAATGGGGCTTTGAGGTGCTCGAGGCCGATAGCGGAGAGGCCGCCATCGAAATCTGTGCTGCCATGTCCCCCGATCTGGTCCTGAGCGACTGGGTCATGCCGGGGATGAGCGGGCTGGAATTCTGTCAGGCATTTCGGGCGCTGGAGAATGACGAATACAGCTATTTCATCCTTCTGACTTCAAAAAGCGAAAAGCAGGAGGTTGCGCGCGGACTGGATGCCGGGGCGGATGATTTTCTGATCAAACCTCTTGAGGGCGATGAATTGCGGGCGCGCATATCTGCGGGCGCGCGGATATTGGATATGCAGCGTGAGCTGTCTGATAAGAACCGTATGATCGAGACCGCGCTCGAAGAACTGAAAGTAGTCCATGATGCGATCGACAAGGACCTGATTCAGGCGCGTAAAATACAGGAATCTCTGGTCCCCGAACTCACGCGTGATTTCGGTAGGTCGCGTATCAGCATGTTGCTAAAACCTTGTGGGCATATCGGTGGCGATCTGGTGGGAATGTTTTCACCAGGGGTCAACCGTGTGGGGTTTTACAGCATCGATGTGTCCGGCCACGGCATCACCTCGGCGATGATGACAGCACGGCTGGGCGGGTATCTGTCCAGCAAACATTTCGATCAGAACGTGGCGATGGAAAAGCGGTTCGATAAATTTTACGCATTGCTACCACCTGATCAGGTGGCAGAGATGCTCAATTCCCGCCTTATGGCCGATGCTGGCGTCGAAGAGTATTTTACCATGGTCTATGCCATTATCGACCTGCGAAACGGACATCTCAAGATGGTGCAGGCAGGGCATCCGCATCCGCTGTTGTTGCGACAGGATGGTGGGGCCGAGTATCTGGGGCAAGGTGGCCTGCCCATCGGACTGTTGCCGGATGTCACGTTTCAGCGAACCGATACCTACATGAAGCCCGGTGACAAGCTGTTGCTATATTCAGACGGGTTCACGGAATGCCGGATGGCGGATGGATCCCTGCTGGAAGAAGAGGGGCTGTGCAGAATGGTGACGGATTGTGCCATCGATCTCAGCGGGCCCGAATTTCTGGACGATATGTTCTGGCGGCTGACACAGGCCATGGATCCGGACCAGGGTATGGATGATGACGTATCTGCGGTTTTCTTTGAATACAGCGGGCCTTAAAGCCCCATCAGGTGTCCCGAAGCGAAATGTCGGTCGCCGCTATTGCCCAGCATCTGCGCGGCATCCGCACTGTCCAGCCAAAGGGCTTCGTGGAATGGCTCGGAAGGTGGACCTATGCGGCGCACAGGGCGGGCTCGATATATCAAACAGACCTTTTCGGCCCACAGGTCATATTCGGGCATGTATGTGAAACGGCGAAAGGCGCCGACCCGCCGCGGGCTGGCAATCAACCAGCCGGTTTCTTCAAAGACTTCGCGATGCAGGGCGGTGATGGGCGATTCGCCCGGGTCAATACCGCCACCCGGCAACTGCAGATCAGGGCCGGGCTCGGTCTGGCAGGTCAGCAACAGATGTCGTCCTCGAGGCAACAATGCGTATACACCCACACGTCGTGTGTATTTGCGCCCCGCTTGTGGGGTTTCACCGAACCGTCTGATCATGTATGGCCCCTTATAACCCGAAATCTTCGACCTATATGCTGGCGGTATGCCAATCTGTGGCGTTTAAGGAAACCCCATGTCTCTTGGAACAAAAATCGCGTGGGACGATACCGTCCTGCCCTTTCAACTTGATATACCGGATATGCGCGGACGTGTGGCGCGGCTGGACGGAGTGCTGGACGGCATTCTGAAACAGCACGACTATCCCGAAAAGGTCGAGGCTTTGGTGGCCGAGATGGCCTTGCTGACCGCTCTGATCGGCCAGACTGTCTCGCTGCGCTGGAAGCTGTCGCTTCAGGTTCAGTCCAAAGGCGCCGTTCGGATGATCGCAACCGATTACTACGCTCCGCAGGCCGAGGGCGAACCGGCCCGCATCCGCGCCTATGCCAGTTTTGACCCGGACCGCCTGACCGATTCCACACCGTTTGATCAGGTGGGTGAAGGCTATTTCGCCATCATGATTGACCAGGGCGAGGGCACGCAGCCTTACCAGGGGATCACACCGCTGGCTGGCGGCTCTCTCAGCGCATGCGCTGAGGCGTATTTCGCACAGTCCGAACAGTTGCCGACGCGGTTTTCACTGAGTTTCGGCAAATCAACTGAACCTGGCGTCGGTGAGCACTGGCGCGCAGGCGGCATCATGCTGCAGCACATGCCCAAAGCGTCACCATTTGTAGCCAATGCAGAGGGTGACGGTCAGATTCTGTCGGCGGATGATCTGGTTGACGGTGAAGAAGGTGAAAATTGGGGGCGCGTCAACATCCTTCTGGATACTGTTGATGACCTTGAACTGATCGGCCCTTCGATTGCGCCAACCGACCTGTTGATCCGGCTGTTTCATGAGGAACAGCCACGGGTTTATGATGCGCAATCGGTTCAGTTCGGCTGCACCTGCTCGGAAGAGCGCGTGCGCCAAAGCCTGTCGATCTATTCGGCGCGCGACATCGAAAAGATGACAACCCCCGAGGGCCAGGTCACCGCCGATTGTCAGTTCTGTGGTGCCCATTACGTATTGGACCCCGTCACCGTTGGCTTCGATGCCGGTGAGGCCTGATCCAACAGAACTGCTGCGGGCGGCCTTGAGCCACCCCGGCAACGGGTCCAGTGATTTCGATCTGAACCCTGATGCGGTTTTGCCAGCGGGGCGCAAGCTGCGTCCAGCCGGGGTTCTGGTTCCGATTCTTGTGACGAATGAGGCCCCGCGCCTGCTTTTGACCAAGCGCTCATCGGCGCTGAAACACCATCCCGGCCAGATCGCCTTTCCCGGCGGAAAACAGGATGAGACTGATCCGGATGTAACCGCAACCGCCCTGCGGGAAGCACAGGAAGAGATTGGCCTTTCCTCGGATATGCCTGAAATTCTCGGGCATTTGCCTACCCATGAAACCGTGACGTCTTTTGTCGTAACCCCGGTTGTCGCGATCCTACGAGACGGGTTCGACCCAATTCCTGAGCCGGGTGAAGTTGACGAAGTTTTTTCAGTCCCACTTGCGCATGTTCTAAACCCTGCGAATTATATCGTTGAGTCGCGTCGCTGGCGGGGTCAGCGGCGGTATTATTTCACCGTGCCCTATGGCCCTTATTACATCTGGGGGGCTACGGCCCGGATGTTGCGGGGCTTGGCTGCGCGGGTGAGTGAATGATGAAGCTATCAGAAAGCTGGGTTACAAATCCGGCAACCCAGACAGTCTGCGCCGTTTTGATCGATGCCGGTTTTCAGGCGCTTTTCGTCGGCGGTTGCGTCCGCAACGCGCTTTTGGGGGCGCCGGTCTCGGATCTGGATATTGCCACGGACGCTCCGCCCCAGCAGGTGCTGGATTTGATGCGGGCGGCGGGGTTGAAGGCCATTCCGACTGGGATCGAGCATGGCACGATAACCGTTGTCAGCCAAAGCATCCCGCATGAGATCACGACCTTCCGGCGAGATGTCGAAACCGATGGCCGCCGGGCTGTTGTGGCGTTCTCGGACAATGTTGATGAAGATGCCAGCCGGCGCGATTTCACCATGAACGCGCTGTATGCCCGCCCGGATGGGACGCTTTTGGACCCGCTGAATGGACTGCCCGATCTAAAGGCCCGAAAGGTCCGGTTCATAGGCAACGCCCAGCACCGCATCCGCGAAGACTATCTGCGGTCTCTGCGCTATTTTCGGTTTCACGCCTGGTATGGGGATGTCGAAGCCGGGTTTGATCCCGAAGCTCTGTCGGCCATTTCAACCAATCTGGACGGATTGGCAGGCCTGTCGCGCGAACGGGTTGGGGCCGAGTTTATGAAATTGCTGACCGCGCCTGACCCTGCGCCTTCGGTCGCTGCCATGCGCAGCACGGGCGTTCTGGCACAGATATTGCCGGGGGTTGAGGATCGATCACTTGCCCCGCTGATCGCCTTGGAACAGCAGGCTGGGGCAAAGCCCGAGCCGGTCCGGCGACTTTCCTCCATCGCCACGCCTGAGATTGCCCAGACCCTGCGTCTGAGCAAGGCCCAGATCCAACGCCTGACACGGATGCGGGATGAGGCCGCGGGAACCGCGGGCACTGCCGAGCTTGGGTTCCGTTATGGTGAAGAGGACGGCCTGCACGAAGTTCTCCTGCGTTGTGCTTTGTTGGAACAGCCCTGGTCCGAGGATAAGCGGCAAGCGCTCCGGGACGGGGCGGCAGCGGATTTTCCCGTGCGGGCCGCTGACCTGATCCCTGACTTTACCGGCCCGGCGCTGGGCAAGAAACTGGCCGAGCTTGAGGCGCGCTGGATCGCCTCGGGTTTCACCCTGACGCGCACCGAGTTGCTGGTCGAGTAAATTGAAGTCTCAAAAAGGGATGACAAGCCGGATCGTTTGTGTTTTCTTGCGCCTGTTACATGAATGGAGGGATGCGAATGTATTACGGGATCTGGTTCGGCTAAAGCCATAACACTTGACCCGTAGGGGTGGTGTTCTGGCGCCATCTTTTTTCGCATGACTTGTTATCTGCTCAATCGGAGCACTCTCTATGTTTCGCTATTTCGAAAATCTCGTCGACCCTTTTGTCGACTACGAAGAAACCGACACGCCGCCGACACGGCTGTGGCCCTTTATGTTGAACTATTCCCGCCCTTTTATGCGGGTGTTCTTCTGGGCCGGATTGATTTCGGTCGTGGTGGCCGCGGTTGAGGTCGGTCTGATCTATTATATGGGTCGCGTTGTTGACTTGCTGTCCGCCCCGCCGGACGAAGTTTGGCAGACCCATAGTACGGAACTGATCCTGGTGGCGCTTTTTGTGCTGCTGCTGCGACCCATGCTGCATGTCGTTGACGTGCTGTTGCTGAACAACACGATCCTGCCGAATTTTGGCACTTTGATCCGTTGGCGCGCGCATAAGCACGTGTTGCGGCAATCGGTGGGCTGGTTCGAGAATGATTTTGCAGGCCGCATTGCCAACCGGATCATGCAGACGCCGCCCGCTGCGGGTGAGGCCGTGTTTCAGGTGTTTGATGCGATTTCCTTCTCGCTGGCATACCTGATCGGCGCAGCCATTTTGTTGATGACGGCTGATGCCCGGCTGCTGTTGCCGTTGTTGATCTGGCTCGTGCTGTATGGGTTTCTGGTGCATTGGACGGTGCAGCGGGTGGGGCCGGCTTCGAAGGCGGCCTCAGACGCGCGCTCGGCCGTAACGGGCCGGGTTGTGGACAGCTATACCAATATCCATTCCGTAAAGATGTTTGCCCATGGGGCACAGGAACTGGATTATGCGCGCGAAGCGATCGAGGAAACCCGCCGTACCTTTCAGGCTGAGATGCGGATTTTCACCATCATGGATGCGGTTCTGGTTGCATTGAACGGGTTGCTGATCGTTGGTGTGGTTGGCTGGGCGATTGCTCTGTGGATGCAGGGCAGTGCTACGGTCGGTGTGGTCGCGGCGGCCACAGCCCTGACCCTGCGCCTGAACGCGATGACCGGATGGATCATGTGGGCGCTGACCAGTTTTTTCCGCCAGCTTGGTGTCGTTGCCGAAGGCATGGAGACGATCGCTCAACCGATCGACCTGTTGGATGCGCCGCAGGCCAAGCCCCTGCATCTGTCCAATGGCAAGATCGAGATTCGTAACCTGTCGCATCATTACGGTCGCAAGACCGGCGGGCTGGATCATATCAACCTGACCATCGAGCCGGGCGAAAAGATCGGTCTGATCGGACGGTCGGGGGCTGGGAAATCGACCCTAGTTAAGCTCCTACTTCGGTTCTACGATGTGGAGCAGGGGGCCATTTTGATCGACGATCAGGACATTGCTCGGGTCACTCAGGACAGCTTGCGCATCCATATCGGTATGGTGCAACAGGACAGCGCGTTGCTGCACCGCTCGGTGCGCGACAATATCCTCTATGGCCGCCCCGAGGCTTCCGAAGAGCAGATGATTGCCGCGGCCAAACAGGCCGAGGCGCATGAGTTCATCCTTGACCTGCAGGACCCGAAGGGGCGTACCGGCTATGATGCGCATGTGGGCGAGCGGGGCGTGAAGTTGTCAGGTGGTCAGCGGCAGCGGGTGACGCTGGCGCGGGTGATCCTGAAGGACGCGCCGATCCTGTTGCTGGATGAGGCGACCTCCGCGCTGGATTCCGAGGTTGAAGCGTCCATTCAGGAAACGCTCTATGGCATGATGCAGGGCAAATCCGTGATCGCGATTGCCCACCGCCTCAGCACCATTGCCCAAATGGATCGCATCCTGGTGATGGATGGCGGCCGGATCGTCGAGCAGGGCACCCATTCCGAATTGCTGTCACAGGGCGGGCTTTACGCCCAGTTCTGGGCACGGCAATCTGGGGGCTTCCTGAACACGGAGGCAGCTGAGTGAAACTTGCCGATCTCATAGATCCGTTCAAACCCACCGAAACGCCCCCGCCGCAAAGGCTGGGGGCGTTCATTCGCTGGTGCCTGTCCGGAGCTTGGCCGATGATCCTTGTCGCCTCCGTGTTTTCGGCCTCGGCCGGGGCGATGGAGGCCGGAACCGCCTGGATGCTGGGTCTGGTGATCGACATGGCAAACGAAAGCGGGCCGGATGGGGTTCTGACGGCGGGCAATCTTTGGATAATTGGAGGGGTCGCCGCATTTTTCATGCTGCTGCGACCGGCGCTGTTTGGTCTTTCGGCCTTTTCCAACAACTATATTGTCATGCCCAATATCCCGCCCCTGGTTCTGGCCAAGCTGAACCGGTGGACTTTGGGTCAGTCTGTGACCTATTTCGACGACGATTTTGCCGGGCGGATCGCTCAGAAACAGATGCAAACTTCGAACGCGATGGCCTCGGTCGTGTCCGAGACGATAAGCGCAATGGTTTTTGCGCTGGCGTCTCTGGCAGGGACTTTGCTTTTGTTAGGGTCTATTCATCTGCTGGTCATGCTGCCCTTCGCCGCCTGGTTGGCGGTGTATTTCCTGCTGATCCGCTGGTATTTGCCACGCATCCGGGCACGCTCAGCGGCGCGGGCCGGGGCGCGGGCGATGGTGTCGGGGCAGGTGGTCGACACGATCACCAATATCAAAACCGTCAAGCTGTTCGCACATTCCGAGTTCGAGGATCAGGCGGCCCGAAACTCGATGGTCGATCTGCGCGAAAAGATGCTGGCCTTTGGCAAGCTCTCCGCCAGTTTTAGGTTCATACTGATGGTTCTGGCTGGGGTGTTGCCCGTGCTGTTGCTGGGGGTGACCTTGCTGCTGTGGCGGTCCGGGATGGCCAGCGCTGGTGATATCGTTGCGGCGGGCGCGATGTCCGTGCGAATTTCGCAGATGACAGGCTGGGTCAGTTTCACGCTGATGGGGCTTTATGCCAATGTTGGTGAGATCGAGAATGGCATGAAGACGCTTGCCAAGCGTGACCGGGTCGAGGATGCGGCAGGGGCAGCTAGGCTGAGCGTGCCAGAAGGTCAGATCGAGTTTAACCATGTCAGCTTTGCTTATGGCGGTGACATCGGCGGCGTGACCGACGTGCACATGACCGTACATCCTGGCGAAAAGCTGGGTATCGTCGGGGCATCGGGTGCGGGGAAATCTACGCTCGTTTCGCTTCTACTCAGGCTCTATGAAGGGGAAAACGGCGCAATTCGGATTGATGGGCAGGATGTGTCACAGGTGACGCAGGACAGTCTGCGCAGTCAAATCGGAATGGTCACGCAGGAAACTGCGATGTTCAACCGCTCGGCGCGCGAGAATATCCTATATGGCCGCCCTGATGCCTTGGAAGACGATATGATCGCCGCGGCGCAAAAGGCCGAGGCGCATGAATTTATCCTTGGCCTGCGGGATGCCCATGGTCGCAAGGGCTATGATGCGCATCTGGGCGAGCGCGGCGTCAAACTGAGCGGCGGTCAGCGGCAGCGGATTGCGCTTGCACGCGCCATCCTGAAAAACGCGCCGATTCTGGTGCTGGATGAGGCGACCTCGGCCTTGGATTCCGAGGTCGAAGCCTCGATCCAGACCGCGTTGCATCGGGTGATGCAGGGCAAAACGGTATTGGCGATTGCACATCGGCTGTCGACGCTAAGCGAGATGGACCGGATTGTCGTTCTGGATCAAGGGCAGATCGTTGAAATGGGAAGCCATGACGACTTGCTGGAGCAGGGCGGGCTTTATGCCCGGTTCTGGGATCGCCAATCGGGCGGGTTTATTCAGGCCGCCGCCGCCGAATAAGGGTTTTGTTGTGGGTAAAGCCCAGCTATCAGGCCCTCATGACGCAGCATTACAGCATTTTACGCCTTGGTCATCAGGGCGACGGCATCGCCGCTGGACCGATCTACGCCCCCCGCACCTTGCCGGGGGAGGTGGTCAGCGGGATATTGGTTGGTCAAGTGCTGAGCGACATTCGGGTCGAGACCCCCTCGGACCAGCGGGTCAAAGCACCGTGCCGGCACTACAAAGCCTGCGGCGGATGTCAGCTACAGCATGCCGCGGATGATTTCGTTGCTGATTGGAAGGTTGAGGTCGTGCGCAACGCGCTGGCCGCGCAGGGGCTCGATGCCCCGATGCGGCCGATCCATACCTCGCCGGAACGATCACGGCGACGGGCTACGATTGCGGTTCGACGGACCAAAAAAGGCACTATGGCCGGGTTTCATGGCCGTGCCTCAGACACGATTACCGAAATCTCTGATTGTCATCTGCTTGATCCGGCCCTGATTGCAGCCGTCCCCGTGGCCGAGGCGCTTGCCGTTTTGGGTGGTAGCCGCAAAGGGGCGCTGGCGGTCACGCTGACCCTTTCTGATGGCGGTTTGGATGTCGCCGTCAAAGGCGGCAAACCGCTGGACGGTCCATTGGAACTGGCCCTGGCACAGGCGACCGAGGCACATGGGCTTGCGCGGCTCAGCTGGGATGGCGAGGTGATCGCCTCGCGTCACGCCCCGATTCAGCGATTTGGCGTGGCGGCTGTCGTGCCGCCTCCAGGGGCATTCCTGCAGGCCACGAAGGACGGAGAACAGGCTCTATTACAGGCAGTTCTGCAGGCAACCAAGGGCGCCAAGCGGGTTGTGGACCTGTTTGCGGGTTGCGGGACATTCTCATTGCCACTGGCCGAGGACGCCGAAGTACACGCGGTTGAGGGTGAGGCCCTGATGACCACCGCTCTGGATCAAGGCTGGCGTCGCGCGCAAGGTCTGAAACGGGTCACGACCGAGGCGCGCGACCTGTACCGCCGCCCATTGATGCCTGATGAGCTGAAGAACTTTGACGCGGTTGTCCTGGACCCGCCCCGCGCCGGGGCCGAGGCGCAGGTGGCCGAGCTGGCGCAAGCGCTGCCCCCGGTCATCGCCTATGTCTCATGCAATCCGGTCACCTTCGCGCGGGACGCAAAAAATCTGATTAACGCAGGCTATACCCTTGAATGGGTACAGGTGGTTGACCAATTTCGATGGTCGTCACACACGGAACTTGCCGCGCGGTTTGCACTGAACCCCGCATCATGACCAAACAGGAGAGTTTCAGAATGGGGCTTGCCCAGCGCCTGCATGATATCACTGAAAACCCGACCTTCGGTCGGTTCATCACAGGTGTCATCATCTTCAACGCCATCCTGCTCGGCATGGAAACCTCACCGACTCTGATGGAAGCCGCGGGCCCCTTGATCGTGGTGTTGGACAGCCTCTGCCTGACCATCTTCGTTGCCGAGATCGCGCTGAAGCTGGTCGCCACGGGGCGGCGGTTCTTTACCAATGGCTGGAACCTGTTTGACTTCATCGTTGTTGGCATCGCTCTGATCCCAAGCGCCGGCGGCCTGTCGGTGCTGCGGGCCTTGCGGATCCTGCGGGTCCTGCGGGTGATCTCGGTCGCGCCTCGGCTGCGCCGGGTGGTTGAGGGTTTCATTTCGGCCTTGCCGGGTATGGCCAGCGTTTTCCTGCTGATGGCGATCCTGTTTTACATCGGCGCGGTAATTTCAACCAAGCTGTTCTCGGGCACATTCCCGGACTGGTTCGGCGATTTGGGCCTGTCGGCCTATACGTTGTTCCAGATCATGACGCTGGAAAGCTGGTCCATGGGCATCGTGCGCCCGGTGATGGAGGTTTATCCCTATGCGTGGATATTCTTTGTGCCTTTCATCATGGTTACGACATTTGCAGTGGTGAACCTGTTGGTTGGTCTGATCGTGAATTCAATGCAGGATGCCCATCACGCCGAGGATGAGGTGAAAACCGATGCCTATCGTGATGAGGTGCTGGAAAGGCTGGAATCCATCGAACGCCGCTTGCTTGAGCAGTCGAACAGCAAAAAGTGATTTCAGTTTTCTGGATTTCTGGCATAATCACAAAAAAAAGCAGAAGCAGGCATTAAACATGGATCGTCGAGCATTTGGAATGGGTGCTGTGGCTACGCTGGGTCTTTCGGCCTGCGCCTCGGCCAACCCCAGATTTCTGGCCTATGATGGCCCCGAGGTGACCTCTATGGTCATCAACAAAAGCGCGCGGAAGCTTTATCTTCTGCACAATGAACATGTCCTCAAGGAATATAAGGTCGATCTTGGCTTTGCCCCCAATGGCACCAAAACAAAACGCGGCGACGGCCGCACGCCAGAGGGCACCTATCTGATCGACCGGCGCAATCCCAAAAGCCGCTATCACCTGTCGCTGGGGATTTCCTATCCGGATTCGAAGGATATCGCAGAGGCCAAGGCTGCGGGCGTTGATCCGGGCGGTGACATTTTCATCCACGGCGAGCCGAAAACCCGGTCCGAGAAAAAGCGTGCCAAGAAGCAATCGGATTGGACGGCAGGGTGCATCGCTGTCAAGAATGAAGAGATCGAAGAGATCTATGCGATGGTGAATCGCGGCACAGTGATTACGCTGCGCCCGTAGCCGGCTTCCAGACGTCAAACCCGAATTGCATATAGTCGCGCTGGTAGGTTTCGGCCGCCAGCGCCTCAAGTTTGGTGTCATAGATATCGCTCAGGGAAAACGGGATATCTGGTCTGGTATTGCCGGGCGCGGGCGGGCTGTCATGACCCAGCGGCCGCGCCAAATCCGGCAGGGCAGTTGCAATTTCTTCCTCGCGCAGGATTAGATCCGGCAGGGCAAAACCGACTACGCCCTCCAACACCTGCGCCTGACTGCACCAAACGCCGTCAACGCGCACAGGGGTTTGTCCCGCCAGGTTTTGCCGCAGGAAGGTCAGAAAAGCCGAGAATGCCTCATAATGCTGCTCGATGGGGTAGTTTTCAGCGCGTAACTGTCCGGGGATCGGAAGCTTGAACCGGTTGCGCAGCATATTGCGGATTTTCAGATAGGCGCCGGGCTCGGTGCTGAGGATATAGGAACAAAAGGCCGAATGTGCGCGTACCAGCGGGTGCCGCACCACGGTGAATTTGCGATGCCCCGGATGATCCTGTAACCACTGGCGGGTCTTTTTGCGGTTTTGATCAGTGATCAGATCATCCGCACTGATTGAATCAAGCGCAGCCATCCATTGCTTCACAACCCCTTCGATGCCGCTCCGCACGGGCAGATACATTAACGGGGTTTTCGGCGTGGCGACATAGGTCGCAACGGCCGCGCCACGCCGGGGTTCAAAATTCGGAGTTCTGTGCAGGCTGAAACTGTCGATGCGCGACAAGGCCTGTTCGGTCTCATCAGGGTTTGTCACCTTGGACAAGGCCGGCTCAGGGTTCTGGGGTTTGAGCGTGTCGTCGATCGTGGTCAACCGGCCCGATACCCCAAGCCAGGCCGCCAGGCCGTTCAGGCTGTCGAGCCGGTTCAGATCGTCGTAAGCGATGAAAAAGGCGGTTTGCCCGCTGGCCTGAAGATGATGCAGCAAAGTCAGTTGAAAGGCCTGTTGCTGGTCCAGATAGGTTTCGAACTCACGAGGGTTGAAGGCGATCTGCTCGGTGCGCCGCCGCTTGACGTTTTTCAGCTGCCATTGCTTGGTCTCGCGCGCGATCTTCAATGAGATATAGCTGTCTAGAGGGTTGCGCGTCAGAATGATCTTGGCGCAACTCGGGTCATCCAAAACAGGCTCTAACACACGCGGATCGTGGCCCTGGAAAAAGCGAAACCCGTTCATTTCACCGTCAGCTGATCGGATGGCGTTCAGCAGGGTTTTAGGGTCATTGTCGCGTTCTTCGAGAGTGACGCCCAGCAGGCTGTCCCCCTTTAGCCTGCCAATGAAATGAGGATTGAAGGCCTCACCATGGCTGGAGACACCTTCCAATGCGTTCAGATTTGCCTCAAGCAGGTTCGATCCGGTCCGCATGGCGGCAAGTATTACGAAATAGTCGAATTTGGATGACATGAAACGCTATTGCACCAGATATGGTTTTCGATAAGGCCTGAGTTGCCGGCCAAAAATGTCATCGGCTGGAAAATCTCCCATAAGATAAGGGTGCATACCCTGGTTCTTCAGGTTTTGCAGGAACTTCCCGAACCCGGACAGGTCGACCATCGTAGGGGCTTGGGTCAGGTGGCTGGGGTTCTGGCATCCGGTTTCTTCCAGAATGGATTGCAGAGGCTCCATCGGAGATTCCACAAACTCGGCCAGCGACCAGGTGCGCACTTTGGCCTTGGTCCAGACCGAAGTTAAAACCTCAAGCTGTTTGGTCTCGATTTGTTGCAGGCGGGCGGCTTCGTTACGGATATCCGCGAAATTTCCATTCGAACGGAACAGGGGAATGGCCCAGGCGCCTGTGACAACGGAAATCTGCGCATTTCTGTCGCGCGCCAGAAACCAGTTGATGTCCTGCGTATCCGTGGGGCCAAATTGAAAGCACTGCTTCTCGCCCCGAGTATTCCAGATCAGGTTCGACAAAAACGCCGTAGGATTATAGTCCCGCAGGCTGGCACAATCGCTTAGTGCGCCGTTGACCAGAGGCGCCCCGCCGGCGAATTCCGCACGTTCGGGACCGAAGAGGTGACCGTGGACCTTTGTTCCGGTGGCTTCCGACAGCCAGGGCTCGAAATCTGCGAACAGTTCGGTAAACCCTTGGAATACCGAATAGGGGAACGACGTCAGTCCGTTCTCGCTGCCGTGGCGGGGAAAGCGGCTTTGCATATACAGGCCATCCCGGCCTCGAGTCCTGCGCTCGACCGCTTTCGAGAACAACCGGTCGATCTTGCCCGGGTTGGGTTCAGTAGGCTTCATCGCCTGTGCCTGGTTGGTCAGAAACGCCTGATAAAGCCGATTGGCCTGGGGCCAGATCTTGCGTGCTACAAAACAGTCCGACCGTCGCAATAGCTGTAGATGATCGTCATAAAAGATATGCGGGCGACCTTGATAATCGAATTTGGACAGCGTCAGAGAGCGACTTTCGATATTTGTTGAATAAAGCCGGGTTAGGGTCTGAAAATAGCTTTCGTCTGGAATCCAGACGCGCCGGAAATAGCGGTCATATGTTTTGCGTTTGGGATCTTGCAGAATGGCCGACAGCGTTTGACGGGTCAGGCACCACCATTGACTGCCCATATGTGGCACCAGACCTTCGGGTATCGACCGTCGGATCCCGATTGTCCGCTGTAGCTTTACGTAAGCGTCGAACAATTTGCGCTGTTTACGCCACGAGAACGGAAATCTCAGCGTAAATCGTTCCTGATCCAGTCCGCCAATCGTCCAGCTTACATCAGCTGTTGTCGCGCTTTCGATAAAGTCGACACGGGGCCGTTCCGCTAGATATGTGACCAGCTCATCGACGGGCCGTAGCGGTAGGCAGGCGCCCGAGGCCAGAAAGATATGGTGTACCTCGGGAAAGGCCTCCAGCATCAGTTCAGCCGCTGATTGCGAGGCTGCAACAATGCCCCAACCGCCCCAGTTGCAGGTGTGGCGCTCCGAGAACCGGATCAGAGGTTCGTCCGCACAGGAGGCTACAAAGCCATCAAAAACAGTGTCCGCAACCTTGCGGTCGACATGGATCACCACCGGGCAGCCGGATGCCGCCCAATGGCGCGCGACCTGTTGCGCCCTTGGAAGCGCGGCATGCACCAGCATGATGACGCCAAGGCTGCTCATGCCCAGTTCCCTTTCGACATGAGGCCAAGAATCTCAAGCTGTCGCCAGTTGATATAAGCCTCGGACCGGTCGCACCAAAACACCGGACGGTCGTTCAGCCCTTCGGCATAGGCGCGATATTCGCCGGACCCGCGATAGTGCTGACGCCGCTCCATCTCTTCATGTGCCTTGTCACCCAGGGTGTTGATCAGCTTGGCATGCAGCAACGCCCCGCTGGTTTTTTCGCCGCCCCAATCGTCATAGACTTGGTTCAGCCCGCGTGGCAGCAGCGAATGGGTCGAACTGACATAGACATATCGACGGTCCCACTTGACCAGCGGTATCTTGTTCAACGCAGGCGCCTTTTCCGGAGCCTGGCGGAAAAAGACACGGGCGCGCGGCCCACCCTGTATCCAGAGATTCCCGTATTCAGGGTTTTTGCTGATCACATAATTCCCGGCATCGAACCAACGGGCAATCTCGAAGGGGTCTTGCCCCTCACGATAGGGTTCGGCATCTACCGGGCCCTGCGGGTACATGTCGATCAGCATGGTGCCGAAACTTCGGACGGCACAGCCATCAAGCCAGTCGGTCAGGGCACGAATGGGCCGCGTGTCGCAGAACGGATAGATGAAGAACTCATCCGGATCGACCGTCAGAACCCAGTGCCCATCGGCGTATTTGCGCAGCAGATAGTTCGACCAATCAGTGCCATATGTGGCCCGCTTATAGCTGCCGTTGGACTGCCAGACCGATACGTCCGGCTGACTACTCAGAAACTCGCGGGTGCCGTCGTCGCTGTTGTTGTCCACAAACAAAAAACGATCAACGCCAAGTTTTCGGTAATATTCCAGAAAATAGGGCAGGCGGATTTTTTCGTTTCGCACAACGCTCATCAACAGGATGTCACCGGGTTGAATGGCGTTGGTTTTGTCGGAAACCGCTTCTAATTCGCGTCGTTTGCGAACGCAACGCAACAGGCGGCGCTTGCGCCGCAATCTCATTCGGTATGAATCCAACAGGCTCACGCGACTGCCCAACCTTTGTTTATACGCGAGCATACCCGGGGCCTGAACAAGCCAGAGTGGAGCCGGGCGAATGCCATTTTATGCCACTTTACCATCTAATGAAGCAACGCATTTAAAAGTAGTTAGTCCGAAACGTTGTCTTTCCAGTCAGTTTTGCCCATCAAGCCAAGCTCACACAGTTGGCGCCATCCGATATATTCCACCGATTGTGGATCCCACATGATCGGGCGGTTAATTATGCCATCATAATAGCTGTCGAACTCCGCCGGGTCGTGAAAATGCTGCGCTCGGGTTTTCTCGATTCTTGATTTGATGACCACCTCGGGCAGGAACTTTGTGTGCAGTAGCACGCCCGAAGGGCCGTGGCTCCCCGGTCCGTCATAGGTGGCGTTCAAATCTCGGGGCAGGGCGGAATGGCAGGAGTTCACGTAAGCATAGTGCCGCGACCAGCGTACCAGCGGTATTTTGTTTAAAGTTGGTGACCGCTCGGGCCGGTCAGCAAAAAACACACGTTCCCGTGCACCGCCCTGAACCCAGAGATTGCCCAGCGGCGATTGCCGATTGGCGCGCAACGGGCCTGGATCAAACCAGCCCAAAACTTTGGTCGGGTCGGTCCCGGGGTCATAGGGCTGTGTGCCGAGCTGATCTTTGGGGTACAGGTCCAACATCAAGGCTCCGAAAGCGTCGCGCCCCTGCACCTCTAGCTGTTGGGTCAAATCCTGCAGCAGATGGCTGTCCCATCCGGGATAGATAAGCAACTCATCCGCATCCACCATCAAAGTCCAATGGCCGTGACCAAATCGCATCTGTAGCCAGGTCAGCCAATCCAGCCCGTATCGTGAGGCGCGATAGCTGGCATCGGTTTGCCACAAGGATACATCCGGTTGATCTTTCAGATATGCGACCGAGCCATCATCGCTGCCGTTGTCCACGATCAGAAAATGATCAACGCCCAGCGACCGGTAGTGATGGAAATACCAGGGCAGGCGCGTGATTTCATTTCGCAGGGTGGTAAAGACCAGTATCGCACCCGGGCGTATCTGGTCGGTTCGGTCGACCAGTTGGGTTAACTGATGGCGGCTGCGAAAGGATCGCCACAACAGCCGCCTGCGTTTCAGGCGCAAGCGATAGCGTTGCACCCATCCGATTGGCGGCAGGGTATCGCTCACGCGGCCCTCATCTGTCGTAATGCCCGTTCTGATGCCAGCGCCAGGCATCGGCAATCATCGTCTCTAACACGGACCTTTTGGGGGACCAGCCCAGTTCTTGCCCGGCCCTGTCCGAGCCCGAAACCAGCTTGGTGCAATCTCCGGCGCGGCGTGGACCGATTGTATAGGGCACTGCGCGATTGGTGACGGATTTCGACTGTTCGATCGCCTCCATCACTGAAAAGCCGGACCCGGTGCCCAGGTTGAAAACGCGACTGTCTTTGCCCTGTTCCAGCCAGCGCAGCCCCAGAACATGCGCGTCAACCAGATCGCAGACATGCACGTAATCGCGGATACAGGTGCCATCGGGCGTGTCATAGTCGGTTCCGAACACAGTCAGCCCGTCGCGCTTGCCGTCAATCGCATCCAACATCAGCGGAACCAGATGGGTCTCGGGGCGGTGGAATTCGCCTACCTCTCCGTCCGGATCGGCGCCAGCCACGTTGAAATAGCGAAAAATCACATGGTTCATCCCGTGAGCGGCCTGGAAATCACGCAGGATATCCTCGATCGCGCGTTTGGAGGCGCCGTAAGCGTTCAGTGGATTTTGCGGGGTGTTTTCGTCCAGGACCACATTGTCATGTTCACCATAGGTGGCGCAGGTCGACGAAAACACGAAATCCAGACATCCAGCCGCCACGGCGGCCTCGATCAGGGTCAGCGAACCGGTGACATTGTTCGCCCAATATCTTCCGGGTTCGGACATCGCCTCACCCACCTGGCTGAGCGCGGCGAAATGCATCACGGCAGCGGGCTGATACTTGGCAAAAACCTCATCCAACCGCGCCCGGTCCAGCAGATCACCCTGTGCGAACGGGCCAAATTTGACCGCGTCCTGCCAACCGGTGATCAGGTTGTCATAGGTGACAGGTGTGTACCCGGCCAGCGCCAGCGCCTTGCAGGCATGGGATCCGATATATCCGGCACCGCCGGTTACAAGGATATGTGTCATATCAGATCCCGTTATTCCGGTTTTTCAGGGTGCGACAGCCTGCGGCACTCAGTCCAGCCCCATCGCGGCCATCATCTCTTCAAGTTTGGGAACGTCCTGCGGATTGTTTAGTTCCCAGAACTGGCGGCCTTTGGATTCGACTTCAACACACAGAACCTTACGCCCGTTTTCCATGAAACGCAGCTGTTCCAGCCCTTCCAGTTGCTCTAATGGACCGACAGGCCAGGACGGATAAGCCGCCAGCGCGTCAGGGCGGTAGGCATAGACGCCGACATGGTGAAACACCGGCGTTTCCTCCCCGCCCGCATAAGCCTGTGAAGTAAAGGGCACGACCTCTTTCGAGAAATACATCGCGCCGTGATCAGCGGCGAAAACGGCGGTTGTTCCACCGACGCGCCCGTGTTTGCGGTCATTCAGCAGGCTGTTGAGCGCATCGCCGTCGCAGCGCAGAACCGGAGTGGCCACCCCAGCCTTGGGTGCGGCACGCAGACCGGTGATCAGATCTTCGACGAACCAATGCGGGGTCAGCGGTGCATCGCCCTGCAGGTTCACCACGATGTCATAGCTTGCGCCCAGCACATCATGCGCTTCGGCGCAGCGTTCGGTGCCATTGCCACAGGTTTGCGAGGTCATCACAACCTCGGCCCCGAACCCTTCGGCCACCTCGCGAATGCGGTCGTCATCGGTGGCAACCACAACGCGGTCCACGCCCGAGACCGAACTGGCGGCGCGCCATGACCGCTCGATCAGAGTCATTGCATTGCCACTGGCTCCGGTGAGCGGCACCAGAGGTTTGCCCGGATAGCGGGTCGAGGCATAGCGGGCGGGAATGGCGATCAGAACGGACATCAGGCCTCCTTCAGGTCTACACCCGGAGCGTAGGCGATAAAGAACGGGTTTGCATAGCCGTCCTTGCCATAGGTCAGCGGCGCATGATTGTCGAACCGGACAACTTTGCCGCCCGCACCTGTCAGCACGGCGTGACCTGCTGCCGTATCCCATTCCATCGTGCGGCCAACGCGGGGATAGATATCTGCCTCGCCCGTCGCAATCAGGCAGAACTTCAGCGACGAGCCCGCGCTTTTGCTGTCCTGCACTTGATATTTGTTGATGTAATCGTCGGTCGCCTGGTCACGATGTGACTTCGAGGCCACGACCAAAAGCGCGGAATTGTCTGGATCAGAGACCGAAATCGGAGTCACGGCACCGGGTTGATCCTTGTCCAGCGCGCCGGTTTCCTCGACCGATTGCCCGTCGGCCAAAGTATAGAACATCCGGCCGCGGGCTGGCGCATAAACCACGCCACGCGTTGGGGCGCCGTTTTCGACCAACGCGATATTAACGGTGAAATCGCCGCGCCGGTTGATGAACTCTTTGGTGCCATCCAACGGATCAACGATCAGGAACGTATCGCCTTTTTCAGAATGCGAGGCGGCCTGTTCCTCAGTCACCAGCAGGATATTGGGGAACGCCGCACGCAGACCGGCCGAGATCAGCGCATCGGCGGCCTCATCTGCTTCGGTCACGGGGCTGGCATCGGATTTGACCTTCACGTCAAACCCATCCGAGTTATAGATGTCCATGATCGTATCGCCCGCTTCCAGGGCCAGACGTCGGATGACGGGGATGAGGGCATCATAGGTCACAAAAAAGCTCCGTTCCTGTGATTTGTTGATCGAATAACCTGACGGCCTTATGCTGTGCTGGTTACGGAACGGCAAGAATTTCGTGCCAGATTGCAGGCAATAATACAGGAAAGACGCTTCGGGTGTTTTATTACAAGCGAAACCGGTCGCTTATAGGCGGTGCGTTTACGACGGCGGAACTGGTGTTTCACGCCGTCGTCCGGAATGTCCGATCTCAACACAGCAATGCTGTGCTTTCGGTGCTTATCAATATTTTCCAGGTTCTGGTGCTGGTGAGTGTGTTTTACGTGATCATGTCCCTTCTTGGCGCGCGCGTTGCCAAAATCCGGGGTGAGTTCATTCTGTATCTGCTGTCTGGGGTTTTCCTGTTTCTGACGCACATTAAAGCCGTCGGTTCGGTTTCCGGATTGGACACGGGTAATAACCCGATGATGCTGCATTCGCCGATGAACATGATGGTCGTGCTTATGGCTGCCGCTTTCGGGTCGCTGTATACTCAGGTTTTGACAATCGTCATCATCCTGTTTGTCTACAGCGTATCGGTTGCTCCGCTGGAAATTCAGGAGCCCGGTGGCGCCTTTGCCATGCTGATGCTGGCCTGGTTCACGGGCTGTGCGGTCGGCGTGGTGTTCATGGCGATCAAGCCCTGGTTTCCGACCACTGCCACGATCATGAGCACAATTTACCGGCGCCTGAATATGGTGTTCTCCGGAAAAATGTTCGTCGGCAATGCGCTGGGCGGGTTCATGTTGACCATGTTCGCCTGGAATCCGTTGTTTCACATTATCGACCAGTGTCGGGGTTTCGTTTTTCGGAATTACTATCCGCGCAATACCAACTGGGAATATCCTGTCTGGGTCGGGTTGGCTCTGTTGTTGATCGGCTTGCTTGGAATTTTCTTTACCCGTCAGCATGTGTCGCAAAGCTGGAGCGCACGCCGTTAACCCGCCACGCGCAAGGTCAGGTTGATCCGCCCGCCCTTTGGCAACAGTTTTGAAGACCCGAAACGAATGCGATCTACCCCGTGATAGGTTAGGCGCGCGGGTCCGCCCATCACGACAACATCGCCCGAGCCAAGCCAGATCGATTCCGTTTTGCCCCCTCGGGTCGTGTTGCCAATGCGGAACAACGCGTCGTCACCTAATGAGATCGAAAGGACCGGCCAGGAAAAATCGGCCTCGTCCTTATCCTGATGCAGGCCCATTCGCGCCCCTTCGCCATAGTAGTTGACCAAGCAACAGTCGGGGTCACGTTCGGGGCTGGCAAGATCGCGCCAGATATCCAGAATGCAGCCTGGAATGGCGGGCCATTCCATACCCTTTGGATGGTGCGGCTGGTACCTGTACCCGTTCTTGTCAGTGACCCAACCCAGCGCCCCGGCCGAGGTCATGCGAACAGACATTTCCTTGCCCGAAGGGGTGGTCGGGCGGAACAAAGGTGCTGATTTCAGAATCGGACGCAACAGCGTGATCAGCTGTGCCTGGGCAGCTCCGTCAAGGTAAGCTTTCCTGATTTCAAAACCGCGTAAAAGCAGCCGCGCCATTCCAGATTCCTCAATCCTTGCCAAAACCTTGCTAAAAAGGCTGCAGATTCCTGAAAACCTGCATTTGTGAATGCTTGCAGGCCCCTGTTCCCGTCCTTATATACGCCGGGACGCGCGATGGTGTAGGACCATTGCGCAAATCAGATCGGGGCCAGATGCCATAACGGGTCGGGCCTCGGGACATCGCCTTGAAGAGAAAGGGATTGAACATATGGGAAAAGTAATCGGGATTGACCTCGGCACCACCAACTCGTGCGTTGCCATCATGGACGGCTCGCAGCCGAAGGTCATCGAAAACGCCGAAGGGGCGCGGACCACGCCCTCGATCGTCGCCTTCACCGAAGATGAGCGACTGGTCGGTCAGCCTGCGAAACGCCAGGCGGTCACCAACCCTGACAACACGGTTTTTGGCGTCAAACGCCTGATCGGTCGTCGTGTGGATGATGCCGAAGTCGAAAAAGACAAGAAAATGGTACCATACGCCATCGTTGATGGCGGCAATGGCGACGCGTGGGTCGAAGCCCGCGGTGAAAAGTACTCCCCAAGCCAGATTTCGGCCTTCACTCTGGGCAAGATGAAGGAAACCGCTGAAAGCTACTTGGGTGAGGAAGTCACACAAGCCGTTATCACCGTTCCGGCCTATTTCAACGACGCACAGCGTCAGGCGACCAAAGATGCCGGTAAAATCGCCGGCCTGGAAGTGTTGCGGATCATCAACGAGCCGACAGCTGCCGCTCTGGCCTATGGTCTGGACAAGGAAGAAACCCAAACCATCGCGGTTTATGACCTTGGTGGCGGTACCTTCGACGTAACCATTCTGGAAATCGACGACGGGTTGTTCGAGGTTAAATCGACCAATGGCGACACCTTCCTGGGTGGTGAAGACTTTGACATGCGCATCGTCAACTACCTGGCGGATGAGTTCAAAAAGGAACACGGTGTCGATCTGTCCCAGGACAAGATGGCGCTGCAGCGTCTGAAAGAAGCTGCGGAAAAAGCCAAGATCGAACTGTCCTCGACCTCACAAACCGAGATCAACCAGCCGTTCATCTCGATGGGCGCCAACGGCCAGCCGCTGCACATGGTCATGAAGCTGACCCGTGCCAAGCTGGAATCGCTGGTTGGTGATCTGATCAAGAAGTCGATGAAGCCCTGCCAGGCTGCTCTGAAAGACGCAGGCCTGTCGGCTGGCGACGTGGATGAGGTTGTTCTGGTCGGTGGTATGACCCGGATGCCGAAAGTAATCGAAGAGGTCACTAAGTTCTTCGGTAAAGAGCCGCACAAAGGTGTGAATCCGGACGAAGTGGTTGCCATGGGCGCCGCCATTCAGGCCGGTGTTCTGCAGGGTGACGTCAAAGACGTTGTTCTGCTGGACGTGACACCGCTGTCGCTGGGTATCGAAACGCTGGGTGGCGTGTTCACCCGACTGATCGACCGCAACACCACGATCCCGACGAAAAAGTCTCAGGTCTTCTCGACCGCCGAAGACAACCAGAACGCCGTGACCATTCGCTGTTTCCAAGGGGAACGTGAAATGGCTGCGGACAACAAGATCCTGGGTCAGTTCAACCTCGAAGATATCCCGCCAGCACCGCGCGGCATGCCGCAGATCGAGGTGACTTTTGACATTGACGCCAACGGCATCGTCTCGGTTTCGGCCAAGGACAAAGGCACTGGCAAAGAGCAGAAGATCACCATCCAGGCATCGGGCGGCCTGTCCGACGAGGACATCGAAAAGATGGTCAAGGACGCCGAAGAGAACGCGGAGGCCGACAAGGAACGCCGCGAGCTGGTCGACGCAAAGAACCAGGCGGAAAGCCTGATCCACTCGACAGAAAAGTCGATGGAAGAACATGCCGACAAGGTTGATCCAACAACCATCGAAGCCATCGAGCTGGCGATTGCCGCGCTGAAAGACGAGCTGGAAACCGAGAATGCCGACAAGATCAAGTCGGGCATCCAGAACGTTACCGAAGCGGCCATGAAGCTGGGCGAAGCCATCTACAAAGCGCAAGCTGAAGACGGCGAAGATGAACCTGCCGCTGCGGATGCTGCACCGGGCGAGGATGACATCGTCGATGCCGAGTTCGAAGATCTGGACAACGACAAGCGTAGCTAACGGGTAACCGGGCCAATTCGGGCCGGTCCGGTCACCGGGCCGGCCCGATTACGTTGAGGCAGAAGGAAATACTGATGTCAAAACGCGACTATTACGATGTGCTCGGCGTATCCAAGGGTGCATCAGCGGACGAGATCAAGAAAGGCTTTCGCAAGAAGGCCAAAGAATTACATCCCGACCGCAACAAGGACAATCCGGAGTCAGAGGCACAGTTCAAAGAAGCGAACGAGGCCTATGACGTCCTGAAAGATGCTGAACGCAAGGCGGCTTATGACAGGTTCGGTCATGCTGCATTCGAAAATGGCATGGGCGGCGGTGGCCGACCTGGCGCTGGCTTTGGTCAGGGCGACTTTTCCAGTGCATTTTCGGATGTGTTCGACGACCTGTTCGGCGATTTCATGGGCGGCCAACGGGGCGGGGGCGGTGGACGTCGTGCCGCACGCGGTTCGGATCTGCGCTATAACCTGCGCGTCTCGCTGGAAGAGGCGTATTCAGGTCAGCAGAAAACCATCAATGTCCCGGCAGCGGTTGCCTGTTCGTCCTGCGACGGATCTGGGGCTGAAGGCGGTGTTGAGCCCACAACCTGTCCGACCTGTTCGGGTATGGGCAAGGTGCGTGCGCAACAAGGCTTTTTCACAGTAGAACGCAGCTGTCCGACCTGTTCGGGCCTGGGTCAAATCGTCAAGAACCCCTGCAAATCCTGTCAGGGTGCGGGCCGTGTTGAAAAAGAACGCGCTTTGTCCGTTAACATTCCAGCCGGTGTCGAAACCGGCACGCGCATTCGTCTGGCCGGTGAAGGCGAGGCTGGAATGCGCGGTGGCCCTCCGGGTGATCTATACATCTTTGTAGAGGTCTCAGATCACAGGCTGTTCGAGCGTGACAGCGTGAACCTCTATTGCCGCGTGCCGGTCAGCATGGCCAAAGCCGCGCTTGGTGGTTCGATCGAAGTTCCGACCATCGACGGTGGCCGCGGGCGTGTGCAGATTCCAGCGGGCAGCCAATCGGGTCGCCAGATGCGCCTGCGCGGCAAGGGCATGCCAGCCCTGCGCGGCGGCGGTGTTGGAGATATGTTCATTGAGCTGGCCGTGGAAACTCCGGTAAACCTCACCAGCCGCCAGAAAGAGCTGCTGCGCGAGTTCGACGACCTGGGTGAAGACAATCACCCGGAATCCAACAGCTTTTTCTCCTCCGTCAAATCCTTCTGGGACGGGATGAAGGGCTGAAGTCTTTTCCCAAAAAAGGGGGCGCTGCCCCCGCGACTCCCCCGAGGTATTTAGGGCCAGATGAAGCAGGTGATCCGCTCTTCATCGGGCTAAAAATACCTCGGAGCGCGAGGCAGAGCCTCGCAAATCTCCGCTTGATTATTGTCGCCGCTCCTGAGATGGTCCGCGCAACCGTTGGGGTGCCTTGTTCGCAAGGCTGAGAGGTGCAGCTGCATCAACCCATCGAACCTGATCCGGGCAATTCCGGCGGAGGGAACGGTCTTATGAATACAGACGTTTTCCATCCTCCGTTGTTGCCCCTAGAAGATGGAGCAACGACATGGCAGCTATTGCCTTGACCATTGCAGGGTCCGACAGCGGAGGCGGGGCCGGAATTCAGGCGGACCTCAAGGCGATGTCTGCGCTGGGCGTTTATGGGGCCAGCGTTATTTCGGCGGTGACTGCGCAAAACACCCTGGCCGTGACAGCCGTTCATGGCATTCCTCTGAGTGTGATCCGCGCGCAAATCGACGCCGTGCTGAACGATCTGGATGTCGGGGCGATCAAGATCGGCATGCTTGCAACCCCCGAGATTATCGAGACCGTTGCAGATGCCCTGTCGGGCTATGCCGGGCCCATAGTTTTGGACCCTGTCATGATAGCGAAATCCGGGGATGCATTGCTGGCGGGTGACGCAATCCAGACCCTCATGGACCTTCTGATACCACGCGCGACTGTTCTGACGCCCAATTTGCCCGAGGCTGCGCGCCTGCTTGGACAGTCCGAAGCGCAGTCTCCGGATGAAATGGTGGTTCAGGGACAGGCCCTTTGCGCAAAGGGGACCGCGTCTGTTTTGATGAAAGGTGGGCATGGTCAGGGCGAGATATGTCATGATCTGTTGGTCGACGGTTCGGGATTGGTGGATGAATTCACAGCGCAGCGCCGGAACACAAAGAACACCCACGGGACTGGGTGTACATTGTCCTCGTCAATTTCCGCCGGGTTGGCCAAAGGTCTGAGCTTGCGGGATTCCGTGGCAGAGGCACATGCTTATTTGCAAGGCGCTATCGCCCAGGCTGATGGGCTGTGCGTGGGTCAGGGCCATGGTCCGGTGCATCATTTCCATCGGGTCTGGTCGGCGTGACGATCTGGTCTGTCATAGGGGCAGGCGTGGCCGGTTTGGCTGTTGCGTCCGAATTGGCCCATCGCGGCGCACGGGTGCAGGTCTTTGACCCCGCCGGCCTGCCGGGTCCGCATGGCTGTTCTTGGTGGGCCGGGGGAATGCTGGCCCCGTGGTGCGAGTTCGAAAATGCCGAAGAGCCGGTCTTGCGCCTGGGGCAGGGTGCTTTTGACTGGTGGGCGACCCGGACCAAGGTTCATCTGCGCGGTACTTTGGTCGTTTGCGGTGCGCGCGACTTGCCGGATTTGCGTCGATTTGGTCGTCGAACGCAGGGGCATCATGAGGTAGATCAGCAGGAATTAGCCGCATTAGAGCCTGATCTACATGGTTTCGGCAACGGTCTGTATTTCAAGGACGAAGCCCATATAGACCCACGCATGGCGCTGCAGGATGTCTTCGACAATCTTATCGCGCGGGGCGTTGCCTTTCATCGCGAACCCGCCCCTGCTGGGTTGGAGAACGCGATTGACTGCCGTGGTCTTCAGGCGCGGGACGCCTTGTCTGATCTTCGGGGCGTAAAGGGTGAGATGCTGGTGATCCGCTGCCCTGATGTGACGCTGACCCGGCCCGTGCGCCTGTTGCATCCCCGGATGCCGCTTTACATCGTGCCGCGTGGCGATGGCATCTACATGCTGGGCGCGACGATGATTGAATCCGAGGATAAAACCCGCATCACCGCGCGCTCGATGCTGGAACTGCTCAGCGCGGCCTATGCGTTGAACCCCGCTTTTGGCGAAGCCGAGGTGCTAGAGATCGGCGTCGATCTGCGCCCGGCCTTTCCCGACAATCTGCCTCGGATCCGGCGTCGGGGCAGCACGATTTACGCCAACGGGCTGTACCGCCACGGGTACCTGCTGGCACCGGCGCTGGCCCAAGGCGTTGCCGATCTGGCACTTGAACACAAACATTCGGAGATGGTTGATGAAGATCGTGCTTAATGGCGAGCCGCGCGAGGTGCGGGCCGAGACCCTATCGGAATTGCTAATGGAATGCGGCTATTCGGGCCGTGTCGCCACTGCGGTGAACGAAGATTTCGTGCCCTCGGGGCTGCGTGTTGCCCATGCTTTGGTTGAAGGGGATCGGATCGAAATCGTCGCGCCGATGCAGGGGGGCTGAGGATGAAATCCTTTTACGGAACCACATTGGCCAACCCGCTGATGCTGGGCACGGCGCAATATCCCAGCCCGGCTATTCTGGAGAAGGCCTTTCGCGAAAGCGGGGCGGGTGTTGCCACGGTCTCGCTTCGCCGTGAATCCGGTGCAGGGCAGACATTCTGGCAGATGATCCGCGATCTGGGCGTGTTGGTGCTGCCCAACACCGCCGGATGCCATACGGTCAAAGAGGCGGTAACCACCGCCCAAATGGCGCGTGAGGTCTTTGATACCAAGTGGATCAAGCTGGAACTGATCGGCCATACCGACAGCCTGCAGCCGGATGTGTTCCAGCTGGTCGAAGCCGCGCGCATTCTGACCAGCGACGGGTTGCAGGTCTTTCCCTATACGACCGACGATCTGATTGTTGGCGAACGGCTGCTTGCCGCCGGGTGTGAGGTGCTGATGCCATGGGGCGCGCCGATCGGGTCAGGGCGGGGGCTGAACAATGAATATGCCCTGCGTGCGATGCGGGCAGAATTCCCGGATGTGCCTTTGGTGATTGACGCCGGTATCGGCCTGCCCAGCCACGCTGCCCACGCGATGGAGCTGGGTTATGACGCCGTTCTTCTGAACACTGCTGTGGCCCGCGCCGGGGACCCCGTTTTGATGGCCCGCGCAATGGCCCGCGCGATCGAGGCCGGGCAACTGGCCCATCAGGCCGACCCGATTGAGGCGCGCGATATGGCCGAGCCATCGACCCCGGTTATCGGAAAGGCGTTTCTGTCATGACACTCGACCGGTTTTATCCGATCTTCGATCATTCGGACTGGCTGCGCCGGATGCTACCGCTGGGCATCAAGCTGGTACAGCTGAGGGTCAAGGACCAGCCCATGGATGTGGTGCGTGACCAGATTGCCAAGTCGCGTGACCTGTGCCGCGCAAATGGGACAGTTCTGGTGGTCAATGACTATTGGCAGGCGGCCATCGACGCCGGCTGTGACTGGGTGCATTTGGGGCAAGAGGATCTGGACGAGGCCGATTTGATTGCCATCCGCAAGGCGGGTTTGAAACTGGGCGTGTCCACCCATGATGATGATGAGTTAGAGCGCGTGCTGGCCATGGACCCCGACTATGTGGCGCTGGGTCCGGTCTATCCCACGATCCTGAAAAAGATGAAATGGCATCAGCAGGGCCTGCCCCGCGTGACCGAATGGAAGGCGCGTGTTGGAGATACGCCGCTGGTTGGCATTGGCGGGATGAGCGTCGAACGTGCGCCGGGTGTCTTGCAGGCGGGTGCGGATATCGTCTCGGTTGTGACCGATATCACCCTGAATATCGACCCCGAGGCGCGCTTGCGCCAGTGGATCGAGGTCACCAGATGAGCCGATATGCCCGTCAGACGCTGTTGCCAGAGGTTGGGGCAAAAGGGCAGGGCCGACTGTCCTCGGCGCGTGTCTTGGTGGTAGGGGCAGGCGGGTTGGCTGCCCCTGTCCTGCCATTGCTGGCTGGGGCAGGGGTCGGCCAGATCACGATCCTGGATAGGGATCAGGTTGAGCTGTCCAACCTGCATCGGCAGACCTTGTTTTCTGAGACGGATTGCGGACACCCCAAGGCCGAGCGTGCGGCGGCACGGTGCAAGGCGATCAATGGGGACATAGACGTCAGCGGCAAAAAACAGGCTCTAACAAGCGAAAATGCTGGCAACTTGGTTGCTCAGGCGGATGTGATCTTGGATTGCGCAGACAGCTATGCGGCCAGCTATATCCTCTCGGACACTTGCTTGGCGCAGGGCAAGCCGCTGATCAGCGCCTCGGTGCTTGGGCTGTCGGGCTATGTCGGCGGTTTCTGCGGCGGCGCGCCGTCATTGCGCGCGCTGTTTCCCGACGCGCCGGACAGCGGGGCAAGCTGCGCCACCGCTGGTGTTCTGGGCCCGGTCGTCGGAACGATTGGCGCGATGCAGGCGCAGATGGCGCTGAACCTGATCCTTGGGCTGACGCCCTCGGTGCTGGGTCAGATGGTTCAGTATGATGGTCGGACACTCCGCAGCACGGCCTTCCGCTTTGACGATGCGCCCGAACCGAACAGCTGTTTCCGGTTTCTCTCGGCCGGGCAGCTGACGACAGATGACCATATCATCGAGCTGCGCAGCCCCGAGGAATCCCCGCGCCCGGTACATCCTGACGCGCAACGGATATCGCCGGATGATCTGAGCGATATCGACCCTAATAAGGGCAAAAGACTGGCATTGTGCTGTGCTACCGGATTGCGCGCCTGGCGCGCTGCCGAACGAATTCAACCGAATTGGCCGGGCGAGATTGTTCTTGTCGCGGCTTCAACCTCGTGAACAGAAGGAACCGCGAAACATGAAGAAACTGATCGCTGCAATCGCCCTGCTGGCTGCCGCGCCGGCCTGGGCCGAGGATAAGATGACCGTCTTGTTGGATTGGTTTGTGAACCCTGACCATGGTCCAATTATCGTCGCACAGGAAAACGGCTATTTCGCCGACCAGGGGCTTGAGGTTGAAATCATTCCGCCCGCGGACCCCTCCGCGCCGCCGCGTCTGGTGGCCGCTGGTCAGGCCGATCTGGCAGTGTCCTACCAGCCTCAGCTGCATCTGCAAATCCATGAGGGCTTGCCGCTGAAACGGGTCGGCACGCTGGTTGCCACCCCGCTGAACTGCCTGCTGGTGCTGGATGATGGCCCGATCAAGTCGCTGGCCGATCTGCGGGGCAAGAAAATCGGTTTCTCGGTCGCCGGTGTCGAAGAGGCGATCCTGACAACCCTTCTGGGTCAGCATGATATCGGTCTGGATGAGATTGAGATGGTCAACGTCAACTTCTCGCTGTCGCCGTCGCTGATGACCGGTCAGGTGGATGCAGTTATCGGGGCGTTCCGGAATTTTGAGCTGAACCAGATGGATATCGAAGGTGTCGCGGGTCGCTGTTTCTATATCGAAGAGGAAGGCATCCCACCCTATGACGAGCTGATTTATGTCGCCAATCCCGATACGATGGATGCCGACAAAATCGCCCGTTTCTTGGCCGCGACCGAGAAAGCGACCCAGTATATCGTCAACAACCCGGAAAAAAGCTGGGAAATCTTCGCGGCCACCTCGACCGAGCTGAAGGATGAGCTGAATGCCCGTGCCTGGGTCGACACGCTGCCCCGGTTCGCGCTGCGTCCGGCGGCGTTTGATGCGGGTCGCTATGCGCGGTTCGAGGAGTTCCTGAAGAACAGCGGCATGATCGACAGCCTGAACCCGGTCAGCGACATTGCCATCGATGTGACCGCGCAATGAGCAATTACGGCAAAGCTTTCGCATTGATGCGGGATGCCGCGCAGGGGCCGTGGCGGGATTACACTCGCCACACCTTTGTGGAAGGGATGAAAGACGGAACGCTGCCGCGCGCGGCGTTCCTGCATTACCTGCGACAGGACTATGTGTTCCTGATCCATTTTTCCCGCGCCTGGGCACTGGCGGTTGTTAAGTCCGAGATTCATTCGGAAATGCTGACGGCTGTGGCCACAGTAAATGCGTTAGTCGCCGAGGAAATGCAGCTGCATATCGGCATCTGTGAGGCGGCTGGGATTTCCCATGAGGAGCTGTTCGCAACCCCTGAACGCGCCGAAAACCTGGCCTATACGCGCTTTGTGCTTGAGGCCGGGTATAGTGGCGATTTGCTGGACCTGCTGGCGGCTCTGGCCCCCTGTGTGATGGGCTATGGCGAAATCGGGACGCGGTTGGCCTCCGAGGCAACTTCCGAGGTCTATCGTGACTGGATCAATACCTATGCCAGTGACGACTACCAAGGCGCGTGCGAAGCGGTCGGAGAACTGTTCGATCAGGCTCTAACACGGCGTATTGGTGAGGACTTTGCAGCCTCGCCGCGCTGGGATCGCCTGTGCCAGACCTTCCGCACGGCAACCGAGCTAGAAGTCAACTTCTGGCAAATGGGCCTGACCCCATGACCCCGGCGCCCGATCTGAGCATCAAAGGTACGGCCACGATTGACGGAACGACCCTGTTCGCGCCGCTCACCCTGACCCTTGGGGCCGGGCAGTGGACTTGCCTGCTGGGCGGATCGGGCGTCGGTAAAACCACAATTCTACGTCTGATTGCCGGGCTTGATACAGGTGCCGTGTTCACCGGGCAGATCACCGCCGGCGATGGTGCTCCGATGCAGGACCGCGTGGCCTATATGGCGCAGGATGATCTGCTGCTGCCCTGGGCAACGGTCGCACAGAATGTCTCGTTAGGTGCGCGGCTTCGGGGCAAGTCGGTCGATCTGAAGCGGCGCAACCGTCTGATTCAGCGCATGCGATTGCAGGATCATATGACCAAGAAACCCGCCGAACTGTCGGGCGGCCAACGCCAACGCGTCGCTTTAGCCCGCACGCTCATGGAGGATCGCCCGATTGTTCTGCTGGATGAGCCGTTCTCGGCGCTGGATGCCCGCACTCGGGCCGATATGCAGGACTTGGCGGTCGAGGCGTTGCAGGGCCGGACCGTTTTGCTGGTGACACATGACCCGGGTGAGGCCGCCCGGCTGGGCCAGTCCATCATGGTGATGACACAGCAGGGCCTGACCCCCTGTGAGCCGCCGCATGCACCTGCCCCGCGCCATGTGGACGACCTTGAGACGCTTGAGACGCAAGGTGCGCTGTTGCGCTTGCTGCGCGAGGCGGTCGCATGAAATATCTCTCAGCCCTTGCAGCCACCGTGTTTGCGATTGCGATCTGGCAGGGGATCGTCTGGACGACCGGCTTGCCTAAGTTCATCCTGCCAAGCCCCGCCGTGGTGGCCGAGACCTGGTGGCAGAACCGTTGGTTGATCGCCGAACACACTTGGATCACTGCGGTTGAAGTGGTGATTGGACTGGCCTTCGGGACGGTTCTGGGTGTGGTTACGGCGCTGCAACTGGCCAATTCGCGGGCGGCGCGAGTTCTGGTGCAGCCGATGCTGGTGTTCACGCAGGCTCTGCCGGTTTTCGCGCTGGCCCCGTTGCTGACGCTTTGGCTGGGCTATGGTCTGTGGTCCAAGGTCGCGATGGCGGTGCTGATCATCTATTTCCCGATCACATCGTCTTTCTTCGATGGGCTGATGCGGACGCCGCAGGGCTATCTGGACCTTGCGCGCACGATGCAGGCCAGTCCGCGTGCAGTGCTGTGGTATATCCGCATTCCGGCGGCGATGCCCTCGCTGGCGTCGGGGATGAGGCTGGCCGCCGTCTATGCGCCGATCGGGGCGGTGATTGGTGAATGGGTCGGCTCGTCGCAAGGGTTGGGATATTTGATGCTGTTGGCCAATGGCCGTGCAAAGACCGATCTGATGTTCGCCGCGATGCTGACCTTGGGAGTGTTTTCCATCGTGTTGCATATGGTTGTCCGCCGCGCCACTGCCCGCATGGCAGGTGAGGTGCGTTAACCATCTGGAAACCGATTCTGCGTCAGGCTGAGAGCATGACACAGGACGCCTTTTCCGAAGCCCCAATGCTATTCGATACAGACGAAGCCCCCGCGCAGCCGCTGCCGACGGGTCGGTTACCCTCCTACATCAAAGATCATCGCAAGCGGCTGCGCGAACGGTTCCTGTCTGGCGGGTCCGCCGCCATGCCGGATTATGAGCTGTTGGAACTGGTCCTGTTCCGTTCAATCCCCCGGCAGGATGTGAAACCGCTGGCGCGTGCGCTGATGGAAACGTTCGGCGATTTCAATCGGGTGCTGACCGCGCCCGAGGAACGGCTGCGCCAAATCAAAGGCGTCGGGGATAGCGTGATCACCGATCTGAAAATCCTTGAGGCCTGCGCCCATCGCATGGCCCGCGCACGGGTGATGAGGCGACATGTGATTTCCGGATGGGACGCATTGCTGGACTATTGCCACACCACCATGGCCCATCGTGAGACCGAACAATTCCGTGTGTTCTATCTGGATCGCAAAAACGTGCTGATCGCTGATGAGGAACAGGCCAAGGGCACGGTGGATCATGTCCCTGTCTATCCGCGTGAGGTTGCCAAACGGGCGCTGGAGCTGAATGCCTCGGCGTTGATACTTGTGCATAACCATCCGTCAGGTGACCCGACCCCGTCGCAATCGGATATCGACATGACCAACCGAATTCAGGATGCCTGCCTGGCACTGGGCCTGACGCTGCATGACCATCTGATCATTGGAAAGTCGAACGAGCTGAGCTTTAGGTCCGAGGGTTATCTGTAGCTGCTATTGAACCCAGACCTCGACCCGGCGGTTGACCTTTCGGCCCCATTCCGTGTCGTCGCAGGCCATTGGCATGGCCTCGCCAAAGGCGTCGACCGTGATTTCGATGCTGTCCCCGATAGCGGTTTCAATCTCGGCCAATACGGCATTGCGAACGGTTTTTGCCCGCAACAATGCGATCCGCGCATTGGTTGACGCTGCCCCTTCGCCATCGCTGAAGCCGACAAACCTAAGCTTTCGGGCATCGAGGGTCCCGGATTCCAAAAGAAGGGCAAGATGTCGGATATTGGACCGTGACTGCGCATCCGGGCGCGAGGAACCGGGCTCGAACCGGAAGGACAGTGACAGGCGGGACATGGGTCTGAAAATCTCGACCAGCCGCTGAAGTTCCTCCAAACCAACTTCTGATCCGCCCGACGCGATAGCATTGGCAAGTCGATCCCCTTGCACCCCAAGACCCATAGTCTCGGGGGTTTGATCGACAAAGCCAGCCTCGCGTATTGCCATCTGCGCCTCGGTTCCTTGGGTGTAGGCCAGGAATTGACGTGCAAAACGCGGCAATCGCCGGTCCGGCAGGTATAGAAACATAGGCGAGGTCAGCGGATAATCTTCGGTCTTGATTGACTGCCGAGTAGCCGCCAGCGCATGACCGCATCCGCCGGTCAAAGGCAGGGCACGCGCGGTGCTCGCTTCGGCTTGGCTTGCGACACCTATTGAAAAGGGATCCGCAGCAACGGTACGCACCAGATCAGTACTGCGGTCATGCCGAATGGCCGCCTCGGAAAGGGCTGTGCCGGAGGGTGCCAGAAGCCTGTCTTCGACATTCTGGGCCAGACCCGAACCGGCTTCCGGAAGGTGCAGTGAAATTGGCGCATCGGGTCCGCCCAACTCGGCCCAACTCGTAATCTCGCCCGAAAACACCCGGGTTAACTCCGCAAGCGAGATTTGCTGTAACGGGTTCGAGTTGGCAACGATTGGTACCAAAGCGTCAAGCGCGATGACGCGGGCCCGGCGGGTGCGGGTCAGATCGCCAAGGCCTACCGCTTGTGCGGCTTGCTCCTCTTCGGGTCGGATTTCGCGCAACGCCAGAACAATATCAGCCTGGTTTTCTGCCTGCGCCCTAAATCCGCGCTCAGTGTTCCCTGCGTCAAAGAAGAACCGACCCAGCGGTGCTGCCCGCCCGGGTTGGTGCAGTTCGTAAGAAAATGTGTTGGCGGTCAGCCTGTTTGGGGTCGCCGACAACCCTTGTTGCTGTGCGAAGCCAACAATCAGCGCTGGTAGAACCTTTTCCGCCATGACCGAAGATCCGGCAAATCGGATTTCAGCCACAAAATCGGTCAGGCTTGGGCAGGCAGGTCCGGTACAGGTCACACCGGACCCATCAACTGTCAGCGTGCCGAATTGTGTTGCCACACGATAGAACTCGCCGTCAAATCCCAGCAGGTCACCGGTGACTTCGACCTTGCCGTCATGCGATCTAAGCGAGATGTCTTGCGCCTGTGCGCCCGACGCGATTGTAACGGAAGCCAGTGCAGCCGCTGCCACACGAAAGAATGTCATAAGATGCCCGAGCCTGCCTGCGGATTTAGTTTGCGGCGATTGTCAGGTCTTGGAAGAGATTATTCAACACCAGAAACTCTCCGGTGCGGGAGCATTCAGGAAAACTCAGCGTCCTGTCTTTTGATCTCAACCGATCATCCCGCAATTCAAGCGACTGGATGTTCAGGTCGCGCCCGCAATTTTCTGAAGTCACCTCGGTTTCGACTGTGATTTCTATCGATCCGTTTTGGTTGGAAAGACCGGCAGGGAACGAATAGATTTCGATGTTTTTCATGTCCCCGGTTCCGGTATTGCCCAGACGCACTACCTGTCCGGCGCCTTCGGTCGGTGTCTCGGCCGAGACATGGCCATTGCCGCCATAGCTGGCCCCGAATTCCAGCGCATGAATTTGCAGGTCAGTTTCACCCTGCCATTGCAGGGCAATGCGTTCGTAATTGGCAATGTCAGCGATATGGGTAGTTGCGACTGTTCCATGCTGGTCTTCAAACGAGATCAGAAAGATCGCATATTCTGACAGGGCCGGGATTGTCATGTCCATGCGCCCTACTGCGTCGGTGCGCTGTGTGACTGTCATACCGCTATGGTGAATTTCCACGGATTCATTACTGTGGCAGGGGGCGTTGACGACCAGCCGGGCGGCAGCACCGGGAACGGCAGTAGCCCGCGCACTGAGGGTGCAGTCAACGGGATTGACAGGTTCTGATCGACTGGATTCGATAAAACGGTTGTCGGACCCGGTCTCTTCGCTTGTTCCGTGAACCGGCGCAGATGAGGTCAGAACGACTTCGCTTAACCCAGGGATGATTGAAGCCTGATCTGTAACTGATGCCACATCAACAGAAGCCCGCTCCCCTCGCGGTTGCGCGGGGGGAGCGTTCTGCATGAGGTAGCCAATGGCCAATGCACAAGCAACGGTGCCGCCAGTGGTTACGTAGTTCTTAATTACAAACAAGACACCCTCCCCAGTTGAAGGAGCGATTCGCACCCTGCAGTTGAATCACGGCTAATATGTGGCCGTGAGGCGGACTCATTGTGTCTCGATTGTGGTGACGTTAGGTCAACCGGCCATGGCAATGCTTAAACTTCTTGCCTGAACCGCAGGGGCACTTGTCGTTGCGCGACGGGTTTCCCCAAGTTGCCGGGTCGTCTTCGACAAATCCAGGCCGCGCATCACCCGAGGCTTCGGCCTCGGCCACCGCTTCGGCGTGACCAGCGGCCTGATCTACCGCCTGCTGCGCGCGTGCCTGCTGCGCTTGCATCTGGGTCAGCATTTCGCGCTGTTCCTCTTCGGTCAGCGGTCGCACGCGGGACAGCTGCTGGGTCACGGTTTCGCGCAACGAATCCAGCATGGATTCGAACAGCTGGAAACTTTCGTTCTTGTATTCATTCAGCGGGTCGCGCTGGGCATAGCCGCGGAAGCCCACGACCGAGCGCAGATGTTCCAGCGTCAGCAGATGTTCGCGCCATTTGCTGTCGATCGTGTTCAGCAAGACCTGCTTTTCGATGTTGCGCATGTTCTCGGGGCCGAACGCGGCCACTTTCTGCGCCATCATCTCGTCGGCGGCATTGATCAGCCGTTCGCGCACCTGGTCGTCATCCACGCCTTCTTCGGCGGCCCAGTCCTGAACCGGGGCGTCGATGGTCAGCTTGTCCTTGACCGCCTCGTGCAGACCCTCGGTATCCCACTGATCAGCATAGGATTTCGGCGGCATATATTCGTCGATCAGATCGTCGATCACCTGTTCACGCATGTCTGATACGATTTCGGACAGATCGTCAGCGGACATGATTTCGCGCCGCTGGCTGAAGACCACTTTACGTTGGTCGTTCATCACATCGTCGAATTTCAGAACGTTCTTGCGCATGTCAAAGTTGCGACCTTCGACCTTGGATTGCGCCCGCTCCAGCGATTTATTCACCCAGGGGTGGACGATGGCCTCACCTTCTTTCATGCCCAGCGTGGTCAGAACCTTGTCCAACCGTTCCGAGCCGAAGATGCGCATTAGGTCGTCTTCGAGGCTGAGGTAAAACACGGTGCGGCCCGGATCACCCTGACGGCCGGACCGGCCCCGCAGCTGGTTGTCGATACGGCGGCTCTCGTGCCGTTCGGACGCCATGACATACAGCCCACCGGCAGCCAGGACCTTTTCTTTTTCTTCAGCATGGCGGGCTTCTTCCGCGGCACGCAGCTCGGCCGGGTCGGCATCGGGGTTTTCTTCCAGCGCCTGCAGAACCTTCATTTCCACATTGCCGCCCAGCTGAATATCAGTACCGCGACCGGCCATGTTGGTGGCGATGGTTACTGCGCCATATCGGCCCGCATCGGCAACGATCTGCGCCTCTTGCTCGTGTTGGCGGGCATTCAGAACATTGTGCTGGATACCCTCTTTGGTGAGCATCTGGCTGAGCAATTCGGACTTTTCGATGGACGTGGTGCCCAGAAGGACCGGTTGTCCGTTTTTCTGGGCTTCCTTTGTCTCGTCGATCATGGCGCCGTATTTTTCGGCTGCGGTACGAAAGACCTGATCGTCCTCATCCAGACGCGCGATCGGTTTGTTGGTTGGTACTTCGACAACGCCCAGACCGTAGATTTCGGTAAATTCCTCAGCCTCGGTCAGCGCGGTGCCGGTCATGCCGCCCAGCTTGTCATACAGGCGGAAATAGTTTTGGAACGTCACGCTGGCCAATGTTACGTTTTCGGGCTGGATCTGCACGTTTTCCTTGGCTTCGATGGCCTGATGAAGACCTTCCGACAGGCGACGACCTGGCATCATGCGACCGGTGAACTCATCAATCAGAACGACATTGCCGTCCCGCACGATGTAATCTTTGTCACGTGTAAACAGCTTATGCGCGCGCAAGCCCTGGTTCACGTGGTGAACGACCGTGGTGCTTTCAGGATCATACAGCGAATGGCCTTCTGGGATCAGGCCGTTGGCAATCAACTGTTGCTCCAGAAACTCGTTACCCTCATCCGTGAAGGTCACGTTCCGGGACTTTTCGTCCAGCGTGAAGTGATCTTCTCCCAATGACGGGATTAGCGCATCAATCGCGGTATACAGGTCCGACCGGTCCTCGGAGGGCCCGGAAATGACCAGCGGCGTCCGCGCCTCGTCAATCAGGATCGAGTCGACCTCATCCACGATCGCGAAATTGTGGTGTTTCTGGTAAATTTGATCCAGTTCCGCCTTCATATTATCGCGCAGGTAATCAAAACCCAGCTCATTGTTGGTGGCATAGGTCACGTCACAGGCATAAGCAGCCTTTTTCTCGGCATCGGGCTGCCCTGACCAGATGACACCGGTGGTCATGCCCACGGCGGCAAACACCTTGCCCATCCATTCCGAGTCGCGCTTGGCCAGGTATTCGTTCACCGTGACCACGTGCACGCCTTTACCGGTCAGCGCGTTCAGATAGGCGGGGAGGGTCGCAACCAATGTCTTGCCTTCACCCGTTTTCATCTCGGAAATATTGCCCTGATGCAGGAAGGCGCCGCCCATCAACTGCACATCAAAGGCACGCAGGCCCAGCGCGCGTTTTGCCCCTTCGCGTACGTTGGCAAACGCCTCGGGCAGCAGATCATCCAGGCTATCGCCTTCCAGCGCACGTTTGCGCAGCTCGGCGGTCTTTGCGATCAGGCCTTCATCCGACAGATTCTCGAACTCGGGTTCCAGCGCGTTGATCTGTTCGATCAGGGGGCGGGTCGCCTTGATCTTGCGGTCGTTCGGTGTTCCGAACACCTTTTTGGCGAGCGTTCCGAGTCCCAGCATGTTCACTCCAGCGGATCTGTTCTTGTCTTGGTTTTGACAGGCTTGCCCACCTTGCGCGCAACCCATAGATACGGGGGGTGAAAGGCGGCCCTGTCCAAGGCTTCAAAGCGATGTAAGCGGCAGGTTCCAGAGTGTCAACGCTGCGCCCTGCCGTGGCAAAGAAATAGGATGATTCCATGCCCAAAGGCCTCACTTTTCTGCCATCGCTGGCCCTTGCAACGGTGATGGCGCTGCCATTGGCCGCCGAAACCAAGCCCGATGCCAGCACGGTGGTCGCCCGCGTAAACGGTGAAGAAATCACTCTGGCGCATGTGATCGCAACAGTTGCGACACTGCCCCCCAACTACCAGCAGGTCGAAGATGATGTTCTGTATGATTTCATCATCGAGCAGCTGATTCAGCAGCAGTTGCTGGGCCAGGAGCAAGAAGCGCTGAGCAATCTGAACGCCTTGGCCATCGAGAACGAGACGCGGTCGTTGCTGGCGGTTCAGACCGTAAATGCCCTGATCGACGAAGTTGTAACGGCAGAAACCATTCAGACCGCCTATGATGCGCGCTTTGCCGAGTTTGAAGGCGAAGATGAGTTTAATGCCAGCCATATTCTGGTCGAGACCGAGGATGAGGCCAAAGACCTTAAGGCTCAGTTGGATGATGGCGCCGACTTTGCCGAGCTGGCCAAAGAAAAATCAACCGGTCCTTCCGGCCCGAATGGCGGGGTGCTGGGTTGGTTCGGCAAGGGGCAGATGGTTCCCGAGTTTGAAACCGCCGTTGTCGCGCTTGAGAAGGATCAGGTGTCGGACCCGGTGCAGACACAGTTTGGCTGGCACGTGATCATTCTGAATGACAAGCGCAAATCCGAAGCGCCCGAACTTGATGCGGTACGCGACGAGCTGGCACAGGATCTGCAAAGTGAAGCTATTCAGGCCCGTATCGGCGAATTGACCCAGGCTGCACAGATCGAACGTCCTGCGCTCGAAGATGTGACCCCGGGCATCGTGCGTCAGTTGGACCTGATTCAGGAGTAACCCCGTGGCCTCGATCACCAAAGTCTCTCCGCTGGCCCCGGCGGCGTTTCCCGAATTGCCCGCGATTGACGGTGTGCGCTTTGCGACCGTCGAAGCCGGCGTACGCTATCAAGGCCGCACTGATGTGATGCTGGCGGTCCTTGATCCAGGCACTTCAGTGGCTGGGGTCTTTACCCGCTCGGCCACACGCGCGGCACCCGTGCTGGATTGTCAGGACAAGATCGGCGGGCCAAGTGACGGGCCGGCGGCGATCCTTGTGAATTCGGGCAATGCCAATGCATTTACCGGGCATTATGGCCAAAGCTCGGTCGCCGAGGTGACGCAAGCAGTGTCCAAGACCACAGGCGTACCGGTCGAACGGGTTTTTACCTCGTCAACTGGTGTGATCGGTGAACCCTTGCCGCATGACCGCATCGTGGCGCAGCTTGAGGCCCTGAAATCCGGCCTCAGTCGCCACGCAATCGAAGATGCAGCGCGGGCCATCATGACCACGGATACCTTTCCGAAAGGAGCCTCGGCGCAGGTCGAGATTGATGGGAAAACGGTCTCTATTGCGGGGATTTCCAAGGGTTCTGGCATGATCGCGCCTGATATGGCGACGATGCTGGTTTATATCTTCACCGACGCCCAGGTCGAGCAATCCGCGTTGCAGCAGATGCTGGGTGCGCAAACCGACCGCACTTTCAACTGCATCACCGTCGACAGCGACACTTCGACGTCGGACAGCCTGCTGCTGTGTGCTACTGGGGCTTCGGGGGTGGATGCGACAGACAATGCCGCCTTTGCCGAGGCTTTGGAAACCGTGATGCTGGACCTTGCCCAACAAGTGGTACGCGATGGCGAGGGCGCCACGAAATTCGTAGAAATTCGTGTGACCGGGGCTGTCACCGATGCCGACGCCAAGGTGCATGGATTGGCGATTGCCAATTCACCACTGATAAAAACCGCCATTGCGGGCGAAGACCCGAATTGGGGCCGCGTCGTCATGGCCATCGGAAAATCGGGTGCAGCTGCCGACCGTGACCTGCTGAGCATTTCTTTCGGAGACATCCTTGTGGCCGAAAAAGGTTGGGTCAGTCCCGATTACCGCGAGGAAGACGCCGCCGAATACATGAAAGCTCAGGACCTTGTAATCGGCGTCGATCTGGGGCTGGGCGCGGGTAAATCCACCGTTTGGACCTGCGACCTGACCCATGGCTATATCGAGATCAACGCGGATTACCGGTCGTGAAAACAGTTCTGGTTTCTGCGGTCGCCCTGATAGACATTGAGGGCCGGGTGCTGCTGGCGCAGCGCCCCGAAGGCAAATCCATGGCTGGACTTTGGGAGTTTCCCGGCGGCAAGATCGAACCCGGCGAAACGCCCGAGGTCGCCCTGATCCGCGAACTGTACGAAGAACTGGGTATCAACACATGGTCCTCCTGCCTTGCGCCACTGACCTTCGCCAGCCACAGCTATGATGATTTTCACCTGCTGATGCCGCTGTTTGCCTGCCGCAAATGGGAGGGCATTCCACAATCGAAGGAAGGACAGGCGCTGAAATGGGTGCGTGCGAATGATCTGCGCAGTTACCCGATGCCTGCGGCAGATGTGCCGTTGATCCCGATTTTGCGGGATTGGCTTTAGGGTCCCGGTTCGATCTTGTCCGGACGCTGGAATTCAGCGCGCGATTTAAACCTATTGCAGCGCTTAGGCGCAGGCAAGAAACGGAAAAACGCACGAGCGCAATCGCTTGAAAAGTAGGGAGATGTTTGGAGTTTGGTGCCCAGGAGATGCATTTAGACCTTACACCACCATACCCCACGATATTCTACTTTCTTATAAAAACCAACACCCTAAGACTTTAGCTATTCCGTTATGTGTCAGGATATAGCAGGATACCGCAGACAATAAGGTGGATAGAAGGGTGGACGGATGGCGCGGCCTATCCGTAAACTTTCGGCCGCAGCGGTGAAGGCAGCAGGCCCCGGTAAGCACAACGATGGTGCCGGATTGTGGTTACACAAGCGCCAAGATGACGGCGGGCAATGGTTCCTCAGGATCACGGTACACGGTCGCAGGCGTGAAATGGGCCTTGGGTCCATTGCAGATGTATCGCTCAAAGAACCAAGAGAACACGCGGAACAGTGGCGCGCCTTTGCCCGGAAGGGTCTTGATCCAATCAAAGAACGCGAAAAACAACGGCGTGAGGCTGAACGCAATTTACATTGTTTGGCGGATGTCGCATTGGACGCGTTCGAAAGTCGGAAGGCCGAACTCAAAGGCGACGGTAAAGCTGGGCGCTGGTTTTCTCCTCTAGAACTACATGTCTTACCCAAACTGGGTAGATCCCCGGCTCAGATATCGATCAGATCGACATAAGAGACGCTCTGAGGCCCATTTGGCACTCCAAAGGGGGAGAACTGCCCGGAAAGCCATTAATCGCCTCAGCATCGCTCTAAGGCACGCTGCGGCGCTAGGGTTGGACGTAGATTTGCAAGCCACCGAAAAAGCCAAAGCGCTTCTTGGTAAATCTAGGCATACGCCACACCGGACCTTCGCCCCTGCCATTAACGCAGCGGTGCGGCATCCACAGAGCGGACCTTCAGTCGTAGCGCAGCATTGTCGGGTCGTTACCTTGTAAGCCAGACCCTATTTGACTCTAACCGGTGCTCTTTATCGTCTACAACAGGTGAGCGGGCGGCCATCGGAACAGGCTTTTCTCATATTCGGTAATTGATTTTGAAAGCCACTGTATGAACAGTTTTGCCACTGGCCGAACCGGACCAGACAGCGTGACAAGGTAATAGCCGATCCGTAGTATTGGATCATCAAACAGCGCCACGAGTTGTCCTGACTTCAACTCGTCAGAGACAAAGGCCGGTACTGTCGCCCCGATACCGTCACCTCGGCGGATGCCATCCAACAGCATGTTGCCCGGCATGCGGATCACTTTCCGTTCCGCTTCGGGCGGGATGCCAGCCTTTTCCAGCCACAGATCAAACTCGACCGACGCCTGTTCCTGAAGAAGTGTGAAATCAAGCAATTCTACAGGGTTTTTGAGCACCCTGTTTCCGATCAGTTCGCGGGACGCGACGACCGTCAGACAACCAGGTAGCAGCATCTGCGAGACAAGCCCTGACCAGCGACCTGTTCCGTATCGGACGGCCATATCAATTCCGCCCGGCTTGAGATCGACAGCCTGGATCGTTGAATCGATCCTCAATTCGATATTGGGGAATTCATCAATGAACGTCGACAGCCGCGCCATGAGGAACGCGCTTGAAAACATCGGAGTCGCGCTGACCACCAACGGTCGAACCGACTCTGCACTCGTCACCCTCTCGGTCACAGAGGCCATTTCAGCGAAGGCTTCAAGCAAACCAGCCGACAGGAATTCGCCTTGCGATGTCAGAGAAATACCGTGCCGGGTACGAGTGATAAGCCGGGTGCCGAGTTGTTGTTCTAGCCCGCGGATTTGCTGGCTGACTGCGGAATGGGTCACGTTCAGTGCCTCTGCCGCCCGGGTCAGATTTTGAAACTCGGCGGCGGCGGCGAAAGCTCTGAGAGATGTCAACGAGGGAAGCGTGCGCCAATCCATAAGTTAGACCATCTAACAATATAGAAAAATTTACAACTATGTCATCTCCCCATGCCGGCGCATGCTGGTGCTGGAACTCATTGGCGGACACAGGAGGCTAAGATCATGAAACTTGCTGTATTGGGACTGGGCAACATGGGGTCAGCGCTGGCGCATTGCCTGCTCAAGTCAGGTCACGATGTCAGCGTTTGGAACCGCACGCCGGAAAAGGCAGAGGTTTTCGCTGAGGTTGGCGCCACCATCTGCTCCTCACCGAATGATGCCATCGCGGCGTCTGATTTTGTCATCATTTGTATCAAGAGCCACACGGAAACAGTTGAACTAGTCAACGGGCTGAGTCTTTCGCTAGAGGGTAAGACTATCTGCGACATGAGCACAGGCGATACCTCGGATGCCGATAGACTGGTCGCCATCCTGGAGAAACAGGGGGCTGGCTACATGCTTGGCATGATCAATGCCTACCCTTCTGGCATTGGCGGTGACGAAACCACAATCCTGACGGTCGGCAGTGCCGGTACCTGGGACCGTTATGGCAGCGTCATCGGAAACTTGGGTGGAAAGTCCGCCCATGTTGGAGAGAAGCCAGCGGCGCTTGCCGCGCTCTTCGCCGGCCTCTTCACGGTTCGGCAGGGGTTTATGTTCGGAATGATATACGGTGCACTTGTTTGTCAGAAAGCGGGCATCCCGATGCAAGTTTATGCCGACCAACTTCCTGCCACGATCAAATTGGTCAAGGACTACCATGATCTCTTTGCCAGAACCGTTCCGACCGAGGACTACGACAATGCAGAAGCCTCTCTGAAGGTTTACGCGATGGCGCAAGAGGATGCGTTGAAGACCTATCTCTCACTTAAGGCTCCCGCTGATTTCATCCGGTTGATGCATGACCGAACCAAGACGGCTTGGGACGATGGCCATGGCGACAGACAGCTGACCTCACTGGTCCAGCATATGACCGATGCCTGATGCAAAAAGGCTCTCCGCCCATTGCAGACGTTCTGCAGCTACCACGATCTACCGAACGGCACTCCGAGAGCGGGCATTCGGCCCTGTGCAGCATTTCAGCGGGTTTCGTTAAGCTAATTATGCATTTTTTTAAAAACTCAGCTCTGTAGCAAAGCGGCTTGAATCGTCTCATCCCAGCCAAGATACAACACATCCCGATCGCGTATTACCGGGCGCGCCATCACCTTGGGTTGGGCCGAAATCTGTGCCTCTACTTCCGAATTTTTTAGCCAGTCATTAAGCGCTCGGTAATCGTTCGATTTTCGGTCCACCAGCAAGTCCCCGAATTCTGCAATCAGCTCAGCCAGCTCCGCTTCGGTCAGAGGTTCCGCCCTGACATCGCGGAAAGTGACTTCCTTGCCTTCTGCCTCCAACGCCTTTCGGGCCTTCTGGCAAATCGCGCAGGTGTTCAATCCATAGATCATCATGTCGCGGTCTCTTTTGCAGCCATCTCGCAACCTCACGCATCAACCCCTCCAACGCAACCATTTGATCTGGCATAGCTGCCCACATGTATCCCACGCTACGAACATTGTTCGTCGTTCCTTGAGGTTTCTGGATCAACCCATTCCAGTAAATCGCCTGACAATCGAGATACTGCGTTGCGGCCCTTCGAACCGGGCGTGGCAGTCATAGCCACCAGACTTTGGCCAATTTGCGCATTCCTGTCTTAGGGTTATTCCTCTTGGTGAGCTGAATCGCTACGATTGTAGATGAGGCAACAAGCAGGATAACGCGATGCGCAGTGCAATCTTCTTACCCGTAGCGGCAATGTTCCTGGGGGCCACAATATACGCTGCACCAGCAACGGCCGCCTCACTCGGACGATACGAGGTTTTTGGCGTCGAAGACGGTGACATGCTGAAAATGCGTGGTGGACCCGGAACAGGCTACAATGTGATTGTTGGTCTGCCAAATGGAACCGCCTTACGTGTTCACAGTTGCGAGCAAACCGGTGGCACTCGTTGGTGCCGCGTTTCTTTGGTGCGTGCGCGTGGGCTCAAAGGGTATGTCTCCTGGGCATATTTGCGAAAAATTTGATACAATGGAGATCAGCATTGCCATGTTAACAGCGACCATGAAATGTCGATGGAAATTGCCCTTTCTGTTCAATTGGCATCGTTCAACATGGGCTTAGGTTCTGGACCTATTAATTTGGTTGCCGTCATCCCGCCTGCGTGATTCATACCCGTGAGTTTCAGGGG
>NZ_JBXWOB010000013.1:0-100890 GCF_059610685.1 Ruegeria sp. CDSC052
GTCTTGCCGTGGTCAACGTGGCCAATCGTGCCGATGTTGACGTGCGGCTTATTACGCTCAAACTTTTCCTTTGCCATTCCTCAGGCGCCCTTTTGTGCTTTGGGGGACCCTTGGTCCCGTGGTTACATCTGCGCGCGCGAGATATTGGGTTCAAAGGAGAAAATCAAGCACATCCTGCGGGAAATGCCGTTCTTTAAGCCGGATTTTGCGTTGCTACACCTGAATCGAGTGGCTGGATCAGTTCGGGACGCCGGTCGAACCAACCGTTTTCCAAATGTTCCTCGGCCAACCATTCTTCGACTCGGTCCGCAACTTTCAGAGCCAGCCCGCTCATTTGCTCTTGCTTTGTCCGTTCATGGCCCGACCCTTTCAGGGCACTGCCGCCGGTTGTGTCTTCCAGCACCTGGAATTGCTTACCTTTGGCAAGAAACTCTTTCTTGTTCACGTCATAAACGTTGACCAGAACAATCGCAGTGCTCTTGGGGTTATAGATCACCGGAATGCCGGGAGGGGCCAGCATGTAGCCCTCGAGGCTGATGCCGATGTCGTATTCCTGAGCGCCCGTATAGCGCCCAAGGCGGATGTCCAACGCGTTTTGAATGGCAGCAGTCCATTCGTCGGGCGTCGCATCCCGGCTTACCGGTCCCTGCACCGCCTTATCGGCAAAGGCATAGTTTACCCGCAACTTGAATTCGCCCAGCGACTCAGGCTCTTCGTAAACCTGCGTTTGGGTGCAGGCGCCCATCAGGGCCAATCCGGTGATCAGTGTCAAAATGCGCAACATATCTCGTCTCGATAGGCCTGTTTTTCTTTGATCTAACGCACCGATACGGCTTGTGCCAAGCGGTATCGGCATAAATCCTCTGTGACCGGGCCTGATCAGGAGAATTTAAAATCACGCGGGAAGCCGTATGGCGGCTTTTTCCCGACGCTGGCACGCTTGGCCAGCCATTGCGAAAGATCTGCCTCGTGCCGGGTCTTGTCGCCACCCATGGACCATTTCAGGCCCTCTTCCCAGTTGAAGGTGGTGATATCTGACAGCCCGCCGTCCAATTCCAGCGTCCCCTGCCGCCCGCGCGCCATATTGTATTTTTGCAGGCGAACGCCCTTGCCGCGGGTCATTTCAGGCAGTTCCTCGGTCGGGAAGACCAGAAACTTGCCGTTCTGAGAAACCACTGCAACGTGGTCACCTTCGATCGGTTTACAGATAATCGCTGTTTCGTCGCCTTTGACGTTCAGCACCTGTTTGCCGTTTCGGGTCTGTGCCAGCACATCATCCTCGGGCACGGTGAAGCCGTTACCCGCATCCGAGGCCACCAGCAGCTTGCGCCCCGGCTTGTGGATCAGGATGTCGATTATCTGCGCCTCATTCGGCAGGTCAACCATCAGGCGCAGCGGCTCGCCCATACCCCGACCGCCGGGCAGATTCGCGGCACTGATGGTATAGAATCGACCGTTCGAGGCAAAGACCAGCAGCCGATCGGTGGTTTCCGCATGGAAGATAAACCGTGGCCCATCGCCATCCTTGAACTTCAACTCGCGGTTCAGGTCGATATGGCCGGTCATGGCGCGAATCCAGCCCATCTGAGAGCAGACAACCGTTATCGGTTCGCGGTCGATCATCGCCTCAAGCGGGACCTCTTCGACCTGACCGGCTTCGGCAAACTGGGTGCGCCGCGCGCCGCCCTCATAGTCCTTGCCGAAGGTTTTCTTGGTCTCTTTCAACTGCTCGGCGATACTGGCCCATTGCAGGCTTTCATCGGCTAGCAGATCTTCGAGATTGGCACGTTCCAACATCAGCTCATCGCGTTCGCGAACCAGCTCCATCTCTTCCAGACGGCGCAAGCTGCGCAGACGCATGTTGAGAATTGCGTCGACCTGGACCTCGGACAGCTCGCCCTCGCCCGGTTTGGGCGAGACATAGTCGGCCTCATTGGTGGCGCGGACATGGTCGATGCCCCAGTCTTCGCGCATCAGCGCAGCCTTGGGGTCATCGTCATAGCGGATAATGTCGATCACGCGGTCAAGATTCAGGAAGGCAACGATAAAGCCCTCCAACACCTCCAGCCGATGGTCGATCTTGGCCATCCGGTGGCGCGACCGGCGCAGCAGAACCTCTTGCCGGTGATCAAGGAAGGCGCGAAGCACTTCTTTCATCGAGCAGACTTTGGGTGTCACCCCGTCGATCAGCACGTTCATGTTCAGGCTGAACCGCACCTCAAGGTCCGAGTTGCGATAGAGCATGCCCATCAGAACCTCGGGGTCCACATTCTTGGAACGCGGCTCAAGGATCAGGCGGATGTCATCGGCGGATTCGTCACGAACGTCGCCAAGGATCGGGATTTTCTTGGTCTGAATCAGCTCGGCGATCTTTTCGATCAGCTTCGATTTCTGAACCTGATAGGGAATCTCGGTGACGACGATCTGCCACTGACCGCGGCCCAGATCCTCGACCTCGAACTTACAGCGCAGGCGGAATGACCCGCGCCCGGTGCGATAGGCCTGCGCGATATTCGCAGGCGGTTCAACGATTACGCCGCCGGTTGGAAAATCCGGTCCGGGCACGTAGTTCAGAAGCGTATCGTCGCGCGCATCCGGCGTCTTGATCAGATGCAAACAGGCGTCACACAGTTCCGAGATGTTATGTGGCGGGATATTCGTCGCCATGCCCACCGCAATACCGCTGGAGCCATTGGCCAGCAGATTCGGAAATTGCGCGGGCAGAACCACCGGTTCGGTCAGCGTGCCGTCATAGTTGTCACGGAAATCGACAGCATCCTCGTTCAGACCCTCAAGCAGAGCCTCGGCCACGATGGTCATCCGAGCCTCGGTATAACGAGAGGCCGCCGGGTTATCGCCGTCGATATTGCCGAAATTCCCCTGCCCGTCGACCAGCGGATAGCGCACATTAAAATCCTGCGCCAAACGCGCCATCGCGTCATAAATCGCGGCATCGCCGTGCGGGTGATAGTTACCCATCACATCGCCCGAGATTTTCGCCGACTTACGGAACCCGCCCGTTGCACTGAGTCGCAACTCGCGCATCGCATAGAGGATTCGCCGATGCACCGGCTTCAAACCATCCCGTGCATCGGGCAAGGCCCGGTGCATGATGGTGGACAGCGCATAGGTCAGATAACGTTCACCAATCGCGCGGCGCAGCGGTTCGGCTACTTCGCCCCCGTTTTCGGGGGCCACCATATTGGGGTCGTCGATCGTATCATTCATAGATGATGTGATACGACGCAAGGGCGCGCGGGTAAAGCAAGCAAGACATATTTTACTGGGGACAAGTGGCGCTTTTTGCAACAGGGGGAGGCAACCCCCCGATTTCCCCCGTTTTTCGACTTGGGTCGCGAATTATGCTAGGATGTCTGACATTAGTCTGCTGCCTTTTTTTGTTTTGATTGATCGACCGGGGGATGCGCCATGACGCGCCTGATTGTAATGAGTTTCGCTGCACTTGGCTGGTGCTTTTACGTCATGAGTGGCGGGCCTAATTTCGAGCCGCGCGGTGTGCGGTCAGAACAGCCTGTGCGAGTCGCCTCGAAAGCGGCCCCCAAAACCGTAGCACCGTCTCCGGCAAAAGAGCTTGTGACAAATGTCGCTATGCGCTCGCCGGTCGTGCGCGAGCGCCCGATTGATCCCCAGCCAGCAGTCGCAGCGATTGTCGCAGAACCCGCCAGTCTGGACACTTTCAACGCGCTTTCGGTGTTTGACGATCAGACTGCCAGCATCACGCTTGCGTCCCTGGAAGACGGTGTAACTGGCCTGAAGCAAATCACCAAGGACGTGCAGCCTGAACCCGCCGCCCAGCCTGAACCCAGGAAAGATATCCGGGAAATCTCCGGGACCCGCGTGAACATGCGTGACGGCCCTGGAACGATCTACCCGATTGTTGGCAAAGCGCGCATCGGCCAGAAGGTCGAGGTGCTAAGTGACTCGGGCACCGGATGGTTGCGACTGCGCGTGTTGCCGCAGCAACAGGTGGGGTGGATTTCGACCTCTTTGGTCAGAAAAACACCAGACTGACGTGGAGCAATGATTGTCCCCATACTCTGTGCACACTAGCTTGGGGCTGGTTCAGAATCGGGAAAATCATGCAGAAGACCATTCTAATTACTGGCTGCTCATCGGGCATCGGACTGGATGCGGCGCATGGGATGCGCGCGCGGGGTTGGCGCGTGTTTGCCTCGTGCAAACAACAGCGCGATTGCGACCGGTTGCGGGCGCAGGGGTTTGAAAGCCCGCGCATTGATTATACCGATACGGCCAGCATATCGTCGGGTTTGAACGAAGTGTTGGAGGCCACCGGAGGCACCCTGGACGCGCTGTTCAACAATGGCGCACATGGCCTGCCCGGCGCGGTCGAGGACCTGCCGACCGAAGGCCTGCGTCAGATTTTCGAGGCGAACTTCTTTGGCTGGCACGAACTGACCAGGCAGGTCATCCCGATTATGCGCAGTCAAGGACACGGGCGAATCGTTCAGAACTCTTCGGTGCTGGGTCTGGTGGCCTATCCGTGGCGCGGCGCCTATGTGGCCACGAAATATGCAATCGAAGGGCTGACGGATACACTGCGCCTGGAACTGGCTGATACGGGGATCAAGGTCATTTTGATCGAACCTGGCCCGATCACATCTAAAATCCGCGAAAACTCAATCCCATTCTTCGAGCGGTTCATCAACTGGCAAAACTCGGCCCTGCGCGAGCGGTATGAGTCCTCTTTGTTGAAAAGACTGTACGAATCGTCGGGGCCGGATCGGTTTGAACTGCCCGCATCAGCGGTTACGACCAAGCTGGCCCACGCCGTAGAATCCAAGCGCCCGCGCCCCCGATACTATGTGACAACACCTACATTTATCGCCGGTTGTTTGCGCCGCATTCTATCGACACGTGCGATTGACCGCATCCTTGCAGGGGTCTGAGGCGAAATAACCCGTTCGCTTTTGGCACGCACGGGGCTAGATGATAGCCCTAGGCAAACAGAAACACGGACGGTGTACTCATGGACCTAATGATGGTCATTTTGCTTTTGGCCATGGCGGCGGTTGTCGTCGTATTGGCGCTTGGCATCTCGAATTTTGGCAAAAGCGGCAGGGACGCGGCACTGAAAAGCAACAAGTATATGCGCCTGCGTATCCTGTTTCAGTTCATCGCCGTGATTCTGATCGTGCTTTACGTCTGGCTGCGCGGTCAGGGAGGTCAGTAAATGGTCGTATTGAACAAGATTTACACCCGCACCGGTGATGATGGCAAAACCGCACTCGGCAATGGCGAACGCGTTGCCAAATACTCGGGCCGCGTCACCGCTTATGGCACCGTGGACGAGTTGAACGCCTTTGTCGGCGTCGCCCGGACCGAGGCAGATGGGGATGTCGAAGCTGCACTCGCCCGCATTCAGAATGACCTGTTTGATCTGGGCGCGGATTTCTGTCGTCCCGACATGGAAAAGGATGCCGAAGCAGACTATCCGCCTCTGCGCATCGTGCCCTCGCAGATTGACCGGCTGGAGGTTGAAATCGACGCGATGAACGAAGCCTTGGAACCACTGCGCAGTTTCATCCTGCCCGGTGGCTCGCGTCTTGCGGCGCATCTGCATGTATGTCGAACCGTATCGCGCCGGGCCGAACGGCTTGCGGTTGAGCTGACCAACATGGAGCCGGTCAACGGAACCGCAGTCAAGTACCTGAACCGTCTGAGCGACTGGTTCTTCGTCGCAGCCCGTTGTGCCAATGAAAACGGAACCCAAGATGTTCTGTGGGTTCCGGGCGCGAACCGCTGAAAGCGGCGTCGCGTCCAGTGGACGCGGCGGCGACCGGAAGGGCGAAGCCCCGGCCCGACGGGCGGGCGCAAACCGATAGCTTCCTGCCTTTTGGGTGGATGTGTGGTGCTTGGTCACGTCAAAAATAGCAAAACGCGACGTCCGTTGCAGATGACGTGACGATTTTGCCCTGTTGCCGCCTGAATTGAATCGCTATTCAAGCCCTCATGAACATTGGTGGAGTCGCGACGCGGCTTGCCGTTTTTTGTGAGGAGCTAGCGCAAAATGAAGGTACTCGTGCCTGTCAAACGCGTGATTGACTATAACGTTAAAGTTCGCGTCAAAGCGGATGGCAGCGGTGTCGATCTCGCCAATGTCAAGATGTCGATGAACCCGTTCGACGAAATTTCTGTCGAAGAGGCAATCCGTCTGAAAGAAGCCGGCAAGGCAGACGAAGTCGTCGTTGTTTCTATCGGCGTAAAACAAGCCCAGGAAACACTGCGCACTGCGCTGGCCATGGGCGCGGACCGTGCCATCCTGGTCATTGCTGCAGATGATGTCCATCAGGACATCGAACCCCTGGCCGTTGCCAAGATCCTGGCCAAAGTGGTCGAAGAAGAGCAGCCCGGTATCGTTCTGTGCGGCAAGCAGTCTATCGACAACGACATGAATGCAACTGGTCAGATGTTGTCAGCTCTTTTGGGCTGGTCACAAGGCACCTTTGCGTCCGACATCGACATCGACGGCGACAGCGCAAAGATCACTCGCGAAGTCGATGGTGGCATGCAAACCATCAGCGTCAAAATGCCGACAATCGTGACCGTGGACCTGCGCCTGAACGAGCCCCGTTACGCGTCGCTGCCCAACATCATGAAGGCGAAGAAAAAGCCGCTGGACGAGAAAACCGCCGCCGATTACGGCGTCGACGTCTCGCCGCGCCTGGAAGTCGTCAAAACCGAAGAACCACAGGCACGTGCCGCTGGCATCATCGTCGGCTCGGTAGACGAGCTTGTCGCGAAACTCAAAGAAGCGGGGGCTGTGTAATGGCTGTTCTTCTTCTCGCCGAAGTCAACAATGGTGAACTGGCGCTGGACGCAACCGCCAAAGCTGTAAACGCAGCAAAGGCACTGGGTGATGTAACCGTTCTGGCCGCAGGCGGTTCCGCTGCTGCTGCCGGTGAAGCTGCCGCCAAGATCACCGGCGTCTCAAAGGTTCTGGTCGCCGAGGACGAATCGCTGGGCCATCGCCTGGCAGAATCCACTGCTGCGCTGATCGTAGGTCTTGCTGATGGTTATGAGCACATCGTTGCCCCCGCCACCACCGATGCCAAGAACGTTATGCCGCGCGTTGCCGCGCTGCTGGACGTCATGGTCATCTCGGACGCGTCCGGTGTCGTCGACGGCTCGACCTTCGAACGCCCAATCTATGCGGGCAACGCGATCCAGACCGTCAAATCTGTGGACGCCAAAAAAGTCGTCACTTTCCGAACCGCAAGTTTTGATGCTGCGGGCGAAGATGGCTCGGCAGCAGTTGAGACCATCTCGGTCGGCGAGAACCCCGGTCTATCGTCCTGGGTCGAGGACAAGGTAGCCACAAGCGACCGCCCCGAGCTGACTTCGGCTGGCGTTGTTGTGTCGGGTGGCCGTGGTGTCGGTTCTGAAGAGGACTTTAAGCTGATCGAAGGTCTCGCTGACAAACTGGGGGCCGCAGTTGGCGCATCGCGCGCCGCAGTCGACTCGGGCTATGCTCCGAACGATTGGCAGGTGGGTCAGACCGGCAAGGTTGTTGCCCCGGATCTGTATGTCGCTGTCGGCATCTCGGGTGCGATTCAGCATCTGGCAGGTATGAAAGACTCGAAAATCATCGTGGCGATCAACAAAGACGAAGAAGCGCCGATCTTCCAGGTTGCCGATTACGGTCTGGTCGCCGACCTGTTCCAGGCCGTTCCGGAACTGACCGAGAAACTCGGCTGATCAACGGGCTAGACTTTTCCACGAAGAATCTTGCATTGGGCCCGCCATCGGCGGGCCCTTTTCATTGCAGGTTTCTGATCGGACCGACCAAGGCGTCAGCAATCGACCTGTGTGCCGCAGGACCTATCATATATTCCGCCATGGGCTGTTGCAGTGTTCCAAACAGCATATCTTCAAGCTCATCGGACTGCCCCGACACGCTGACCGTCACCTCAACGATCTCGGCGCTGAGAGGGCGCAGGGCCTCGATCATCTGTGGCGTGATCCGAATATCAGCACCGTGCTTGGGCTGATCACTTTCTGCCTCACGCAGGACCTGCAAATTCAACAAGACAACAGGCACTTCAAGCGCCTCAACAAGCCCCCCAATGCGGTCGATCCAATTCCGTCGCAGCTCTTCTGCGATTACCTCGAACCGCGCATCATTGCGGCCCTGCAACAAAATCATCAGGTGATGTACGAAATGGACATCGGCAAAGTCGATCTCGGGATAGAGAGATTTCAGATCCTCTGTCGGAGCCAGAAAACGGTCGTTGCGTCGGGGATGAACCCGGTAGAATCGATTGGACTGCCCCAATATGTCGCTAAGCTGCACCAAGCAGAGCTCTGCTTGGTTCAGTAAACCCCTCAACTCCGTGTCATCGCACAGCGCATCTACGCCGCAAAAAAGGCTTCCGAAATTCAGGCACCGTCTGTCCAACCTCTCTTCGAGAACTGCCGCGAATGGCTGCTCGACGAATCGCCCGAATGTTTCGGTCCCACCTGCGCAGGCCACAAATGACTTCTCCAGCGAACGCATTGGCCCACGAAACCACAATCGTGACTCACCGTATTGGCACACGTCATGCTCGAGTCGCCCCGAGCCAGCTTGATGATAGCTCATATCACTCACCCAATTTTCACCCGGATGCCATCTTGCAGCCGCAAGTCTTGAGAATCTCCTAATGTGCGCATTTGAAGCAAAGTCGAACGGTCTGATCCCCTTGCCGCCCGCCCCGATCTGCCGATAGTGTCATCCTACCCCGTGGCACAGAGGCATCAAAAAATGGATGTAAAATCAGTCGGAGTGATTGGCGCAGGCCAAATGGGCAATGGTATCGCCCACGTACTGGCTTTGGCGGAATATGACGTTCTGCTGAACGACGTTAGCCAGGACGCGCTGAACAGCGCCATGGCGACGATTGAAGGAAATATGGCGCGCCAGGCATCGCGCGGAAAAATTTCGGATGAGGAGATGCAATCCGCGCTGAAACGCATCACGACCACAATGGAGCTGCCACAGCTGGGCCAGACTGACCTGGTGATCGAGGCCGCAACCGAGCGTGAGACCGTCAAACAAGCCATTTTCGAAAGTTTGCTGCCACATCTGCAACCGCATACAATCCTGACGTCAAATACGTCATCTATTTCGATCACACGTTTGGCGAGCCGAACAGACCGGCCCGAACGCTTTATGGGTTTTCACTTCATGAACCCAGTTCCGGTGATGCAACTGGTTGAACTGATCCGGGGCATTGCTACGGATCAACCAACATTTGCTGCCTGTAAGGCCGTTGTAGACCGCCTTGGCAAAACCGCCGCCAGCGCCGAAGATTTCCCGGCTTTCATTGTCAACCGCATCCTGATGCCGATGATCAACGAGGCCGTATACACCCTGTATGAAGGCGTGGGGAATGTTCAGTCGATTGACCAATCGATGAAATTGGGCGCAAACCACCCGATGGGACCACTAGAACTGGCTGACTTTATCGGTCTGGACACCTGTTTGGCCATTATGAACGTGCTGCATGATGGATTGGCCGATACCAAATATCGCCCTTGTCCGCTGTTGACGAAATATGTCGAAGCGGGCTGGCTGGGACGTAAAACGCAGCGTGGTTTTTATGACTATCGGGGCGAGGCGCCAGTGCCGACCCGGTAAAGGCCACCGCCCGGAATTCATCCGGGCGCAGCCACGAGATTGTCCTGATCAGGTGAAATTGCAGGTCAGAGCTTGGTTGCCTGCCCAAGACCCAGCGTGTGCTTTCTGAGCCAAGCCATAAAGCCGCGCGGATCTCGCTCCAGCAGCTGCATATCCTCATCCGAGATCGGTTCTCCGATCACCGGGGATTGCGGTTTGTTGCAGGATCGAACGATCTCGTGCAGCAACAAACCCTGGCGCAGAATCGCAGAAAGTTTGTTGGCGATCTGGTAGGCACGCGAATTCCTGCCAGGGAAAAAGATCGGCAGGACCTGCGCGCCGGATCGACGGATCATTTTGGCCGTGAACACGTTCCACTCACGCTCGATCACCGGCCCGAACCAGTCATCCGAAGACATCACAACGCCTGAAGGGAACAAGGCCACAACGCCCCCGTTTTTCAGATGCTCCATCGCATTGCCGCGCATCTCAAGCATCTTGGCCTGTGCCTCGGGATCGTGCGGGAAGGGCACCGGAATCATGAACGACGTCGCCGCCTCGTCCAAACCTGTCAGAACCGAACGGGTCAAGATCCGATAGTCGCTGCGGACCCTGCCGATCAGCTCTGCCAGAATCATGCCGTCGACCATGCCATGGGGATGGTTGGCTACGACGACCACGGGCCCCGTTTTTGGAATACGCGCGATCTGTTCCTCTGGTGTGGTCAGGTCGATGCCCATTATATTAAGCGCACCTGCCCAGAACCGTTGGCCGCGGAATTGTTCATTCTGCTTCTCGAACTTGTTAACCATACCCAAAATGGTCAACTTACCCGTACACCATTCAATGGTGCGGATCGCTGTTGCAGTCCAAGGGTCGTCGAACGAGTTTGCGTAGGTCAGGGTCTTACGATCATAGATCTCGCCCTGGTCCTTGGTCCCATCCACCACCGGGCCTGTCTTGGTCTCGTGCGTTGTTTCCGCCAATTCCTGGTTATCCCGTTCTTCGTATCACGGCGGGTGCGGTCAGAAACCTTCTCCGAACTTGTCGTTCACCAGAGTCTCCAACGCATCAGCCAACGCCTCAGCATCCGGTCCGGACGTCTCGACGTCAATAGTCGTTCCGCGAGACGCTGCCAACATCAAAAGACCCATAATGCTGTCGCCGGATGCGGAAAGCCCGTCTTTCGACACCTCGGCCTGAGCGTCGAACCCTTCTACCAACTCAACCAGCTTGGCCGAGGCGCGGGCATGCAGGCCCTTTTCATTGATAATTTTCAAGCTTCGGGTGGTCATTCTTTATCTGTCCGGTTCTCGTCAAACGTCACATTTTGCGCATTGATATACTTACGTCCAGCTTCCATTGCCTGTCGCACGGCTTCGCCAATCGGCAGGTGGCGGGATTTGGCCAGTTTTATCAACATGGGAAGATTTGCGCCGTAAAGGATACGGCGATCCTGCGGCGCGCAGGCACGCAGGCTGAGATTCGACGGGCTTCCGCCAAACAGATCGGTCACGACGACAACACCGTCACCAACATCAACACTGTCGGCGGCCGCACAGATTTCCGATTGCTTCGCTTCGCGATCATGATCGGCCTCGATCGAGATCGCGGCCAGGCCGGGCTGATTGCCGACCACATGCTGCATCGCGGCCAAATATTCTTTGGCCAGCCCACCATGTGCTACGAGTACGATCCCGATCAATCCGGCCTCACATTCAACGATCGTCTTTCCATTTCGCGATGCCTAATTGCCACTTGCTGCCCCCCCTCTGCAAGGGCCTTTGCAACCGCTTCGGCCATTGCAACCGATCTGTGTTGCCCTCCGGTACAGCCAAAGGCCACGGACAGGTAGGCTTTGCCCTCGGCCCGGTAGGCGGGCAACAACAAAGTCAGCAGGTCAACCACCCTTTCGAAGAAAGGCGCATAGTTCGCGTCGGTTTGAATATAGCTCGCCACATCCGAATTGCGACCATCTTCGGCCCGAAGTTCGGGACGCCAGTACGGGTTGGTGAGAAAACGGCAGTCAAAGACCATATCCAATCCGCGAGGCAAACCACGCTTATAGGAAAATGATTCGATGGTTACCGCCAGATGCCGCCCACCCTGAGGTGCAAACCAGCGCTCAACCTCTTCGCGCAGTTGGTGAACATTCAGTGGCGTGGTGTCGATCAACGTATCTGCGAGTTCACGAATTGGGGCCAGCGACTCTTTTTCCTGGCGCACTCCGGTTTCAGGGCTGGCATCCGCAGACACCGGGTGACGTCTGCGGGTTTCCGAATACCGGCGCAGCAGGACTTCATCGCTGCAATCGAGATAAAGCGTGGTCAGGTCAACCTGTTCCATCCACCGAAGCTTAGCCAGCAATTCGATGACGCCAATCGTGGAAAAATCGCGGTTGCGTGCATCAATACCAAGCGCCATGGGACGGTCGGTTTTTGGCCCGTCTAATAGACGCAGCAAAAGACCCATGGGAAGGTTGTCGATGGCCTCGAACCCCAGATCCTCTAACACACGGATTGCGGTGGACCGGCCTGCGCCGGATGGGCCGGTGACAAGTACGATGCGTCTTTGGGTCGTCATTGATTGGGCCATTCCGGGTCTGCGCACCCGTTTTTCATCAGTAGCAAGAGCGCTGCTGGTAAATTGGAGACGCCAGCACCCCGAAGCAAGGGAACAGTTTGTCTCAGGATAAGAATTGAACGGGGTTCTGGCAGGCGCTCGGGTTCTTCTTGCGCCATGTCCACCACAAAGCCAACCGGTACCGGCCCAACCGAGACTGCCCGCAACAGGCCAAGACCTCTTGCCTCGATCAGTCCACCGATATTTGGAGCCGCCTCTGCCAGGGCGAGATTGCCATCCATATACAACCGAACCCGATCGTCCGCGACCAGATCGGCCCCCAACGCCATCATCTGCAAAGACAGCGCTGACTTCCCGGTGCCCGAAGGCCCCACGATCAAAACAGCACGGTCTGCTATCGCGACGCAAGAGGCGTGAACGATGGCAGTATCTTTGTGTTCAACAGAGGAGAGTGCGGACGTGCTCACCGCGTCAAACCGGCAGGCCCACGACGAATCGCGCGCCCTGAGGGTCTGAAGTTATGTCCGCTTCGGTCGGGCGGATATTCTCGGCCCAAATCACCCCGCCATGCGCCTCGACAATCTGTTTCGAGATCGCCAGACCCAACCCCGAGTTATTGCCGAAATGCTCAACGGGACGTTGGGAATAGAACCGTTTGAACACTTTGGTCAGGGCCTGCTCGGGGATGCCTGGGCCGGTGTCTTCAACAACAACCAGAACCCGATCCTCGCGCCGGCGTACCCACACACGTATGGCATCGCTTTCTTCGCAGAAGGAAATCGCATTGGTGATCAGGTTTACGAACACCTGCGCCAATCGCGCCTCAAGCCCGGTCACGGTGATTGGTTCGGGCGGCAGATCAGTGATGTAATCGATTCCCTTGGCGCGCGCATCCTCGCCCAGATACTGACCGAGGTTTCCGATCAGGTTCAACAAATCAAATGGCTGTTCTTCCTCCTTGACCAGTTCGGCGTCCAGGCGCGAGGCGTTCGAAATGTCGCTGACCAGACGATCCAGCCGACGGACATCATGTTCGATCACCCCCAACAGCTTGTCGCGCTGGTCGTCTCTTTTAACCATGCGCAACGTGCCCACAGCAGATTGAAGGCTGGCTAGGGGGTTTTTGATCTCATGCGCCACATCTGCCGCGAATTGTTCGTTTGCATCAATCCGGTTGTACAGCGCTGTAACCATGCCGCGCAAAGCTCGGCTGAGTCGTCCGATTTCGTCCGGTCGCGCGCTCAGATCGGGGATGCGGATGCGGCCCGGGTTGACCCCCGCACCGCGGTCTTTGCCCATCTCGGCGGCGGATGCCAGATCGGCCAGCGGGTTGGCGATGGTCGATGCAAGGACAAGGCTCAAGCCAACGGAAACCAAAAGCGCCACGACGAACATGCGCAGGATCCGTTCTTGATCACGGCGGGCCAATGCGTCGATTTCTCCGGCGGGACCGGCCATGGCAACTGCGCCAACGGGCTTTCCATCCAGTTGGATCGGGGCCGCAGCAACGATAACCGTTTCGCCTGCGTCATCCTGAACCGCCTGAACCTGAATATGCCCGGTCAGCGCCTGTGGAATGATGGCCTGAACGCGTTGGGCCAAGGTTGGCGCTTCGCTGGTTTCATCTTGCTTGAACACTTTGGACAGCCCGGTCCAGACCGCGTTCAAGGCATCACTGATCAGTGTGCTTCCAGTCTGCGCATCAGCTTCTGAGCGCAGCATGACCGGCATCTCTGAGACCGCAGGCGCGCCGCGCGTCCAACCAATCAGCGTCCCACGAGCATCGTAAACAAAGACTTCACCGCCGACCGGCAGGCTGAGACCAGCCAACGTATCTTTGACATCCAGGATGGCCGCGTCGCGGGTAATGCCAGTCACATTCTGTCGCAGTTGGGTTTCAAATACGTTGCTGACCAACTGCGCATCCCCAACCAGGTTCCGGGCGGTCTGCTGCACCTGTTCTTCTCGCGAATTATCCAGATATAGCAATCCGGTGACCAGAATCACCAATGCAATCATGTTGAATGTGATGATCTTGCGCGCCAGAGGCGAGCCCCGCAGGGAAAACAGATTGCGGCGGCCGCGTGTGGCCCTGAGTTCGGCGGAATCGTCGCTCTGGGGGATGACCCAGTCATCTCCAAGAACGACGTCACCGTCGCGTAACTCGTTTTCTTGCTCAGTATCGCGCACGAGACCCAGTAACCCCTTAACTTAGGCCACGCTTATTCTTCGTTGTACCGATACCCAATACCATACAACGTTTCGATGGCCGAAAACTCCGGATCAGCAGCGCGCATCTTTTTGCGCAGACGCTTGATGTGGCTGTCGATCGTGCGGTCATCTACATAGACCTGATCGTCATAGGCAACATCCATCAGCTGATCGCGGCTTTTGACAAATCCCGGACGCTGCGCCAAGGCCTGCAGCAGCAGGAACTCGGTCACTGTCAAAGAGACATCCGATCCCTTCCAGCTCACCGCGTGGCGCAAGGGGTCCATCCGCAATTCGCCCCGTTCCATCACCTTGGCATCGCCGGTGCTGGCGGCTACGGGATCACCCGAGGTCGCTTCCTGACGGCGCAGCAAGGCCCGTATCCGTTCTACCAGCAACCGTTGCGAAAAGGGCTTTTTGACATAATCATCAGCACCCATACGCAAACCCAGAACTTCGTCGATCTCGTCATCTTTCGAAGTCAGAAAGATCACCGGCATCTGAGTCTTCTGCCGCAGTCGCTGCAGCAAATCCATGCCATCCATACGCGGCATCTTGATATCCAGCACTGCCATATCGGGCAGCTTCTTGTTAAACGCATCCAGAGCAGCCTGCCCGTCGTTATACGTTTCTACCTCGAAACCCTCGGCTTCGAGCGTCATGGATACGGACGTCAGAATGTTCCTGTCGTCATCCACCAGTGCAATCTTTGACATCGGGTTAACCCCTATTCCTGCTCTCATACGAAACAATTCGCTTATTTGTAGGGCATTTTTGTCGTTTTTATGGCCGCGAATCAATCGCCATCTACGAATCGTGCGATTGTTGTCACACACATGCGGCAAAAAAGCCGTTAATGGTCTTCGAAAAGTGTCTGTATTTCCGGCAGAAAAAACATGGTGGCGCTAAACCTGAACTTGGTTGCGCTAACTGCGCCAAACCGTCCTGTTCACGCCCTAAACGACCATGATAAGACCCGCCCAATCGCCGGTTTTCCCGGTACACTGCCCCAAGAGCGCACCTTGGCCAATCTGCCACCGCGCCGCCACAGGAGAAGACACACATGACATCTGGACGGGTGAACCCGCAATTCCGCCTCGAAGATCAGGGCATCGAGGGTCTGGGCAATGTCTATTACAACTTCATGGAACCGGCACTGATTGAAGAAGCCCTCAAGCGGGGTGAAGGTACACTTGGCAATGGCGGAGCTTTTCTTGTCAGTACCGGCAAGTTCACTGGCCGTTCTCCCAAGGACAAACATGTTGTCAGCACCGACAGTGTCGCCGATTCGATCTGGTGGGAAAACAACGCCGAGATGAGTCCCGAGGGTTTCGAAACGCTTTATGCCGATATGATCGAGCACATGAAGGGTCGTGACTATTTTGTGCAGGATCTGGTCGGTGGCGCCGACCCCGCTTATTCGATCAACGTGCGCATGGTCACCGAACTGGCATGGCATAATCTGTTCATCCGTCACTTGCTGCGCCGCCCGGATCGTGAAGACCTGGATGAGTTCTTCGCGGATTTCACAATCATCAACTGTCCCAGCTTCCAGGCTGATCCGGCCAAGCACAACTGCCGTAGCGAGACAGTGATCGCACTGAACTTCGACCGCAAATTGATTCTGATCGGCGGCACAGAATATGCCGGTGAAAACAAGAAGTCCGTCTTCACCCTGCTGAATTACATGCTGCCCGAAAAAGGCGTGATGCCGATGCATTGCTCGGCGAACCACGCGGTCGGCAATCCCGTTGATACCGCAGTCTTCTTTGGCCTCTCGGGAACTGGCAAGACCACCCTGTCCGCTGATCCGGCCCGCACCTTGATTGGCGATGACGAACATGGATGGTCAGACCGTGGCACTTTCAACTTCGAGGGCGGGTGCTATGCCAAGACGATCAACCTGAACGCCGAGGCCGAACCCGAGATCTATGCAACCACCAGCAAATTCGGCACCGTGATCGAGAATATGGTTTTCGATCCCGAGACCAAGGAGCTGGATTTCGAAGATGACTCGCTGACCGCAAACATGCGTTGCGCCTATCCGCTCGAGTATATCTCCAATGCCTCGAAAAGCGCGTTGGGCGGGCATCCGAAGAACATCATCATGCTGACTTGTGACGCATTTGGTGTTCTGCCCCCGATTGCGCGGCTGACCCCCGCTCAGGCGATGTACCACTTCCTGTCGGGCTTCACCTCGAAGGTTGCTGGCACAGAGCGCGGCGTGACCGAGCCCCAACCCACATTCTCGACATGCTTTGGCGCGCCGTTCATGCCGCGTCGCCCAGAAGTCTATGGCAACCTGCTGCGCGACAAGATCGCCCAGCACGGCGCGACCTGCTGGCTGGTGAATACCGGCTGGACTGGCGGCGCCTATGGCGTTGGCAGCCGGATGCCGATCCGTGCGACCCGCGGTTTGCTGACTGCCGCCCTGGATGGATCGCTTCGGGATGCGGAATTCCGCAAGGATGCAAATTTTGGCTTTGATGTGCCGGTTTCCGTCCCCGGTGTCGCCGAAGTTCTGCTGGATCCGCGTCGCACCTGGGACGACCAGGCCGCTTTCGATAAACAGGCTGAGAAGCTGGTTCAGATGTTTGCCGAAAACTTTGAGCAGTATCTGCCTTTCATCGACGAAGACATCAAAGCCGTAGCAATCGGCTAATGTTGCAAAGGGGGGGCAAACCTCTCCCCTTTTTTCGGACAGCACATCTGCAGGCAATCGTCCTTATTCGTCTAACGTAAGGTGTCCTTACAAATTCGTTGCCCGATTTGCCGGTTTAAGCTATCCAATGATGTCATTAAGACAAATTCGCCCGACGCAATCGCGCCGGGCGTTGTTTAAAAAATACCTTGGGTAACTCAGCCGCGCACTCACATTCGCGAATTGAGAAACCTAATCAGATAGCAAGTGTATGCCAATGGGGATGAGTGTCAATATGAGACCTTCTGAACATTCAGATTTCAGTTCGTCTCATACCGCTGCTTTGTCGCAGCGCGTGACATGGGAAACGACAGGTAACGAAATGACTGAAATCTTGAAACTGACCGAACTGCGCAAACTGATGCAAAGCATGGAGCGCACGCTGGGGCTGGAACAACTCTCACCGGTAGAGCGCGATATCTATTACGCCGCCGAAGAACTGTCCAAAGCTGACCAGGAAGTTCGGACATTTGGCTTGATTGAACACACGCTTGTGCAAAGCGTCTCGCGCCCGACCTTTTTTCGTGCGCTGAAGTCGCTGGTGCAGAAGGGGTATTTGTCACAAAGCGGTAGCGCGAACCGTGGACGGTATGTTGTGCATGCGCCTAAGTAATAAAGCGTTTGATCTGCGCATTGCTGGCTGACCGCCGTGCGCAGATGGGCCTCTGAAACGTTCTTTGCCTCACTGGCCTACGTGATTGCCTCGTTCCTTACGTTCGAGGTTCTGATGCCACTGCAGAACGTATTCTTCCCCGAATATCCCAGCAAGGCCAGCTTGCTGTTTCTCCCGCATGGTGTGCGTGTGCTCTCTGCTTGGTTGTTGGGGTGGCGGGCGATTTTTGCGCTCTTGCCCGGTGTCTTTCTTGTCTTTGCCTTTCTCGGCGGAAGCGACGTCTTCCTGCCCAACCGTCTGGCCGCCATAGCAATCGCCGTCACAACCGTTCCTGCTGTATTTTACCTATGCAAATGGATCGGCTTCGATCTGTTCCCCCACCCGGACCGCAAACCATGCTGGTCCTGCGTCATGGGGGTCGGGATCGTCACGTCAATATTGGTGTCCGTACTGACCAATCTGGCTTTTGGCAGCGGTGGGCTGGAATATATCGCCTTCCTGATCGGCGATATCTCGGGCCTGTTCTTTCTGATGCTGGGGCTTTATTTCACGCTGCGCGCGATAGATCGGCGTGCCTAGCCCATCAGCCCGCGTCGCAACAGGTTCAGCCCTGCGATAAGCAGCACGAACAGGGTGATCTTGCGAAACAGCGCCTGATCTATGCGCGACTGCAGTTGCAACCCTACCCACATGCCAGCCAGCCCCGGTAGCACCAGAGCAGCCGAGAACGGCGCGGTTTCGGCGCGGAAAATCCCGGAGCCCATATGCGCGAACAGCAAGCCCAACGCCCCCAAACCATAGATGACCCCCTGCACACGCATCTGCACCGCTTTCGGGGTGTTTAAGGCGGTCAGATAAGCCACGGTTGGTGGTCCCCAAATTCCAGACATCCCCCCGACAAAGCCTGCAACCGCAGCGATCATGCCCTCTATTCGGGCAGATGGGCTGGCCAATTTCAGACGCAGCCCCAATACCTGGATCAATGCAAAGACTGTCACCGGGATGCCAATCATCAACAAAAAAGTTGATGCTGGCACTGCGCTGACCAACTGAGCACCAATCAGCAGAAACACCAACCCGACAACCAGAAATACACGGAATTGACGGATCGAGGACACGGCGGCCGGAACACCCCCGCGCAATGCCTGCACCCCATTTGTCACCAGGGTTGGCAGGATAAGCCCCGCGATCGCCATATCCGGCGAAAGGAACATGCTCAGCCCCGAGATCAGAACCATTGGCATGGCGAACCCGACCATGCCTTTGACCCAACCGGCAATGAAGGCAACCCCACAGGCCAGCAGCAGTTCTTGGGCAGAGAGTATAGAAAACAACGTCATGTCCCCCTGATATCACTCCTGACAGGTGCTGCACTGCAAAAATGATCAAGCAACTTTAGAACTTTTTAGTCGCATAATTCGTATTTTTGTTGCGCTGCACGTGCAGCATGATATGACCAGACGACTTTAGGAGAAAGCTGATTCATGGCCCATGACGGACAGGATATGACCCAGATGATTGCATCCGCGATTTTGCCCGAGCTTCTGACGCTGACACGTGCGGCTCTGCCCGCCGTGGACACCGTATTCGAACGCGCCCGCGAGTCGGTCCGCGCGATGGTGACAGAAGATGGTCGCGTGTCCGGCGCTCTGATCGAGGCCAATCAGACCGCCGCTCATGGGTTGGCATGGCTGGCGACATACAACCAGTCGCTGCAGCAAATGCAACGCTGGGCCGATGCTTTGGAGGCAGAAGGCAAATTCGGCGAGATCGAACAGCTGCTGCACCAAATCGCCTTTGGTGAATACTTGCATCAGGTCGCGGGCGGCATCCCGATGAACCAGGGTGAGGTTCTGCGCCTTCAGGATATGGGATTGGGCTGGGACGCCCTGTCCGGTTTTCAATGCGCAGAAGTGCAGACACTAATGGCGCAGGCCAACTCTCAGGCCGCCCGTACGCGTCTTGTTCAGCTGATGGAAGATCAGGCCGGTGCTACAATGTTTGGCGCTTCCGGTTTGGACGAAGAACTTGAGATGATCCGCGACCAGTTCCGCCGCTATGCGCAGGAAAAAGTCGAACCCAACGCCCACGATTGGCACCTCAAAGACGAGCTGATCCCGATGGAAATCATTGAGGAACTGGCCGAAATGGGTGTTTTCGGCCTGACCATCCCCGAAGAGTTCGGCGGATTTGGCCTGTCCAAAGCCTCTATGTGTGTGGTCTCGGAAGAGCTGTCGCGCGGCTATATCGGCGTTGGCTCATTGGGTACCCGGTCCGAAATTGCGGCCGAGCTGATCATCGCAGGCGGCACAGACGAGCAAAAAGCCAATTGGCTGCCTAAAATCGCCAGCGCCGAGATTTTGCCGACCGCCGTATTCACTGAACCCAACACAGGTTCGGACCTTGGCAGTCTGCGCGCCCGCGCCGTCAAGGATGAGAACGGCGATTACCAGATCACCGGCAATAAAACCTGGATCACCCACGCGGCGCGGACCCATGTGATGACCCTGCTAGCCCGCACCAACCCCGACAGTACCGATCACCGCGGCCTGTCGATGTTCCTGGCGGAAAAGACGCCCGGCACGGACGACAACCCCTTCCCCACCCCAGGCATGACCGGTGGCGAGATCGAAGTTCTGGGTTATCGCGGGATGAAAGAATACGAGTTGGGCTTCGATGGGTTCAAGGTCAAGGGTGAGAACCTACTGGGCGGCGAAGAAGGCAAAGGCTTTAAGCAGCTCATGGAAACCTTCGAATCCGCCCGCATCCAGACCGCAGCCCGCGCCATCGGTGTGGCCCAAAGCGCGCTGGACATCGCCATGCAATATGCGCAGGACCGCAAACAGTTCGGCAAGTCGCTGATCAACTTCCCCCGCGTGTCCGGCAAGCTGGCGATGATGGCGGTCGAGATCATGATCGCACGACAGCTGACCTATTTCTCGGCTTGGGAAAAAGACAACGGTCATCGCTGCGATCTTGAGGCCGGGATGGCCAAGCTGCTGGGCGCCCGCGTGGCCTGGGCTGCTGCCGATAACGGCCTGCAGATCCACGGCGGCAACGGCTTTGCACTGGAATACAAGATCAGTCGCGTGCTGTGTGACGCACGTATTCTCAATATTTTTGAAGGGGCTGCCGAAATTCAGGCACAGGTGATCGCGCGGCGTTTGCTGAGCTAACCTGTAACGGCAACCCTGTTTCCCCGACTTGACCCGGCGCGCGCGCCGGGTCTTTTTTTGCCCAAACTACTGCAGCCCTCAATTCCTCAAAATCCTGCCCTTACCTTCCCTGCTGTCTGCGTTCAGCCATGACCAGCCACCGCAGAAACTTCCCCCTATCGCAGCGCCGATATTCCCGGTAGATCAGCGTGCGATCACGAACCAGCGGCGAACCACATGACCCGATCCATTCTTGCCCTTCTGGCCACGCTTGCGGCCTTGGCCCTTGCTGGCTGTGCCACCACCTCTCAGCCGACAGCAACGCAGAACGACATAGACGAACTGGCGTTGGCCATCCGTTCCATGGGTCCCGCGGTTGATCCGGCCGAGGCACAGAAGGCGGCCAACATTGCCTATACCTATTCGCAGCGTCTGGCCCGAGAATGGCAGGTCACCGACCCGGCCATCATCCACAACGCCAAGGTCATTAACGGATTTCGTGAGCGCGGCCTGTGCAACGACTGGGCCGAAGCGATGACCAGCCGTTTAAGGGCCGAAAACTTCCGCACCCTGGAAATGCACTGGGCTACATCACCGCCAACGCCGCTGAGGATCATCCACCATTCCGCAGTGATCAGCGCAAAGGGCGACACGATGTTCGAAGGCATCATCCTTGACCCATGGCGCAACAGTGGCGCGCTGACATGGGCGCCAACGCGCGAAGATACGCGATACAACTGGCGTACCCGGATGGAGGTGCGCACCGCTTTGCTAAACGGAGAGCAACCCTACTGAGGTCAGGACGGGGTCTTACACTGGCTGATCCGTTCCGCCACCACGGGCAGCATCCGCGCAGCCACCAGCTTTGACCCTTCGGGCGTCAGATGCGTGTAATCGACATACAGCACCTTGTCTTTGTGGAGGGGACCGCCGATCTCGGCAATATCGGTGAAAGGCACATTGGCCTCTTCAAACAAAGCAGGGAAATCGACCCGCGCGCGATGCATCAGATCTTCGCGTCCCGGCTTGTACCAATCCCGCGTGAGCTGGGCGATTTCGCGGTCGGTCTCGCTTAGGACATTGGTGTCCTCATAGACGACCTCAGGCTGCAAAAAGACGTGATAGCAAAACCCGTGGTAGTCGCCGAATGTTTCGATCAGCTTGTAATTGCGCAAAAATCCGACCTTTGCAGTCTGCGCAAGCTCTGCTGAAAAGTCTCTTTGCAAGGCGGTAACATCCCCATACGTGATATTTTTGGGGATTTCATAGCGGTCGAACAAGCCTTGCGTAAATTTCGAAGCCAGTTTGAAGGTATAGGAATACTGCGCCGGGTACCGCAGGAACGCATAGGCTGAAAAGAAGGGTTTGCGATCATTCAAGGCGTCAATCATGCGTGCGGACGAGTAAGCATAACTTTGGACCGGATTATCGACCCCAACATTGTAAAAATCATTGTGGCCATCCAGAAACACAATCATGTCCGGGCTGTACTCATATAGCGTCTCGTACAGGTACAACACATGTTGAAAACTGTGATACGCAACAACTCCGGCGTTGATCACTTCAATCGTCACACCGGGCATCTGATCGCCCAACCGCTCGCGCAGGTCCTGCTGCAGGAAATACGCAACCGTTTCCTGATTGGCGAGCGTTGGGTGGTCAGGATAAATACTGCCCTGCGATCCGATGGCATAAGCAGTTGAGCCACCCATCAGAAAAATGCGGAACGTGTCGTCGGGTTTTGGCTGTTCAATCAGCGTATCGTGGCGGAACCCTTGATCGGAATGGATACGCTGTCCGCCAGTATCAAATCCTCGCTGATAGTCTGGGTTCAGTTTGTGACCACGGATCGAAGAGTATAGATGTCGCTCTGCCGTATTGCCCAGCGTGTTGTCATACACATAAACCACGGTGAAATACGAAAGCAGTTCAACCAGCAGGAAGAGAAAGAGGGCATAGATCAAAATCATAAAAAACTTGGTTACAGGTCGCATCCGCCCCATGCCAACATCATCATTTCCGCTCACTACGAAGCTCCAATTCTATCAGGTCAAAATCAAATAAACCTGGCGTATATACCGGTGTAAAAATTCCACCTAACTGCCCAAATCTTAGGAAAGGCCCGTTATTCGCTTTCAATATGTCCAAGATGTTTTGCAAGTCAACGGTCACCATTGTATCCGATCCTTTACCTAGTCGGTTCAAAACAATGCGTCCAAGCCCAGGAAACTGTTCTTCGCTGATTTCAGGAATTCTGCCATGTTGCGTTACATAATGCTGCTTTCCCTTTCCGGATTACTCCAATGTCAGAAGGATGAAACCGTTGCAGCCTATGGTGCTGCCGACCGGGAATGGGCCCTGCAAGAGATCAACGGTCAGCCCTACAATGCCAGTGCCCTATTGCGATTTCCGGAAGAAGGCAAAGTAGCGGGCAACGCCCCCTGCAACAGCTACACGGGCAGGCTTAACGCGCCCTATCCATGGTTTGAGCTGACCGGCCTGACAGCAACCCGTGCCGCCTGTGCCGGGCTTGAGGCAGAAGGGATCTATTTCGCCGCCCTGCTTGCCATGACCCAATCAGAAGTATCAGGGAACCTGCTGATATTGCGCAATGAGGACGGGCAGGAAATGGTGTTCAAAGCTGCCGATTGATCTGATCAATAAACCGCGCCCGTGCGCCGGGCAGAGGGTTGTTCCCCAACGACGGAGCAACACGGTTCTCTAGAAAATGTCCGGTGGTCAGCAATCCTTGCACCACTTCGGTATCCGGCGCGTCGCCCACGCCACGCAGGCAAGGTGGCAAGGGAAGCAACCTATCCACCCAGTCCCCTGCCCCATCAGCGCTTACCGCACGACCTGTTTTCGGAGAAACATAATCCAAACCTTCTGTTACACCCGTCACGGCACAGCGTGTCAGGTCAAGGCCAAACCCCAGCTCTTCCAGCAGCGACAATTCCCACCGCAGATAGGCAAGCACCCAAATTTCGTCCTGACCCAGCAGATCCATCAACTGTTCGGTTTGTTTATAGATGCGCGGATGCGCTTCGCGCTCAGGCAAACAGAACGAGAGCAGGGCCACCACCGTATTCAATCCAGCCAGCGCAAGCCTACCCGAAAACGCCGCCGCCGCCCGCGACCGCAGGGGCTCGACCTGAAAAGTGCCGATATGCTCTTCGAGCCGTGCGCGCCAAAGCACATCTAATTGCGCCCCGGGCTGCAGGATCGGCGCAATCTTGCGGCTGGTTCCACCACGTACGACGCCGGCATGACGACCGTGGCCTTCGGTAAAGACCTCGATAATTGCCGCCGTTTCGCCATGGCGGCGTGAGGTCAGAAGTATGCCGTGGTCGCGCCAGTCCAAAGCGTGTCCAATCTTGTGGGGTCAGTCCTGCCCGAGCAAAAGAACGCAAAGCCGGGACCACTGCAAGAGAGACAGGGAAATCGACGACCTATTGAGTCAGAACGTGACCCCCGCGTGGATCAGGATGCCCAGGACCATAAGAAGGTTCAGCACCATAGAAATGCCGTTGCCAACATAGATGGGCAACTTCTTGACGATCAGACCGTAGATGAACCAAAGCAAAGACAACGCCGCATAGAGCGACCATGTTAACAGCGATTGGCCCGACGCATGTTGAGAGTGGGTAAAGAAGAGCTTCACAAGCTGTGGAAGCGTGGCAAATGGGCCTAAAATGCCGACAAATACCATGAAGCCCTCGAAGTGCTTCATCACAAGACCAAGGTTTGACTTTATGAACTTCTGACCAATTGTTTCAGCCAACGTAAGACCTCTATCCTTGTCATAGGCTGCAACGACCCGTTTCCGCACCATCCGTTAAATACGCGTACAAATAGCGAAAATGGACCGTCTTACCAAGACCTATGCCATAACTTTGGCAGAGGCCTGCACCGCGTCTGTGCTAGTACCGCTAATCCAGACCGTCCTCACCCAGCAAATGGCGCCCCTGCCGGTCTTCGACCTCTATCACCCAGAGGTCAGGGTCAAAGCTGCGCTGGCGTTGGATCGCCTCGTCCACATCGACCTCGGGACCAGAGGAGAGTTCAACCCACTTGCGCTCACCGCTCATCAGATCAAAGCTGCGCTGAAAGGCTGTGGCCTGACCGTCCAACGTGTTGAGCTTGATCAAAACCGCGCCGGCTGTGTCGTCACCATGGGCCACAACAAAGGCCGGTATTTCCTGAAATCGCAACCGTGCCAGATAGGCGTGAACCCAGAAGTCTGCCGTCAGTCGCGTCATGCGTTTCCGTCTTTGAATTCCAGACCCATTTCCGAATAGCGCTCAGATTCCTCCAGCCAGTTTGGCCGGACTTTGACCTGCAGGAACAGGTGGATCTTGCGATCAAGGAACTCTTCCAGCTCGGCACGGGCCGCCTGGCTGACGGCCTTGATTGTCTCGCCCTTTTTGCCCAGAACGATACCTTTATGGCCGTCGCGCATGACATAGATGATCTGGTCGATCTTTGCCGACCCGTCCTTGCGCTCTTCCCAATTCTCGGTCTCGACGGTCAGCTGATAGGGCAGTTCCTGATGCAGCCTCAGGGTCAGCTTTTCGCGTGTCATTTCCGCCGCAATCATACGCAATGGCAGATCAGCGATCTGGTCTTCGGGATACAGCCACGGGCTTTCGGGCAATTCGCCTGCCAGCCATTTGCGCAGATCGTCAACCCCATGGCCTTTCTCGGCCGAGATCATGAAGGTCTCGGCAAACGCGTAGCGCGAATTGAGGTCGCTGGTCAGGGCCAGCAAAACTTCGGACTGCACCCTGTCGATCTTGTTGATGGCCAGCGCGACGGTGCGGCCCTGCCCGATCTCATTCAGACCTTCAAGGATGCGCTCTACGCCCTCGGTAATGCCACGATGCGCTTCGACCATCAGGACAACCACATCGGCATCCGCGGCCCCGCCCCATGCGGCGGCCACCATTGCCCGATCCAGACGGCGGCGCGGTTTGAAAAGGCCCGGCGTGTCCACAAAGACCAGCTGTGCATCTCCTTCCATCGCCACGCCCCGGATGCGGGCGCGGGTCGTCTGAACCTTATGTGTCACGATCGAGACCTTGGCCCCGACCATGCGATTCAGAAGGGTGGATTTGCCTGCGTTGGGCTCTCCGATCAGGGCGATAAATCCGGCGCGTGTCGTCATCTGGGGTTTGATCCTGTTTGCAGATGGGCCTCCCTATCGCAGAAAGAGGCAGCGGACCAGAGCGATTTGCAGCTTTGGCACATGCGTTCAGGATGGCATTGGGTGGGGTATGGTGGGCGACCCGTCACCGAAATGACCCGGGTTCGACCGATAGGCATTTCCGGCCAGCCCTCAGGAGACCGACTATTTTTACCCGGTAGACTAATTCTGCAAACGGTCCAGCAACGACTTGGCAGCCGCCTGTTCGGCCTGACGCTTTGACCCTGCTGTTGCCTGCTCTTCTGCCCCGTCCTGAAGACGCGCAGCAATGGTGAAGACCGGCGCATGGTCCGGGCCAGAGCGTCTGACTTCGACATAGCTGGGCGGTTTCTGGCCCCGTGCCTGCGCCCATTCCTGAAGCGCCGTTTTGGCGTCACGGGCGTCGGCCTCGACATCGTGGATGCGATCACCCCAGAGTTTTAGGATAACGGCGCTGGCGACCTCGAACCCGGCGTCGCGATAAACTGCAGCGATGACCGCCTCCATCGCGTCGCCAAGCAAAGCTTGTTTGCGCCGCCCACCGGACAGCATTTCAGACCGGCCCAGTTTCAGTACAGCACCCAAATCAATCTGCAGCGCCACATCTGCACAGGCCTCTTTGCGCACAAGCGCATTGAACCGGGGTGCAAGCTGACCTTCGCTGGCCTTTTTGTCCGCCTCCAGCAAGGCCGTCGCCATCACCAGACCCAGCACCCGGTCGCCCAGAAACTCGAGCCGCTGGTTGTCCGGGCGCGTAGCCGAGGATACCGATCCATGGGTCAACGCGCGCACCAACAGCTCGGGGTTGGCAAATTCATACCCTAGACGCTTTTGAAACGCCTTTATTTCGGCGGATAGCTTCAATTCACGGCCTTAAAGAAACGGTCTCCGCGCCAGGTCCAGAAGAACAGCATCGACCGGCCAGCGGAGGAGAACATGATGCGATCTGCACGACCAATCAGGTTTTCATAGGGTACATATCCGACACCCCCGGCCGATTGCGGCAGGCGGCTGTCGCTGGAATTGTCGCGGTTATCGCCCATAAAGAAGTATTCGCCTTCGGGCACTGTATAGACGCCGGTATTGTCCGACCCCTGATTACCGATATTGAGCACATCATAGGACACCCCGTTGGGCAGGGTTTCGATCATGCGGGATTTCTCACACACGCCACCACGGCCAACCGGGCCGTTTTCACAGCGCGGGCGCAACCCTTGCGGACCTTGCGGCGCCGCGACCTCGGTGAAGACGCCATCGGGTTGCTGCGGAACCGGAGTACCGTTCAGGATGATCTGGCCCTCGATGATCTGGATACGATCGCCGGGCAGGCCAATCAGGCGTTTGATATAATCGCGGCCCGTTACCGGATGACGGAATACGATCACATCCCCGCGCTCGGGATCGCCGGCCCAAATACGGGTGTTGTCATCACTTTGCATCCAGCCACAAACATCCTCGGCGTCGATATTGAGGCCGACGCTGGGGATGATCAGACTGGGGCAAGAGGCATAGGAATATCCATAGGCCATTTTGTTGACGAACAGGAAATCCCCGATCAACAGGGTCTGTTTCATCGACCCTGACGGAATCCAGAACGGCTGAAAGAACAGGGTACGGAAAACGCCCGCGATCAACAGCGCATAGACGATGGTTTTGATCGTCTCCCACACGGGATTTCCGGTTTTGACGTCCTCGGCCATACTGCTCTCCGGTCCTTGGTTTGTTGGGGTGCTACATGCGCGGCGCGGCGGGGTTAGTCAAGACAGAGCGCTGCGTTCGCGAATTGGGCGCGCCTCGATCACCACGAAGGCCTGCGCCCAGGGGTGGTCATCGGTTAGGGTGACGTGGATGATCGCCGCATGACCCTCGGGGGTCATATCGTTGAGCCGTTCCGCCGCCCAACCGGTCACATGCATCACTGGCTGGCCGGTTTTAAGGTTGGTGACAGCCATGTCCTTCCAGGAAATCCCCATACGAAGCCCGGTGCCCAGCGCCTTGGAGCACGCCTCTTTCGCGGCCCAGCGCTTGGCATAGGTGCCCGCGGTGTCGTGGCGGCGTTCGGCCTTGCGCTGTTCGATGTCGGTAAAAACACGGTTGCGAAACCGGTCACCAAACCGGTCGAGCGTGCCTTGAATGCGGTCTATGTTTGCGAGGTCTGTGCCGATGCCTAGGATCAAAGGTTATTTCCCGAGTTGTGTTTTTCTTAATCTGGACTTTAACGCCCCCTTCGCGCCCATCTGCACACACCACCGATTCACGAAATAAGTGAGAACAAAAAGAAAGAGAATTACCGCGACCATCAAGATTTTGCCGTCAGCTTGTGCAACCGATGAAAGAAACTGAATAAACTCAGCACCCATCAACAAGTATCCCCACACTAGTGACGTGATAGCTTCTGCTGCAATTGCAACAAAGATCGCCCTGCGTGCAAATCTGGTCACTTCTGATTGCGGTATCAACTCACCATACCTGTTTCCGTATTGCTGGCCTACAATCATTGCCGCAATCATTGGAGCGATTATCGAGATTCCGGATGATCCGATTTCGTAATTTAGAAACATCGCGATAAGGATCGCTAAAGCCGGGAAAGCCATTCGAATTCCGAAAAGCAATACTGTGTAGAGCGCCAGATTGGTCTTCTTCATGGTAACTCTGATATCCTGATTTTGTGTTCCAGATACATATTCAACGCCCGAAGCGTCGGCTTGTGAACTAAGAGCTAACGTTTACGACAACCGCACCGTCAAAATCTTGTAACTTGCCACCCCAAAGAACCCGGCAAAGGCAAAATCGAACCAGCGGCGGGCGCGACGGTAGGCGCGGACTGTGCGTTCGGAAGAGAAAAGGAATGCATAGCTGATGAAAATGAGCAGCGAGCCCGCGTAAAGTAGGCCGAAATAGCCAAGCAGCATCGACAAGCTGGCGTCATTCGGGGCAACGATGGCATAGATCGAGCCCCAGCTGAGGATCGCCTTGGGGTTGGTCAGGTGGATCGCCGCACCTTTGGCAAAGATGGTGCGTAGCGAGCCGGTGACCGGGTTGCCCAACGCCATCTCATCCGACGACAGCGCCCGTTTCAGGGCCTTGAGCGCCAGCCAGCCCAGATAGGCTACACCAACATAGCGGATCACTTCGAACACCCAGACATTGGCCAGCATGATCGCCGACAGGCCCAGCGCGGCGGCGATGCCCCAGGCAGCGGACCCAGCACAGATGCCCAGTGCAAAGACCAGACCGGCGCGGCGGCCTTCGTTCATTGCAGTTCCGGCGATGCCCATGGTTGCCGGACCGGGTGAGCCTCCGGCCATCAACCAGGCGATCCAGATTGCTATGAAACCCGAGGTTATCATCCCCGCGCCTCATCCATCAGGCGGCGCATTTCCTGAATGGCGGGGGTCATGCCCAAAAAGATCGATTCGCCAATCAGAAAGTGACCAATGTTCAACTCGCGCACCTCGGGAAAAGCAGCGACAGGTTTGACCGTGTCGTATGTCAGACCATGTCCGGCATGCACTTCGAGGCCAAGCGAATGGGCAAAGGCGGACATGTCGCGCAGGCCTTCCAGCTCTTGCGCTGCCTCATCCAGTTTGCCTTCGGCATGGGCGTCACAATAGGCGCCTGTGTGCAGTTCGATCACTTCGGCGCCGATGCGATGCGCGGCCTCGATCTGGCGACGGTCGGCGGCGATAAAGATCGACACGCGACAGCCCGCATCACGCAAAGGTGCAATGAAATGGGCCAGTTTGTTTTCTTCGCGCGCGACTTCCAGCCCGCCTTCGGTGGTCCGTTCCTCGCGCTTTTCGGGGACGATGCAGACCGCGTGCGGCTTATGGCGCAAAGCGATTTGTTGCATCTCGGGCGTGGCTGCCATTTCAAAATTCAGAGGTACCGAAAGAACCTCCATCAACCCGTCAATATCTGCGTCCGAAATATGCCTGCGATCTTCGCGCAGATGGGCAGTAATGCCATCTGCACCGGCCTGCTCGGCCAGCGTGGCCGCGCGCAAAGGGTCGGGATAGACCCCACCACGTGCATTCCGCACTGTGGCCACATGGTCGATATTCACACCGAGACGCAAACGGTTCTCAGACATCCTTTGATTCCTTTCCCAAATCCTGGCTCGAGCCTAGTTGGTTTGACTCTGGAACGGCAGCCTCGGATTCAGCCAGACGTTTGATTTCTTCAAACTTCTTTTTGATCCTGTCGCGACGCCGTTGCTGATAGGTGTGGACCAGCGGCAGGCTGAGATAGTAGCAAACCACCCCAGCCAGCAATCCGGGAAGAATGCCGCCAATCAGGTACGGAAAGAAAACCTCGTCGTAGAAAATTCCCAGCCCGTGCCAGTCAGCTACCCGGTCAGTGAATACTGCAATCAGGTTGTCTTTGAGATCACCGATCGCATTGGCAAACTTCCCCATAAGCCCATGGGTGTCGCCCTCTTCAAACTCGGTGCCCAACAGGAAATGCCCGGTCTGAAGGCAAACCACCCCGATGGGCACATAGGTCAAAGGGTTTCCGAAAAACGTACCGCTGAGTGCAGCCAGCATATTGCCGTTGAACAATCGCGCAGCCAGGGCGGCAATGCCAAAATGCAGCCCGTAAAAAGGTGTAAAGGCCGCAAACACTCCAAACCCTACCCCGCGGGCGATGCGTTCAGGTGAATCCGGCAATCGCCGGACGCGGTGTTTCACATAGTGAAAGGCCCGGGTCCAGCCACCACGAGGATAGACGAATTCCGATGCGATCTGGACAGGCGAGCGTCGATCTCGGCGCTTGAATACCACTCCTGATCACCCCTTCTCAGCCAGCCGCAACTGCGGATTTAGCTCTGTCTCTGAAACGTTCAACCGCTGCAACATCGCTTTCGGCCTCAAGCATCAACATCAACGAATGCAACTGCTCAAGGTCGCGCAGCTCTACGTTGACCAGCAGGCGGTAAAAATCCGGTTTGCGATCCACAAATTCTAGGTTCGAGATATTGGCCTTTTTCTCGCCGATCAATGTACAAATGCGACCCAGCACACCTGCGTCATTGCCAATCGTAACATCAATCGTTGCCCCGTAAACAGCCGGGTGAGTTCCCGAGTGCCAGTGCAGATCGACCCAGCGTTTGGGCTCACTCTCGTATTCGCTCAGGCGATCACAGTCGATTGCATGCACGACAACACCTTTGCCGCGATAAGTGATCCCGACGATCCGTTCACCCGGCAATGGCTGGCAGCAAGGGGCGCGGTCAAACTTCTGCCCCGGCTCAAGACCGATCACGGCCCGGCGCATCGGAATGGCATCACCATCATCTTGCGTCAGTTCCGGGTAGACGGCGCTGACCACATCATGGGCAGTTAGTTCTGCACTGCCCAGGCGCGCCAGCAGCTCATGCCGGTCTTTCAGGCGCAGATGCTTGGCAGCAGTGTCCAGCGCCTTGTCGGTCGCTTTGCGCCCGACATGTTCAAATCCCGATCGCGCGAGTTCTTTGCCCAGCTTGATGAACCGCTCTCGGTCAACCTCGCGCAGGGCGCGACGAATGGCTGTACGGGCTTTGCCGGTGACGGCAATTTCCAACCACGTGACTTGGGGAGTCTGACCGTCAGCTGTTATGATATCCACCGACTGACCGTTTTTGATCCGGGTCCAAAGTGGCACGCGAATACCATCAACCTTGGCCCCTACACAGGCGTGCCCGATGCGCGTGTGGATGGCATAGGCAAAGTCAATCGGCGTCGCACCACGCGGCAGTTTCACCACGTCCCCCTTAGGCGTGAAACAAAAGACCTGGTCCGAATACATCTCGAGCTTGACTGCCTCGAGGAAATCCTCGTGATCCTCTTCGCTGTCGAATTGTTCAGTCAGGTTGGCGATCCACTTAGCCGGGTCGACGGCAAAGGGGTTTTCCGAACGCACGCCATCCCGATAGGACCAGTGCGCGGCCACGCCGGTTTCGGCGACATCATGCATCTGACGGGTGCGGATCTGAACCTCGACCCGCTTGCCGTCACGGCCTGAAACGGTGGTGTGGATCGACCGATAACCGTTCGATTTCGGCTGACTGATATAATCCTTGAACCGCCCCGGCACGGCGCGCCAACGCTGGTGGATCGCGCCAAGGGTTCGATAGCAGTCTTCTTCGCTTTGCGTAATGATGCGGAACCCGTAAATGTCGGACAGACGCGAGAACCCCTGGTCCTTTTCCTGCATCTTACGCCAAATCGAATAGGGTTTCTTGGCACGGCCAAAAACCTCGGCTTCAATCCCGGCCTTTTCAAGTTCGTGCCGCATGTCGCCGGTGATCCGGTGGATCACGTCACCCGTTTCGCGCTGCAGCGTGATGAAGCGGCGGATGATGGACTGTCGGCCTTCAGAGTTGAGAACGCGGAAGGCGAGGTCTTCCAGCTCTTCCCGCATCCATTGCATACCCATACGGCCTGCAAGCGGCGCGTAGATATCCATCGTCTCGCGCGCTTTGACGATCTGCTTTTCGGGCCGCATCGCCTTGATTGTGCGCATATTGTGCAGACGGTCTGCCAGCTTGACCAGAATGACCCGCAAATCCTTGGACATCGCCATAAACAGCTTGCGGAAGTTCTCGGCCTGTTTGGTTTCGCGGCTGGACAGCTGAAGGTTTGTCAGTTTGGTGACCCCATCAACCAGCTTGGCGACTTCTTCGCCAAACAGCTCAGACACTTTGCCGTAATTGGCCTTGGTGTCTTCGATCGTATCGTGCAGCAGCGCCGTGATAATAGTCGCATCATCCAGACGCTGTTCGGTCAGGATGGCGGCAACGGCAACAGGGTGGGTGAAATAGGGCTCGCCAGAATGGCGGAATTGCCCATCATGCATCTGCTTGCCGAACTCATACGCCTTGGCAATGCGGTCTGCATTCGTTTTTGGATTGTAGTTGCGGACCAGCGCAATCAGGTCTTCAGCAGAAATCATCCGGTCCGCACCTTCATTTGTGGGGATTACCCCTGGCCTTGAGCCTCCATCAGAGCGCGCAGCAGCTTTTCTTCGGACATGTCGTCATCCGCAGGCTTGTCTGTTTCCGCACCCATCAGCAGCGCCATCTGGTCTTCTTCGGGCTCGTCGACCTCGATTTGGGTCTGGTTGGCCTCGATCAGCCGCTCGCGCAGCTCGTCAGCGCTCTGGGTCTCGTCAGCGATCTCACGCAGAGAAACAACCGGGTTTTTGTCGTTGTCACGGTCAACGGTGATCGGACCACCGGCGGAAATCTCGCGCGCACGATGGGCGGCAAGCATCACCAGTTCAAACCGGTTCGGAACCTTGTCTACGCAATCTTCAACCGTCACGCGGGCCATGGGGCGCTCTCCGTTACTGAATCCATGTCAGGAAGAGGTTTATCTAAGGGCGAATCCCTGCCTTGACAAGCAGGAAATGCTGCAAATGCACCAATCATAACGGGGTAACTGCCGCAATATCGTCCGAAGGAAGCCCCGCAAGCATTTCCCTGACGGTCAGGTCCAGTATCGGATGCCGCCAATTCGGGGCAACATCCGCCATGGGAACAAGCACAAACGCACGATCCTGTACCCTTGGGTGCGGCAGGATCAACTGATCCGGCGCCTGCTGTTTCTGATCTTCGGGCGGCAGCGATAACCAGCTTTGAAAAACCTCGCGGTCGGGCAGAACCAGATCATCGTAACAGACCAGGTCCAGATCCAACGTCCGCATTCCCCAGCGCTGAATCCTCTCGCGCCCGTAATCATGTTCAATTCCATGCAATATCTGCAGCAACTCAATGGGTGACCTTTCAGTCTCGATCAACACGGCCGCATTCACATAGTCAGGGCCCGCGCCCTCAGGAAAACAAGGGGTCGCATAAAAGCGGCTTTCAGCCCGAATCAACAGCCCCTGGCGCAAAATCGCTTCAATGGCATGCCGTAGCGTCAGATGGGGCTCAAAACCTCTCACTTTGAGATTTGCACCGAGGGCAAGCACTGCTTTTGAGGTGGTTTTGCGCATCCTACTCCCTATATTCGGCGAATTGCATACTTGCGATACACCATAAAACCCCTAATTATGGGGATATCAATGCGCTGTATTTTCCCAAGACTCACTCACGTAACACGCAGCGCGCTGATTTGTACCGGAAGGACCTATTTATGTTTTATAAAGACGAACGGCTAGCGCTGTTCATCGACGGCTCGAATCTTTATGCAGCCGCAAAAGCACTGGGGTTTGACATTGACTATAAACTGCTGCGCCAGGAATTCATGCGCCGCGGTAAGATGCTCAGAGCTTTCTATTACACAGCGCTACTTGAAAATGACGAGTATTCGCCCATCCGTCCACTGGTTGATTGGCTGCATTACAATGGCTTCACCATGGTTACGAAACCGGCAAAAGAATACACCGACAGCATGGGGCGTCGGAAAGTCAAAGGTAACATGGATATCGAACTGACCGTCGATGCCATGGAGCTTGCACCACGTGTAGACCATATCGTGCTGTTTTCCGGCGATGGGGATTTCCGCCCGCTGATTGCAAGCCTGCAACGTCAGGGGGTACGCGTTTCTGTGGTGTCGACCATCCGCAGCCAGCCACCCATGATCTCGGACGAATTGCGCCGCCAGGCCGACAACTTCATCGAGCTGGAAGATCTCCGCGACGTGATCGGTCGCCCGCCGCGCGAAATGCCGATGGAACCGCGCACCGTTGCCGCAGGCGGGTAATAACCTGGCCCCAAAGCAAACTCGGTTGAAAATAAGCGCGGTCAGGGGAAACCCTGGCCGCGCTTTTTAAACAAAGATCAGGTGCTGAAAACACCTATTGGCTAGCATTGAACCATGTCGGATCAATGACATTGTCCTGACTGGACCATGGCCGTGAAAAGACTTACCTGTGTCGGTAAGGAGAACGCGACATGACCAAGCCCCCCCTGACCCTCTATCTTGCCGCCCCGCGCGGGTTCTGTGCTGGTGTCGACAGGGCCATAAAGATTGTCGAGATGGCGCTGCAGAAATGGGGCGTCCCGGTCTATGTTCGGCACGAGATTGTCCATAACAAATTCGTGGTCGATGGATTGCGCGCCAAAGGTGCGATCTTTGTCGATGAACTGGAAGACTGCCCCGACGATCGCCCGGTAATATTCTCGGCGCACGGGGTTCCCAAATCGATACCCGCGACGGCGGCGCAGCGCCAGATGGTCTATGTCGACGCCACCTGCCCGCTGGTCTCCAAAGTCCATGTCGAAGCACAGCGCCACGCCGAAGCCGGGCTGCAGATGATCATGATCGGACATAAGGGCCATCCCGAAACTATCGGAACGATGGGACAGCTACCGGAAGGAGAGGTTTTGCTGGTCGAAACCGTTGCAGACGTCGCAGACGTCCAGGTCCGCGACCCTGACAAACTGGCCTTTGTCACTCAGACGACCCTGTCGGTTGACGATACAAAGGATATCATTGCAGCGCTTCAGACCCGATTTCCATCTATCGTCGGCCCTCACAAAGAAGATATCTGTTACGCTACAACCAACCGGCAAGAAGCAGTCAAGGTTGTGGCCCGGAAGTCCGATGCCCTGTTGGTTGTGGGGGCGCCGAATTCATCTAACTCACGCCGTTTGGTCGAGGTCGCGGCACGCGCTGGATGCAGCTATGCCCAACTGGTGCAGCGCGCGACCGACATCGACTGGCGCGCACTCGAAGGTATCTCTTCGATCGCTCTGACAGCAGGCGCTTCTGCCCCCGAGGTTCTGATCAACGAAGTTATTGATGCGTTCAGACAGCATTACGATGTGACGGTCGAGATGGTCGAAACAGCGACCGAGAATGTCGAATTCAAAGTCCCGCGCGTCCTGCGCCAACCCGCATGAGTGGCATACCAAGGGCGCCGCTGTTTCTGGGGTTGGCCGGGCTGATCCCCTTCATCTGGGGCGCGCTGACCTATCTGAACGGCGATCTGAACGACTGGGGCCGACAGGCGCTGGGCGCACGTTTTGTCGGTCCGTATATCCAGTTGTATTATGGGGCGATCATCCTCAGCTTTATGTCCGGCGTGCTGTGGGGGTTTTCCAGTAAAACCTCTGGCAGCAAGGCCGCGACCTGTTATGCGCTGTCCACATTACCCGCCCTGTGGGCCTTTCTGAAAACCGGCAGCGGGCCTGTCAGCACTGGCACAAATCTGATGTGGGGGTTTGGCGGGCTACTGGTGTTGGATGCCATCTTTTCGTATTGGCGGCTAACACCAGTCTGGTGGATGCGGTTGCGCATTTTGCTGACCGCAGTCGTATTGGCCTGCCTTGCCGTCGGAGTCTATCTGTGAGCGATCCCAAAACTATCAACGCCTATACCAACAACGTGGCCGAATACCTCAAGGTTCCTCTACCACCGGAGCAGCTGACATCGCGTCAGGAATTTGTCGATGCCGTCGGAAAGGGGCATGTGTTGGATCTGGGCTCGGGCCCCGGGTCAGACAGCGCGTTCTTTCTACGCCAGGGCCTGAGCGTGCATGCGCTGGATGCGACGCCCGCTTTTGTTGACTATGCGCGTGCCAATGGCGTGGACGCGCATCTGGGTACTTTCGACGACGTGACCGAAGTGGCCGCATATGACGGCATCTACGCCAGCTTCTCGCTGCTGCACGCGCCTCGCAAGGATTTCCCACGCCATTTGGCGGCCATCCACCGGGCGCTGAAACCGCAGGGCGTTTTTTTCCTGGGCCTCAAACTGGGCACGGGCGAACATCGCGATCATCTGGATCGCTATTATAGCTACTTCTCGCAGAACGAGATCGAGGAGGCCCTGGCAGATGCCGGCTTTACCATCGACGGGATTAGGACCGGGATCGGCAAAGGTCTGGCGGGTTCTTACGATGGCTTCATTCTGGTGCTGGCCCATGCCTGAACTGTTTGCCTATACTGACGGTGCTTGTTCCGGCAATCCAGGCCCGGGTGGCTGGGGCGTGTTGCTGCGTGCAATGGAAGGCGACACCGTCCTGAAACAGCGTGAACTGAGCGGCGGCGAAGCTGAAACCACCAACAACCGAATGGAACTGCTGGCCGCGATCAGCGCGCTTGAAACGCTTGAACGTGCCTCTAAAATCACCGTAATCACTGACAGCGCCTATGTGAAAAACGGCGTCACCGGTTGGATCTTCGGCTGGAAAAAGAATGGCTGGAAGACCTCGAACAAAAAGCCGGTTAAGAATGTCGATCTGTGGCAACGGCTGGATGAGGCGCAGATGCGCCATGATGTGACTTGGGAATGGGTCAAGGGCCATGCGGGTCACCCGGAAAACGAAAAGGCCGATGAACTTGCCCGCGCAGGCATGGCCCCATTCAAACCAAAGAAGGCACAGACATGAGCGGTTTGGACCTGCTCGATTATGCCTCGGTTCTGGTTTTTGCGCTGACTGGCGCATTGGTCGCCAGTCGCGCGCAGCTTGATCTTGTAGGGTTTGCCTTTATCGCCTGCCTGACCGCCGTTGGCGGCGGCACGGTGCGTGACCTGCTGTTGGATCGGAATCCGGTGTTCTGGGTTGGCCAGCCCAGCTATGTCCTGATGGCCTGCAGTGCGGCGGTGCTTGTGTTCTTTACAGCCCATCTGGTCGAAAGCCGATATAACTGGCTGGTTTGGTTGGACAGTTTCGCCCTGTCCATTGCAGTAGCTGCCGGCACGGGCGTCGCATTATCCTTGGACCAATCCGGCACGATCGTGGTGTTGATGGGTGTCACCACCGGATGCTTTGGTGGCCTGATGCGGGACGTGGTCTGCAACGAGGTTCCGCTGGTGCTGAAACAGGGTGAGCTTTATGTGTCTTGCGCCCTTGCAGGCTCGGTAGCGGCCGTTATTGCCAAACGGATGGGGTTCGAGGAGCTGACCGTGCTTGCCGCCTGCGCCCTGATCTGCTGGGCATTGCGGGCAGGATCGCTGCTGTTCGGCTGGAAACTGCCCGTCTACAAAAGCCGCCCGCCACGCAGTCGCCCTTGATCAAGGCTTAGCGGCGCATATAGGTCTGCCAGATCCAGATCACCAGAAGCGCGCCCAGCACAGCGCCGATGAACCCGGACAGCCAGCCCATCATCGTGACCAATGCCCGCAGGAGAAACCCACCTACCAAGGCACCAATGATACCGATCAGCATGGTGGTGGGAATATCTGCCTCAATCCGCATCAGGCGGGTGGCCAGAAAACCCGCAGCGGCGCCGATGACGATCAGGGCGATGAGGGGCATGTCACTTCCTCCAATGGGTCGGAACGATGATCAGCGCCCCGACAGAGGACAGCACTGCATCCAGACCGGGCGGGCCAAAGCTGACCCCGAACATGATGCGCACGAAATAGAACAGGAATGCACCACCTACGCAGATGATGATCGACTGCAGAATGCCATTATGGGTAAAGCCGGATTTCTCGGACAGATAGCCGACAATCCCAGCAATAACGACAGTCCCCATCAGGATCATGAACATGGCGGCCTACTCCGATGACAGGCGGGTACCAACGGCAATCGGCCACCCCCGCAGAAAAGTTTCCCTATCCTGCGCCCCTTTACCCGCCCGTTGCAAGCGCAGCAGCTCGATCGCGTCATCGTCACAGGCAACCTTCAGTTGGTCGTCAAGAACCTCTCCTGCAACACCCTGCCCCTCAGCTAATTTGGAACCAAGCAGCTTGATCCGCTCGCCATTCATCTCGGTCCAGGCGCCGGGAAAGGGGGACAGGCCACGGATCTGACGGTCAATTTCGACCGCGGGTCTGGCCCAGTCAACACGCGCCTCAGCCTTGTCGATCTTGGCGGCATAGGTCACGCCGTCGTCGGTTTGAGGCTCGGGCGTCAGGTTCGGCAGTTTGGACAGTGCCTCGACGATCAGAGAAGCGCCCATTTCGGACAGCCGGTCATGCAACTGCCCTGTGGTCTCCCGCGCACCAATGTCGGTGGCCCGCCGCAACAGGACTGGCCCGGTATCCAGACCAGCCTCCATCTGCATGATGCAAATACCGGTCTGCGCATCACCCGCCATGATCGCCCGATGGATCGGAGCGGCCCCGCGCCAACGCGGCAACAGGCTTGCATGAATGTTCAGACATCCCTGCGATGGCGCATCCAGAATCGGTTGGGGCAGCAACAGGCCATAGGCCACGACGACAGCCACATCCGCATTCAACGCGGCAAAGGCGTCCTGTTCTTCCGCCGATTTCAATGAGACCGGATGCCGAACGGTCAGTCCCAATGCCTCGGCCCGAGCATGAACGGGGGTTGGACGATCCTTTTTGCCTCTGCCCGCTGGGCGCGGAGGCTGGCAGTAGACGGCGGCAACCTCATGCCCCGCATCAATCAGCGCGTCCAGCACCGGAACCGAGAAATCGGGTGTCCCCATAAAGATCAGCCGCATGCCTACCCCAGCTTTTTAGCTTTGCGCAGCAGAATGTCGCGTTTGACCTTGCTGAGCCTGTCGAAATACATCTGCCCGTTTAGATGGTCGATCTGGTGCTGCACGCTGGTGGCTTCGATCCCGACAAAGTCACGGCGGTCGATGATGCCTTTTTCGTTGAGAAACTTTACCGTCACTGCCCGGGGACGTTTCACCTTGGCCGACACGCCAGGCAAGTTTGGGCTGGCTTCTTCATGCTCGCGCAATTCGACCGATCTGTGCAGGATCTCAGGGTTTGCCAGCAGCACAGCCCGCCCCCGCTCGGTCGAGCCATCGACCACCGCCAGCCGCAGCATGACGCCGATCTGCGGTGCGGCAAGGCCCACGCCGGGCATCGCCTCCATTGTGTCGATCATGTCATCCCAGATGGCACGAACCTCGTCAGTAATTTCGGTGATATCTTCGGCTTTGGTCCGCAGGCGCTTATCAGGCCATGGCAGGCAGGTACGAACGGTCATTCGCGCGCCTGCTCGCGTTTCAGCTTTTGCATTTTTCGGGTGATCATCTGGCGTTTCATAGGCTTGAGATAGTCGATGAACAGCTTCCCGTTCAGGTGGTCAATCTCATGCTGGACACAGGTTGCCCAAAGGCCATCGAATGTTTCCCGCTGCGCGTTGCCATCACGATCGATCCAAGCCACGTCCACGACCTTTGGGCGCGTGACTTCGGCGAATTGTTCGGGGATCGAAAGACAACCTTCTTCATAGACATTCGTCTCGTCAGACGACGCGACCACTTCGGGATTGAACATAATCAGCGGGCGTGGAGCCTCGCCCTCTTCCTTGACACAGTCCATAACGATCAGCCGGTCCAGCATCCCAATCTGAGGCGCTGCCAGCCCGATACCAGGCGCATCATACATCGTCTCAAGCATGTCATCAGCCAGCTGGCGCAATTCGTCCGTCAGATCCACTACGGGAGAGCAGATCTTTTTCAGGCGGGGGTCGGGATGGATCAGTATATTGCGTTTCATGAGGTTGATTTAGGCCATCACGCCCTAAGCCGCAACGCCCCCCTTGCACCTGCCGAATATGCGGCTAGCTTTCATCCGGACAGATGGAGCAGATATGACATTCAACGACCTGATCGACCGCCGCGGCACCAACAGTTCGAAATGGGACAAGCTTGAAAAGCTGTATGGCCTTTCGCCGGATGACGGTCTGGCAATGTGGACGGCCGATTCCGACTATTCTACGGCGCCTTGTGTGATCGACGCTGTGCGTAACGCGGCGGATCACGGTGTTTTCGGATATTCCTGGATGCACCCGGACTACCTGAATTCCGTCCAATGGTGGATGAAGAACCGCCACGGGTGGGAGATCGATTCTGATTGGATTCTGACGTCGCAGGGTCTGGGAAATGCGATTGCGCTCTGCCTCGATGTCTGGACCAGTCCGGGCGACGGAGTGGTCATCTTTACACCCGTCTACCATGAGTTTGCACATAAGGTGAACAAGTCGGGTCGGCGCGTGGTGGAATGCCCCTTGATGCGCGACGGCGACGGCTATGGCCTTGATCTGGAAGACGCGCAGTCGCGGCTGGATGGAACCGAGAAGATGCTTTTGTGGTGCTCGCCTCAGAACCCCTCGGGCCGGGTCTGGACGCCAGAGGAATTGCGCGCAGTCGCGGCATTTGCGGAACGGAACAGCCTTATTCTGGTATCGGATGAGATTCACCACGATCTGGTCTATCCCGGCACGACCTTTGTTCCGATGGATGTCGCCGCGCTGGATGCGCGGCCCTGGACCGTGACACTGACTGCAGCGTCCAAGACCTTCAACATCGCAGGTCAACGGACGGGGAATATGATCATTCCCGACCCGGACCTGCGCGCCGCGATGCGCCGCCGAATCCAGACACTGGATTATGATCCCAGCGCATTGGGAGTCGCAATGATCACCGCTGCTTATTCGCCTGAAGGGGCCGCTTGGGTGGATGAACAGATCGCCCATCTTGATAGCAACCGAAAAATCTTTGACGCTGCAATCGCAGAAATCCCTGGCCTGTGGTCAATGCCCTTACAGGCAACCTATCTGGCTTGGATTGATTTCTCGGGCACCGGAATGGACCACGCAGAATTTACCCGGCGTCTGCGCGAGGATGCAAAAATCGCCACCTCGCCCGGCCCCGGCTTTGGTGCGGGCGGAGAGACATTCGAGCGGTTCAATCTTGCGACGCAACGCGGGCGTGTTGAAGAGGCCAGCAAACGGCTGAAACACGCGTTTTCCGATCTGCAATAGCGGGATGCCCATCGGCAGACCCGATGGGCAAAAGCCTAGTCCTTGTTTCCAAGCAGCGCGATGGGCGCGTCCGGAGATCGATAGAAATCCAATGGGGCCTTGTCGGAGGCGGCCGTGCTGCGCTTGAATTCATAACGCATTTCGCCTGCCTCACATTCATCGGCAATGATCAGGCATTGATATAAGTGACGCGCGCCATCGTAGATATCGACCAAACCGCGCAATCGAGGCGTGGTCGCGGCCTCTACGGTGAAGCCATCCTTCCACAATCGGAGAATTTTGTAGGTATTGTCACCCAATTCGACACGAAGTCGGCTGGTTTTCTTCAGACTCGCGATTCGCGCAGCATCCAATTCGGCGCTGATTTCTTTGGAAACATAGGTACTCATATCAAAACTCCCCCGCAGCGGACTCTATTTTGGAACGTAGACTGTAAAAATCCAGTGAAGCCGATCATTCAACGCGGTCGAATCCAAATCTGTTGCACGGAAATCCCATTCCAACCTGTGCGAAAACGCAGGCACAATGCGCGGCGGCTCGCATAGGATCAGTCCCCTTCAAAGCGTATGTTCCGGGAAACCGCATTACGGAGGATTCAAGCATGGGCCTATTGGTCGACGGCAAATGGCACGACACATGGTATGATACCAAATCCACAGGCGGCGCCTTCAAGCGTAGCGCGGCGCAATTTCGCAACTGGTTGACCGCTGATGGCAGCGCCGGACCCTCGGGCACGGGCGGCTTCAAAGCCGAACCTGACCGGTACCATCTTTATGTCAGCCATGCCTGCCCCTGGGCCCACAGGACACTGATATTCCGCGAACTGAAAGAGCTGTCCGATCTGATCCCGGTTTCGGTCGTACACCCAGACATGCTGAACAAGGGATGGACATTTGCAACCGACGAACACGGGGCGGCGGGCGACGTACTGTACGGAATGGACTATGCCCACCAAATCTATACCAAGGCTGACCCGACCTATTCGGGGCGCGTAACCGTTCCAATCCTGTGGGACAAGGAACAGGAAACCATCGTCTCGAACGAAAGTTCGGAAATCATCCGGATGTTCAACTCGGCCTTTGACGGGATCACCGGGAACACCGATGATTACTGGCCCGAGGCAATGCGTGACGAAATCGAACAGGTCAATGCCCGCATCTATTCCGACATCAATAACGGGGTCTACAAATCCGGCTTTGCCACCAGCCAGGCGGCGTATGACGCAGCCGTTGGCCCGCTCTTTGACACGCTGGACTGGCTCGAAGACCGGCTGTCCACCAGCCGCTATCTGATGGGCGACCGCATCACCGAGGCCGACTGGCGGTTGTTCACCACGCTGATCCGGTTTGATCCGGTCTACCATCTGCATTTCAAATGCAACCGGCGGCGTCTGATCGACTATCCCAACCTGTGGGCCTATACCCGCGAGCTGTACCAGTGGCCGGGTGTTGCGCGGACCGTGAACTTAAACCATATCGTGCGCCACTATCACTACAGCCATGAGAGCATTAACCCGCACCGGATCATCCCGACGAACCCGATCCTGAACTATCTGGAGCCCCATGGGCGCGATCAGCGCCCCGCCGCGTAATGCTCAACCATCGCCGCCAGATCCTCTGGCGGCGTGCCGCTTTGCACATAGGCGCAGGCATTCGGGCTATGGGCAAAGATCGAGCCATCCGAAAAGAAAGTGGTGTTGGTCACGAAAATCACACGGGCCTCGGGCCTGCGATAGCTGGCAAAGTCTGCCACGGCCAAAGCGCTGCCGGTCTCCAGCACCAAATCCAGAACGATGATTTCAAACTCGGCCCCATACAGGGCGAGGATTGCATCCTCCTGACCGGCCACAAGCGTGACATCGGCACCCTGGCGTTCAAGATGCCTTTTCCAAACCCGACCTAAATCGGGGTTACTCTCAACAATCAATACATTCATTCTCAACAACCTCGGCACATTTATGGTGAGTGGTGCCGACCCCTAAGGTTTGTGTTCACGCCAATTCATTAACAAAGTGTTAACCGAGCCGGAGCACGCCCCTGATCACGCGGATTTGCTTGTAAAACTGGCAGAAATCCGCTTGAAACAGGCAAAATTTGGTGATTCCGGCGAGGGGCCCGATGGCGCGCGAAAATAGAGATTTGAATCCGCGGGCCGCTCGGGACCATGGCGGTGGGCTGGATGGGGCCATGTCAGTTTATGGCGGTAAGCGAACCGATTGGATCGACCTGTCCACCGGAATCAATCCGGTTCCATACGAGGTTGCCGGGCTCACCCCATCGGATTGGATGGAATTGCCCGACCATGGCGCATTTGAACGGCTGGCCGATGCGGCCCGCAGTTTCTGGTCAGTTCCCGAGGGTGCAGAGATCCTGCCTGCGCCCGGCGCATCTGCTCTGATCGCCCGCATTCCTGCGCTGGCTGCAACCGGCCGGGTTCAGATTACCACTCCGACCTATAACGAACATGCCGCCGCCTTTGCCGTGCAGGGCTGGACGCTACAGAACTCCGGCCCAGTTGAGGCACGCGTGATCGTGCACCCCAACAACCCAGATGGGCGCATCTGGAGCGTGGGCGATGTGGATGCCCCCCTGACGATTATCGACGAGAGCTTTTGCGACGTCACGCCCGATGCCTCGCTGATCCATCTTGCCGACCGGCCCGGAGTTATCGTGCTGAAAAGCTTTGGCAAGTTTTGGGGGCTGGCGGGGCTACGGCTGGGATTTGCCATCGCACGCTCCGGTCTGATCGCACGTTTGAACGATCTGACCGGGCCTTGGGCGGTCTCAGGTCCCGCCTTGCGGATCGGAGAGCAAGCGCTGCGCGACACGGCCTGGGCTGACGAGACCCGCCTGCTTTTGGCGGCCGATGCCGCCCGGATGGATCGGATGGTAACGCAGAAAGGCGCGCAGCTGATCGGCGGCACCAGCCTGTTCCGGCTCTATCAGGTCGACGACGCCAGTGCCTGGCAAGACCGTCTGGCCCGCGCACATATCTGGAGTCGTGTATTCCCCTATTCGCAAACCTATCTGCGCCTTGGCCTGCCACCGGCAGATGGCTGGGCGCGGCTTGAGGCGGCCCTGTGAGCACCGCCTTTATCTTGGTCTGCGCCATGTGTCTGGATGCGGCACTGGGCGAGCCGGATTGGCTGTGGTCGCGCATCCGGCACCCCGCCGTTATGATTGGTAAACTCATCGAGTGGCTTGACGACCGCCTGAACCATGACTCGTACCGTCGCCTTAAGGGCATAGCTGTTGCCGCGCTGCTGGTCGCAGGTGCCGCTGGGCTTGGGGGGCTTCTGTCTTTGCTTGGCCCGATCATCGGCACCATCATCTGCGCTGTGCTGTTGGCACAAAAATCGCTGGTGGAACATGTTCGCGCTGTTGGCGAGGGTTTGCAGACCTCGCTGGTCGATGGGCGCGCGAAGGTCGCCATGATCGTGTCACGCGACACCAAGGACATGACCGAAGCACAGGTCGCCCGATCCGCGATCGAGAGCGCGGCTGAAAACCTCAGCGACGGAGTCATCGCGCCGGCCTTCTGGTTTCTGGTGGGTGGCCTGCCAGGGCTTCTGGTCTACAAGGCGATCAATACCGCCGACAGCATGGTCGGCTATCGCACGGATAAATACCGTGATTTCGGATGGGCAGCTGCGCGGTTGGACGATGTCCTGAACCTGGTCCCCGCACGACTGACCTTTCTATTGATCGTCATCTTGTCAAACCAATGGGCGAAATGGGAGCAGATGGTGGGCGATGCGCGCCGCCATATCTCTCCCAACGCTGGCTGGCCCGAGGCGGCAATGGCACGCGCGCTGAGCGTGGCCCTTGCCGGGCCGCGCAGCTATGACGGGCAGCTCAGGGATCTGGCTTGGGTCAACGGCGAGGCCCCGCGCGACATCGGCGCGCCAGAGGTTTTCCGCGCATGCGACATGCTTTGGAGGATATGGGGGCTTGCGCTTGGCCTCGTGTCAGTGTGGGTTGGGGTCAGCTTCATAATCTGACGGACCTGTCCATGCGTTTTCTTTCCGGCCTTGTTGCCGCCGCCTTGTTTGCTTCACCTGCGTTTGCCCAATGTGGTGGGGGTTTCAACTCCTTCGTGAAGGGGTTGAAGGCCGAGGCCGTTCAGCAAGGCTTTGACAAATCCACCGTCAATGCCTTCTTCAAAGGTGTGCAACAAGACAACGCGGTATTGAAAGCCGACCGGGCACAGGGCGTGTTCCAGAAACCGTTCATTGATTTTTCGCGACACCTGATTTCACAAAACCGGATCGACCGGGGTCAGGCCATGTCGCGCAGATACGACGCGGTGTTTGACCGAATCGAGCAACAATATGGTGTCTCGCGCGGGGTGCTGTTGGCATTTTGGGCGTTCGAAACGGATTACGGGTCGTTTCAGGGGGATTTCAACACCCGCAATGCGCTGGTGACACTGGCGCATGATTGCCGTCGTCCAGAATTGTTCCGGCCTCAGGTGTTCGCCGCGATTGAGCTGTACAGCCGGGGAAATTTCGACCCGGCCCGCACGTCAGGTGCTTGGGCTGGCGAGATTGGAATGGTACAGATGCTGCCCCGAGACATTCTGGAAAACGGGGTCGATGGCGATGGTGACGGCAAGGTTTCGCTAAAGACCTCTGCGCCCGATGCGCTTATGTCGGGCGCCAAGATGCTGTCGCATCTGGGCTGGCAACCGGGGCAGCCTTGGCTGCAAGAGGTCACCGTACCCGCACGGATGGATTGGTCGCTATCGGGCCCGGGCAAACCGCGTTCGATTTCTGACTGGCAGGCGATGGGCGTTCAGGCGCGCAACGGGTCGCTGTCCAACCTGCCCGCCTCGCTGATCCTACCGCAAGGGCATAACGGGCCGGCGTTTTTGGCCTATCCAAATTTCGATGTGTATTTCGAATGGAACCAGAGCTTTGTCTATGTGCTGACCGCCGCCTATTTCGGCACCCGGCTTGAAGGGGCACAGGTCTATGACGCGGGCAACGCGGCCCAAGGCTTATCGGGTCCACAGATGAAGCAGCTGCAAAGCAAGCTGCAGGCGCGCGGCCATAATGTGGGCAAGATCGACGGGATTCTGGGCGCTGGGACCCGCGCGGCTGTCCAGTCAGAGCAAACACGACTTGGCCTGCCTGCGGATGCCTGGCCAACGGCTGAGTTGTTGAACCGGCTCTAGTCGCTCTTCGATACGGCGATCTAGGCGACTTCGGCGTCCAAAGATCGCCCGTTCGGCTCAAACACATGCATCTGCAGCCTATCGCCGCGTGTCTCGATGGCGGTATTTGCCGGGATCTCGGCCCAATCGCCATTCTTCGCATCCAGCGGCTCAGACGCGATAATGATCCCATCATCGCAGGGCCTGTAATGCAGGCTGGGTGCGAAACGGTCCGAGGCATAGCGCGCAGCAAACAGGCGATCTCCATCGGACCAGCAGGCGGCAAAGCGCATATGGGGTAGGCTTCCTTTGGCGCGGGCAAGCACCTCGACACGGTGCACCGCACGCTCCATCGCGGCGATGGGTTCGGCGTCCAACCCTTCGCCATGGGCAATCAGAAAAATCGCCTCGCTTTCAGTTGCGCCAAGGCGATGATCGTACAGGTGGCTAGGTATCATCCCGTCAAGCTGTTGGCGGATACGGTCATGGCCACCTGCCTGCCCGTTATGCATAAAGCTCCACTTACCACAGCCAAAAGGATGGCAGTTGTTCCGCGACGTGGCAGTCCCAGTTGAGGCACGTACATGCGCCAGGAACAGGTGCGATTTCGTGTGATGGGTCAACTGTTTCAGGTTGGCATCCGACCAAGCCGGGTTGGTGTCTTTGTAAAAACACGGCGTTTCGCGCCCGGAATACCAGGCCAACCCAAAACCATCCGCGTTGATCGGCGTTTTGCCAATCAGGGCGTTTCTGCTTTGATGCACCAGCGACTGTTCCTGGTCCATGACAAGTTCGTCCAGAAACCGTTTCGCACCCGCCCAAGCCAGAAATCTGCACATCGACCCGCCTCTTTTGATCCGTTGTTGATACGGGAACTTACAACAACGCGGGGTGAGAATTCGCCCCTGATCCCCATCTAATTTTGAAATATTACGATTAAATGACCACCAAAGATCCAAATTTTCAGATCATTTTCAACAGATGCCGCGGTTTCTTGAATGTCACTCGGGCCGTACCGGGAAACGCTCTCCCTTTTCCGTGATCAGGATCAGGCGTCCAGCACTCAGGACATAAAGATCACATCGACCGAACCCGTTTCTGTATTGCACGCAGATACTGCCATCCTCCGCGATGGAATAGGTTCCGAACGCGGATTCTCCGCTGGCATAGGTATAGGAATAGGCCCCGCCAGCCGAGTATCGCGACTGCCCGTCATCATAAAAGGTCAGCGTCCGACCCGCCAGCGCCGTCAACTCTTGTTGGGTCAGAGGGACGTCATCGGGCTTGGTCGTCCATTCCGCGGCCCCTAAAGGGGTAGCAGTCAGTAGGGCGATGATCAGGAAACGGGTCATGGCAGCAGCCTAACCCAATTCTTACGAAACCGCTCATAACGTTGCAGTGAGAGGTCAGGCGACCATCTGTTCGGCTTTCTTCAGATCAACCGAGACCAGCTGGCTGACACCCTGTTCTTGCATGGTGACGCCGAACAGACGATCCATCCGCGCCATGGTCACCGCGTGGTGGGTGATGATCAGGAACCGTGTGTCGGTCTGGCGGCACATCTCGTCCAGAAGGTCGCAGAACCGGGTCACGTTGGCATCATCCAGCGGCGCATCGACCTCGTCCAGAACACAGATCGGAGCCGGGTTCGCCAGAAAGACGCCAAAGATCAGGGCCGTCGCGGTCAGGGTCTGTTCACCGCCCGAAAGCAGGCTGAGCGTCGACAATTTCTTGCCCGGCGGCTGGCACATGATTTCAAGGCCGGCATCCAGAGGGTCGTCGCTTTCGACCATGACCAGATTGGCCTCGCCACCACCAAAGAGATGCTTGAACAACATGGCGAAGTTCGAATTCACCTGTTCAAACGCGGTCAGTAGCCGTTCGCGTCCTTCGCGGTTGAGGCTGGAGATGCCGCTGCGCAGCGCTTTGATCGCCTCTTCGAGATCGGCCTTTTCGCCGTTCAGCGTGTCGAATTCTTCCTGAACATCTTTGCTGTCCTCTTCGGCACGCAGGTTTACCGCGCCCATCGCATCGCGCTGGCGTTTGTGGCGGTTGACCTCGGCCTCAAGAGCATCGGCAGCCGGCATCTGGTCGGGATTCACATCCAGCTGGTTCAGCAACTGGTTCGGGGTTAGCTGTTGATCCTCAGCGATACGCTCGGCCGCTGCCGATACGGCCTCTTTGGCTGCATCACAGCGCGCCTCAGCGGCGGCGCGGCTTTCGCGCGCCTCCGAAGCCAGACGTTCCGCTTCGCGCTCAGCCAGCACAATCTCTCGCTGGCGGGCCTCGGCGGCAGCCAACTTGTCGGCGGCCTCGGCCCGGCGGGCTTCGGCAGTTTCGATCAATTCGTTCAACTCTTCACGCGCCTCGGCGATTTCGCCCGGAGCAGCCATCGCTTCGGATAGCTCTTCCTCGGAACTTTCCTTGCGCTCGGCCAGTTCCGAGATTCGCTTTTCGGCGCTGTCCAGGCGGTGCCGCCAACCGCTGAGGTCTTTGGTGACCTCTTGTGTACGGCGGGTACGGGCCTCGCCCTCGCGGCGCAGCTCGTCATGGGACGAGCGGTGAGTCAGCATCGTGATCCGCGCCGCCTCGACCGTCTGTTTGATGTCTTCGACCTGCGCGCGGGCATTGTCGAGATTGCCCAGACCGGTCAAGGCGCCCTCGGCCTCGCGCAGCTGGGCACGGGCGGACATCGCATCCTCTTTGTGGCGATCAACGGCAAGCGCCAGCGTTTCCAGCCTGCCCTGCGCCAGATTGCGATCGGCCTCGGCCCTGCTGAGCAGACGCGCGGTTTCAGCCATACGCTGATCGGCGGCGCGGCGTGCCTCGCGGGCGCGGCGGTCAGCCTCGGTCACGTCGGCCAGTTGTTGCGACAGCGTCTCGTGCGCGGCGCGGGCCCCGTCGGCCTGCGCCTCGGTCCTGGCCAGTTCCTGTTTCAGTGCCTCAAGTTTGTTGAGCTGTTCAAGCCGCAGGGCGGCCGCACTTGGCGCATCCTCGGCCCAGGCACGGAATCCGTCCCACCGCCACAGGTCGCCCGAACGCGAAACCAACCGTTGACCGGGTTTCAGCGAGGCTTGCAAGCGTGCGCCCTGATCCGCGTCAACCAAACCGATCTGCGCGATCCGGCGGCTGAGGCGATCAGGACCGGATACATGCAAGGCCAGCGGCTCGGCCCCATTGGGCAGCGATTGATCGGCATCATAGCCAGCAACCGGTACCCAGCCTGATGGCCCGTCGCCCTCGACCAAGGGTGCCCTCAGATCATCCGCAAGCGCAGCGCCCAATGCCTTTTCATAACCCGGAGCCACACGCAGCATGTCGAGCACCTGCCCGCCTTCTGCGGTATCCCGTTCAACCAGCTTGGCCAGAGCTGTGGTTTCGGCGCGGATCGCACCCAGCTCACCTTCAGCTTCGGATCTTTTCGCACGGGCCTCGGCCTCGCGGCCCTGGGTTTCATTGCGTAACTCGTCAGCGGCGGCCAGTGCCTCTTCGGCGGCTTCAGAGGCCTCGCGAGCCTCTTCTTCACCCTCTTGCGCGGCCTCAAATGCCTCGGCGGCGCGGGTCAGGGCTGTTTTCGCCTCATCCACCGCTGCGCGGGCCTTTTCCTCTTCACCTTCCGACCTGGCCAGCGTTTTGCGGCTGTCGTCGACCAATCGCTGGCCGGATTGGTGGCGCGCAACCAGACGCGCCATATCCTCAGTCTCTTGTGACAAGTGGTCTTCGCGGTCTTGCAGGACAGAGGCCGCTTCGCGCGCGACCTCGGCGGCCTCGGCGACTTTTTCGTCGTGGCCATCGGCAGCTTTGGCCAATTCACGAGCTTCCCATTCCAGCCGTTCGATCATCTGCCCCGCATCGCGGTTCAGCCCGGCCTCGCGCTCGATATCGTTACCAAGCTGCTGAATGCGATTAGTCAATGTCTCAATCGTCTGACGGGCGCGGGTTTCCTGATCTGACAACTGATCCCGCTGCACCTGCTGGCGCTGCAGGACGGCGGCGGCAATGGCCTCTTCTTCGCGCAGGGGTGGCAGGGTTTCTTCGATTTCCGCCCGACTTGCGACGGCAGAGCGTGCATCAGCTTCGGCGCGCGACGCCTCGGTCAGGCGTTCGCGCAGCTTTTCCTCGGCCTGCTGGCGGGCCATGTCGGCCTCTTTCCAGCGACGATAGAGCAACATGCCTTCGGCTTGGCGCAGCTGCTCTCCGATTTCGCGATAGCGGGCGGCCTGACGCGCCTGACGGGCCAGCTGCGCCAGCTGTCCGCCCAGTTGTTCCAGCACGTCATCCACACGGGTCAGGTTGGCCTCGGTACCCTTCAGCTTCAACTCGGCCTCGTGTCGGCGCTGATAGAGGCCCGAAATTCCGGCCGCCTCTTCCAGAATGCGGCGGCGAGAGCGGGGTTTGGCGTTAATCAGTTCGGCAATGCGGTTCTGTCCGACCAGCGCCGGAGAATGCGCACCCGTTGAGGCGTCGGCGAACAACATCTGCACATCACGCGCCCGCACATCCTTGCCATTGGTCTTATAGGCGCTGCCGACATCTCGGGTGATGCGGCGGACAATCTCAAGCTGGTCGCTGTCATTGAAACCCGAGGGCGCGAGCCGCTCGGAGTTGTCCATGGTCAGCACAACTTCGGCAAAATTGCGGGCCGGCCGCGTGGCGGCCCCGGCGAAAATCACATCTTCCATCGCGCCACCGCGCATGGATTTGGGTCGGTTTTCCCCCATCACCCAACGCAGAGCTTCCAGCAGATTGGATTTGCCACAACCATTAGGGCCCACAACACCGGTCAACCCATCCGCGATAATCAGATCGGTCGGATCAACAAAGCTTTTGAAGCCGGTGAGTTTGAGTTTGCTAAAGCGCAAAGGCAATGGGTCCCGTGATTCCTATACCTTCGAAGTCTGCGCAACGGATTGGGGGTGAGTCAACGGAGTCGCGCAGGATATGGGATATATGGCCCACTTATCCACAACATCTTGCCTAAATCCGCAAGAAAAAGCGCGATTCAGTAGGCTGTACACTCAAAGACCTGATAGCCGTCGCCGTTACCAAGGTCTTGAAACAGCCCGGTATCAATGCATTCGTAATTCGGGACTGAAACCGCCGTCAGCAGCAACCGCTTGCCCATGGCGCGGTCACAACCCAAAACGCCAACGGTCACGGCCGCGTCGCCCAGGACATCCAGTATCGGGCATCCCGAGACCTGAGCCATCGCCATGGCCGCTCGTTCGCGGATCGGGCCAAGACGCGGAGCGTATTGCGAATTAACCCGAACGGCTTCGGCCAGATCTCCGCGCACGCGAACATCAAATACGCTGCCATTCACAGCGATACGCGTCACCTGAACATCGCGAAAGTGAGGGGTCCCGGCCGAACATGCTGCCAGCATCAGAAAAGACAAAATCCGGATCATATCCGCATCATTGCCAAAACTGGTTAACAGAACCTTTCCTTCGCTCAGGCCCTAAGTACTGTTCCCAAGCGGCGAATACCTTCGCGGATCGTATCCTCATCCGAGTTCGAGAAACTCAACCGGATCGTATTGGCGCCCGAACCATCTGCGAAAAAGGCCCGACCCGGCACAAAGGCCAGTTTCACTGTGTCGAGCGCACGGGCCAGCAGGTCTGCCCCGTTCATACCGGCAGGCAGAGTCACCCAGATGAACATGCCCCCGTGCGGATGCGTCCACTGAACACCATCGGGCATGTTCTGTTGCAGCGCCTCCAGCATCGCATCACGCCTGGCACCATAGGCCTGCCGCAACAGTGGGATGTGTGTGTCAAAATGCGTGCGCGCAACCTGCTCAACCGCCATCTGGTTCAATGTGGGCGAATGCAAATCCGCCGCCTGCTTGACCAACACCAGTTGCGAGATGACAGGCTTGGCAGCCACCACCCAACCAACGCGCAAACCCGGAGACAGCGTTTTCGAGAAGCTGCCGCAATAGATCGTACGGCAGGCCTCGATCGACCCTTTTCGCGCCTGTTCCAACGCCAGGACCGGAGGGATCGCGTCACCCTCATAGCGCAGAGCCTGATAGGCGCCGTCCTCGATCACCGCGATATTCAGATCATCGGCAAGATCCAGCAGGTATTCTCGACCACGCAGGTCAACGGTTTCACCGGTTGGATTTGCGAAATCAGGCGACAGATAAGCGAATTTGACCGCGCCCTCGCCTGCGGCTTCGGAATATTCGGCGGCACCTCTATTGCCATTAAGCATGAGACGGTCGAACCGGGGCTCATAGGCATCAAAGGCGTTGATCGCCCCCAGATAGGTCGGCCAGCCGATCAACGCAGTATCCCCTGGCGACAAATAGAGCTTGCCCAGATAATCCAAGGCCTGTTGCGATCCCGAGGTGATCAGGATGTTATCGACACTACAATCGACGCCGATCTCGCGCATATGCTGCACAAGCCATTCGCGCAATGGACCATAGCCCTCGCTGACTGAATATTGCAGCGCCTGCGGCCCAGCATTCAAAGCGGCCTGACAAGCTTGGGCAAAGGCCTCGGTGGGAAACAGGTTTGGGTCTGGGATGCCGCCCGCGAACGAGATGATTCCCGGCTGATCAAGAAGTTTCAACAACTCGCGGATTTCCGATGCTTTCATCCGGGACGCCCGCGTTGCAAATAGTTTCTGGGTCATCCTTGGCCTCCTCCTGCCCTGTTGCGACCTACCCTAGGGGCAATTTCTTTAATGTCAACATTGCTGACCTAAATTCAACTCCACCCCCCTGCTTGAACCAGACCCGGATACGTGGTCATATGAATTGACCAATTTCGAAAACGCGCCGCCATGCCCTTCCAAAAGATCCAAACTGAAAAGCTGTCCATTGCGGTGGTCAAACAAATCGAGTTGCTGATTCTGCGCGGGATCCTGCGCCCCGGAGAACGTTTGCCTGCAGAACGGGAACTGGCCGACCGTCTGGGCGTTTCACGCCCCTCACTGCGCGAAGCGATTTCTGATCTTCAGCATCAGGGTTTGCTGACAGCCAAGGCGGGGTCAGGAATCTATGTTGCCGAAGTCTTAGGCTCGGCTTTTTCACCGGCTCTGATCCGGTTGTTCAGCAGCCATGACGAGGCGGTTTTCGACTATCTGTCCTTCCGTCGGGACATGGAAGGGCTTGCAGCAGAACGCGCGGCAAGACTGGGGTCGGAAAGCGACCTGAAGGTCGTACAGGCGATCTTTGACAAGATGGAAGCCGCCCATGCCCGCAATGCGGCCGAGGAAGAGGCCCATCTGGATGCGCAGTTCCACATGGCCATCATTGAGGCCAGTCACAACGTGGTCATGCTGCATATGATGCGGTCGATGTTCGACCTGCTACGACAGGGTGTCTTCTACAATCGGCAGATGATGTTCCGGCAGCGTACGACGCGAGACGCCATTCTGGATCAGCACCGGGAAATCAATTCAGCGCTGCAGGCACGCGACCCTGAGGCTGCGCGCGTTGCAGTCCAGGAGCATCTGGGCTTTGTTCGCATCTGCATGGAAGACCACCAGAAAGCCCTGCGGAACGAAGCCATTGCGCAGCAGCGCCTGGACCATGAGACAGGACAGCACTGATGTTCATTGGGCACCTACCTGGTGCGTATCTGGTCTTTCGCACTGCGACGCCCGGATTGGATAAAGCTGCGTTTGCCGCTGCGATGATTGGTTCCATCGCCCCAGATATCGATTTGCTGTGGTTCTATTTCGTAGACAATCGCAGCCACCACCATCACGAATACCTCACACACCGCCCTCTGCTTTGGCTCGGCATCCTGACGCTCGGCCTGCTGCTGTGGCTAAGATTCCCGCGCGCAGGACTCATTACTGCAGCCTTCGGCGCCGGGGGTCTGGTGCATATGACCTTGGATTCGATTGTTGGCGAAGTGGCATGGGCTTGGCCAATTTTCGAATTCACCCACCCGCTGGTGGTTGTTCAGGCCACGCATTCTCATTGGATTTTATCTTTTCTAAGCCATTGGACCTTCAAGATCGAAATCGCAATCACTCTCCTGGCGGCCTATGTGTGGTGGACCAGCAGGCGCAAGAAACAGCAGGGCCTTGAGGGTTAAATTCCGTTCAACCGCCGCTTAAGACTGTGAACCCACAAATTTGGCCGTTTCATTGCCTTCGGGTCCTGACTGGACAGCGACGGAAACAACCCTTCAGCTTCGGTCCGAGAGCGCAATTCCAACGGCGTGTCCAATATCGCCCCGATCAGGTCATCCGACCGGCTCTGCGCCTGACGCTCGACCTCAATCGCCTGAAGCATTTCCGCATGGTAAGCCTCAGCCGCTTCGGACCGCTGGCCCTTGCGGAACCGGAAAGCCCCAACCTGAGCATGCACGGGCACCAAATCGGTATGTCGCGAAAACCGCAGCCATAACTCTCCGTCGACGGCAAGCTTGAGGTTCTCGTTCAGTTGGCCCCCGACCTGATCCCATAGGTCACGCCGCCAATAGGTCGATTCCTGCTGAACCCACTGATAATCCCCGGCAAGCAGTCTTACCCGTGAAACAGGCTTTGGGCGCCGTACAGTCAGGACATTGTCTTCCTCGTCAATGCACGTGACCCGCCCGGTCATCCAATTCATGTTTTTGTTCAACGCAAACAGCGATCCTACCGTGGCAAGGCCGCCGGGAATAAGAACATCGTCCGAATTGATCCAACCCATTACGTCGCCCGTGGCCACTGCAAAGCCTTTGTTTACAGCGTTGGCCTGCCCGGTATCCGGGCCCGAGATGATATGTGAAAACGCATCGCGGTACTTTTCGACCACCTCCATCGAACCATCGGTGCTACCGCCGTCCGACAGGATCAGGTCCAGCTTGGGATATTCCTGCTCGAGCACAGAGAGGATTGTCCGTTCGATGAAATCGACGCAGTTCAGGTTGGGAATAACGACACTGATCGTCGGCAATTCGGTCATAAAGGGCTCTTATCCAGTCCGGTTTCGGCATATGCCGTCGCACGGGCGCAAAATTTGGTTGGAGTGTTTCCGAATATGTAACGCAGACAATCGGTCCCCGGTCAAATCGGGAAGCGGGGCGCGAGATTCGCAGCCCAATGTCCGGACCCGGCAGATGTGCTGCCGGGCCGGAATTGTCTTAGTGAAGCTTTTCGTTCACATCCGCAATGGATGCGTCGATCAGCTTGTTGGCCTGCGTGGCGGTCATCTGCTTGGCCAGCACAGCATTGGCTGCAGAAATAGCAACGGTGATGGCCTGATCGCGGACTTCCTTGACAGCCGACGCTTCAGCCGAAGCGATCTGGTCCTGCGCGGTCGCCAGACGGCGCGCGATGGATTTCTCCAGATCGACCTTGGCTTGCTCAGCTGCCAGAACCGCATCTTCCTTCGCGGCGGCCACGATGGCATCCGCCTGACCCTGAACCTCGCGTTGCTTGCGCTCGTACGAGGCAAGCAGGCTGCGCGCTTCTTCATGCAGGGCGCGAGCTTCGTCCAGTTCGGACTTGATGCTTTCGGCACGCTTATCCAGCGCTCCACCAATCATGCCCGGGACCTTGAAGTAGAACAGGACTGCGATGAAAACGATGAAGCCCAGCAGAACCACAAAGTCGGTGTTGCCAAGCGAGAAAAACGGGCCACTTGCGGCCAGCGCGGGGCTGGCGGCAGCAAATGTCAGGATAAGGGCAAGAGTGTTCCGCATGTCACTTATCCTTTTGTCTGCGCGTCAACCGCACCGTTGATGGTTTTGGCATCAGCCTCGCCACCCAGAGCGGTAACTAGTTCTACTGCCGTATCCTTGGCAACGTTTTGAATGCTTTCCAGCGCACCTGCACGGATGTCGGCAATAGCCTTTTCCGATTCAGCCGCTTTTGCAGCGATTTCAGCATCTGCCTTGGCAATCGCGTCATCCAGACCAGACTGGATTTCGGCGCGTGCTTCGGCAGCGATACGCTGTGCCTCAGAACGGGCATCGGCCAGCGCCTTGTTATAGGCCTCTTCAGCCTCGACCGCTTTGGCCTTTAGATCTTCGGCCGCAGCCAGGTCATTTGTAATGGTCCCCTGACGTTCCGCCAGGATTGCCGCGATGCGGGGCAGAGCCACGCGGGACAGGACCAGAAAGATGACGACCAGCGTGATGACCAGCCAGAAGATCTGGTTGGGGAACCAATCGAAGCAAAGCTGAGGCATACCAATCGCCGACCCATGAGAGTCAACGCAGGTGCCAGCCACCTCTTCGTATACGGGTTCTGTCGCCATGATGTCCTCCGTCGGAACGTTGTCTTTACAACAGGCGGGCCGCTATGGCTTGGGCCCACCTGCGCGTAAGGATCAGGTTCCGCAGATTAGACGGCGAACATCAGCAGCAGCGAAACTAGGAATGCAAAGATCCCCAGGGCTTCTGCAAATGCGATACCGATGAACAGGGTTGCGGTCTGCGAAGCAGCCGCCGAAGGGTTGCGCAGAGCGCCAGCCAGGAAGTTGCCTGCTACGTTGCCCACCCCGATTGCGGCTGCGCCGGAACCGATTGCTGCCAGGCCTGCGCCGATGTGTGCGAGATCGCCTTCCATGATGTTTCTCCTTACGAATTGGAAGTTTCGATGTTTGGGTATCGGACCTTAGTGCGACGGATGCAGTGCATCCTTGAGATATACACAGGTCAGAATGGTGAATACGTAGGCCTGGATGAAGGCCACCAGGACCTCAAGACCATACATTGCGGTGATCGCCAGAACGGACACGGGCGAGATCACGGCAATCGCGGCGAAGCCTGCGAAAACCTTGATAACCGCGTGGCCTGCCATGACGTTACCGGCAAGACGAATAGAGTGGCTGACCGGGCGCACAAAGTACGAGATCAGCTCGATGATCGCCAGGATCGGGCGCAGCGCCAGCGGCGCGCTGGAGACCCAGAACAGGCCCAGGAATCCGGCGCCGTTCTTGACAAAACCCAGAATGGTCACAGTCAGGAACACGGCCAACGCCAGTGGGATGGTCACGGCGAAATGCGATGTGGTTGTGAACGAGGTCGGGATCAGACCCAGGAAGTTCGCGGTCACGATGAACATGAACAGGGTCATGACATAGGGGAAGTATTTGACGCCATCCTTGCCGCAGATGTCTTCAAGCATCTTGTAGATAAAGCCATAGGCCAGTTCGGCCACCGACTGCATGCGCGTCGGGACAATGGCGCGCTTGGACGTGCTGAGCACCAGCAGGCCGATCACGGCGAGAATTGCGAAAAACAGCCACAGAGTGACGTTAGTGGGCGTGTACCAAGCAATCGCACCGTCGCCAAAAAGCGGTTTGACGATGAACTGATCCATCGGATGGAAAACCAGGCTGCTGCCTTCTGCTGCGGTGGTCTCGGTTGCCACGTTCAGTCCCTCTCGTCTTCGTCGGCCTTGTCGGCCATCTGTTTCTCTTGCGCCTGTTGTGCGCTGCGGAGCATAACTTTCACTCCGGCGACCAGGCCCAGCAATGTGAACAGCACCAGGAAGATCGGGATTGTCCCGAACAGGCTGTCCAGCCCGTATCCGATGCCAAATCCGATCCCCAGACCGGATACCATTTCGATGACCATCCGCCAGGCAAGCTCGCCTCCCGAATAATCGGCGTCCGCACGGGCCTCAGGCTTTGACTTGGCCTTTTTTGCCGCCGTGATCTTAGCCTCAAGCTGCGCCATACGCTGCTTTTGGTCATCATCAGTCACGGGCGTTTCCCTCGTACAGTCTTGGGCACGGTGCTAAGGGGCGGAGAGCGCAGAGTCAACGGCGTTGGCAGCCCGAATTGCCGCACTTTACTCTATTGTTTTTAAAGACATTTTTTCCGAGTCAGCATAGACGTGATCAGCCCGAACCACAGGAAGCGGGTACAAAGGTACGGAATCCGCATATTCAACCTTTTGGTTGATCTTTGCCCGACACCCCCTGCCAGATACGTCTGATCACGCGCCCGTCGATCAGCAGCAGACCGGCGAAGATCGCTGCCATTCCCAGCAGATGCTCGGGCCGCAGGGTTTCTCCCAGCACCCATGTTCCAAGCACCAGCGCCGAAACAGGCGCAATCAATGTCACTGTCGAGATATTGGTCGGGCCAACCTTGGGCAGCAACCAGTAGAACGCGATAAAGGCGGCGGATGTCAGCACAAACCCGATCATCGCCAGCGAGGCCCAAGTCTCGGCCCGGGTTATTTGGGGTAGTCCTTCTTGCCAAAGCGCCAAGGGCGTGATGGCCAGCGTAGCACCCGTCAATGCAAGGGCGGTCAGAACCACAGGTTGCATATCCCGGAAGGCCCGCGCGATGTTGACTGAGAACGCATAGCAGATCGGTGCGCAAAGTGTCAGAAGGATCGCCCAAAATTCGGACGACGCGCCACCGCCCAGTACAGGCAGGGACAGCACAACGATGCCGGTGAAACCGCAAACCACGCCCAAAGACTTTAACAGGGTGGCACGTTCACTTCCGGGCCAGAAATGCGAAACAATGACGGCAAAGGCCGGTGTCGTTGCATTGACGATCCCTGCCACACCCGAAGCGATATGCTGTTGCCCAAGCGCATAGAAGGCAAAGGGCGCGGCATAGCTGAGCGCACCAAATCCCAACAACCCAAACGCACGTGCCAGTGTCAGATTGACTGGCAATCGCGCCCCGATCACATAGACCCAGCACCCCAGCGCCCCAAATGCAACCCGTCCCATCGACACCGAAAGCGGCCCAAGTTCCCGCAGCAAAATGGCATTGAACATGAAGGACATGCCCCAGCCGATGCCAAGAATACAAATCACCAGCCAGTATTTTAGTGACATCCCAACCCCCGATACACATGCCGGGGCACAGTGACCTCATACCGAAAATTGTCAAACCGGTTCTTGCGCTTTAGGAAAGGAGTATGTCCAACGATCTCGATACCGTTTTTGCGGCCCTTGCCGACCCCACACGCCGCGCCATCCTTGCGATGCTGCTGGAGGATGACATGGCGGTGACGGATGTCGCCGAACCGTTCGAGATGTCGCTTGCCGCGATTTCAAAACACCTGGTGATCCTGACCAGAGCCGGTTTGATCAGCCAGGAAAAGCGTGGACGGGTGAAGTGGTGCAAGCTGGAGCCTGACGCGCTGCGATCCGCATCCGTCTGGATGCAAGGGTTCGGGCAGTTCGAGCCGGTCAATCTGGACGCGTTCGAACGATTTCTTGAGGTTGAACTGCCCGCAGCCGAGGAATGATCCGCCTACCTGACTACAAAAACAGAGACACTGGCATGTTTCGCCAGATACCCCGCATGGCTCGAGAATATATAGTCGGTAATACGCGGCGCATGGGTGCCGACGACGATAAGGTCAGCTTCGATTTCTTCGGCAGTCCGTGTCAAGTCACCGTCAACTTCGGCGGCGACATCAACCGAATGGATATTGCGATACGCCACTTCGGTCCCGCTGCTTTCAGCCAACTGTTTGGCAAAATCACGTAGGTTCTTGTCAATCGCAGCATCTGACTGAACAGGGTCACCCGGTTGGGTGCCGGTGACACTGACCAAAGTAATCTTGGCCCCCTGCCATTCGGCTATAGCTGCTGCAACTTTGGCGGCCTTGCGCACCTCGGGTGGCAGATGAAGATCAACCGGGATCATGATATGACTGTACATGGGACGTTCCTCCTTGGCCTGAAGCATAGAGAAACCAGAGGGTGCCAGGCCTTGATCTGCCTCAACACCGTCGCCCGCTTGGTCAAACATTGAAACGGGCTAGCCTTCCTGACTGTATTCAACACCGGTCACGACCCCCGAAGGGTCCGCCCGACACAACCACGGGGCCTGGGCCCCGGTAACGGAAACCGTCGTGACCGACCCGCCCGGTTCGGTATCGGTGGACAATGCCCGAACATCTCCGGGCCGCGTTCCGGTTTCGGCTGCCACCAGCGCCTCGCAACTGGCTTGTAAATCCGTTTCAGATGACCCGGCACAGGCGCCGCAAACCACCAATACCATTATGGAAAGAACTGGTTTCATGTCGTCCCCTTGGACGTTTCATATTCTGGTCTAGGGCCAAGCCTGACACAATTTGGTCGTTTCACAAGTTCAATCGGCTTGCGGCAAAGGACGCGCGGGTTTGCCCTCCTCGGATTTCAGCAGCAAAACCAGGGCCAGGATCGTCAGACCGGCACCAAAATAGACGACAGGGCCAACCGCCTGCTGCCCCAGAGAGATTTCCCACAGAATGACCCAACTGGGAACCAGATAAGTATAAGCCATCACCTTTGCCGATGGCAGGCGCAACGTTGAATACTGAACCAGCACGAAACTTGCCGCGGTTGCAAAGACCGAAACATAAATCAAACCCACCCAGACTATCGCTGGCAGGTTCGCCCAGTCGGTGGCACGGATCTCGGACCACCCGTAGATCGTCAGCATTAGGCATCCCGCCAGAAGCGTACCAAAGGTAAACACCACTGCAGGCTCTCCACGGTTCAGCTTGCGTACAAGGGGGGTATACAAAGCATGCGCGACACAGCCCCAGAAATAGATGATTTCCCCCTGCCCGATATCGAACGCGCGCACAGCTTGCCAATCGGCGCGAAAGATCACCCACAGCGCGCCGACTGCCCCAAGGGTCAGTGCAAGCGCCATCCTTGGTGTGGTGATCTGGCGCAACAAGATCCAACCGGCGAATGCGGCCATAACCGGAGTCAGCGTAAAGACCGCTGCCGCGTTGACAGGCGGTGCAGTTTTCAACCCGTAGAACATCAACACGAAATAGGCCGCGAATACTCCGCCCAGAACCAAATAGCGCCACGGGGCTTGTGCCGCGCTGCGCGGCAGACCGGTGGTCATAAGGGCGGCACCCCCAATCACCACGGATGCGATGCCGAACCGGGCCGCGGTAATGGCTTCGGGCGCGATCTGATTGGCGATCAGTGACCCCAGCGAGAAACTCCCTGCAACCAGGGCCGAAAAAATCAGCATGGCCAGATGGCCACGCGCCTGTTGACTCATTTTGCCCAGCTCTTGGATTGCTCTTTCAGATAGGTCAGAAAGGCCTGCACCTTGGTCGTGCGATGCAGATCCACATGGGTAACAAGCCACAGATCACCAAACCACTCCGGCATCGGGTCGATCACTTCGACCAGATTCGGGTCTCCTGCAGCTGACCAACGTGGCATGAAACCGATACCCGCGCCGGACAGGACCGCCTCGCGGATACAGAAGTTGTTGGTACAACGGAAGGTGATGCGCTCGGCTGGCACGGTCTGGCGCAACCAGCGGGAAAACGGCGCTCGGCTGTTTTCGTCATCGGTACTGATGAAAGAATGATCTGCAAAGTCATCCAGGCTGCCAGGCTTGCCGTGCAGCGCGACATAATCAGTGCTGGCGTATAACCCGACCTCTTGCTTCATAAAGGACTGAACCACGTTGTCGGGCTGATCAGGCGCTGACCCGGCACGTATCGCCACGTGCGCTTCGCCATATTCCAGACGAAACAGCCGATCACCGGTCAGATACCGAACGATCAGTTCCGGGTGCCGTCGCTGAAACTCGGCAAGAACTGGCACCACCAGAGATGCCAGAGAGGACAGCGACGTCACGACCAACTCGCCCGACACGTCATCACCCCGACCCTTCATCCGGCCGATCAGTTGATTGAACTGATCCTCAGTCGCTTGTGCCACACGCAACAGGTCCTCTCCGGCTTCGGTCGGGGTGTAGCCGCGCGCATGGCGCTGGAACAGCTTGACCGCCAGCCGGGCCTCAATTGCATCAATGTGGCGAATGACGGTGGCATGATGCACACCCAGGACCTCGGCCGCGCCACTGACCGTTCCCATACGCGCCACCTGATAGGCGGTTCTTACCTCGTCCCAGTTGTCCACTGCGGTTTTCCATTGTGCAAATTCTAACAGACCCTGTTGACTTACCAGAGTTTTGTTCGCTCGCGCAACGCTCATATCGGGCCAAGACACATCCTGCACACCAAAGGAAACTGAACCATGACCAAAACTATCCTGCATATCGACGCATCGGCCCGCCGCGAAGGCTCGACCACTCGTGACCTGTCGGCACGCATCGTCAATCACCTGGGCGCTGACCGCATAATTCGCCGTGACCTTGCCACACCTCTGCCGCTGCTGACCGAAGCTTGGGTCAGCGCAAATTTCACCCCTGCCGATCAGCGCAGTGCCATGCAACAGGACCAGTTATCCCTGTCTGACGAGCTGGTAACTGAACTGCAGCAGGCCGATACGCTTGTCATAGGCCTGCCGATCTACAATTTCTCGGTGCCCGCGGCGTTCAAAGCCTGGATCGACCTGATTGCCCGCGTCGGAGTGACTTTTTCGTATTCCGAAAGCGGTCCAAAAGGCCTGTTGGATGGAAAGCGCGCGGTTTTAGCCGTGGCGTCGGGTGGCACAGCTGTCGGGTCTGATGTCGATTTTGCCACCACCTATGCCAAGCATGTACTTGGCTTTATCGGTATCCATGACGTCGAAATCGTCGCCGCCGACCAGTTGGCGCTGGATGCCGAAGGTTCTCTCAGCAATGCACGAAATGCGGTTTCGCAACTGGCAGCCTGATTGACCTTCACCTCAGAAAACGTCCAGTCTGTCCTGGATACCAAATGGGCAGACTGGACGCACGCAATGAAAAAGATCGGCATTCTGGGCGGCGTGGGCTGGGCCTCGACCGTTGATTATTACCGGGCGATTGCCGAAGGCGCGGGGCGGTTTTTCGCCCAGCGCGGACATGGATCCCCTCTGCCCATCCCACCCATGACCATCGAGTCCGTGACCCAGGCTAAAACCCGCGCCCTACGCGGCGTCGCGGGCGATGAGGCCAGTTGGACCGGATTTGATGCTGTATTTCGGGAAGCTTTGTTAACTCTTGAAGCCGCTGGCTGTGACTTTGGGATTATCGCCTCGAACACACCCCACGCGCGGCTGCATGCAATCCGACAGGGCGTTACGATGCCCATTCTCAGCATCTTCGATGCAACCGCCGAGGTTACGGCCTCGACAGAGGCCACGCGCGCGCTGGTTCTGGGCACCACGGTAACGATGCAGGCGACGCACTATGCCAACAAACTGGGCGAGATTGGCATCAGCGCAAACGCCCGCCTGCCCGAAGGCGAAATTGCAAAGATGCAAGCGATGATCGACGGTGATTTCTACGGCGGCGCGTCAGATAGCGCCCGTGCGCGCCTGCTGGCCTTTTGTAACCGGTATGCCGAACACGGAACCGCAATCCTTCTGGCCTGTACGGAACTGCCGCTGGCATTTCCCGATCATCTGGACGACCCTGTGTTCGAGGCTGACGGGCATCTGTTCATCAACCCGTCCGCTGCACATGTGGCCGCGGCCCTGGAGGAGGCGTTAGTGCCCTGATCAGGGCAGCCAGTTCACCGCGCATGTAATCCGATCGAAGAAGGCCATCAAATCAGCGCGCGAGATGGCAACTGTGCGGTCGTTGACCAAGGGATGCATGTTGATCACATCGGCCTGTTGTGCGGCAGCATCCATGTAAAAGCGTACATCATTCTGCACCCCGTTGATCATCGCCAGCGGGCTGACAGCCCCAGGGCGGATGCCGAGGTTTTGCAACAGCCGATCCGCCGAGCCAAAGGACAGGCTGCCGACACCCAGCTCGGCGCCCAGCGCCTTGAGGTCGATGTCGCGGCTCTGTTCCAGCGTCACCAGATAGTTCCGCTTTTTCTTATCGCGCAGATAGAGGTTCTTGAGGCGCAGGGTACGCTCACCCGGCACAAGAAACTGATCTTCGACGCCTTTCGCATCCTCAACCGTGCGCAGCGGGATGTGGGTATGCAGCCTATAGGTCAGGCCCCACGCATCCAGCTGCGCCAACAGCCCATCGGAACTGAGCGGCAATGTGTCTTGAAAAGCGGATGATGCGTCCATGGGAACCTCCTGTCTACCTCGCTCATCGCCCAACACGGGCACGATTTCAAGCCGAGACAAACCGCAAAACGGGTGCTAGCGTGCCGCCATGAAAGTGACGCGCAACAATTCGAACCAGCTAATAGTGTCTTATGTGCCCTGGTTGACCGGCTTGTCTTTGATCGGCTTTCTTATGATCTTCGTTGCAAGCGCCGCAGGAGGGTATTTTCGTAGTGAAAATAGCCTGCTCGAAACCATTCTGATACTGTCGATAGTATTCTGCATCGTCGGGTTTATGGGACACCATTTAGTACAGCGCATTCAGGTCATTTTTGACAAACCAAGTGACACGGTCACTATTCAGCGCCGCAACGTTCTGATGACTTATCAAACCGAAACCCACAAGTTGTCCGATTTCCGCTGTGCAGAGATGCAACCGGAGAACAGCCAAGAAGGCCGCCACTCTTGTCGACCAGTGCTGCATTTTGCCCGCACTGATGGCGCGTCTTCGATACCTCTAATCAATGCGTATACCCAATGGTCAGGTCAAACACACAGTGCAATGGCCCTAATGAACCACTGGGCCAAAGTGAACGTGGTTGACTCGGACAGTCAATCAGCCTAAATCCCACCGCAACATCCGGAAGCCTCAGATCTTCCGGTCCCTTGAGTCGTTCAGGGATCGCCCCCCACCAGCGAGTTTCGCCCGTGGGGGCAATTGTGTATTTAACCGGTGTTTCTTATCTGAGAAGCGCCACCAGATAACCGGCTAAGGAGGCCGCAGGCATGTTTGAAAATCTATCCGAACGCCTCTCTGGCGTCTTTGACCGGCTGACCAAACAGGGTGCGCTGTCTGAAGGGGACGTCAAGACCGCCCTGCGCGAAGTACGGGTTGCCTTGCTTGAGGCTGACGTCTCGCTGCCGGTCGCGCGGGAGTTCGTCAAGAAGGTACAGGATCAGGCCACCGGTCAGGCTGTCACCAAGTCGATCACACCCGGCCAGCAGGTCGTCAAGATCGTGCATGACACGCTGGTCGAGGTGCTGCGCGGCGAGGAGGACCCCGGCGTTCTGAAGATCGACAACCCGCCTGCTCCGATCCTGATGGTCGGCCTGCAGGGGTCAGGTAAGACGACCACAACCGGGAAACTGGCCAAACGTCTGAAAGAAAAAGAAGGCAAAAAGGTCCTGATGGCCTCGCTGGACGTCTATCGCCCGGCGGCGATGGACCAGCTGGCGGTTCTGGGTACGCAGGTTGGTGTCGACACTCTGCCGATCGTACCGGGCCAGAAACCCGTCGATATCGCCAAACGTGCCAAACAGCAGGCCACATTGGGCGGCTATGACGTCTACATGCTGGATACCGCAGGCCGTTTGCACATCGACGAAGTGCTGATGGGTGAAGTCGAGCAGGTCCGCAACGCGGTTGACCCGCGTGAAACCCTGCTGGTGGTCGATGGCCTGACCGGTCAAGTTGCTGTCGAAGTGGCCGAAGAATTCGAAGCCAAGGTCGGCATCTCGGGCGTGGTTCTGACCCGGATGGACGGTGACGGGCGCGGCGGTGCGGCGCTGTCGATGCGCGCAGTTACCGGCAAGCCCATCCGCTTTGTGGGCTTGGGCGAAAAAATGGACGCGCTTGATACCTTTGAGCCGGACCGGATCGCCGGTCGTATTCTGGGCATGGGCGACATCGTGGCCCTGGTCGAAAAGGCCCAGGAAACAATGGAGATCGAACAGACCGAGCGCATGATGAAGCGCATGGTCAAAGGTCAGTTCAACATGAACGACCTGAAGATGCAGCTGGAACAGATGATCCAGATGGGCGGCATGCAAGGCATGATGGGCATGATGCCCGGCATGGGCAAGATGGCCAAACAGGTCGAAGAATCGGGCATGGATGATAAGGTGCTCAAGCGCCAGATCGCCTTGATCCAATCCATGACCAAGCGTGAACGCGCCAACCCGCAACTGCTGCAAGCCAGCCGCAAGAAACGTATCGCGGCGGGTTCGGGTATGGAGGTCAGCGACCTCAACAAGCTGCTCAAGATGCACCGGCAGATGTCGGACATGATGAAGAAGATGGGCAAGATGGGCAAAGGCAAGATGCTGAAACAGGCCATGAAGGGCATGTTTGGCAAAGGCGGCCCCTCGCCAGAAGACATGGCGGCAGGCATGGACCCCAAGGCGCTGGAGCAGGCGGCCAAAGCGATGGGTGGCAAGATGCCCGGAATGGGCGGAGGCATGGCCCTGCCTCCGGGCCTCAGCGGATTTGGCAAAAAGAAGTAAATGACCGCCGCTGCACCTCATATCCCCCGGCTTGAAACCGAACGCCTGATCCTGCGCGCCCCGTGCGAGGACGATTTCAGCGCGCTGGAAGCATTCTTTGCCAGCGACGCATCGAAATTCGTCGGCGGTCCCAAACGTGCGGATGAGACATGGCGGACACTTGCCCTACTGCTGGGTCACTGGACCCTTCGCGGCTATGGGTATTGGGCGGTAGAGGAAAAAGGCGCCGGCAAATACATCGGCCATGTAGGGCTGTGGTTTCCGCATAGCTGGCCTGAGCCGGAAATCGGCTGGACACTGTTGAGCAGCGCAACAGGCAAAGGATACGCGACCGAGGCGGCGCTCGCAGCACGGACATATGCCTATGACGTACTGGGCTGGGATACTGCTATTTCTCTGATCGACCCCGACAATCTGGCGAGCAGAGCCGTGGCCGATCGATTGGGTGCGCGGTTTGACAGCATCTATAAACACCCGGCCTATGGCGAGATGCAGGTTTGGCGGCATCCGGCTCCATCAGACCTTGAGAACGGTGGAGTGGAGGCATACGCATGACGACGTTCTCCATCCCGATCATCGAAACTGAACGCCTTGTTCTGCGGGCCCCGCATGCGGATGACTTGCCTGAGTTGACTGCCTTCTATGCATCCGAGCGCAGCCATATGGTTGGCGGTCCGCGGGATCAGGTGGGCAGCTGGAGCTCTCTGGCAACGCGTCTGGGTCACTGGGCGCTGAAAGGCTACGGCCTTTGGCATCTGACCGAGAATTCCAGCGGTCGCTTTGTTGGCGCGGTTGGCATCATTGATGTACCTGGCTGGGACGAACCCGAACTCGGCTGGACCCTGATGGACGGGGCGGAAGGCAAAGGTCTGGCTTTCGAGGCAGCCCTTGCAGCTCGCGACTATGCTGCGCGCCAACAGGGTTTGAATGGCGTCATCAGCTATATCGCGCATGAAAACACGCGCTCTCGTGCCTTGGCCGAGCGTATGGGGGCCAGCTTCGAGCGCGAAGGCGAAGTGATGGGCAAGCCCTGCCAGGTCTGGCGCCATCCCACGCTCGATTTATCCGAACCTGCTTTGACCACCGAAAGGACCGGCCAATGACCAATCCCGTGACTCAGGCTGCCGCGTTGCTCAAGGACCACCGCGAAAGCATCGATCGCTTGGACGCGATTCTGGTTTACACACTGGGCGAGCGGTTCAAGCACACACAAGCCGTTGGCAAACTGAAAGCGGCACACGACCTTCCCCCGTCCGATCCCACGCGCGAAGCTGCGCAGATCGCACGGTTAGAAGACCTGGCGAAAGAGGCCGATCTTGACCCCGATTTCGCCAAGGCTTTTCTGAATTTCATCATTCAGGAAGTCATCCGACACCATAAGAAACACCAGAATTGACCGGGCCGTTCCCGGCACACGCCATCTAAAGGAGATACCACCATGGCAATGAAAATTCGTCTCGCCCGCGGCGGCTCGAAAAAGCGTCCCTTCTACCGCATCGTGGCTGCCGACAGCCGCATGCCGCGCGACGGCCGTTTCATCGAAAAGCTGGGCACCTACAACCCGCTGCTGCCGAAAGACAACGAAGAGCGCGTTAAAATGGACATGGAGCGCATCCAGTACTGGCTGGACCAGGGCGCCCAGCCCACCGACCGGATCGCCCGCATGCTGGAAGCAGCCGGCGCCAAGGAAAAAGCTGAGCGTAGCAACCCCAACAAGGGTACCCCGGGCAAGAAAGCTCAGGAGCGCGCGGAAGAAAAAGCTGCAAAGGCCGCTGAAGCTGCCGAAGCTGCTGCTGCGCCTGCTGAAGAAGCAGCAGCAGAAGAGTAAGCAGGGCGGCGCGTGCGGGATCAGACCTTTACCGACGATTTTCGCACGCAGTTCGATCTGTTGCTGCGACTCCGGCGCGATGTGCGCCGGTTTCGCGACGAAGCTGTGGACGAGGCAGTGCTGACGCGCTGCCTCGACGCGTTTCGACTGGCACCTTCTGTGGGGCTAAGCGAGCCCTGGCGAGTGGTCCGTGTCGAAAGCACGGCCGCGCGCGAAGCGGCGCTAAAGAATTTTCAGGCTGCGAATGCCCAGGCCCTACAGGGATACTCGGGCGATAATGCGCGGCTGTATAGTCAGTTGAAGCTGACGGGAATGCAGGAAGCACCGGTGCAGCTGGCCGTGTTCTGCGACGATTCCACCGACAAGGGGCGCGGTTTGGGTGCAGGTTCGATGCCCGAGATGCGGCGCTATTCCGTGGTCTCGGCAGTCACCCTGTTCTGGCTTGCCTTGCGGGCCGAAGGGTTGGGTTTGGGATGGGTGTCTATTCTGGACCCCGAACGAATGGCGCGTGATCTGAATGTGTCGGATAGCTGGCGGTTGATCGGTTACTTCTGTGTCGGATGGCCCGAAGAGCACTCGGAAACCCCCGAGTTGCAGCAATCTGGCTGGGAAATCCGCGACGACAACCTGCTTGTGGAGGTACGATAGACGTATGTTCGGACTATTACGGCTTCCTATCCTGTTGATGATCGCCTTTATTGTGGGCGTGTTTTTCGAACGCTCGAACCAGCGCGAAGCGTGTGAGGCACGCGGGTTATGGCAAGACGGGCTATGTGTGACGGTGGATGGACCAAATGAATGACCTGATCTGCGTAGGAAGTGTTGCGGGCTCATACGGGGTGCGCGGCGAAGTGCGCCTGAAAAGCTATTGCGCGATCCCTGAGGATATCGAAGCCTATTCGCCGCTGACGGATGAACAGGGCGCGGAACGCTATCCGCTGGTCCTGACTCGTCCAATCAAGAATGGCTTTGCCGCCAGATTGGGCGGAGTTGAAACCAAGGAACAGGCAGACGACCTGAAGGGGCTGCGCCTGTTTGCGCGGCGCGATCAGTTGCCTTCGCTACCTGATGACGAGTTCTACCACACAGATCTAATCGGGCTTGCGGTCTATGACACAGGGGGCGCGTTGCTGGGTCAGGTTAAATCTGTCCAGAACCACGGTGCGGCGGACCTGTTGGAATTGCACGGGCCGGGCCTGAATTCCACTGTTTTGCTACCGTTCACACTCGAGTCGGTTCCTACAGTTGATCTGGAACAGGGCCGCATCGTCGCCGACCCGCCCGAAGGGCTGATCTGATGCGTCGGGTCCTGCTGCATCTGGGCCTGCACAAAACTGGCACAACAGCAGCGCAATCCTTCCTCTATGAAAATCGCGAGCTGATTTGGCCGCATTTTGCGCTGGTCCTACCGTATCGCACCCGCAATTCCGGCCTGTCCCGCGCGGCCACCAACCATTCCGTCTATGGAACAGTGGGAACCCTCTCCGAGTTTGGCAGCCAGCTGCGCGAATTTCTGGACAGCCTGGATTTCGGCGACAAGCGGGGACTGATCCTGAGCGAAGAAAACTTCGCCGGCCTCAGGCCCAGCCGCAATATCGACCAAGGCTATGCTGCAGCCCCCGATCTGGCTGCCTGTCTGGTGGATTCAATTCGCCAGCGATTTTCAGGGCAAGAGGTTGAGATCACGATATACCTGTCTCTGCGCCAGCGCGGAGGCTGGTTGCGCAGCCTGTGGGCACATGATCTGGAACGGATGCGACAGGTTTTTGACTTTGAAACCTTTCGCGACAACCTGGACCACCTGCCACCGCTGCAAGACACCGTCAGCCGCATCAAGGAAAAGCTGCCTTCCGTCTCTGTTACGACTGAATGGCTGGAAGATTTGCAACTGCGACGGCTTGGACCTGGCGACCCCTTTGCCGAATTTATGGACCTGTCGCGTGACAAGGCCAACCTTCTGGTGCCTCCGACTCAGGTCAATACCCGGCTCCCCGAAGACGTCCTGTCCGAGTTGCTGGAACTGAACCGTTCGCGCCTGGACGAAGCGGCTCTGGTTGCGCAAAAGACTGCCGTGATTGAACGCGCGCAGACAGACCTGATTGGTACATCATGACTGATACGTCCCCGAAATCTCATGGTCGCAAGGCGATCCGTCCTACGCTGAAACCGCGCGAACTGCTTACGCCCACGCCCGATTTGCATGGGGTGTGGAAGGCCAAGATCATCACCTTGTTTCCGTCGGCCTTTCCCGGAGTTCTTGGCGAAAGCCTGACTGGAAAAGCCCTGCAAGAAGGGTTGTGGCAGCTGGAAACCGTTGACCTGCGTCAGTTCGGTGTCGGCAAGCATCGCAATGTGGACGACACCCCGGCCGGGGGCGGAGCGGGGATGGTGTTGCGCTCTGATGTATTGGGCGAAGCAATCGAGCACACGATGACCGAGGCGCAAGGAAACTGGCCTCTGATCTACCTTAGCCCGCGCGGTCGCCGCATGGACCAGCGCATGATGCAGAACCTCGCGCGCTGTGATGGCATGACCCTGCTATGTGGGCGGTTTGAAGGTGTTGATGAACGGGTGCTGGAGCATTACGGCGTCCAAGAGGTCTCGCTGGGGGATTTCGTGATGACCGGAGGCGAGATTGCCGCGCAAGCGCTGATCGACGCCACGGTGCGTCTGATCCCCGGCGTTCTGGGCAATCAGGCCTCGGCCGAAGAAGAGAGTTTTTCGTCGGGCCTGCTGGAGCACCCCCAGTACACCCGCCCGGCCGAATGGAAAGGCCGCCCAATCCCCGAGATTTTGATGTCAGGCCATCATGGTCGCATCGCCGAATGGCGTCACGATATGTCCGAACAGATCACCCGCGAACGGCGACCCGATCTGTGGGAGGCCTATCTGAGTGAACGGGAAGAGACGTCTGACTGACATCCCCCGTGTGACATGAGCCCCGCAGCTGAGCGGTCCCGGTTGCAGAATTATTCGGGGGGGAAAAGCGCGAATGCAGGCTTGATCACTTCGTCGTGGGCGACACCATCGAAACCTATGGGGTGCCCAAAGTCTAAGGGCTACCAGATTTCCAGCGCGCCCAGATTTCCGGTGGCCCGTTGAAGACATTGATATCAACCCTCCCCTGAACACCGGGCACCAGCCCGGTGCCGGTGTATTGCCAGAGCCGCCACACCGCTTTGGGATACACATTTCGCGGATGACCGGCGACCGAACGCAACCAGAACTCAGTCTTGGGCAGCCGCCCGATATTCGTATCACCATAGAAATCCACCGTCGTATAGACGATCGGACGGCGCCCATAGTGGCGTTCGAGGATATCCAGGAACTGTTGAGCCTCGGCCCGGACCGTCGCACCATCGGGGCGCAAGGTGCAGGTCTTAGAATGCGGGGTCCACTCCATGTCCAGCACATGTGGCAGATCCGATCCCTTGGGTACGTTCTGGATGAACCAGCGGGCCTGTTCCCGCGCCGACCGGCAGAAATAGTAGTAATGATATGCCCCCCACGGCACGCCCGCAGCCTGCGCACCTTGCCGATGGCTGGCAAACATGGGGTCGGCGACATCGCCCCCTTCGGTCGCTTTGATAAAGACGAAACTAACGCCGGACTGCTTGGCGGTGCGCCAGTCTATCGCTCCTTGCCAACGCGATACGTCCAGCCCGTGCACCGGGTAATGCCCCGGATGTCTCCCTTCCCATTCGTGGGGGTCTGCATCTGCAAAGGCTGGGAAGATCACAGAGGGCGGCGTAGCATCTGGAAACGACTGGGCCTCGACCAGTTGCGGCGGCGGGCTGCTGCGACCGCAGGACAGGGTCGCAAAGGCCATGACGGCGAGCATCAATGCGGTGCGCATGATCTAATCCTGTATCAAATGACTGCTCTTATAATTACGTCCAGTTTGCCTGATCAGCCCCGCAAGGCAATGGTTCTGTTTGCGTGCGGCGGAAACCCACCGTTTTCCCCGCCTTGCATGGCGATTTAGGCTTGATCCCTGCCCCCGATGCCCGTAAATGACCGCAATCCGGTGCCGCAACTTCGCGACTCCGGTGTTTTGGTTTGCATCATGTCGTGACGCCCGGCTTTCTTCAGCCACGGCGCGGCGGGCAGGCCAGAGACCAAGTGAACATTCGATCTGACCTCTGGCGGGCTGTACGCAGGACCCGGTGAAGACCAAGAGCTCTCAGGCCGTGCCCAAACTTCGTGGACCAACCACGAGCAGATAGGAGAACCTGCGATGGACCTGATCGCACAGCTTGAGGCGGAACAGATTGCCGCCCTGGGGAAAGACATCCCTGATTTCAAAGCCGGTGACACCATTCGTGTCGGCTTTAAAGTGACCGAAGGGTCGCGCACCCGTGTTCAGAACTACGAAGGCGTCTGCATCGCCCGTAAAGGTGGCAACACCATCGCCGGTGCGTTCACCGTGCGTAAGATTTCCTTTGGTGAAGGCGTGGAGCGTGTGTTCCCGCTGTATTCAACCAATATCGACAGCATCACCGTTGTCCGCCGTGGCCGCGTTCGTCGCGCCAAACTGTATTATCTGCGCACTCGTCGCGGTAAATCCGCACGTATCGCAGAGGTCACCAACTACAAGCCCAAAGCTGGCGCCGAAGCGTAAGGAACGGAAAGATGAAAAAAGACATCCATCCCGATTATCACGTCATCGACGTCAAAATGACCGATGGCACCATAGTTCAGATGAAATCCACCTGGGGCTCCGAAGGCGATCAGCTGGCTCTGGAAATCGACCCCTCCGTGCACCCCGCATGGACCGGTGGCGGCGCGCGTCTGATGGACGCCGGTGGCCGTGTGTCGAAGTTCAAAAAGAAATACGAAGGTCTGGGCTTCTAAGCCTGACCCGTTTCGAATGCGAAAGGCCGCCCTTCTGGGCGGCCTTTTTCGTTTTACCCGAAACCTCTGACACCGCCCTGACAAGAAACGGGTCAGGATCAATCCCTCAGGGTTTCGTCGCGCGTGTCAGATCCGCCGCGCTGTGCACCGGGGGCACAGGGCCGCGCAGCAACATCAACCCCAGCGTCACGCCGATCAGCGCCGCAATCGCCGTCACCATCATGGCGCTGTCAAAAGCGTTGTCCTGCAGGTCGCGCAAAGCCTTTGACAGAGCACTTCCCGACGTCGGATCCATGCCGGCGATCAGTTGCTGGATTTGACTGGGCGTTCCGTGGGTCAGCGCATGAGCCAGATCATCGCGGGGGGCCGAGCCGGCCGGTAACGCGTCGATCACTTCGGTAAGACCCCGACGAGAGGTGATGGCTTCGGCAAGCCCGCAGACCACAGCCCCCAACGTAGCCCCGAAATAGAGGCAGGCATTGATTACACCTGATCCTTGCCCCACATGCTCATCAGGCAAAAGCCGCAACCCAAGACGCGGTAGCAGCGAGAAACAGATACCAAGACCAATGCCGACGATCATCAACTTCCACCAGATCTGCGCATATTGAGTGGGAACTGTAATCGTGGTCAGCAACAAAAACCCAGCGGCCATTGCGCCCAGCCCGATCACAACAGGCCATTGAAAGCTGTAGGGCGCAAGAAATCGGGGCGCGATGACCGAGATCGCGAACATGCTTAGGCTCAACGGCATAATCGCAAGCCCAGCCCCGACAGACGTGTATCCGAATGTATCAGGCGATTGGACGAATGTGTTGAAGTAGACGAAAAAACCAAACAGCATAAAGCCGGTAAGGAACATCCCCGCTGCCGCCATGAAATAGCGCGGATGAAGGAAATAGCGCAGCTCGACCAACGGATCTTCACTGCGGCGCGAAGCCAGCACAAGGCCGACCATGGCCAGCATGGCCACACCCAACGGCACCAGCGTCAACGGTGCCTGCCATCCTCCACTTTCCCCATTGCTCAGGGCAAATGACAGCGGCCCCAGAAACAGCACAAGAGCCACAGCGCCGAGATAATCGAACCGGGCACCGGCCAGTCGCGTGTTCGGTACATAGTTCCGTTTTCTCACGGTCAAGCCAATGATAAACGCGGTGGTCAGCAGGATCAGATCGGTGGCGAATACGGCTCTCCAACTGATGTAATGGGCGAATGCGCCGCCAAGGATAGGGCCGATCCCGATCGACAGTCCGACGATGGCGCCCCATGCTCCGGTAACGCTGGCGCGTTTTTCCTCCGGGGTCGCTGCCGTCAACAAGGGCAACGACGTGCCAAACAGCGCTGCGGCCCCTGCCCCCTGCGCCCCACGGCCAAACAGCATCATCGCCCCGTCCTGCGCGAACAAGGCCGAGGCAGAGCCTATGGCAAAAACGATCATGCCAACCAGAAACACGCCCAGCTTGCCCGTGATATCACCCAGCCGACTGATAATCGTCACCAACGTGGCACTGACCACGGTATAGATGGCCATGACCCATTGCAGGTCCGAAGGCGACAGATCGAACTCATTCTTAAGATCAGGCAGGATGGTCGCAACCGCCGTGGAATTGAAGCCAACAACAACCATGCAAATCGCCGTCATGACCAATACAACGCGTGCGCCGACATCAGATGAATTCGTTTGTAACATCAAATACGTCCTAAAATACGGGCGGCGACTATGGAGCGCCACACCGACAGCTTAGCAGGAATGTGCAAACCGCCTAGCCTTAGATCCAGTAGGACAGCGCCAGCGGCAAAGCGATGATCGTTGTCAGGGTCGAAACCAGTATGAACCCGGCAACATCGGGGCCGTATTCCGGCACATGCTGGTCTATGAACAGATAGGTCGCCACCGATGACGGCATCAAACAGCACAGGATCACCGCGCCGCGCTCAGCGCCTGTAAAGCCGAAGGCCCAGACCAACCCGCTGGCGATTGCAACTGCCATCACCAGGTGCAAAGCGGTCAGCGTCACCGCACGCCCAAGGCGGTTGACCCGAAGGCTGGCCAATGTGTGGCCCAATGTCAGCAGCATCAGCGGGATGGAAAGCCCACCCAGGATATCGAATGACTTCGCAACAGGCTGAGGCAGGCTATAGCCGCTGGCCATCAGCACCAGCGATAGGACCACCGCATATATGATCGGCGAGGTGGCGAGCTTTCTGGGCGAAAACTCTTTGGCTGGTATCCACATCCCTACAGTGAAGATGCTGACAAGAACGACCACTACAAATGCCATCGTATAGGCCATCCCCGCATCGCCTAACGCAAGCAAGGTGATTGGCAATCCGATATTGCCCACATTCCCATGCATCAGAGGCGTCAGAAAGGCCCGCGCCGGCAGGCGCATAACCTTCAGCGCCGCAAATCCCAGAACGCCAAACCCGGCAATCGCCAACACCGCAGCGGCCATCACGTCCAGAAACGTTCCAACAGCGATCTTTGTGGCCGACAGATGCGAGATGATCAGTGTGGGATATCCAACCCGCGAAACGATCGCGCCAATGACCTTGTTGTCAAAGGGCGTTTTGGTCAACGCCAGTACATACCCAGCCCCGGCACAGATCAGCACCGGCAGCACCACATTCAGTACGTTCAGAAACAGATGCTCCAAGCCATGTCTTTCTCACAGTCCTTAAGCCTGGAGATTGAAACATAGTCCCGGCTTTCGCAAGTCAGCGGCCTATGGGCAGGCTGAGATTTCCGCAACAGGGGCTTTTTATGCAGCCCTACCTTGTTTCGGGTTCTTCCCTTCCCGCTTTCCACAACATATAGTGGCCTGCAACAACGTGTACGCAAACACGGCGAGACTTGGGAATACAGGCATGGCACATATTATCGTAGTTGGGAACGAGAAGGGCGGCGCGGGCAAATCGACTGTGTCGATGCATGTGGCCACCGCACTCGCCCGCCTGGGTCACAAGGTCAGCACCCTGGATCTGGACCTGCGGCAACGCAGCTTGGGACGGTATTTCGAGAACCGGAATAGCTTTCTGAAAAGCGCGGACCTGACCCTTCCCAGCCCCCGCCACCATGACCTGCCCGAGATTGATGCAAGCACGCTGAAACCCGGCGAGAACATCTATGACCACCGCCTGTCAGCAGCTGTGTCCGAGCTGGAAAGCGATAGCGATTTCATCCTGATCGACTGCCCCGGCTCTCATACCCGTCTCAGCCAGGTGGCGCATTCGCTGGCTGATACGCTGATCACTCCGCTGAACGACAGTTTTATCGATTTTGACCTGCTGGCACGCATCGATTCAAAGGGTGAGAAAATTCTGGGTCCGTCGGTCTATTCCGAGATGGTCTGGAACGCACGCCAGCTGCGCGCGCAAGCCGGCCTGAAGCCCATCGACTGGGTCGTTGTGCGCAACCGCGTCGGTACCCAACGCATGGTCAACAAGGAAAAGATGCAGCGCGCGATCGAGATGCTGTCGCAGCGGATCGGCTTCCGGGTTGCTTCGGGCTTTTCCGAACGCGTTATTTTCCGTGAGCTGTTCCCGCGCGGGCTGACCCTATTGGACCTCAAGGATATCGGGATCAAACAGCTGAACATTTCGAACATCGCAGCACGTCAGGAATTGCGCGACATGATGAAAGAACTGAACTTGCCGGGTGTTGAGATCGATTTTTAGAAGCTTTTTACGACGGGTAGACGGACTATAATGCCGCTCACCTGGAAAAACGAAAGTCCGTTTTTGGCAATCGTTTTAGCTTTAGAACGCTTGTTGGGCCTAAGCTATCACTGCTTTCCAAAACTCAGGGTAAACTCGAACGAAACCAAATCCATCGACAGTCAAATTTGCTTCGTATCCACTATTGATCGAAGTGTACCTATAGGTATTTTCGTTCAGCCGCTCATATCGTTGCTTCAGCGGTTTGAATGTCCAGGTTTCATCATCCAACCAAACAGCAGTGAACTCTGCCTGATCTCCAATCCCAAGCTGGAGTCGCTTGATCGCATTCGTGTTCGTGGCCGGTGTAAACCCAAGATCGATGTCGAGCAATTCATCAACAGCATCCACAACTTTGTCATTCGAGGTCCATGTACCATCGTCTTGCTTCACTAAAACAAGATCAACCCTATCTGCCCCAATCCAACGCTGTACGGTGGCGGCGCTACACTCCCATTCGTCATTACAGGTCACGGAATAAGCTATTCTGACAGGAGAATTTTAAACTACGTAGACAGCCATGCCCGAGATTACGCGAGACGTTCCGTTACCATTAACCGAACAGGCTTCTGTGCCCACGACATCAATCCGTCGCCACATTGTACTTCGCATCATCGCCTCAACCATCGCTATTGCTTTGCTTGCCCCATAGCGGACATTCATGCGTGTATCAGCATAGGTCAATCAGGGCTCTCTCCAGCCGTTCTCGGCGGCGTGCATGAACGGCTGGGTCAGTGTTGTCAGATGTCGAACGACTAACCGCTGTTCCTTGCGATGATGAAAGCAGTCGAACCCGTTTCGGGACGCCACTTTTGTTCAATTTCGAACCCATGAGCTTGCATACGCTCTACAAGGATTTCTTGCGTCAGGGCGCGGATCTTGGGCAATAGGCCGATGGTCCCGAGAGCTGGTATGACGAACTTCTCGAGACCTTCCAGGCAGACCGTCGAGCTGAAGAACAGGCCACCTTCCTTCAAGGAACTACGAACACGGTCCAGTGTCGCGTCAAGATCCAGTACCAAGTGCAGGATCGACATAGCCAGTACGGCATCATACTGTTGACCCTTCGCCGGAATAGGCCAGCACTCGAACGCGCTAACTTCAAAGTTGATGTTCTTGCTGCCCTGCGCGTCGGCTTTTTCCCGGGCGATTGAGATCATTTCGGATGAATAGTCGATGGCGTCGATATGGGCGACTTTTGGGGCGTGAATGAGCGCCGTCGTACCTGTGCCACAGCCAAATTCCAGGACGCGGTCTTGGGGGGACAGGTGTCTTGCAGTTATGTCCAGTTTGTATTCATAGGCGGCTTGGTTTTGGACCGGACGGCGGGCATAGGATCTCGCCATCAGATTCCAGAACCGGGTGGGTTTGATGAACATATCTAATCCTTTGGTAGGGTGCAGCAGACGCGATGATTTAGCTGGCGTCTTGGATGTCGAAGACTTTTTCGAGGGGCTTGTCGAATACACGAGAAATCAATATCGCCAGTTCGAGCGTTGGTGAATATTTGGCGTTTTCAATGGCAACGATGGTTTGTCGGGTGACTCCAACCTTTTCGGCGAGTTCTTTTTGCGTCATTTCATCTGCGTCAAAGCGTAGACGTCTAATATTGTTGGTGATCCTGAGTTTGCCCATGGATCAGTACCCCCGCCGATAGCTAGCAAATTTGACAATATCTGCTGACAGGGATCCGAAGGCCATTCCGAAATAAATGATGTTGAAGCCAGTGAGCGCTGATGCGTTGAGAGCCATGGCGACGACAGCTGAGATAAAACCCGCACCGGCGAAGATAATGATGGCGTAGCTGCCTCGGCGCTCGAACATCTTGTCACGTTCATCAACGACGAAGCTGGGTTTGGGTTCGTGTGTAACAATCGCAAACCCAATGTTGAACAGTATGGTGCCGATGATGGTGGCCACGACGCCCAAGGGGATCAGCCAGATCACCATGCGGGCCCAGTTGTTTACAGCGTCTGGGCCATCAAACAATCCAGAGGCATTCATATCCAGAAGCCGTGAAACAACAAATGCACTAACGGCGAGGTTCACGAAGATCGAGACGACCGTATTGCGATCTTGGTAGGTCATTTCTGAAATCCTTTCTGGACAAATCACTTCTAGTGAGTCGATTATTACTTACATCTTGTATGAAATATTATACCTAGTGTCAAAAATAATATACCTCACTATCGAAGCGTAGTTGCAGCTTGTGCTCGATGATGGGCATCTACGACTCCAACTGGAGTGCTGCGCGTTTGCGACTGGCCCAAAGGTTGTGTCGCCAACTTTTCGAAGACTAGAACCAGCGTTATGCTAGACCCAATTATCCTGCGATCTCAGCAAACATCCGAAAGCCAGAGGTTGTATTACTAGAGAGTTGTTTCTTCCGGATCATGTTGACTACCTCAACGCCATCCAGTGTAGCTGAAGCTGATCTAAATGGCTTGAACCCACACATGTGCCGTACGCGTCATTTAAAGTTTGCGACACAACCCCTTCGCTTCAGCAGCGGCAACTTTGGACGATATCGAAGTCCCTCACATAATCCGCAAGGGGCAATTCACACCCGGATTCTGTCCGTTTCGGCAGTTCGCCAAGCTCGCGGCCTAACTCACGAGCGATTGCTGAAACCGCTCGCCGGGTTCAGAACTTTCCAACAGAACCGTTCGAGTGCCCGAAATAGTTAAGAATCACCTGGGTCAAAGGCTGCGAATGCGTGGCAAGAAAGGTATGAGGTTCGTTCTGGGAAATCTCAGGGAAAACCTGAGCCCCTAAAATCACGACTCAATTCGACGTTGAATCGCGTCAGCTGCGGATACAAGCTAAGAAAGAGCGCCAACTGTGGTCAGAATCTGCCTCAAACGTGTCCATAAGTGGGGGGAAGCAAGGCAATTTTATGTACCCCCTCTGCAGCCTTGACTAAACTTCCCGGGTCCCGCTACGTCATTAAGAAATTATGAAGGTTGTATCAGTTTTTGCGAAACAACCTTGAGTAAAATGAGAATCAATAATCAGAAGTTTGAGGTTAGGAAAATGTTAAATCGGGTCCTGAAAACTACCTCTGGTGCGTTGATGTTGTCCGTCGCGACCATGGCAAACGCTGAAACTGTTCAATTGAACAGTTTAGACGGCGGAATGACTCTGACCGGAGAGCTAATAGATTTTGATGGCGCCAATTACGAACTCCGAACGGTGGTTGGTACAATCACGGTTGACGCTTTCAAAGTTGAATGCATTGGCGAAGCCTGCCCCAGTCGGAACGAAGGTCCGGTCGAATATGGCATTTCTGGTTCTTCTCGCCTGGTCGATGTCTTATTCGCTGACCTTACGACGCAATTCGGTGAGGAGATTGGCGGCACTGCTTTGCGCTCTGAGGAAGAAGGTGTTGATAAGCTACTGCTCCGCAACGAACTAGGCGAGTTTTTGGCCGAAGTCTCCTTGATGGGTGGTGACTCCGCAGACGGGATCAAACAACTGGTCGATGGAAACTCAGCACTGGCAGTGACCACACGCCCGGCTCAACCCGACGAGCTGGCAAGCGCATCGCAGGCTGGACTCGGGGATATCACCACGAGTGAAAACGAGAAAATTTTTGCGCTGGACGGTCTAGTTGTTATTACATCGCAAAGTAACCAACTGCGGGCAGTCGCCGAACAGGATCTAGCGCGAATATTTTCCGGAGCCATTTCCAACTGGAGTCAGATTGGTGGGCCCGATGCCCCGATCCAGCTTTACATGCGAGTGCCTGAAAGCGGAACTGCGTTGGTTTTCAATGACCTGATCATGAACCCCGTGGGCGCAACATACGCGAGCGATACAAGCTTTTTCGAAACAGACACGGAATTGGCTGCAGCAGTTGCTTCTGATCCGCTTGGTATCGGAATTACCAGCCTCGCAAGTGCTGATGAGGCCAAGGTTCTTGCAATTCGCGGTGTTTGTGGAATTCAGGTTCCAGCGACACCTTTCACCATCAAGACAGAAGAATACCCGCTTAGCCGACGCTTGTATGCATATACCGGCAAAACTGCGCCAGCACAGTTGAACCGCTTCATGCAATTCCTCGAAAGCGAAAAGGCGCAAGAGACAATTGATGCTTCGGGCTTTGTGTCACTTGGTGAATCCCTGCAAGGCCCCAATGAGCAGGGACTACGCTATCTTGGCGCAGTAATGCCAACCGATGCAGAGGTTACCCTGAAACAGTTGCAGGAAATGTCGGCTGAGCTGTCCGGTGCCGACCGTAGTTCTATAACCTTTCGGTTTGCATTCGGATCCTCTCGCCTGGATACGCGGGCACAGGACGACATAAGGCGCCTTGCTTCATTGCTTGCCAAGGAAGAAACCACAAACAAAGAACTTCTTTTGATCGGATACACAGACTCTGTCGGTGCTGGCGGATCCAACCGGTCACTCAGTCAGCAGCGTGCCAAACAAGTTAGCAATGCGTTGCTACAAGCAGCGCCTACCAACAGCCTGGACGGGTTAACCATCCGAACTCTGGGTTATGGTGAGATCTCGCCGCTAAGTTGCAACGACACTGAGAATGGTCGCCGTATCAACCGCCGAGTGGAAGTCTGGTTGCGAGACGTCGTCACCACATCCCAGTAGCGAAGCGCCAACTCAGCTTCGGAACGGGAATACAACGGTCAGTGACCAAGACGATAATTCAATGGAGTAACGTCGTATGAGAATGCTCGCAGTATTGGCCAATGTTTTCCTACTGCAATTGTCAGGGGCGGCTGTCGCGCAGGAAGACCCATACAAAACCGCAGTAGACACCTGGCTCAATGGTAGCGAGGCCGAAGGCCTGCAAGGATTGTCGGAAGCGGCCAGTCAGGGGAACACGTCGGCGCAAATGATCCTTGGTCAGATCGATCGCGATACTGTACCTGGAGGATTTTCCGATTACTTGATCAATCATCAGGCACGAGACCAGCTTCTTCGTGCACCGGATCCCGATAAGGGGACCGTAAACTGGTTGCTTGCTCTGAGCAATCCTGCCCTACAAAAACACGGCGAGGCCATCTTTGGATATCGGGTTGGTCGTCAGCCAATCAGCAATGCGATAGCACTGCAAACTCATGGTGAGATTGAAGGCGCCGAGTATGTACTGTGGAATACACTGAATAACGGCCGTTTTGATCTGATCAATTCCATGCCTTCAGAAAACTACGGCCTGTCCGAAGCCGGTTTTCTCAAGTGGATCGAAGCTTATATGGCGCGGGAAAACAAGGCGATCACGATGCGGGCCTTTGTGGAAGAATCCAATCCCAAACGTGTTTCGGGGTTGTTGGGTCTCAAACGACTGGCACGACTGTTGAACCTCAATCAGCATTTTTCCGACGAAGCCAACCAGTTCACAACAGTGATGCTGGGCCGGGGCTCGGACTTGCCTGAAAGTGTCGATTTGGTTCGCTTGAACGAAAGCATTTCCCGCATCAGTGAAACCGATAAATACTTGAACATCGTAAAACGCTACTGCGACTCATGCGAAGGTGAAACAGTGGACTACGATTGCGTGGTTCAGGCTCTGGAAATCATAGGTGGCTACAAGACGCTGATGTCCATCCGCACCCCAGTTGAGGGGTCAATTGACCAGGCTACATTCATGAATTCTAATCGTGCGGTCGAAATCTTCGCGCAGCTGGTAAACAACATGCGCCGCCACTACTCTCGTGGCATTCGATCGTCTTGCATTGCCGCTAATCTGAAAGCCAAGATCTAACATATAGCTAAAACAAGGTTTGATTGAGATTATCACATGTTTGAAGGCGTCGTGAACCTTTGCAAAATAGCTTAACCGTTCAATGGTTCCGGTTCCGGTAAAGCAAAAGTAAAACGTTTGTATGTACTGACTTCCTACGCTGACCAACTTGGATCGAACAGTGTTCATACTGGAAATCACGAAACAAACGGACTCGCGTAAAGAGTGCGTATAACTGAGAAACGTTTTGTGATTGGAAATTGAATAATTCCTGATGTGCAAGGGACGATAACGGACGGGACGAGGCATGGGCAACGTAATGAAACTAGTAACGACTGGTGATGAAGATACGGGTCAGATGATCGGAGCCTCTTCCGCAGACGACCTCCCTGCAGGCGCCCGGTTGTTGCATGGTCAGTACAAAATTGACCACTACCTGAACAGCGGCGGCTTCGGCATTACCTATCTGGCCAATGACAGTCTCAACCGCAAGGTGGTCATCAAAGAGTGTTTTCCAGCCATGTTCGCGCGCCGACAGAATCTGCTGGTGAAGGCTCGTGTGCAAAAACACAAAGAAGATCTTCGCCAGATTGTGCGGCACTTCATCAACGAAGCCCAGCGCCTGGCAACTATGGATCACCCCAATATCGTTGGTGTGCACCAAGTCTTTGAGGACAACGACACCGCCTATATGGCACTGGACTTCGTTGAAGGCCCGGACCTTTTGGACGCAATCGACGACGCTGAAACCCAGCTGGACGAAGCCGATGTCATGTCGATCCTGCGGCAGATTCTGGATGCGGTCGCATTTATGCACAAGCAAGGGATGTTGCATCGGGACATATCGCCTGACAACATTCTGGTCGGACCCAACAAGATACCTGTATTGATTGATTTTGGTGCTGCGCGTGAGCAAAATAGGAAAACAAACCGTGTTTTGTCTGCCTTACGCGCAGTCAAGGATGGCTATTCCCCACAGGAATTTTATGTCGCTGACGGCGTGCAAGGACCGTTTAGCGACCTCTATTCCTTGGCTGCAACATTCTATCATGTGATCACCGGAGAGCGCGCGCCAGACAGCCAGACTCGGGTCTCTGCGATTGCCGAGCAAAAGCCCGATCCTTGCAAACCTTTGCAGGGGCGCTTTGATAAGTATGATGACGTCTTTCTCGAAGCGCTCGACAAGGCTATGTCGGCGATGCCAAAGGATCGCTTTCAAACCGCTGATGAGTGGCTCGAGGCGATAGATCACTTGACCGAACCGACCGCCGTTGAACAGGATGTTAGAGTTGCGGTCTCTTCATCCGGCGGAATCAACCGTGTCGCAATAACCGGCGGGCTGCTGGCATTTGGAGTTGTAGGTGCCGTAGTCGGCGTGCTGGCCATCGGAGCATTTTCACCATCCTCCGAGCCACAAGCAACGCAAGAGGACGTTTTGGCTGCCGAAGCTGAAGCCCGCGCCCAAGCTGAGATCGAAGCAGCGGCGACAGCAGAAGCAATCGCAGATGCCACCGCACGGGTCGCAGAAGCCGAGGCACGACTGGCCCAAGCCGAAGCCCGCGCGCAGGCAGAGACCATAGCGCGTGCTGAGGCCGAAGCCGCAGCTCAGGCAGCGGCTCAGGCCGAAGCCGAAGCCCGCGCCAAAGCGGCAACCGAATCGGAAGCTCGTGCACAGGCTGAGGCCGAAGCGGCTGCTCAGGCGGCGGCCCAAGCCGAAGCCGAAGCACGTGCCAAAGCCGCTGTCGAGGCAGAAGCACGCGCGCAAGCCGAGGTTGAAGCGGCCGCCAAAGCCGCGGCAGAGGCAGAAGCGCGCGCGCAGGCCGAAGTCGAAGCGGCAGCCAAAGCCGCAGCAGAAGCGCAAGCCCGAGCACAGGCTGAGATCGAAGCAGTCGCAATGGCGATGGCAGAGGCAGAATCGCGCGCGCAGGCTAGCGTTGAAGTTGCTGCTAAAGTGAGCACTGGCGACACAGATCAGGCGAATCTCGAAGCTGATACTACCACTCAAATCGTTCAGGATTTAGGGCCGACTTCAGTGAAATCTGAATGGAAGGTTCTTCTGCCTTTTGTAGCGTCGGCGGATAGTCCCGATACTGTGGAATACGTCGCTAGCGAGGCCCCGGTTTGGGTTCACGCGGGGCTGCGTATTGACTCTGTCAATGGGATTGAAATCAATGATCTGAACTCCATCGCTGCCGTTCTACTTCAATCTGGGGCTACTCCTTCGCAAGAGGGAACCATGGATGTGACCATCGGGCTTTCAAACCCAAGAGACGGTGTAGAAGTGCGGGACGTTACACTGGGTGTCGTACAAGACACGACCTTGTCGAATGGAGTCGTTTTTCAAACTCAATATGCAGAGAATGGAAAATGGGTTACGAGCGTGGTTCATGTCCCAGAAGATGTAGGCCCAGGCACAACTCTGAAACCGAACGACCAGCTGACAGCATATTTTCCGACAGATGAAAATATCGATGGGCAAGATACGATTGCCGATCTTCTGCGTGCAGGTTTGAATGACGGCCAGACTGACTTCAAGTTCACGGTCAGAAGAGGCACTTCTTTGTGGCTGGCGGACTTGCACTACGTGGGCAAGTAATAGAGAGATCATGGCTGAACGCAGTGTGCGAGTTGACCACGCCACATTGAATAGGTGGGTTGTGAAAAAGCATAACACTGGTTCTAGTCTTTCGAAAAGTTTGCGACACCACTGTCTGGGCGTGCGTAACAGACAAAGATAACGAAACCGGTATGTTTCATTTCACCGTATATGGTGAGAGTGAGCCAAAGTTCTCTGAACAAGCCGGTGTTCTGAGCAGCGGTATGGTTACTCGTCGGTTGTTTCTGTGAACCAACGGTATTTAAATTCAGTAGGACAATATGGCTCGCAGAGATGAAAAGCGCATATATAGAATGTGAACGTTGGATGAACGGTATTTCCATGCGAAAAGATGGCTAGGCTTTATTGTTTGGAAGCCTCTCGGTATCAGGTCCGGATACTAGAGACTCAGGATCTGAAAATGCAGTGTTTTCAGTTTCCTACCAGAGAAAATCGGAGTGCAGGTGCTGGGCAATTGCCGTCTTTGGTCCTCACGGAAAAACCTTCTTGGCCTTTTAACCTTGGTTTGGTCCATCAATCAGTACTCGAAGCCAACAACGTGGGTTCGTTTCAAACAGATCAAAAGGACTTCGATAATCTTGCAATTTACATAACTCAATCAGAGGCTTTCTCCACAGAAAGAAGTCTACTGTTTCTGTCAGATTGAAGGTTTGATCTTATCCAGCAACCGTTCAGTTTTACATCACCACCGAAGGCCTACTTCCCGCCAGAGATGTTTTTCACCGCGATCACAAAGCGTACAAAGCGGTCATTCGAGCGGAAAATACCAGGGGCATGTTTGTCCGCACAGCAGACATCGACCACCACTTCTGATCGTTTGAACCATACAAAAACTGTCAGATGACGGCTTTGAGCCCAATCTGTACCTTTGGTATTTTTGCTGCGCGCGCTCGCGCACGAAAATCTCCGTAAGAGGTCAGGTTCCGCCGCCGCAAGACAGCGGCAAAATCTGCCATTCGCCGATTGCGCAGAATTTCTAATACGACATATTCACAGGTTACGGGACAAGACCGCCATCGGCTTCAATCGCGCCAACAGCCGCTGACAAATTTAAGAACCGGATTTCCCAGTCAGCATAAATTGATTTGAAGGTGCGCCTGCCCGTCGCTTGTCCGTTCAACAGAATGTCCTTTGGGACCAATTACACCACGAATGCGCGAGCGGAAATTTGAGAAGCCTTCGGATGTGACAACGTCTACGGCTTCATCCAAGTGCAGCTCTAACCGGAACCATCCTGGTTTCATGATCGAAATAGAGACCACATGCCCCGTGAACGGTTGCGATAGATACGTTCCGCTGACCTTGTCCCCGATGGCCCATCCATTGGGTGGTCCGTTTCCGATGGCTGCAAACATCGTGTTCCAATCGCGGAACCCGTGTTGGTGGGCGACCAACTCGAGGGACTTGGCATGGCCAATCGATGCCCCTTCTTCGGTCAATTTTGTGCGCAAACGCTTAGCTTGATCCTTGGCTTGCGTAGCTGACGGAAATTGCGTGTTCATGACGCCACTCCTTTTTTGGTGTGGAAAATACCCCATTTTAACTCTGGGTCTTGGGCGGAGAGCCACAACACTACAACAGTGAGACCCAACATCATCACTTCGGCCAGCGGGCCCGCATACCAGATGCCAACTTCGCCAAACCAGAGGGGCAACAGGAACGTCAACGGGATCGCAAAGGCATAAGGTTTTGTCAGCCCTAGAAGGGCTGCCTTTCCTGCAGATCCAATCGCCTGAAAATAGGTCGCAATCATCATCAACGGGCCCAACAGGAAAAAGACACATGTCATTACCGGCAAAATGCGCGCAACCTCTGCAATGACCGACGTGTCGTCTACAAACGCGCTGGCGATCCGGCTAGGCATGCTAATCACAACGACCTGTACGATTGCGCAATAAACAAACGCGACCCAAAGTGCCATGCGCAGGCTTGCATCTGACCTTTGCCAAAGTTCAGCACCATAGTTGTTGCCCGTGATCGTCTGCATTGCAAACGACAAGCCCAGAAGAGGCAGGAAAGCAAAGGTGATGACTCGCGTGATGATCCCGTAAGCAGTAATTGTGTCGGCATAACCCGGACGACCAATCCATTGCAGGGCTGAGATAATCGCGGCCGACCCGAGAGCTAGTCCAATGAAATTGAGGCTTTGTGGTGCACCCAGTGCGAGGATCCGCCCCCATTTTCCGCATGCGGAATGGGACAGCAAGGTCGCAGGACGCAGCGATGTTTCCCCAAACAATCGGAACGCAAAAATGATCGCAAACGCGAGCGCTTGTGCCGCCGCAGTTCCATAGGCTGACCCAGCGACGCCCATGTCCAGAACGGCGATTAGTACGTAGTTGAACCCGATGTTTGCAATCGAAACCAACAGACTCATCGCCGCCATGAAGCCCACGCGCCCTTCGTTGCGCAACGCATCAGAATTGACTGACAACACGAACAACAGTGGCGAGAAAAACACCGTAATCCGCAGGTAGACCACCCCCATCTGGGCCAAAGTCTCTGACCCACCAGCGGCCAGCAATGCAACTGGCTGGCCCAATAGAAGGAACAACACTATCAGGACTGCGCCCAGTCCAATTGCCAGCCCATGTGCGCCTGCAAACGTGGCACGCGCGGCGTTCATGTCACCCGCGCCAAGGGATCGCGCCAGAAGGCTCGACATGCCGTTCGCCACAAGCGTGGAAAGCGCCACAATCAGCATGTAGATCGGGAACATCAACGTGACCGCAGCCAGCGCATCAGGACCCACATAAATGCCCAGAAACAGCGCATCTGCAACAGACAGAAGCCCATTCATCCCCATCACGAAAATGATCGGAAATGCGGTCCTAAAGTAGATGGTGCCAAGCGGCCCATCGGTGAATGTATTAGTGGGGGTATCAGTCATATCCCATATCTCTCTTGCCTGATCGCGCAATTTGAGATGGGACCCGCATTACCATCCGCGCGATATGCGGAAAGAGGTAGATAGAGAATTAAGTCGCAGAACTTAACCAAGACAAAAGTCAGCGGGAGGCAGGCGTCCACAGCCTGTACGTTGGCTAATCTGAAATTTTTCTGTCGTCAAGCGGTTAGACTGCATCCGATTTTGCGGAAGCTGACTTACGCCGCGTTGCAGAAAATCGCTAATATGGGCTCAAACCGGACGCTCAAACGCCTGATTGCGTTCCGGCAACATTATAAACCGTAAACAGCTCTTTCGGCTCGGCCACACCGCGCAGCATATAGCGCCCGACCGAGATCAGATCCTGATCGCAGGGCTGCGCCGCGCGAGCTACGTCATCCGAGATCAGTATCCGTTGCCCCAAGGACCGATGCATGCCAGCGATACGCGCGGCCTGATTCACCGCTGGGCCGATCACCGTGAAATCCAAACGTGTCTCAGAACCGATATTGCCATACAGAATTTCGCCCGCATGCAAGGCCAGTGTGAAGTTGGCCACCGGCAGTCCAGCGGATTCGCGCTGCGCATTCAGTTCGGCGATCCGGTCCTGCAACATGGGAACCGCCTGCAGGGCCGCCTGCACGTCCTCTTCAATCTCGCCGACATTGAACATAGCCATCAGTCCATCGCCCATGAACTTCAGGATATTGCCGCCATTATCGTGCACGACGCCAACGGCAACCGCCAGATAGTCGTTCAACATATCGATGATCTCGATTCCGGGCAGATTCTCGGAGAGGCTGGTAAAGCCTTCAAGGTCGAAATTCCATATCACGGCGTCGATCTGCTGTAGGGATCCGCGACGAATTTCACCCGACAAAACACGCCGTCCAGCATCCCGACCTAAGTAGACGCGCATCAGATCTTTGGATATCCGCGCGTTCGAGGCTGACTTTAGTGCCAGGCCCAAATGGGGCAGAGCCGTATTGATAAGGTCAAGATCCTGTTCCCGAAACCCATCCGGCGCGTTCGAGGCCCACGACAACAGGACTCCATCTACGGCTTTTTTTGAGGTCTGCGACCGCGGATCGAAATTCACACCTTTAGCGTAATACTCGGTCGCACCAGCTTCGCGTAATTCATTGATCAATGGATAGCGGCTGGGCTCGTTCTGATCGACCATGCGTTCATGGACGCCGTCAAGATCGTGATGTAAAATCGCATATAGAGGACTGCTCATCCAGTCTTCTCTGGTCTCTTCTGAATACTCGAATTTCTGATAATCACCGCCGGTGTCTTGATACCAGCTGTATCCGGTGCCGCCATATACCGGGTGCAGCGCCGATTGCGCCGCGTGAAATCGCATCAGGGGCACACCAAGTTCAATCAGACGGGTACAATAGCCGTCCAGCAATTCTTCTTTTTCGGCACCTTCAATGCCCCGCGTCACCAGCCAGTTGATCAGATCATTTGATTTTGCCGCGTTTTGGTTCGGGGCTGTCATTTCACATTCCTGTGTCCGCTCTGGCTTCCATCTGGGAGCGAAGGGTTCGAATTACCAGAGGTCAATTCATATCAGCCAGCTTTCGCAACATTTTGCGCAACAAGGTAGCCTCGTTTTCTGTGAACATTGCGGCAAGCTGAGCATCATATTGCTGCGCAATACCACGCAATTCGCGATAAACCGACCGTCCGGCCGTGGTCAATGCAAGATGTTCAACGCGGCGATCCGTCTGGCTGACGGTTCTGACAAGAAATCGGCGCTGCTCAAGCCTGCTGACCGCGCGGCTTATCTTGGTTTTGTGAATCCTGGCGCGTTGACCGATTTCTTTCGCGCTCAATTCTCCGTAATTGCCCAGATGAAACAACACTCTCCATTCCGTGCGCAGCATCCCATAGCGGTCTTTGTATACACGCTGAAATTCCAGTGCGCTTTCTTCGGCTGCCCGGTTCAGCAGATAGGGCAGGAAATCCAGCAGATCAAACCCGTCTCTTTCGGTACTTTCTGTCTTTGTCATGCTTGTTAGTTACAAAATCAACTATTATCTCACAAGCAGAAAACAGCAGGAGCCAAGGATGAACCATCCGACAGACCCGCATAAAATGATCCAGGCCAGTACGCCCGCTGGCACCCATCCGGGCTATATGCCCGGCTTTGGCAATGATTTCGAAACCGAGGCCCTACCCGGTGCGCTGCCGCAGGGCATGAACAGCCCGCAACGCTGCAACTATGGGCTATACGGCGAACAACTGAGCGGCACTGCCTTTACCGCCAACCCACCCGAGCGCACCTGGTGCTATCGTATCCGCCCTTCGGTGAAGCATTCGCATCGCTACGATAAGATCAACCTGCCCTATTGGAAATCGGCACCTTGTGTTGACCCAGATGTGACCAGCCTGGGCCAGTATCGCTGGGACCCCGTCGCTCATACCCGAGATAGGCTGACATGGCTGACAGGCATGCGCACGATGACCACAGCAGGGGATGTGAATACGCAGGTCGGGATGGCCAGCCACATCTATCTGGTCACCGAATCGATGGTGGATGACTATTTCTTCTCGGCCGATTCCGAATTGCTGGTGGTGCCGCAAGAAGGCCGCCTGCGCTTTGCGACCGAGTTGGGGATCATCGACCTTGAGCCCAAGGAAATCGCCATTCTGCCGCGCGGGTTGGTCTATCGGGTTGAGGTTCTTGAGGGCCCTGCCCGCGGCTTTGTCTGCGAGAATTACGGGCAAAAATTCGAACTGCCCGGACGCGGGCCGATCGGCGCCAACTGCATGGCCAACCCACGCGATTTCAAGGCACCTATCGCGGCCTATGAAGACCGTGAGGTACCATCGACCGTCACTGTCAAATGGTGCGGGCAGTTCCACACCACAAAGATTGGGCAAAGCCCGCTGGATGTAGTCGCCTGGCACGGCAATTATGCCCCGTACAAATACGACCTGCGCACATATTGCCCGGTGGGTGCGATCCTGTTTGACCACCCTGACCCGTCGATCTTCACCGTACTCACCGCGCCGTCTGGACAACCGGGCACGGCCAATATCGACTTTGTCCTGTTCCGCGAACGCTGGATGGTGGCCGAAGATACGTTCCGCCCCCCTTGGTATCACAAGAACATCATGTCTGAGTTGATGGGGAATATCTATGGCCAGTATGACGCCAAACCACAGGGCTTTGTTCCCGGCGGCATGAGTCTGCACAACATGATGTTGCCGCACGGACCTGACCAGGATGCCTTTGACAACGCGTCGAATTCGAACCTTGGACCGGATAAGTTGGATAATACGATGTCCTTCATGATCGAAACCCGGTTCCCGCAGCATCTGACATCATTTGCAGCGACCGAGGCCCCGCTGCAGGATGATTACATTGACTGCTGGACGTCGCTTGAGAAAAAGTTCGACGGTACACCGGGCAAGAAATAATTCCGATTGAGGTCGCAGATTTTTCGACGAAAAATCTTGGCCCCTGACAAAGGTTTGGAGACAAAATGCCATTGAAGAAATCCTGGGTGAGCTCGGCCAATTCTGCCGATCACCCTTTTCCTTTGAACAACCTGCCTTATGGCGTGTTTTCGACAGGCGGCGAAGACCCGCATTGTGGTGTTGCAATCGGCGAAATGATCCTTGATGTCACAGCTGCCGAGGCCGAGGGACTGGTCGTTCTGGACGACGAACCGCTGTTCGACCTGCCTTTCTGGAACCCGCTGATGGAGCAAGGCCCCGCCGTTTGGGCCGCCCTGCGCAACCGTCTGATGGATCTGCTGGCCGAAGGCAGCGCGGCACAAGATGACGTCGCGCCTTTGCTTGTGGCACAGGTAGATGCCGAGCTGCACATGCCTTTTGCCGTCAGCGAATATACCGATTTCTACGCCGGTCGGCACCACGCCCAAAATGTCGGCACCATGTTCCGTGGACCAGAGAATGCATTGCCCCCTAACTGGCTGCATATTCCCATCGGGTATAATGGCCGGGCGTCTTCGGTCGTGGTGTCGGGAACAGATATCCGCCGCCCCTGGGGCCAGTTGAAATCCCCCGATCAGGACCTTCCGGCCTTCCTTCCCAGCCGTCGTTTCGACATCGAGCTTGAGATGGGCGCCATCGTGGGCACGCCCTCTGACGGACCAATTTCCGTACAAGAGGCAGACGACAATATCTTTGGCTATGTCCTTCTGAATGACTGGTCCGCCCGCGATATTCAGGCGTGGGAGTATCAGCCGCTTGGGCCGTTTCAAGCCAAGGCAACCGCAACGTCGATCAGCCCATGGATCGTGACCAAGGCGGCGCTGGAACCTTTCCGCTGTGACACGCCCGAGCGGGATTTTGAGTTGCTGGGTCACCTCAAAGAGACCGGCCCGATGCTGTATGACATTGATCTGTCGATCACGATGGCTCCGGACGGCAAGGCCGCAACCACAATCGCGCGAACAAACTATAGTCAGATGTACTATTCCGCCGCACAGCAGTTGGCCCATCACACGACGTCGGGCTGCCCGATGAACACAGGTGATCTGCTGGGGTCCGGCACGATCTCTGGCCCGACAAAGCCCGAGCGCGGTTCGTTGCTGGAGCTCAGCTGGGGCGGGAAAGAGCCGCTGACACTGGAAACCGGCGAAAGCCGCAGCTTTATCGAGGATGGCGACACGCTGACCCTGACAGGAGCGGCCAAGGGGAAAGGGTACACGATCGGATTTGGCGAATGTGCCGGAACCGTGCTGCCCGCTCTCGAAAACCCATACTCGCGATAAGGAACCACAAATGGCCAAGGCATTTGCGTCCCAGGGGGACATGTCGGAAAAGAAAATCTCGTTCACCGAGGTAGGAGACGGGCTTTATGCCTTTACCGCCGAAGGAGATCCGAATTCGGGCGTCATCATCGGTGATGACAGTGTCATGATTGTCGAGGCACAGGCGACGCCCCGTTTGGCCAACAAGGTAATCGAATGCGTGCGCTCGGTCACCGACAAGCCGATCACGCATGTGGCGCTGACCCATTATCACGCCGTCCGTGTTCTCGGTGCCAGCGCCTTTGGGGCGCAGCAGATCCTGATGTCAGACATGGCCCGCGCGATGGTGGTGGAACGGGGACAGGAAGATTGGGACAGTGAGTTCCAGCGTTTCCCGCGCCTGTTCGAAGGGCACGAAAGCATTCCCGGTCTGACTTGGCCCACGACCACGTTCAGCGACACCATGACGGTGTATCTGGGCAAACGTCGGATTGACCTGATGCATCTGGGCCGCGCACATACAGCAGGCGATATCGTGATCCATGTACCCGATCAGAATGTGATGTTTACCGGTGACATCGTCGAGTATCACTCGGCCTGCTACTGCGGCGATGGGCATTTCGGCGACTGGGGCGATACACTGGATGAGATCAAGTGGTTTGATGTCGACGCCATTGCGCCAGGCCGTGGCGATGCCCTGGTCGGCAAGGACATGGTCAATGCAGCCATCGAAAACACCCGCGATTTTGTCGACAGCACCTATCGTCCGGCAGCCAAGGTTGCGGCGCGCGGAGGAAGCCTGAAGGAAGCATGGAACGCGGTGCGCGCCGAATGCGACCCGAAATTCGCCGATTACGCGATCTATGAACACTGCCTGCCCTTCAACGTCGCCCGTGCCTATGACGAGGCCCGCGGGATCGACACCCCGCGCATCTGGACCGCCCAACGAGATCTGGAGATGTGGGAAGCCTTGCAGAGTTAAGGACATACGGTCGCATTTGATCCAGATCGTTTTTCGCAGGACGGATTGGTGAGACCCTGGGATCGGGACCACTGAGCCTGAACGGCTGGTGGAAAGGACCCTCAGCGCAGCGCAATGGGAGAGCCCCATGAACAAGATCTTCGAAATATCGCTTTACGCCTACGCGCGAAATCCCGATCAGGACGCCGTAGCCCCAATACGCCACAAGGTGATCGTCATCGGCGCCGGGCCAATCGGCTTGGCCACAGCTATTGATCTGGCACAACAGGGCGTTGAGGTTGTCGTTCTGGACGAAAATGACAAGGTCAGCTTTGGCAGCCGGGCCATCTGTTTTTCACAGCGCACGCTGGACATAGCCGACAGGCTTGGATGCGCAGAGCCCTTGGTCCGGAAAGGTGTTCTTTGGGATACCGGCAAGGTCTTTTTCGACACAAGACAGATCTATGAATTCAATTTGCAGCCAGAACAAGGCTATGCCAATCCGGCATTTATCAATCTGCAGCAATATCACCTAGAACAGATCCTTGTGGACCGCTTGCGCGCACTCCAAGCTGAAGGCGCGCCAATCGATATTCGCGGCCGCAATAGGGTCGAGGCGATCGGCACCCATGAGGACCATGTCACGCTTGAGGTAGAGACCCCCGAAGGCCCCTACAACATCGAAGCCGACTGGTTGATCGCCTGTGACGGCGCGCACTCTCCGGCCCGCAGGATGCTCGGGTTGGATTTCGACGGGCGCGTGTTCGAAGATAACTTCCTGATAGCTGATGTCGTGATGGAGGCTGACTTTCCTTCCGAACGCTGGTTCTGGTTTGATCCACCGTTCAACAGGGGGCAATCCGCCCTGCTGCACAAACAGCCCGACAATGTCTGGCGCATTGACCTGCAACTGGGGTGGGATATCGACAAGGAACGGGAAAAACGGCCCGAGAATGTGATCCCGCGCCTCAAGGAGATGCTGGGCGAAGATGTCGAATTCGATTTGGAATGGGTCTCGATCTATACCTTCCAGTGTCGCCGGATGGAGCGATTCCGGTATGGCCGGGTCTTGTTTGCCGGCGACAGCGCCCATCAGGTTAGCCCGTTTGGTGCGCGTGGGGCCAATTCGGGTGTACAGGATTCGGACAACCTGAGTTGGAAGCTGAAGCTGGTTATCGACGGAAAAGCGCCCGATTATTTGCTGGATAGCTACAGCCATGAACGGGTGCAGGCCGCTGATGAGAATATTGCCTATTCCAGTCGCTCGACCGACTTCATCACGCCGAAATCCCAGATGTCCCGCTTGTTGCGCGACGCCGTTCTGGACCTGGGCGAGCACTACGAATTCGCGCGCCCTCTGGTGAATTCCGGCCGTCTGAGCACACCTTGTACCTATGCGGGCTCGTCGTTGAATTCCGCAGATGCGCTGAACGGGCCAGATTTCACCCGTCCCGGCGCAGCGTGCCCGGATGCCCCCCTCGGCGCCGCATTTCTGCTGCCGAAACTCGCGGGCAAGTTTACCCTTTTGACGATTGACGCCGACGCACCAGACACTCTTGAGGAAGACGGGGTTCAGGCAACCCGCTTGGCGTTGTCGGTTAAGGACGATCCGACCCTGGCGCTCAAGCGCCGCTATCTGGGGGATGCCACCAGCGCGGTTTATCTGATCCGTCCCGATCAACACGTGGCCGCCCGCCGTGATACGTACGAAGAAAACGCATTCCGGCAGGCGATCCGCAGGGCCACCGGTAAGGAGTAAGCGAGATGACCCAACTGATCCTCACACCTAATCTGGACAATGCAGATGATTTCTATTTTGAACTGATCGCTGCCCATGACGGGCTGGATAAATCCGACAGCGACGCGCTGAATGCGCGGCTGGTACTGGTGCTAGCCAACCATATCGGAAATGCCGAGGTGTTGTCTGAAGCCCTGAAAGCCGCCAAGCTGAACGAGAATTGACGTAAACAGGAGGCCAGCGATGAGTGGCGTAGTTCTGTATGATTATTGGCGCTCGTCGGCCAGCTACCGGGTGCGGATCGCGTTAAACTTGGCTGGCATCACCTATCGTGCGGTGTCTGTCGATCTTGTCGCCGGAGATCACAAATCTGATGCGCATCTGAGGCGCAACCCTCAGGGGCTGGTTCCTGTGCTTGAGATTGACGGGCTGCGGCTGACGCAATCTTTGGCAATCATCGACTATCTGGACATGACGCGGGGTCTGGGGTTGCTTCCTGCGGAACCCGGTATTCGCGCACAAGCACTGGCGCTGGCACAAACCATCGCAATTGATCTTCACCCAGTCTGCAATTTGTCAGTCGCACGCCATGCAACCGCGCTCAGTGGGAATGCGGAAGGTATGCCTGGCAAATGGATGAACCATTTCATACGACCGGGTCTGCTTGCGTTCGAAGCCCAGTTGGGCGGTTTCCAACAGACCCCCTATTGCACTGGGCCGCAGCCAGGGCTGGCTGATCTGTGCCTGGTCCCACAGATGTACAATGCCCGCCGCTATCAGGTCGATCTGACCGACCTGCCCCGTATTCTGGGCGTAGAGGCCGCCTGCGCCAAACACCCAGCCTTTGCCGCAGCGTATCCCGATCAACACGCCCCCACCTGATCCTCTGCACAGGGTCTGTGTGCCGATGCGAATGGGAATTGCCTGACCCCTGCCTTACGTTCTTCAAAACAAAATGCAGGAGGCCCCAATGCCCGAAATCATCGGCTATCACGCCCATGTCTATTTCGATGCAGAAACGCAGGATACCGCCCGGCAGCTCTGTGAAGAAGCAGTGCGCCTGTTCCCAGTTGCAATGGGGCGGATGCACGCCCGCAATGTAGGCCCACATCCAAGGTGGAGCTGCCAGTTGGGCTTTGCAGCCGACGCATTTGATCAGGTCATTCCCTGGCTGACGCTGAATCGGCAAGGGTTGACGATATTCACCCATCCCGAAACCGGCGAGCATCTGGCAGACCACCGCGACCGCGCCATTTGGATGGGTGAGATGCTGGATCTGGATCTGTCGATCTTCGACCAGCTTTAACCCAACGCCTTCGCCTGATCTCTCAGCTTGAACTTCTGAATCTTGCCGGTCGAAGTCTTTGGCAAAGGACCGAAGACCACCGTCTTAGGCACCTTGAAATGGGCCATGTTGTCCCGGCAGAACGCGATGATCTCTGCTTCTGTCGCTTGCCCATCTGGTTTGAGTTCAACAAAGGCGCAGGGTGTTTCGCCCCATTTGTCATCGGGGCGGGCGACCACGGCGGCCTCCATCACGGCGGGGTGCTTGTACAAGATATCCTCAACCTCAACCGATGAGATATTCTCACCTCCCGAGATGATGATATCTTTGGACCGGTCCTTGAGTGCGACATATCCATCCGCATGCATCACCCCAAGATCGCCCGAGGCGAACCAGCCGCCCCGGAACGCCTTGTCCGTGGCATCGGAGTTTTTGAGATAACCTTTCATGACAACATTGCCCTGCATGAAAATCTCACCCAGCGTCTCGCCATCCGCAGGCACGGGTTCCAACGTATCCGGGTCGGCCACCATAAGGCCGGACAGGGCCGAATACCGCACACCCTGACGAACCTTCAAAGCGGCGCGTTCTTCGCCTTCTTTGCTGTTCCATTCATCCTTCCAGGCGCAGACCACGGACGGACCATAAGTCTCGGTCAGGCCATAGACATGGGTAACTTCGATCCCCATATCCTCCATCTTCTTAACCACAGCGGCCGGAGGTGGTGCGCCTGCGGTCATCACTTTGATCTCGTGATCGAAATCCTTAAGGTTATCAGGCGCGTTGGCCAACATGTTCAGAACAATCGGCGCACCGCAGAAATGCGTGACCTTCTCATCCCGGAAGGCGGCATAGATCGGCTCATCCCGCACCGCCCGCAGGCACACCGAGACCCCTGCATTTGCCGCCATGGCCCAAGGGAAACACCAGCCGTTGCAGTGGAACATCGGCAAGGTCCACAGATAGACTGAATGCCGGGGCATGCCCCAGTCCAGCAGATCAGATTGGGCATTCAGGGACGCACCGCGGTGATGATACACAACCCCTTTTGGATTGCCTGTGGTGCCCGAGGTATAATTCAGCGTGATCGCATCCCATTCATCCGCTGGCAGGGACCATGCGAACTCGGGATCGCCTTCGGCCAAGAGCGCATCGTAAGTCAGACTGCCCTGTTTCTCGCCACCATCAAAGCTGGGATCCTCGATATCGATGACGAGAATATCGTGATCAACCTGTTCCAGTGCGTCTTGCACAACCGTAGAAAATTCCGGATCGACCAGCAGCACCTTGGTTTCCGCATGGTTCAGGATGAAGGCAATGATCGGCGCGTCCAGCCGGGTGTTAATCGCGTTCAGCACGGCGCCGGCCATGGGAACGCCAAAATGGGCCTCGTACAGTTCGGGGATGTTTGCTGCGATGATCGAAACTGTATCTCCTCGCCCTATTCCACGCCTATCCAGAGCGCTCGCCAGTCGACGACAACGGGTATAGGTTTCGGCCCAGGAATACCGGCGGACGCCATAAACAACTGACGGGTAATCAGGGTAGACCTGCGCCGTCCGTTCGATAAAGCTTAGCGGTGACAGCGGCGTATAATTCGCCTGACATTGATCCAAGTGGCGTTCATATATGTTGGCCCCTGTCATCTGCGGATCCTCCCAAATCGCAAGTTGCGCGAATTGAACACAAACATGGTCCCATGACAAACCCGTAGAAATACGGGCTGAGGCGGCCAAATAACTGTGCTGTGCCCGACTGGCGATACCAACCTACCCGATCTGGCCCTATCTTGTACTGGCCATTCACGCTGATCTGAGCCATCGAATATACAAGCCGAGGCGACACCGCCTCTGTAAGATGTGCACACGCTAATTTTGAAAGGACATGTCATGGACGGCACGTTCAACGAAAACGATCTTTCCCGCGTCGTCGAAGCCGACCGCGCCCATATTTGGCACCACTTGATCCAGCATAAACCCTTTGAAACCAACGACCCGCGCATCATTGTCGAAGGTAAGGGCATGCGTGTCTGGGATCAAAAAGGCAAAGAGCATCTGGACGCTGTATCGGGCGGCGTATGGACTGTGAATGTCGGCTATGGCCGCGAATCGATCTGTAAGGCGGTTTACGACCAGCTGATGAAGCTGTGCTATTTCGCCAACTCGGCGGGCTCGATCCCAGGTGCTTTGTTCGCCGAAAAGCTGATCGAGAAAATGCCTGGCATGAGCCGCGTGTATTACACCAACTCGGGCAGCGAGGCGAATGAGAAGGCGTTCAAGATGGTTCGCCAAATCGCCCACAAGAAATACGGTGGCAAGAAGACCAAGATTTTGTACCGTGACCGCGACTATCACGGCTCGACCCTGGCAGCGATGTCGGCAGGTGGTCAGGACGAGCGCAACGCGCAGTACGGGCCTTTCGCCCCCGGTTTCATCCGCGTGCCGCATTGCATGGAATACCGCAAGCACGAGCTGGACGGTGCGCCCGAAGAGAATTTCGGCGAATGGGCCGCGGATCAGATCGAAGAGGTGATCCTGCGCGAAGGCCCGGATACGGTTGGCGCCCTGTGCCTTGAGCCCGTGACCGCAGGCGGCGGCGTGATCGAAGCGCCCGAGGGTTATTGGCAGCGTGTGCAGGAGATCTGCAAGAAGTACGACATCCTGCTGCATATCGACGAGGTCGTCTGTGGCGTTGGCCGCACCGGTACCTGGTTCGGGTATCAGCAATATGGTGTGAAGCCGGATTTCGTGACCATGGCCAAGGGTGTCGCCTCGGGCTATGCCGCCATCGCCTGCATGGTAACTACTGAGGAAGTCTTTGACATGTTCAAAGAAGACGCCTCGGACCCGATGGGCTATTTCCGCGACATCTCGACCTTTGGGGGCTGCACCGCCGGTCCAGCGGCCGCGATCGAGAACATGCGGATCATCGAGGATGAGAACCTGCTGGCCAACTGTGTCGCTATGGGTGACCGGATGACGGGCAACCTTCAGGCGCTGATGGAAAAGCACAAGGTCGTCGGCGACGTCCGCGGCAAGGGCCTGTTCCTGGGTGCTGAGCTGGTCGCAGACCGCGCGTCCCGTGAGCCAGTTGATGAGAAGCTTGCCCAGGCCGTTGTGGCCGACTGCATGGCGCAAGGCGTGATCATCGGCGTCACCAACCGCTCGGTCCCCGGTCGGAACAACACTCTGTGCTTCTCACCAGCGCTGATTGCCACCGCGGATGACATCGACCAAATCACCGATGCTGTCGATGGCGCACTGGGGCGTGTATTCGGCTGACACCGTTAGCAGTCTCTTAGGATGAGACTATGAAAACCGGCGCTGCTTGCGTCGGTTTTTTCTCAATACGGATGCCCGAACCCTCAATATGCGACCGGATGCTCCCGCTCAGTGCTGAATGTCGGTGGCCCGGGTTGTAGAATCCGTTGATGTATTCTTTGAGCGTAAGCGGTGCAACTGACCCCCGAATTAGCCCCTGATCTGCCTCTTGTTTCCATTGCATATTGTCTAGGGTCAGGACCCATTGATTTCCGTTTTGCGGCGTGATTCACGGTTCAAAAACGAGCGGTGAACATGTCTGATC